>JACRLQ010000008.1:0-616 GCA_016215155.1 Nitrospirota bacterium
TGACCCCACTGATGCCATTCAAGGTGTGGCGGAGATCGGCAACCGAAGAATATGGTAGCGCAAAAAAACTATCCTTTTGCGCTACGGATTATTATTTGCTCTTGACAGGGTGGCCTTTAATGGGTGACCCAATGACCCCCCAATGTCCTTGGGTATATAGCAGATGCCATGAGGGGCAAGGAACTGCGATAATTAATTTTCGCCGTTCCTTGCCCCTTGTTTCAAAATGTCCCTAAACTTCCCAAGCTAGGTTCACGCATATTGCCCTATTGGTCTATACACACGTGGTTAGAAAGCGAACACGTCCCCCGTTCACAATCCGAATTAGATGAGCAATAGGCAGATGGACAGGTTCCCACGTATTCGAGAAGTGCTGCGCCAGTATCATATGGCGTAACGCTTCGACTATTCGCTGTCCAATTGATACCCTGGTAGACCCCATAGTATGGATATGAATCGATATTGAATTCAAAGTCTAGTATTTCAGAATTGTATGATGCCTTGACAAGCCGGTTCATACTAACATAGATGCGGTGTCCAGCATACATTTGTGTTAATGACGAAGTCCACATTTCTCCGAGCTTATTAGGATAGCAATACTGAATACCGCTACCAC
>JACRLQ010000008.1:701-83647 GCA_016215155.1 Nitrospirota bacterium
TCGCCCATCTCTGGTCTGACACGATAGTCTTATCACTATAAAAGTGCCAGCCGTCGGTTAAGCCAGTCCAGTTCCCATTGTAATTGAAATAGACCTTATAGACGTATAGACACGATTGAAACGACGTGTCATCACAGTGTTGAGTACCAGAATTCCATCCAACCTTTATGCTCCAACAATTGTCAGCACTTGCTGTGCTGGCATAGCAAAAAAAAAGAGAACCTATAATGAGACTTAAAAAGAGAATCTTTTTCATGTTTATCTCCTTGTTTGTTTTTGCGCTCTTGCTCATCGATGTTGATATACACTGCTCACGCTGATGAACCTATTCATCGGCCTTCTTTTCTTAACGAGACATCATTCCCTTTTGGGCGCTATTCTTCCCTTCACGGCAAACCCTCCTTTCTATTCGATCTCTGCATAAACCACGCAGGGACAGGGCTTTGATCTTTATTTTTGAATCTTTTTACTTCAAGAAGGTATTATCCCCCTCCAGCCTAATCGTGAATGGTAAAAAGTGAATAGTAAATGGTGACGGAGAGTACAGAAGCCTAATAAAACCGGTGAAAAGTGAACCGTGAAAAATGAACAGTAAGGGCGAGGATAAAAGTTTGATGAAACCGGTGAAAGGTGAAATGTTAAAAGTGAATGGTAACGGAACATCAGCTACCCCGAATTCACGACCACCGCGCATGAAGCCCACGTTACGGCCCTCCTGATAAAGTTTATCTGCCTGCGTAATTACCCTGAATCCCGCTAAAGACACTTCTAATCCGCCGCTCCCCGCGTAGATCCCGCAGGACTGCATTATCATACGTAAAACGTGAAGGAAAGGCAATAAAAAAATGTAAAACAGCGCGGAAGCTGGGAAGTTATGAAGCTCGGAAGGCGTAAAGCAAACAAGTGCATAAGTTAGGAAGCCAGGAAGGCGTAAGGTCAAAAGTCAAAAAGTAAATAAGCCAGGAAGTCAGGAAGCTCGGAAGTCGAAAAGCAAACATGTGCTTAAGCCAGGAAATTAGGAAGGCAAAGAAGAAAAAACTAACGAACCTGGCTATGTTTCGCTTCCGCGCTTACGACTTCCAGTTTTCCGCACTATTTTCGTTTTCGCGCTTCAGAACTTCAGACTTCCCAGCTTTTTCGTTTCCGCGCTTCCAAGCTACAGACTTCCGCACTATGTTTCGCTCCCGCGCTCACGACTTCCTATCTTCCCGGCTATGTTTCGCTTCCGCACTTTTTTCGCTATATTATGGTTCGGTAAAAGCTCCAGAGAAGTCTGCCGACTTCGGCGACGAGGGCCTCGACCTCTGTACTATCGGTTTTGATGTAATCCAGGCGTTTAGAAAAGTTCAGGAGGTATTCTGTCTCGGCAAGGGAGCCAAGGGCGATGTTGATGAACTGTGCCAGTTCTTTTTTACTCTTTCTCGCATAGCCTTCTACAATGTTCGTCGGGACCGACAAGGCGGCCCTTCTCAATTGAGAAGTCAGTCCAAACTGCTCTGACTTAGGGAAAAGCACGGTTATTTTATATATTTTGAAGGCAAGCTCATCCGCTTTCTGAAAAACAATAAGATCATGATGTCGTGCCATGCCTGATTGCCCCTCCCCACTTTTTCGCTTCCAACTTCCCAGCTTCGGCCTTACTTATCGTCTCAGCTATTATTTCGCCTGCGTTCTCCCGACTGTTTTTACTTCCGACCTTCCTGGCTTCCGCACTTTTTGTGTCTTACATTGTCTTATTTCTTAAACCGCCTGCTGATATTCGTTATTGTCATGCCGACTACCTTTTTCCCGCGAAGCCTCAGAAAGACGCCGTCTTCGAGGATGTCGGTATCGGTCGCGTTCTGCGGCCGTTCCATGCTGACATACAGGACATCGGCCTCTTTGTCGAAATCGAACCAGAGGTGGTTTGCCCCGGTCTTCTTGATATGAGGCAAGGCTGCAAAAATCTCCTTTATTGCGACTGCCGCTGTTGCCATACCAGTCTCCTTTTTAACAACTTTCTGATCTTTGTCGTTGTAAATATAAACCGCGCACGGCGCAGGTCTTTGCGGGCTGCTGAAAAAGTGTTTTCAGATGTTTTTCCGTCATTCCCGTGCAGACGGGAATCCATTGTTTTTAAGGAGTTTGGATACCCGCTGCTTAAAGCACCTGATATGTATTAAACCTGTCAATAGGAAACTTCGTGACAAAAACAAGAGTTTTTCAACAGCTTGTTTGAACTTGATTTTTGGACTTTTTGACTTCAAGAAGGTATTATCCCCCTCCTATTTTTTCTGCCGTAGATCCCTCTATCTACAGTCCTGATCCGCGCATCCAGCCCCGGTCCGGCAGGACTGAATTATCATACGTAAAACAGGCCGGAAAGGCAATGAAAAAGTGAAAAAAAATGAAAATGTAGGGGCTGGCCCCTGTGCCTGCCCTTTGGAACCATTATCACCGCCTACACACGAACCAGGGTGACCACGGGGGGTTGCCCCTACGATACCGATAATCCCATGGACATGGTTGGGCATGACGATAAATGCATCCGCTTCAACCCCAGGGTAATGAATCGGCATTCCATCCCATACAGTCTGTACCATGCGGCCGGCATCGTTGCTCATCCAGAAACTTTAATCCATCATCTTCAATAGATCAACCGCCTTTATAATCCTGACCGATCTGTATTTCCCGACATCACACAACGCGCTGTCCCCGGTCACAATAAAATCCGCTGATGCGGCAACTGCACATGCTATAAACTTATCGTCGTCAGGGTCCGTGCATATACCCTTAACTTTATCAGCCGTCTCGGCAACCTCGAAAAAGGGCAGGACCTCATCTTCGATAATTGTTTTTATCTCGGCCCTGGACAGTCTGAACTTCGGATAATGAAGGACCGCCTTAAATTCCTGAAAGGTCTCTTTCGAGATGACCGGGACTATCCTGCCTTTTTTCCATAGATCAACTACCCGGGACAACTCCCCACGGAAAAGCAGGGCCGAAATCAGGATGTTGGTATCGAGAACGACTTTCAGCGCCGGGTTTTCTTTCTTGCCCATGTCAGCGCCTCAGTGACATCGCCTTCCGTGACGCCGAGCCTCTCCATCTTGTCCCGTATCTCCTCAAGCGTCACAGAGGCAGGGGTTATCATGACCGGCATGAGGATAATCTTTTTGTCCTTCACCGTCACGTCGAAATAATCAGTGTCAGGGAAGGACTTGACGATCTCTTTCGGCAGCGTGAGCTGGTTTTTGGATGTTTTCTTCGCAAGCATTATTCCTTACCTCCTTACAATAAGGATACAATATATTGATAAAGTAAACAAGCCTGGAGATTAGGAAGCCAAAGAAACAAGTTAGGAAGTCGGGAAGCTAGGAAGTCAATAAACCTAGAACTGTAAAACAAGTGTTTTCAGATGGTTTTCCGTCATTCCCGTGCAGACGGGAATCCATTGTTTTTAAGGCGTTTGGATACCGCTGCTTAAAGCACCTGACGGGAATCCATTGTTTTTAAGGCGTTTGGATACCGCTGCTTAAAGCACCTACTGTTGGCTTCGCGAGTATGACGACTCTAACTAACAAAATGAGAGTTTTTGAACAGCCTGCTAGGCTTCCGCACTTTTTTAAGAACGGCTAAAACGTCGCTGCGGCTGCCTTTGCGAGGTCGAGGAAAATCGATGGGGCGACGCCTATGAAGAGGACGAATATAAGCGTGATCGCAAGCGCGAGCCCGAGCGCCGGGGAGGTGGAAAGGACTATCTCGCCCTTAGGCTCCTTCATATACATAAGCATCACGATCCTTAAGTAGAAATAGGCGGATATGGCGGAAAATATTACGGCTATGATTACGACCCCCAGATAGCCGGCGTTGATCGCCGACATAAAGAGATAGAACTTGCCCATGAAGCCGGCCGTCGGAGGTATCCCGGTGAGCGAGAACATGAATATGAGCATAAGGGCGGCCGCAAGCGGATGGTTCTTCGCGAGACCCTCGAAGTCGGAGATGTTGTCGCCCTTGAAGTTTTCGGACCTGAGCATGATTATGACACCGAAGGCGCCGATATTCATGAAGGCGTATACGAGCATGTAGAGCATGACGCTCGCGACGCCGTCCTGCGTGCCGGCGATGATACCAAGGAGTGCGTATCCCGCGTGGGCTATGGACGAATAGGCCAGCATCCTTTTTATGTTAGTCTGTGAGAGCGCGACTATGTTTCCGACACCCATCGTGAGTATCGCTATAGGTATCAGGATAATGGACCAATCGGCCTGCATCGAGCCGAAGGCGGTCAGAAATACCCTCCCCAGCACCGCGAACCCTGCCGCCTTGGGGCCGACCGACATAAACGCGGTCACGGATGTAGGCGCGCCTTCATAGGCGTCGGGCGCCCACATATGAAACGGCACAGCCGCAATCTTAAAGGAAAACGCGACGGCGAAAAATACCATCGAGATGATGAGCATCGGGTTGCCGGAGAAGCCTCCACGGCCCAGGTAACCGGCGATCATCCTGATATCGGTCGTACCCGTGAGGCCGTATATCAGCGAGATCCCGTAAAGGAGAAACCCCGAGGCGAACGCGCCAAGCAGGAAGTACTTAAGCGAGGCCTCGTTGGACCTGATGTCGTACCGGATGAACCCGGCCAAAACATATGTGCTTAAGGCCATCAGTTCGAGTCCCAGATAGAGCACTATAAGGTCCCCGGCCGACGCCATAAGCATCATGCCTATCGTCGAAAAGAGGATGAGCGCGTAGTATTCCCCGAAATTCACCCTCTCTATCGAAAGATACTTTATCGATATCAGGACCGTAAGGATGACGTTCAGAAGGAATATAAACTTAAAAAACATGCTGTAGCCGTCGGACAGGACCATGCCGTTAAAGGTCGTACCGAGCGCCCCTGGCAATAACATAACTACGCCGGCCGTGCCCGCGATGCTTAAAAGCGCCACGGTCTCTTTCCTTTTGATGACGAGATCAGCCATGAGTATAAAAAGGGCCAAAACGGTCATGACGAGCTCAGGCATCACTGGTCCAAGGTCAGGCATTAGAAACGGCATCTGCGTCCTCCGGTCATTTCATAATCTCCATCACATTTTTTGTAAGACTCGTCCCGTTTGCGCTGCCGTCATTGACGCGCTCAAGCAGATGGCGGACCGACTCGTGCATGAAACCCATCACCGCCTCCGGATAGATGCCTATCCAGAAGATAAGGACGACCATCGGAATAAGCGCGGCCATTTCCCTGAAGTCAACGTCCTTCAGCCCGGCCACCTTCTGGCCTGTCTCCATAAAAAAGACCCTCTGGTAGAGCCAGAGCATATACCCCGCGCCTATGATTATGCCGCTTGCGGAAAGCACACCCGCCAGCTGGCTTGCCTTGAACCCGCCAAGGAGGATAAGGAACTCCCCGACGAAGCCGTTCGTCGCCGGAAGACCTATCGAGGCAAAGGTGAAGACTATGAATATCGCGGCGTAGACAGGCATCACCGAGGCCACCCCGCCGTAGTCGGATATCTGGCGCGTATGGGTCCGGTCATAGATGGCGCCGACGCCTAAGAAGAGCCCGCCGGTCACTATGCCGTGGTTTAACATCTGGAGTATACCGCCTTCCATACCCTGCGTGTTTAACGCGAATATGCCGAGGGTCACAAACCCCATATGGCTGACCGAGCTATAAGCTATAAGCCTTTTAAGGTCGGTCTGGGCAAGGCAGATGATGCCTCCGTAGATTATCGCGATGACCGAAAGAGTCATCATCACGGGCGTCATCGCCCTCGACGCGTCGGGGAGTATCGGCAGGGAGAACCTCAGGAAGCCATAGGCCCCCATCTTTATGAGCACAGCCGCAAGGATGACGCTGCCTGCCGTCGGGGCCTCTGTATGGGCGTCTGGCAGCCAGGTATGGACAGGGAACATCGGGACCTTCACGGCAAAGGCCGCGAAGAAGGCCCAGAAAAGCCAGATCTGCATGTCATAGGGATAGACCTTCGAGGCTAGCTCGACGATGTTGAAGTTCCTGCCGGAGTAAAGATAAAGCACGATAATGCCGACAAGCATAAGCACGCTGCCAACGAGTGTATAGAGGAAGAACTTGACCGCCGCATAGACCCTGTTCGGCCCTCCCCAAACACCGATGAGCAGGTACATCGGGATCAGCATCGCCTCCCAGAATATATAAAAGAGGAAGAAGTCGAGTGAACAGAAGACCCCTATTATCGCGGACTCGACGACCAGGATCGATATATAAAACTCCTTCGTCTTCATCTTTACGGAGTTCCATGAGATCAGGACGCACAATATGGTGACCAGTGTAGTAAGGAGCACGAACATTATGCTGATGCCGTCTAACCCAAGGTGATAATTTATGTTCCAGGCCGGTATCCAGGCCTGTTTTTCGACAAACTGCATCGCATAGGTGGTCTTGTCGAAACTAGTAAAAAGCGGCAGGGACAACAAAAATCCGGCGATGCTCGTAATAAGGGCGACCATTCGGATCAGGCTCTCGTTCGTCCTCCTTACAAGAAGAAGGGCGGCCACACCCAAAAGCGGCAGAAAGATAAGACAGCTTAAGATCGGGAAACCGGCTTGATTTACCATAGTCTGTTCCATTTACCAGTTCCTCAGCAGCATGACCGCCGCTATGATGAATATGCCCATGGCGGTGATCGTGGCGTAATTATGGAGCAGGCCGGTCTGCATCTTCCTTAACTGCCTGCTGAACCCGCCTATGGCTGAAGGCACTCCGTTTACTATCGCCTCTATCACTCTTGCGTCGGTGACGCCTATCAGCACATTTTTAGCGACCCATATCGTCGGCCTTATTATCAGAAAACTGTATAGTTCGTCGATATAGTATTTATTGAAAAGCACCTTATGAACGGCCAGGAACCTCTGGGTGACTATGCCGGGAAGTTCCGGCCTCAGTACATACATAAAATACGCAAGCCCTATCCCGGAGAACCCGACCGCAACAGATATCGCCATGACCATCCACTCCTCGGCATGCGTCCCGTGCCCTTCGGCGTGCCCGAGTACAGGCTTCATGAACTCGGTAAAGTGGGCCCCGCCTCCTACCAGATGGGGAATGCCGACCCAACCGGAGGCGACCGCGCCGACGCAAAGGATCATGAGCGGCACTGTCATTGTTTTAGGGGATTCGTGGAGGTGATGCTCCTGTTCGTGGGTCCCCCTGAATCTGCCGTGGAAGGTCAGAAATATCAGCCGGAAGGAATAAAAAGCGGTCAGAAACGCCACCAGCGTCCCCATCGCCCATACGATCTTTCCGACAGGGCTCGCGCCCGAGTAGGCCAGCCAGAGGATCTCGTCCTTGCTGAAAAACCCGGCGAGGCCAGGCACACCGGCAATGCTCAGGGAGGCCAGGAGCATCGTCCAGTAGGTGATCGGCATGAACTTCTTTAAGCTGCCCATCTTCTGGATATTGAGCTCTCCGCCCATGGCATGCATCACGCTTCCCGCGCAGAGGAACAGAAGGGCCTTAAAAAAGGCGTGTGTATAAAGATGGAAGACCCCGGCGGTATATGCGCCCACGCCGCAGGCAAGGAACATATACCCCAACTGACTCACCGTCGAATAGGCGATTATGCGTTTTAAGTCGTTTTGGACAAGGCCTATGGTGGCCGCAAAAAGCGAGGTGATGGCCCCGGTCATCGCGACCACAATCAGCGCTGTTTCGGAGAGGCTGAAGATCGGGTTACAGCGGGCCACAAGGAAGACACCCGCCGTGACCATGGTTGCGGCGTGTATGAGCGCGCTGACCGGTGTCGGCCCCTCCATCGCGTCGGGGAGCCAGACATGAAGCGGCATCTGGGCGGACTTACCGATAGAGCCGCAAAAAAGAAGGAGCGCTATGAGCGTCATAAGGTGAACGTCGAACCCCAGGAAATTCACCCTCGTAAGCGCGTGGCCCGCGGCCTGGCTGAAGACCTCGTCATAATAGGTCGTGCCGAACGTTATGAATATCATGAATATGCCGATGCCGAAGCCGAAGTCGCCGAACCTGTTTACTATGAAGGCCTTCTTGCCGGCGTCGGACGCCGATTTCTTGTCGAAATAGTAGCCGATCAGGAAGTAGGAGCAGAGACCCACGCCTTCCCACCCGAAGTAGAGCTGGAGGAAATTGTTGGCCATAACGAGCATAAGCATGCAGAAGGTAAAGAGGCTCAGGTACGAGAAGAACCGGTAATAACCCTTGTCCCCGTGCATATACCCTATCGAATAGATATGGATGAGCGTACTGCAGGTGGTGACCACGATAAGCATCACCGCCGTAAGCTGGTCGATAAGGAAACCCACCGACACCTTGAAATTCCCTGAGAGCATCCAGGTGTACAGGTTCTGGTTTACCGACAGGCCCGAAAGGACGTCCATAAGGGTCATTACCGACACTATCCACGAGCCCGCGACCGCCAGGGTCGAGACCCAGTGCGCATTGTCTTTAATTATCTTCCTTCCAAAAAGGATATTTATGATGAATGCTGCAAAGGGCAGAAATGGTATTAACAGATAATACTGCATATCTTCCCTCCTTCCGGGCTGTTTGGTTCGGACTGCGGCGGCATAACTTTTATCATCCCTTCATCTCGTTCATTTCATCGACATGCACGGTATTTTTGTTCTTGAAGAGGGCTATGATTATGGCAAGCCCTATCGACGCCTCGGCCGCCGCCACGGTGATGATGAAAAACACCAGCACGTGCCCCCTCAGGTCCTGAAGGTAGTGGCTGAAGGCGACCAGGCTTATATTGACCGCGTTCAGCATAAGTTCGAGGGACATGAACATTATGATTATATTTCTCCGGGTTAGGAATCCGAAGACACCTATCGAAAACACCGCCGCGCTTAGTATCAGATACCAGTTAAGTGGGACCATCAGTGGCTCCTCATCCGTTTTTTTGCAAGCACTATCGCCCCGACCACCGCTATCAGAAGGACAAGAGACGCGATCTCGAAGGGAAACAGGTACTCTGTGTAAAGGATCTGCCCCAGGACCTTCGTATGCGTGACGCGCTGTATAAGGTCGACAGTGAAATTGCCCTTCGGGCCAAGGCTCACGGACAACATCGAGGCGGCAAGACCAACGAATATGCCGCCCGAAATCAGCACGGCCGCCGGCCAGGACCCGACAAAGCGGGCCGACTCGAGCTCTTCTTTTAAGTTCAACAGCAGGACGACGAAAAGGAACAGCACGAGGATCGCCCCCGCGTAAACGATCACCTGTATGGCGGCGATGAACTCCGCGTTCAAAAATAGATACATGCTCGCTATATGGAAAAACAGAAGGAGCATCCACATGACGCTATGGACCGGGTTTTTGCGGGTTATCACAAGCAACGAAAGGACTATGATCGCGAAAGCGAAATAGCCGAAAAATAACTGTGGCAGCATGCTCATTCCTTCCCCCTCTGCTTTATCCTGCTGAAGAGGGCCTGGTCTTCATGCGCCCTGAAGTCCTCGGAAAGCGGTCTCCAGAACTTGTTGTAATACTGCCTGCCCTTTTCTCCTGCAAAATATTTGTCCCAGTTTTCAAGGAGCCTTTCCTTTGTCATATAGAAGGCCTCCCTCTTATAACTCGAATACTCATAGTGCTCGCTGAGGGATATCGCGCCGAAGGGACAGGCCTCGACGCAGAACCCGCAGAATATGCACCTTACGAGGTCTATCTCATAACGCTCGACGATCTTTTTATTGTCGTCGCCTTCGGCGGTGTAAATATGGATGCACTGGGACGGGCAGTACGCGCCGCAGAGGCCGCACCCGACGCATTTCATCCTGCCTTCGTCGTCCTTGGCGAGGGCGTGGAGCCCCCTGTACCCGGCGGCCACGGTGGGTTTCACCATAGGATAACGCCTCGTCACCGGGGCCTTAAAGAGAGTCCGGAACGTAAGCGCGAGGCCCTTTAGGATCTCGGGGAAAAACAGGTATTTGATTATCGAATTACTCATCTAGAGCCATCCCATTATTTTCAGCGTTCCGGTAAGGACGATATTAAAAAGCGCGATCGGGATAAGGACCTTCCAGCCGATGGCCATCAGCTGGTCATACCTGTACCGGGGCAGGGTCGCCCTTATCCAGTAATAAAAGAACATAAACGCGTAGACCTTCGCCAGGAATACGACCACCCAGAATATCGCCGGCACCTGGTAGAGAAACGGCAGCGCGTCCATTACGAATTTGGGGAGAGTCCAGCCGCCCAGAAAACAGATCGTGCCTATCGAAGACATTATGAGCATGCCCGTGTATTCGCCCAGGAAGAACATCGCGAACCGGAAGCCGCTGTACTCTGTAAAATATCCGGCCACGAGCTCGCTTTCGGCCTCGGGAAGGTCGAAGGGAAGCCTGTTCGTCTCTGCGAACATCGCCACCATGAAGACAAAAAACCCGATGAACTGCGGTATCACGTAAGCTCCGGTCGGGTAGGCGAACTGGCCCTTTACGATATCTGTAAGATTGAGCGAGCCCGCCATGATCATCACTCCTACCAGGCTCAGGCCCATAGGTGTTTCATAACTTATGACCTGGGACGCCGAGCGGAGGCCGCCCAGGAACGCGTACTTTGAACCGGAAGACCAGCCCGACATCACTATGCCGTAGGCCCCCAGGGAGGACATCGCAAGGAGAAACAAAATTCCGACATTGATGTCGGCGACTACAAACCCGTCGAAAAACGGCAGCACCGAAAGAGACGTAAGCGCCGAGATAAAAAATATCACGGGGGAGAGGTAGAATATCGGCTTGTCCGCGTTGGCCGGGATGATGTCTTCCTTGAAAAAGAGCTTTATCCCGTCCGCAAAGGGCTGGAAAAGTCCGTACGGGCCTACCTCTCGGGGCCCCAGTCTGAACTGCATATGGGCGATGACCTTCCGCTCCCAGTAGGTCGCGTAGGCCACGTGAAGAAGGGTCACCGAAAAGACGACCACAATCTTAAGCAGGGCTATGAAAATTTCGCCTAAAATTCCAAAAGACCTGATAAAGGTCAGGGCCTGCATAAATAGATCGCTCATGAACTCACCTTCCCGACAGACTCCACCGTGACCTCTGTCGCGCAGACGGCGGGCGCCTTTAAAACAGGGTCTAAAATATTTCCGGCAAGGCTTAACGCCCCTTTGCCTTCAAAGATATTAGGCACGAGGACGACAGATGGTTCGACCTCCCCGTCAACGGAAAGCCGCAGTTCGATCGAATGTGATTTTGACGATATCCTTACCATGTCACCGTCTTTGAGGGACAAGGCCCCGGCAGTCCCGGGGTCCATCCTGGCGACGGATTCAGAATACATCTTCACAAGGGCGGGAGACTTCCGGCTCAACGTCCCGGAATGGAAGAGCACCCTGTCGATGCCGAGTGTGATCTTTCCGTCTGAGGCGGTCTCAGGCTTATTAAGAGGTATCTCGCCGACAGCCCCCCTGAGCGGCTCGCCCTTATAGGGATAGATGACGTTTCCGGCTGCTATCTCATCGTAGGTAAGGTCCCTGTGGAGAGGGGAAATTTTTGTGATCTCTTCAAACACTGCTTCTGAGCCGGCATAATTCATCCCAAAAGACATGTTCTTCGAGATCTCGGCGATTATGCGCCAGTCTTCCATCCCCGCCCTGTTGACGGTTTTTCTTACACGCTGGATCCTTCGTTCCATATTTGTGAAAGTGCCGTCTTTTTCGCCCCAGCCGAGCGCCGGAAGGACGACGTCCGCGAGCCTGGCTGTCTCGGTAAGGAAGAGGTCCTGGACTACGAGGAACTCAAGCTTCCTCATGGAGGCCTCGACATTTGCGCCGTCCGGCAGGTTAAAGACCGTGTTTTCACCCATGACATACATCGCCTTCAGATCACCTTTTCCGGCCGCCTCGATCATCTCAAAGATATTGAGGCCGGGCCTTTCGGATATCTTCGTCTTCCAGGCGTTTTCATACCTCTTTCTGAATTCAGCGTAACCGACAGGCCGGTATCCGGGGAGAAGGTCCGGGGCGCAGCCCATATCGAGCATCCCCTGTTCGTTTGCATGGTCGGAAAGAAGATATAGCCTTCCGTTTATGAGATAGTTTATGGCGCATAAAAGGAAAAGCTTATAACCGCTCCCGGCTGACTGGAGCAGATCTTTGCCTATAACGACCGCGGGCGTACCCGAGGCGGTAAGCTTCCCGATGAAATCCGGATAGTCTTTTTCGGAAACATCGGCCTTCCCGGCCCCTGCCGCATCGACGACGGTTTTGATCCGGCTTTCCAGTATAGTGTTCGAACCGGGCAGTCCTTTTCTGGATACAAGTTCCGAGACGATACGTTCCAACAGCGCCGTCTCACGGCCGCCGCCCGGGGTCAGCTCCACAGGGCTGAAATTCCTGAGCCCGCGGACATGCCCGATCGTAAGGACATTGCCGCCCTTCCTTGAGCAGGCCCTTATCTGGAGGCCCAGTATCGGATTTATGGTCGTGGGGTCTCCTCCCGCAACCAAAACGGTATCGGAATTCGAGAGCCCGGATATGATGTTTCCGGTCGCCCCCTGACCGAAGATATTCTCTATGAACGCCTGAGCTCCGGCGTATCCCATTCTCGCCGTGCTGTCTATGTTGTTCGTCCCGATTACTGCCCTCATGAATTTCTGGAAGACATAATTGTCCTCGTTCGTACACCGCGGCGAGGCTATGCCGGCGATGGCGTCACCGCCGTTTCTGTCCTTTATCTCTGCCAGCTTTTTGGCGACAAGCCCGATCGCCTCTTCCCAGGTCGTCTCCTCCAGCACCCCGTTTTTTCTTACCATAGGGGAGGTCAGTCTTTCAGGGTCACCGACAAATTCATATCCGAACCTGCCTCGGCTGCAGAGCATGCCGTTATTGACCGGGGAGCCTATCCTCGGCACTACCCTCTTGATCACGTCGTCCCTGACCTGCGCTATAACCGTGCAGCCGACAGCGCAATAAGGACATACCGTCTCTATGTTCTCTTTGACCTGCCAAGGCCTGTAGCTGTGCCTGTGGAGCCTCGACATGATCGCGCCGACCGGGCATACCGAGACGCAATTGCCGCAGTACTCACAGTTATACCTGTTCCCCGAGAAGGGCTCGATATGGGAGTGCCCGCCCCTGTCGATGACACCTATGGCAGAGGCCCCCTGGACGCCCTCGCACATCCTGACGCACCTCGTACACATGACGCACCGCTCCATATTCCGGACGATCACCGGGTCCTGAAGATTTTCGGTCACACGCCTTTTTTTCTCTTTGAACCGGCCTGTCGTCGGCCCGTATTTTTCAACCAGGTCCTGGAGCTCGCACTCGCCGGCCTTGTCGCAATACGGGCAGTCAAGGGGATGGTTAATGAGGAGAAATTCGAGTATGCCACGCCGCACATCGGCTATCGCCTCCGTCTCGGTCCTCACCGCCATGCCGTCGGTGACCATCAGCGTGCAGGCCGTCTGGAGCCTCGGCATCTTTTCGACCTCGACAAGACAGAGCCTGCAGCCTCCATATTTTTCGAGCTGCTCGTGCCAGCAGAGGGTCGGGATCTTTATACCCGCGGACCTCGCCGCCTCAAGCACCGTCACCGCCTTTTCGAGCTTTATCTCTTTGCCGTTAATATTTACCGTTATCATGGTTATCCCTGTGCCATACAGGCCTTTGCCCTGATATGCTCCTCGAACTCAGGCCTGAAATGCTTTATGAAATTCTGCACAACGGACGCGGCCCCGTCACCGAGCGGACAGAACGTCTTGCCGATCATATTACCCGCGACAGACAAAAGCAGGTCAACATCGCCTTCCTGCCCCTGACCGGCTTCGATCCTCCCCAGGATGGACCTCAACCAGCCCGTGCCCTCACGGCAGGGAGTGCACTTGCCGCACGATTCATGCTCGAAGAATTTAAGCGCCCGGTAGCAGACCTTCACCAGACAGACGCTCTCGTCCATCACGATGACCGCCCCTGAGCCGAGCATGCTGCCGTGTTTGGGCATATTGACGAAGTCCATCTGGCAGTCGATCTTGTCAGGGGGCAGCACCGGCGTGGATATACCGCCGGGGATGACGGCCTTTAATTTTTTGCCGCCCTTGATGCCGCCGCAGTGGGTATAAATAATGTCTTTTAGATTGGTACCCATCGGGAGTTCATAGACCCCGGGCTTCTCCACATGCCCGCTTACGCAGTAGATCTTCGGGCCGGGGCAGTCCGGACTGCCGATCTTTGAATATGTCTCTCCGCCTATCTCGATCAGATACGGCAGGTTGGCAAGAGTCTCGACGTTATTTACGACCGTAGGTTTCGCGAACACTCCGACGTTTACAGGGAAAGGCGGCTTGATCCTCGGCTGTCCCTTGTCTCCCTCAAGGGATTCGATAAGGGCCGTTTCCTCTCCGCAGATATAGGCCCCCGCGCCCTGATGGACCGCCAGGTGGAACTTTACGCCTTTGCTCAGGATATTGTCTCCGAGGAATCCTTTATCGTATGCCTGTTTTATCGCCTTTTCGAGTATATGCTTTGCGGCCGGGTATTCCCCCCTCAGATAAATATACCCATATTCAGCGCCGAGCGCGTAGCCGGAAATGGCCATACCCTCGATCAGCATATGGGGGTTCTTCTCCAGGATGGGCCTGTCCTTAAACGTTCCGGGCTCCCCCTCGTCCGCGTTACAGAGGAGATACTTCGGGGTCTTGGGGTCGCCGGAGGCGAACGTCCATTTCATCGCCACAGGGAACCCGGCGCCGCCGCGCCCCCTGAGTCCGGCCTTTTTGACCTCGTCGATAATGTCCTTCGGATTTCTGCCAAGGGCCTTCCCGAGGCTCTGGTATCCCCCGACGGACATATACTCCGCGATATCTGCTGAGTTCGGGTTTTCTATATTTTTAAGAAGCACCTTTTCCATGGTTGTTACCTGTATTTCTCCAGGATCTCGTCGATATATTTTTCCGTCAGGTTTTCGTAGAAGTCATCGTTTATGAGCATGGCTGGGGCCGTGCCGCAGGCCCCGATGCATTCCATGATCACAAGTGAGAACCGGTTGTCAGGTGTCGTCCCGCCGGGCTCGAGCCCGTATTTGTTCTTGAGGAAATCGACCAGCCTCTCGGCCCCCAGGATCATGCAGGACACATTGGTGCAGAGCTGGACGACGTTCCTTCCCATCGGCCTGTTTTTATACATCGCGTAAAAAGTGCCGACCCCGCGCGCAATCGCCTTCGGGACACCCAGTATTTCGGACACAGCCTCGTAGGCCTCGGGAGAGAGCCAGCCGAATTCACGCTGGGCGACGTAAAGCGCCGGAAGCAGCGCCGCCCGTGCCGTCGGGTACTTGGCCCGTATCTCCTCGATCTCTTTTATGGCTGCCTGACTGAACATTATATCCTTTATATCCATCCCGAAATTTTCAAATTATCTGTCGCATTCGCCGAGCACGATATCTATCGTGCCGATGTTGGCGATAACATCCGCGATAAGTCCGCCCTCACAGAGCCTGGGCATGACGGAGGCATGCACGAAAGACGGGGCCCTGACCCTCATCCTGTAAGGTTTTCCGGTGCCGTCGCTGACGAAATAGAACCCGAGCTCGCCCTTGGGCACCTCGGTCCCGACATAGACCTCACCCTCGGCTACGGACGGGCCTTTTGTGATCAAAATAAACTGGTGTATAAGGTGCTCCATGTCCTTCAGGATCATGTCCTTGGGAGGCAGGGTGAATTTCGGCGCGTCGGCCATCACCGCGCCTGCCGGAAGCTTCTCGACGCATTGCTTGATGATCCGGTTTGCCTGCCTCATCTCCTCGACCCTTACAAGATAACGGTCATAGCAGTCGCCTTTTTTCCCGACCGGCACATCGAACTCGACCTGGTCGTAGGCATCGTAGGGCGCATATTTACGCACATCATAATCGACGCCGGAACCGCGCAGGGTCCCGCCCGTAAGGCCCCAGTTGATCGCCTCCTCCCTGGAGATGACGCCGATGTCAACCGTCCTGTCTTTCCATATCCTGTTTTCCGTGACGAGCGTCTCATAATCGTCCATCTTCGACGGGAAGTCAAGGACAAAATCATAGAGCTCATCCAGAAACTGCTGGGAGATATCGTTGCGCACTCCGCCCACCCTCGGGTAACTTACCGTCAGCCTCGCGCCGCAGAGTATCTCGAAGAGGTCGAGTATCTTCTCCCTCGCCGCCATCGCGTGCAGAAACGGGGTGGTGGCGCCGATGTCAAGGACGTGTGTTCCGAGCCATATTATATGGCTTGACAGCCTGCCCATCTCGGCAACGATAGTACGGATGAACTTTGCCCTCGCAGGGGCCTCGATGCCGAAGAGTTTTTCGACGGCATTTACATAGCCGACGTTGTTGTTCATCGAAGAGATATAATCGAGACGGTCACTGAGGGGAAGGGCCGCGAAGTAGGTCCTGTTTTCGCCGAGCTTTTCGACCCCGCGGTGAAGGTATCCGACATAGGGGGTGCATTTGACGACGGTCTCTCCGTTTAAGTGCAGGACCAGCCTCAGAACTCCGTGCGTGGCGGGGTGCTGAGGCCCAAGGCTGATAGTCAGTTCCTTGGTCTCAAAGGTCTTGTCCGTGTCGTCGAGTTCCTGCATATTCCTTTTCCGCTATTTTATTTCTGATACCAGTCGAATTCTTTGTAACGCTTTGCCCTGTCGAGCACGTCGGTAAAGCCTTTCCATTCCATGTCAGGGCCGGGTCCCTTTAAGGGATAGTCCTTCCTCAGGGGATGGCCCTCCCAGTCCTCGGGAAGGAGTATCCTTCTTAAGTCGGGATGGCCCTTAAAGACGATGCCGAACATGTCGAAGCATTCGCGCTCGTGCCAGTCCACGCCTCTCCAGACCGAGATGACCGAGTCAATGGACGGTTCCGACTCCTCCACCTCGGCCTTCAGCATGATCCTGTGGCGGTGTTCTACCGAGTAAAGATTGTACAAAACCGCGAAGCGGTTTTCCTTCTTCCCCTTGTAGTCAAGTCCGCAGAGGTCAACCAGGAAATCCATATAAAGTGAGGGGTCGTCATGGAGATAGCGGCAGATGTCGACGATCCTGCCTTTTTTTAATGTGACGGAAACCTGCTCCCTGAATTCCCTTATATCAAGGACCTCTTCCGGAAACCTGTCTTTTATATTTTCAGCAATCGCTATTGGCTGCATTATACCCTAATCGTAAAAATTTTTTTTCTGTGCTTCTGTTTCTGAGACGTAACGGTCAAACCGGCTTCTGTTATCTCCAACGGCTCCATCGGAACTGCTCGTCCCTGATCTTCTCCTGAAGTTTGATAATGCCTTCAATAAAGGCCTCAGGTCTGGGCGGACAGCCCGGGATGTAGACATCAACCGGCAGGAAGGTGTCACAGCCCTGCACGGTACTGTACGAATTGAATATGCCCCCGCTGTTGGCGCAGCTTCCGACCGAGATGACATACCGGGGTTCCGGCATCTGGTCATAGACCCGCCTGACTACCTCGGACATCTTCTTCGTAACTGTGCCGGCCACGAACATGAAGTCCGACTGCCGGGGGGAGCCCCTGGGAATAATTCCCATCCTGTCTAGATCATTGTGACTGGCATACACGGCCATCATTTCGATGGCGCATCAGGCCAGGCCGAACGTCATGGGCCAGAGCGACGAAACACGCGCCCAGTTTATAAGCTTGTCAAAAGAAGATATGATGACGTTCGGGGCAAGGATTCTCGTCCCCTCTTCCATTTCGACAAGCGACTGGGAACCGACTGTGGTTATTAATCCCATACAAAGGCCTCCTTTCTCCAGGCGTAGACATAGCCTACAAGGAGTATTATGATGAAAATTATCATTTCGATAAACGCGTAAAGCCCCAGCTGGTTAAAGACTACCGCCCAGGGGTAAAGAAAAACAGCTTCAACGTCGAAGACCACAAAAAGCATGGCGATGATATAAAACTTCACCGAAAACCTGACATGGGGCTCCCCGACAGGGGCGTTTCCGGACTCGTACGGCATCAGCTTGTCGAAGTAGGGCCTTTTCAGCCTGAAGAGCTCGCCGACCAAGAGGGCGCCTATTCCAAAGGCCGTCGCTACGGCAAGAAACACCATAACTGGCATATACTCAAATGGCATAAAAGTTCCGGGCATGACGATATAATTTATATCTAAAATTCGTACCCGATGTCAAGCAAAAAATATAATTATTTTTAATAGGCCCATAATCGTTTGTAATCAATATGTTAGGATTTTGTCTTGCAAAATAAGATAAAATGATATAAATTTCTTAGGTTATGCGAGTCGAAAAATCACTACACTCACTAACAGGCAAGCTGCTTCTGACCATCGGCACACTGATGCTCGTGGGCAGCACCCTCTTCTGGTATTTCCTTCTTAAACATCAGGAAAAAGAGCTCCTCGAGAACTCCGTAAAGTATGCCTACTCCTTCGTTGACTACGTAAAAAAGAGCACCAGATACGGCATGATGACGGCCAATAAGCTGCTCATCCAGCAGACCATCGAGGCCATAGGTTCCTCCGAAGGCATCAGGAATGTAAGGATCGTCGAGTGCACCGGCAGGATCGACTATTCATCCAATCCGGCGGACGTCGGAAAGACGCTCGACAAAAACAGACCCCCCTGTTCAGGCTGCCACGGTCCCGCGGGTAAAACCCGTGACTCCGCCATCGTATCTTTCAGCAAGGACTCCGATGACATGCGGGTACTGAAAATAATCCACCCGATCTATAATGAAAAGCCGTGTTACACCGCGGCCTGCCACTTCCACACCGAAGACAAAAAAATGCTTGGGATCATAGAGGCGGAGGTATCTCTGGCCCACCTTGACATGAGCATTAAAAACCAGGGCATCGCCATAACAATTTATATATTGATTTTTCTTTTTGTCATCTCCGTGGCCCTCTGCACGATCCTCTGGAACCTCGTGTCGACCCCTGTGAGCCTCCTCAAGCAGGGGATGGAACGGGTTGCCGGAGGCGACCTTGACTATACCCTGACCATCAATACGAGGGACGAAATGGGGGACCTGGCGAACGCGTTCAATGCCATGACGGCCGACCTCAAAAAGGCCAAGAACGAACTCCTTGAGTGGGGCAATACCCTTGAGAAAAAAGTCGACGATAAGACCAGGACGATACAGATGGCGCAGGCCCAGCTGATCCATTCCGAAAAACTGGCGTCGCTGGGCAGGATGGCCGCCGGGGTCGCCCACGAGATCAACAGCCCGCTTACGGGCATCGTCACCTTCGGACACCTGCTGCTCAAACGGTTCCCTCCGGGTTCGCAGGAGCGCGAGGACGTCGAGGTCATCATCGAGCAGGCCAACAGGTGCTCGAACATAATAAAGGGGCTCCTGGGGTTTGCCAGGGCGTCCGCAGCCGAAAAAGCGCCGGTCAACATTAATGACGTGCTCGACAGGTCCCTGAACATCGTCCGGAACAAGGCCGATTTTTTCAATATAAAACTGGTCACGGAATTCGATGATTCACTCAGACGCGTAAAGGCCGACGCCTCACAGCTGCAGCAGGTATTTCTTAACATGATAATGAACGCGGCCGACGCGGTGGAAGGCAAAGGGACGATATCGATAATCACGAAAAACGTGATCGAGGACAATACTGAATTCGTAGAGATAGAGTTCAGGGACACGGGCACCGGTATAAGCGAGGAGAACATAGAAAAGATTTTCGAGCCGTTTTTTACCACAAAACCGGTAGGCAAAGGCACCGGGCTGGGGCTTGCCGTGAGCCACGGGATCGTGCTCGACCACGGAGGGAAGCTCCTGGTCAAAAGCAAGCCCGGCGAGGGCACAAGCTTTTTCGTAAAATTCCCGGCGGACAAGGAAAAACCATGAGTAAAGGGAAAATTCTGGTCATCGACGATGAAGACATCGTCAGGACGAGCTGCAGCCGGACTTTAAGCCCTGAAGGCTATGAGGTGAAGCTCGTAAAAAGCGGCTTTGACGGGTTTAAACTCCTCGAAGAGGAGCAGTTCGATATTGTGCTGACCGACCTCAAGATGCCCGAGATCGACGGCATCGAGATATTAAGAAGGATAAAAGAGAAGTGGCCGGAGGTCGAGGTCATTATCATAACCGGATACCAGACGGTTGACACCGCCGTGAAGTCGATAAAACTGGGGGCTTTCGACTACCTCGAAAAGCCCTTCACTCCGGACGGCCTTATTTCATCGGTTACAAAGGCGATGGACCACAAAAAAACAGACTAAGGTTTTTTTTAATAAACTGGGATGGAGGACTGACATGGAAAAGAAGGGGAAGATTTTAGTACTTGACGATGACCCCGTTGTAACGCTCAGCTGTAAAAGGATCCTCGGCGCCGAAGGGTATAACATAATCACGACCAGCAGGGGCGAAGACGCCATCAAGAAAGTAGCCAATGAGGAATTCGACCTTCTTATCTCCGATGTGAGACTGCCCGACATCAATGGCATCACCGTCCTTCGGGAGACCAAGATAGTCCAGCCCAAGCTGGACGTGGTCATAATAACCGGCTACCCCACCCTCGATGACGCGAAGGAGTCCGTAAAACTCGGGGCCTTTGAATTCATAGAGAAACCCTTCACCCCGGAGTTCATGTTAAATGTCGCCAGGAAGCTCTTCGACAACAGGGGCTGGATATTGAGGAAGGCGTTCATCGATGACTTCAGAAACGAGATCGTGTCGTTGAGGGACAGCGCCAATCCGGTCATCTTCTATAAGGAAGGGACCTGGGCGCGGCCGCTCAGCAATAATATCTGGGAAGTAGGGTGCGACGTGCGTTACTGGCTTTTAAGCGGCCAGCTGGCATTTATCGACATAGCAAACAATCTCCCTGCCGTCATGGCCGGCGAGTCGTTCGCCAAGATAGTCTCGGGAAGCGGGCAGGAAGACTCGCTTGTGTCTCCGATGACGGGGAGGGTAGTCGAGATCAACAAAGAGGCAAATCAGGCGATGAGCGCGCTTGTGCGGGACAACCTAAGTGAAGGATGGCTGCTCTGGCTTGCCAGGGTCGAACCTTTGAACATATAGCGCCAAAAAAAAGATAAAGCTTACAGTATTCCGAGGAGGACTTTATGGCAGGAGGACCTAAAATATTGATAGTCGATGACGAACCGGTCGTCATCAAAAGCGCTGAACGGGTATTAAAAAGCGAAGGGTATGATATCGAAGGCGCCGGCGGCGGCCGCGAGGCTATCCTGAAGCTCGAAAAGGGCGGATATGACCTTGTCTTTACCGACCTCAAGATGCCCGAAGTCGACGGGCTGACGCTTATTAAATGGATCAAAAAGACCAACCCCCATATAGGGATTGTCATCATAACGGGATATCCCTCCCAGGACACTATAAGGGACGCGCTTGAACTGGGCATTATTGACTACGTGCCCAAACCCTTCACCCCGTCAGTACTGCTGGACGTCACGGAGAGGGCGGTGCAGTGGTCTGAGGGAAGAAAACCCAAAGAGGACAAAGCGGGCGAGGAGTTCCCCCCTGCCATGGCGGCAGAGCTTGACAGGGTCATAGGCGCCTTCAGGAATGTCCCCGGAGGGCTGATCCCGGTCCTCCAGAGGGCCCAGGAGATAGTAGGGTACCTTCCCCCGGTCGTACAAAAGAGGATCGCCAAGGGCCTGAACCTCTCCGAGGCCGAGGTCCACGGGGTAGTCTCCTTTTATTCCTTCTTTACGATGAAGCCGCGGGGCGACCATAACATCCGCGTATGCCTCGGCACCGCCTGTTATGTCAAAGGCATCGAGGGAGTGCTCGAAAAGATAGAGGAAAACCTTAAGGTGGGCATAGGAGAGACGACCGGGGACAGAAGGTTTTCCATCGAAGGCGTAAGATGTCTCGGCGCGTGCGGCCTTGCCCCCGTCATGATGATAGACCAGGAGACATACGGCGCCCTCACACCGGCCAAGGCCATAGGGGTGATCAAAGGCTTCGACCCTTCCGTCGGGGGCGCTGAAGTTACCGCAGCTGCGGCACAGGAGGAGGGTTAAGATGCCAAGACTGACTGTTGATGATATATTGAGGACAAAGGAAAGTCACTCGGCGGGCCTGGCCCTTAAAGAAGGCGGCTATACCGCGAAGGTCACCGTGCATATGGGGACCTGCGGGGTGGCGGCAGGCGCCAACCCTGTTATGGCCGCGCTCAGGGACGAGATGGAAAAAGCCGGCAGAAAAGATATATTCGTGACGACTTCAGGCTGCGCCGGGCTCTGCGCCCGTGAACCGCTCATAACCGTCGAGACCATTAACCAGCCGCCTGTAAGATACTGCGACATGAGCGATCAGAAGATGAGGGACATATTCGGTGAGCATATCATGTCCGGAAGGGCGGTGGACAAATACGCGCTCGTAAGCGGCACTGAAATAACCGATGCGCCCGTATCCGGCCAAAAGCCAGGCCCATCCGTTAAAACTGACGTCACAGGGCCGTCCGAAAAGCCGGCCATACCCTCCATAGAGGATACCCCCTTTTTCAAATATCAGGTGCTCCGGGTCCTCAGGAACAAGGGCGTCATCGACCCCGAGAGCATCGAAGACTATATCGCGCGCGACGGGTACCAGGCAGTCGCGAAGGCCCTGACCCAAATGAGTTCTGAAGACATCGTAAAGGTGGTCAAGGACTCGGGGCTGAGGGGAAGGGGCGGGGCGGGGTTCCCCACGGGCATGAAGTGGGAGTTTGCCTCGAAGGTCCCCTCTGAAGTCAAATATATGTTATGTAACGGCGATGAAGGCGATCCCGGGGCCTTTATGGACAGGTCCGTAATGGAGGCCGACCCTCACTCCGTCATCGAGGGTATGATCATCGGGGCAAAGGCGATCGGCGCCCATCACGGCTATATATACGTCAGGGCGGAATATCCCCTTGCCGTCAAACGTCTCCAGCTGGCGATCGACCAGGCTACGGAAAGGGGCCTCCTCGGGAAGAACATCCTGGGCTCGGGGTTCGACTTTGAACTGGGCATTTATCTCGGCGCGGGAGCCTTTGTATGCGGCGAGGAGACGGCCCTTATGAGGTCCCTTGAAGGAAAGCGCGGAATGCCCAGACCCAGGCCCCCGTTTCCGGCCCAGAAAGGCCTGTGGGACAAGCCCTCAGTGCTCAATAACGTCGAGACACTCGCTCAGATCGCCCCGATCATCTTAAACGGCGCGCAGTGGTACAGGTCCCTGGGCACGGAGAAAAGCTCCGGCACGAAGGTGTTCGCCCTCACCGGCGCTATAAGCAACGTAGGCCTGGTCGAGGTCCCGATGGGTATCCCTTTAAGAAGGGTGATCTACGACATCGGCGGGGGCATAAAGAAGAAGGGAAGAAAATTCAAGGCCGTACAGCTCGGCGGGCCCTCCGGGGGCTGCATACCCGAGTCGCACCTCGACACACCCGTGACCTACGAGGACATAGTTGCGACCGGCGCTATCATAGGCTCAGGCGGAATGGTCGTCATGGATGACGCAAACTGCATGGTAATCACCGCGAGGTTCTTCCTGGACTTTACGGCTGACGAGTCCTGCGGGAAATGTCCTCCCTGCAGGGTAGGCACGAAAATACTGCTGGATATCCTGACGGACATAACCGCGGGCAGGGGAAAGGAAAGCGACATAGAGACCCTTGAGGACCTCTCAAGAGACATCATCGCGACCTCGCTCTGCGGCCTCGGGCAGACCGCGCCTAACCCTGTATTGACGACCCTCAGATATTTCAAACACGAATATGAAGACCATATAAAACATAAATGGTGCAGGTCAGGGGTCTGTCGTGACCTTGCCACGTTCAGGATAGACGAGAAACTCTGCAAGGCGTGCGGGGCCTGCCTGAGGGCCTGCCCTTCGAAGGCGATCGTCGGAGAGAAGAAGGTGCCCCACAAGATTATCCAGGAACTCTGCGTTCACTGCAGGACGTGTTTTGATACCTGCAAATTCAATTCGATAATGATACTGCCGGCAGGGTTTGAGGGAGACCCCAATGAACTGCCCGGCGTGGGCGCAGCTGACGCCGGAGCAAAGAAGGGGGACGCATAAATGACCGTAGAACTTACCATCAACGAAAAAAAGATAACTGTCGAAGAGGGGACGACCATCCTCAAGGCCGCCCAGCAGAACGGGATAAAGATCCCCAACCTGTGTTTCGACAAGAGGCTTAGGCCCTATGGAGGCTGCAGGCTCTGCGTTGTCGAGGTCGAAGGCCAGCCCCGGCTCTTCGCCTCCTGTTCGACCCCGGTCGCTCCCAATATGGTCGTAAAGACGGACACCCCGAAGCTCAAAAAGGCCCGGCAGACCGTTTTGGAACTGCTGCTGGTCCACCATCCTCTTGACTGCCCGATCTGCGACAAGGCGGGAGAATGTGACCTCCAGGACCTCGCCTTCGAATTCGGAAAGCCCGAGGGCAGGTTCATACGCCACAGGAAGGCGATGCCGCCGGATGTCAGGGGACCGCTGGTCGAACTGACCGCAAACCGCTGTATCCTCTGCGGCAAGTGCGTGAGGATATGCTCCGAACATCAGGGACGCGCAGCGCTGGGACTTATAAACAGAGGGTTCTCTACGGTAGTACAGCCCGCCTTCGGCGAGATCCTCGAATGCGACTATTGCGGCCAGTGCATCGACATATGCCCGACAGGCGCCCTCCTTTCGAAGCCCTTTAAGTTCCAGGCACGGGCATGGTTCCTTGAAGAAAACGACACGATATGCCCCTTCTGCGGATGCGGATGCACACTCACGCTGGGCGTAAGGGAAGGGAAGATATTGAGGTCAAGGGGCAGGGAAGACACGGGCAGAAGCGACGGCAACCTCTGCGGAAGGGGCAGGTTCGGCGTGGATTACATATACAGCGAAGGCCGGCTCAGGACCCCCATGATAAAAAAAGACGGTGTCCTTACGCCTGTCTCCTGGGACGAGGCCTTGGCCTTCATAAGCGAAAGGCTCAAGTCCATAATGGCAGCCCATGGCAAGACCTCTGTCGGGGCGATCGGATCACACAGGTGCACAAATGAAGACAACTATATGTTGAGGAAGTTTATGGTGAACGTGGTCGGGTCGGCCAACATGGATTCGTCCGCAGCCTTCGGCTATTCAAAGGTCCAGAAGGCCCTCGAAAAGGCCTTCGGGACAAAAAACCACCCGATCTCACTCAAGGCCCCGCTCGGAAAAGACGTCATATTCATCGTCGAGTCGGACATAAGCATCACGCACCCGATATTCGGCCTCAATATACTTCAGGCAAAAAGGGAAGGCTCCAAACTCATCGTTGCCGATACCAGGGAGACGAAGCTTACCCGGCACAGCACCAGCCGCCTGAAGATGAAACAGGGGACATCGGTGGCGCTTTTAAACGGGGTTGCGAAGATCATCATAGACAAGAATCTGTTTAACAGGGAGATCGTCTCGAAGATGAGCGGCTTCGCGGAATTCGCGAAGGCGTTGGCCCAGTATACTCCCTCACATGTCTCGAAGATCACGGGAATCCCCGAGGAAACGCTCGTTGAGACGGCAACCGCCCTTGCCAGGGCAAAAAACAGGATGATCGCCTTTACCGTGAGCGTCAACGAAAACACCAAGGGCGCCGACCTGGTGCTCGCCGCCTCGAACCTCGTCATACTCCTTGGGGAAGAGACGGACGCACTTCAGATACCCGCCGAATATGCAAATACCTACGGCGTCTACAAGGTCGGAGTAAGGCCTGATGCAGACGCGCCAAACGGCAGGGACCTGTTCGGGATGCTCTACGAACCGGGGGCCCTCAAGGCGCTTTACATCATGGGCGAAGACCCGGTTTCCGCCTTCCCGTTCAACTCGAAGATAACGGCGAACCTCACCGGTCTGGACCTCCTGGTGGTGCAGGACATAGCGCTTACCGACACGGCAAAGCTCGCGGACGTTGTCCTCCCTGCGGCGGCATGGGGAGAAAAGGACGGCACGTTCATAAATGCCGAGGGAGTGGCGCAGGACCTGAAAAAGATTGTGGATGCGCCGGGGCAGGCCCTTCCTGACTGGAAGATCCTGAGGAACCTTTCCCTTGCGATGGGCAGGGAGATCGCGGTAAGAAATATTTCCGACATAACGGCGGAGGTCATGGGCCAGACAAGGGAAGGTGAGCAGACCTCAGACATCAGACAATTCAACCCTGTGGCTTATACGCCACAGGAAGAGCCGGACGAGGGATATCCGCTTTCGCTTATTACAAGAGACGTGCTCCAGCATTCAGGCACCATGTCCACGCGCTCGAAGTCGCTTGACCTTGTGGTGTCCGAGGCCCTGGTTGAGATCAATACCGGGGATGCGAAAAGGCTCGGGGTATCAGACGGCAGCCACGTAAAGATATCGTCGAGGCGGGGCGCCGTCTATCTTAAAGCAAAGGTGACGGATGCGGTGCCCGAAGGAAGTGTATACGCTCCGCTTCACTTCCCTCACGGGAAGATCAATTCTCTTATCTATCCGTCTGAAAACGGCGCCGCGGGGGCCGAGGCAGTCAAGGTCGAGGTGGCCGGAGGCTGATTTTAGAGGCTGATTTTATTTGTTGTAAAGAGGGCAGGCAGACTTTGATATTTGCCTGCCTTTTTTTTGGTTTTCTATAAGGAGTTCCACTCCGTCGGCATCAATGTTCGACCAATAATCCCTTCTACTTCTTTAATCATCATTTTAAGTTGAGGGACAGAATATTCGTCATTCGAAGGAATGGCTAAACGATGTTGACTGAAAACCATAAACTGGTGCCTGGTCCCCGAAAAAGGCCCCTCAAACCCGAGTTTGCGCACACGACTTATAAAATCGCGACGCTTACAGGGCGTCCACTGATTCACGGGAAGGTTCTTTATTTAAGTCGAGTTCTCCGATGACAGGAAGCGGGTGCCCAAGCTTTATACCGACAAAGATCCAGTCCTCAAGGGTAGCATGCAACTCATCCTCGCATTCGCGCAAGGTGGTCCCAAAAGACAAAACCCCTTTGCAGACAGGTATGCGCCCGGCATATGTTCCATCGTCAAGCTTGTCGTATACAGCCTGTGCCAAGGCCTGCTCAACATATTCGCTCAAGATGAATCGTACAGTCATATTGATTTAATATTACCATTTTTATCAAAAAAAGTACCCGCTACCGCAAACTTCTGTTTGACCGAACAAGCTATGTGCCATGATTATTATTCCCCGGGAACTTATTTCAACCATCTTGACAATAGCATGAACTTAAGGAAAAGTACAGAAGAATAAAACGAAAAAAGAAGAATAACCGCGCGTTTTTGAAGAACTGGCTGCAACTATCTTAACAGAAGACATCCCCTTAGTTTTTGTCGCCTTTCTGCGTAAAACAACGTCTGCATCATACTGCCTGTTTTTTGTTATTGTCGATGAACAACCCCGCGGCAAGCTGACGGGGTATCCCGAATATCCGCGCCCTTGAGAGGAGGGCCTAAGGGGAGGGTAATATAAATCAAAGCCGTAGCGAGCTTCGTGGAATTAGACCCAGAGATTAAACGAATGGCTTCCCCGATCAAGTTTACCCGCCTTCGGCAGCGCCAAAGGCGACCAGGGTCGGGGAATGACGGAAATATGCAGCGGGGGATAATTAAAATGTTATTTCTTTGCTGCCTTTTCGCATACCAGGCGGAAACCCAGATCGTCAAATTTATAGCCGCCGGTGCCTGAGCCTTCGGGCTCGCATAAGGCACGAGAAAACGCAATCCCCAAATCTCCCGCCCATACGGCGCCACGATAGGAATTTCTCATGTCCTCGCCGGAATCACGCCAGCTGCCGCCCCGCACTACACGCGCATCGCCTGACTCAGGGCCCTGCGGGTTATCCTTCGGGCTTTTCGTATAGAAGAATTCTCCGTATTTGTCCTCGACAAACTCCCAGACACCGCCGGTCATATCATAAATCCCGAGTTCATTAGGCTTTTTCTGCCCGACCGGGTGAAGTTTCCCTTCGGAGTTACGGTCAAACCATGCGTATTGTTCGAGATTCCCCGGTTCGTTCGTTCCCGCCCAGTTATCCTTTTTCCCGCCGCCCCTCGCGGAAAACTCCCACTCCGCCTCGGTGGGCAGCCGGCATTTATTCCCGGTCTTCTCGTTGTACTTTGCGATGAAGGCCTGCACGTCGTCCCAGTTTACATTCTCGACAGGGCAGTCAGGGCCGCAATCCCTGTTTACGGAGGGATTATTGCCCATAACGGCTTCCCACTGCGCCTGGGTCACTTCAAATTTTCCGATATAAAAATCATTCACGCATACGTCATGGACAGGCTTTTCGTCGCTCTGGACATCCCGAAGGGTGTCCCCCATCCTGTAACATCCGCCCTTTACAAGCACCAGCCCGATGTCAGGGACATCGGCAGCCGCCGCGGCGCCCCATGAGAAACCCGTGATAAGGAAACACATAATAATTATTATCCTGTTCGTCATAACGTGGGCGCTCCTTTATCGTTCTGTTGTGTCGACATACGCTGGTCTATATTTTATGTGCGGTCCGGTATTTAATCAAGCCGATTATTCCCAAACTCCCCGTCTTGTAAGGAGGGGCCTCCCGAAGGGAGGCGTGGCTTGCCTGATGAACGGATTATTTCTTTTCGAGAATTATCCTGTGTCTGATAAGTGATATTTCACGTATTTCGCCTTCGAAGACCTTCTGCTCCCCGAAGAGGTTTTTAAGGTAGATCTTCCCCTGTTCAGGCCTCATTATATCGACGTTTTCAAGATATAACTCCTCATTCCCCTCGCTGTACACATAGGCGTTGGCCTCACACATGTCCTGCCTCCTTTATCTTCATGATCATCGACTCTATCGTATGGGGGAGAGGCTCCCTTGAGATCCCGACGATCTCGACCCTCTCCTGGTTCAGCGGCAGAAGGACCTTTCTGGCTTCCGATGAAATAATCGCGGCCGCCATCTTCGCGGTCAATTCCCCGAGCATTGCGTCAGGCAGGACAACACTGAGGGGGCCCACGATGATGTCCACCCGGGAAGAGTTCCATATAATCGCGTTTTCCCCGGTCGCGCCCTTGTTGGCCCTCTGCTTCATCATGGCAGAGGTCGCCGCTGCGTTGGTTCCGAGGGCTATTATCTCCATCTCGTCCCTGAACTCCTCCTTGAGCCTCTTGACTATCAGTGCGCCGATACCGCCGCCCTGTCCGTCTATTACTCCGACCTTGACCATAATTGAAGTATAAGAAATCCGCTGACTTCAGTCAAATACATAATCGCCAGTGCATACAGGCAGGGCCGGACGTCTCCCGTCTTTGACACTTCATGAGAAAATTGCGATAATATGGATCAGATATATTACTGAAGGGATGGATCTTCTTGAAAAGACAGGAAATTGCCGTACTCGCTGATGAAAAAAACATTCTTTTCCTCGAAGATTTCTTCAGTAAAAGAAAAGGATACAGGCCCCATTATTTCGACCGGCCGTCTCTGTTTATAAAATTTGTGCGTGACAACCCTCCGACGGCAGCCGTACTGTCCGCGCGATACGTCAAAGCAGTCTCCGAAATACTTCCTTCCTGCCCTTCCATAGCGCTCATCAGTAAAGACATAGAAAAAACCATTAAAGAAGCCATGGCGCGGAAGGTGCACTGTTATATATACACTCCTTTTATGGAGGTGGACCTCGAACATAAACTCGGTCAGGTCACGGCTGAAAAAAGAATCCTGTCGGCGCTTGAGTCGAGAAAGAAGGAGCTTGAGTCGGTGGTCGATCTGATGCACCTCATTTCCGAGACCCTTGATTCCAAGGAACTGCTCTTCAGGATTGTCAGGAAGATATCGGAGCTGATCAGCGTCACACGATGTTCGATCATCAGAATCGACTGGAGACGGATGACCGCCTTTGTCGTCGCAAGTTTCGAAAACCCCTCCTTCAGGGGCGTCGAACTGGATTTGAACAAATACCCTGAAATTCTTGCGGCCCTCTCGTCCAAAAAAAATGTAATAGTGAAGAATGTCACGACAGACCCGATTATGTCCGGGGTAAGGGAGACGATATCTCCCCTCGGCATACGTTCGATACTTGTCGTGCCGATATTCCACCGCAACAGCATTATCGGCACGCTTTTTTTGAGGACCTCCAGGGCGCAAAACAGTTTCTCGGAATCCGAAATCAACCTGTTAAACAGCCTTGCCCGGGCCTCGTCGAACTCTCTTTATAACGCATTTTTGTTCGAACAGGTCGAAGACGAAAAGGCAAGACTTGAGAAACTCTCTATAACGGACTATCTCACCGGGATATACAATATCAGATATTTCTACCACAGGATATCAGAGGAGTTCAGCCGGGCGCAGAGATATGCGTCTTCACTGAGCTGCCTGATGCTGGACATAGACCATTTCAAAAAGATAAACGATACGTATGGACACAAAACCGGCGACCTGATCCTTAAGGAGTTTGCCTCGCTCCTTAAGAAGTCCTCCAGAAAGAGCGATGTCCTGGCCAGATACGGGGGGGAAGAGTTTATTCTGCTTCTGCCGGAGACCACTACCGCGGGGGCCGTCTGCGAGGCGGAGCGGATAAGGCTCTGCATAAATAAACATGTTTTCAAAAGCCTCAAGACCAGGAGGGAGATAACCATCAGCGTCGGCATCGCTTCATACCCTCATCCGAGGATCAAGACCCATGACGACCTTATTGCCTCTGCCGACACTGCATTGTTCGCCGCCAAAAACAGCGGCAGAAACAAGGCGGCGATCTACGACAACTGACCGCCCTGCCGTTTCAGCATCGAAACAGTCCGGAATGCAGATCATAACCACACATATAAACGCGGACTTTGACGCCTTCGCCTCGATGGTTGCCGCCCGGAAAATCTATCCCGAGGCATCGCTGGTATTTTCAGGGTCCCAGGAGAGAAACCTCCGCGACTTCATAGAGGTATTCCAGCCTCCCGGGATCAGGAGGATAAAAGACATCTCAATAAAAGACATAACCAGGCTGGTCATTGTAGACACCAAACAGGCGGGGAGGATCGGCCCGCTTTCACAGGCGCTCTCCAACAGTAACATCAGCGTCCATATATATGATCACCATCCGGTGGAGGCCGGGGACATACGGGGCGAAATAGAAGTAGTCGAGGAGGTGGGGGCCACTGCCACGATATTTACTGAATTACTCAAAGACAAGAAGATCCAGCCCTCTCCGATCGAGGCGACACTTCTGGCCCTGGGGATTTACGAGGAAACGGGGTCTCTTCTTTTCCCGTCCACGTCCGAGAGGGACGTCCTGGCGGTCGCGCATCTGATTAAAAAGGGCGCTAACCTCAATATCGTTTCTAATTATCTCTCGATGGACCTCAGCATCGAAGAGCTTGAACTCCTCAATGAACTGATTAAATCCTCAAGCGAAATATTACTGCACGGCATAAGGCTGACGATAACCAGGGCATCGAGGGACTCCTATTTCGGGGATGCCGCGCATCTTGCCCATAAGATCCTTGATATGGAGGACGTCGACGCAGTGGCGCTGCTCCTCGATATGGGAGGAAAGATCCTTATAGTCCTCCGCTCCAGGGCGCCTGAACTGAATGTTGCCGAACTTGCCAAGGAATTCGGAGGCGGGGGACATCCCGCTGCCGCGTCTGCCACAATCCGCGAGGCCTCCCTCGACGTCGTAGCGGACACGATCAAAGCTCTCCTTCCGAAGCATGTCAAACAGGGCAAGACCGCATCCGATATACTGACCAGTCCGGTCATATCCATCGAGTCAACAGGCACCATCAAGGAGGCCGAGACCACGATGACGCGCTTTGGGGTAAATGTTCTGCCTGTTCTTAAAAGCGGCAAATACATCGGACAGATATCCAGGGAGGTCGTGGAAAAGGCGATTTTCCACGGCTTTAAACAGAACCGGTGTACGGACTTCGCGACTTCCGACGCGCTGACCGTCGGGGCCGACACCCCGATAAGGGAGATCGAGGCGCTGATGATCGAACATAACCAGCGGTTCCTTCCCGTGATGAAAGACGGCAATATCATCGGGGCGATCACCCGGACGGACCTGCTTAGGGTCATGTACGAAGACCTCCTGAGGAAACGGCATCTTGACAGAGAAGACATGACCGAAAGGACCTCCCCCGGAAGGAACCTGTCTTCATGGCTTAAAGAAAAATTCCCGAGGGAGGGCTATGAAGCGCTCAGGACCGCCGGGGAGATAGCCGACAAAACAGGGTATAACGCCTATCTGGTGGGAGGGTCTGTAAGAGACCTTCTGCTGGGCGAGGGGAGCCTCGACCTGGATATCGTCATAGAGGGCGACGGGATACGTTTCGCGAGGGAGCTCTGTGAAGAACTGGGCGGAAAGATGAGGCAGCATGAACGTTTCGGCACGGCGACGATAAGCCTCGAAAATCTCAAGATAGACATAGCCACCGCCCGGACCGAGTATTATGAATCGCCCGCCGCCCTTCCGACCGTCCAGACTTCCTCTATAAAAAAGGACCTCTACAGGCGGGATTTTACGATCAACACGCTCGCTATAAAATTGAACCATAAGGACTTCGGCCAGCTCATCGATTTCTTCGGGGGGCAGCGCGACATTCGGGAAAAAACGATCAGGGTGCTCCATAACCTCAGTTGCGTCGAGGACCCCACACGGGCCTTCAGGGCTGTGAGGTTCGCGGAGAGGTTCGGCTTCAGGATCAGCAAACATACCGAAAACCTCATCAAGTCGGCCATCCAGATGGACCTCTTCAAGAGACTCTCGGGGTTCAGACTTTACGAAGAACTCGTGCTGGCCTTCAAGGAAACCAACCCTTCAAAGACACTCCAGAGGCTTTCGAAACTCAAACTTCTCACTGTTATCCACCCGGCTCTGGAATTCAGCGAAAGGCTCGAAGAGAAGTTCAAATCGATCGGCGAGACCCTTGCCTGGTATAACCTCCTTTATCTGGACGAAAAGGCCGATATGGCCGTGCTCCACCTGATGACCCTGCTGTCTGAACTGGGAGACGCCGACAAAAAAGAGACCCTCGACCGCCTGGCCGCTCCTCCAAAAACCAGGTCCCTGATTCTGAAAAGCTCGGCAGGGTCATCGTACATACTGAGCAGGCTGCCGCTTAAGGACCCCGCGGAACTTTACCACCTCCTTTGGGGCCATGATATCGAGACCCTGCTTTTTACCATGGCCGTCACCTCCGACGCGAGAAAAAAGAAGAATATCTCTCACTATATCGTTGAACTTAAAAAGATACGGCCCGCCTTAAAGGGCAGCGGCCTCAGAAAACTGGGCATCCCCCAGGGACCGGTCTATTCGAAGATCTTCGGCGCGCTGCTTGACGAAAGACTGAGGGGCCGCCTCAAGACCGAAGAGGACGAGCGGAAGTACGTAATAAAACATTTTGTCAAAGCCGGGGAAGTCCGATAGAGAAATAAAACAGGACAGCATCGGGTCATACGAAGAAGACCGGTCAAAACCTCAACAAACAGTGACTTTGAATATGGAAGGGCCGGGTTCTGCCGCATTACAGGCAAAACCCGGCCCTTCTCAATTAATAAAGAGTCTAAAGAGTCTTAACCTGACGGTTTGTATCGTAGCTGTGCGGCCGGCTCCTGTTGGCTGATGGGCCTGAAGAAGGCCTTGGCGCTGTTCCCCTATAACCGCCGGATGTGCGTGCGGGCTGCGGCTGAGGGCCTTTCTTATAAGGGTCAGCCGAAGCGGTGCGCGGCCTGGTCGAGGGTTCCGTTTTTTTCGGCTGCCTGCTTCCGTGCTGCTCGCGGGGCGGACGCTCGAATTCAGTGTCTCTCCTTGGAGAGGCCGCGCTGTAGTCAAAACCTTCGACCGTGCGGCGCTCGATTGCGCTGCCAAGGACGCTCTCGATAGAGCGGATCATGTCCTTGTCCTCGCCGGTCACGAGGGTATAGGCGTCTCCGGTCTTTGCGGCGCGGCCTGTACGGCCTATCCGGTGAGTGTATGCGTCGGTGGTATTGGGGATGTCATAGTTGATTACATGCGAAATCTGGGACACGTCGATCCCGCGCGCCGCTATATCGGTCGCCACGAGGACCTGAAACGTCCCGTTTCTGAAACCGCTCATTGCGGCCTGCCTCCGGGGCTGAGACAGGTTGCCCTGAAGGGATGTCGTCTTATAACCGGCCTTGTCAAGCTGCTCGGCAAGGCGCTTGGCCCTGTGCTTTGTGCGGGTGAATATCAGCACCGATTCGGTGTCCGTATGCTTCAGCAGGTTAAGCAGCAGGGGCGTTTTCAGATGAGGAGAAACCGGGTAGAGCGCGTGGCTGACGGTCACTGCGGGGACGCTTGAACTCACATCCAGAGTGACCGGTTCGTTCAGACAGTCATTGGCCAGATGACGTATCTCTTTGGGCATGGTGGCCGAAAAAAGCAGCGTCTGCCTCTGCTTCGGGAGGTGCTTAAGAATGCGCCTGATCGTTGGGAAAAACCCCATGTCGAACATGTGGTCCGCCTCGTCAAGGACCAGCACCTCCATTTTGGAGAGGTCTATCGTCCTCTGCTCTATATGGTCCAAAAGCCTGCCGGGACATGCAACGACGATCTCGGCGCCTCGTCTGAGCTTTTCAGCCTGCGGATTGAAGGCCACTCCGCCGTATATAGTCATGCTCCTGAGGCGTGTCTTTTTCCCGAGAAGGCCGAAAGACTCATGGATCTGTTCCGCGAGTTCCCGTGTCGGCGCGATAACAAGGGCGCGGACGTAACCGCGGCCGCCTGTCATAAGTTGATGCAGTATAGGCAGCGCAAAGGCAGCGGTCTTGCCGGTGCCGGTCTGTGCCAGCCCCATTACGTCGCGGCCCTGAAGGACGGGCGGGATGGCCTGCACCTGGATCGTGGTGGGTGTTTCGTAGCCGGCTGCTGTTACACCCGCGGCGACATCGGGGTGAAAATTAAATTTCTGAAATTCCATAAACTCCTTTTTCTGCTGGAAGGTATAAAAAAAGCCCCGGATGTATTCCGGGGCCTCTTACAATAACGTTGTCTTTTATCCGGGTACAGCAGTTGTGTTTGATAGTTAAGGATATCAGCTCAGGGCATCCCCTGTCAAGGTAAAAGGTTTTAAGCCGGCATCGGTCCTGGACGCCCTGAAATTATTTATTGCTCTATTTGACGGTCAGAGCGTATAATTTTCTATCATTGTCTGAAATATAACGGAGACGACGGGGTAACAAAATCGTCTTTTTTCGAAAATGACTAAATTAGGGGGGACGAACATGGAAATTCATTCTTCAGATTTGAGAAAGTACAGTTATTTTTCGAGCCTTTCCGGCTCCGCGGTGGAATCTCTTGCGCAAAGGATCGAGACTGTGGATTTTCCCGCGGGGACTGTAATCGTAGAGGAAGGTACTATTGGCGATTCCTTTTATTTTGTTAAAGAGGGGCAGCTTGAGGTGAGCAAAAAGAGCAAATCCGGTCAGGACGCAAAACTCTCCGTCATAGGCAGCGGGCAGGGGTTTGGAGACATGGCGCTTCTGACCTGCTCGGTCAGGTCAAGTTCCGTGCATGCGATAACGGATGTAACGCTTTTGCGGCTTTCCAAAAAAGACTTTGACGATATCATCCTCCACGATTCCGCATTCAGGGAGAGGCTCCAAAAAAGGGCTGAAGACTATTCCCACCTAAATAGCATAAAAACTCTCCAGCCGTTTCAGCTGCTGGAACCCGAAAAAATGTGCGCCCTGATCGAAAAGATGACCGAAAAGACTTTCGCCCCCGGCGAAAATATCATTGTGCAGGGTGAAAAAGGTGACAATTACTATATCATCAAATCCGGCAGTGTCTCGGTGCTGAAAAAAAATAAAGACGGGGAGGGGCATCAGCGGATAGCATTGCTTTCGGAAGGCGAGGCCTTCGGCGAAGAGGCCCTTATCAGGGACGACCCGCGAAACGCGACCTGTCGCGCGGAACAGCAGACCACGGTGCTGGTCTTGAGCAAATCGGACTTTTCAACCATTGTCAAGACGTCTTTCCTCGACAACATATTCCCCGAAGACATTACGCTCGATACGTACCTGGATGAATACGTGATAATTGACGCGAGGATCCCGGCTGAATATGAGGAAGAACATATTTATGGCGCGATCAACATACCTGTAGAAAGACTGCGCGGTGAATGCACGGGATTTGACCGTTCAAAAAAATATATTACTTACTGCCTCAACGATTCAAGGGGCATGGTTGCGGCCTTTCTCCTTAAAAACCGGGGGTTCGATGCCCAGTGCCTCAGGGGCGGAGTCAGCGGATGGGAGGGGAGGCTCGTCACCGGGTCAACGGGTGTGCACCTTCCCGAGGGCTGATGAAAGCTGTTTTTTGTATTTTGGCAATTATTGTTTCAGCCATTGTTTCCGCCTCTTCAGGTTCCTGCGCCGAGGACCGCATACCTTCTGTGTACAGTCCCGTCAAGGTCGACTCCGGGGTAGCGCCGGAGTCCGGCAGGGTGTCATGGCATAACGACAATACACGTATTGCGTACATCAGTGATGCGGCGTATATTTATGACACGCGCACCGGGGCCGCAAGGCCTCTCGACATAGCCGGTCCTCATTATCTGTCATGGGCCGGGGACAACCACCTGGTTGTCCTTTACCGGGAAGAGGGCAGGAAGGCCATGTGTCTAGTCGATGCGCGGGACCTTTCAATCAGAAAATTGCCGGTCGATATCGAGCCGGATGCGGTTTTCCCCGTCAAAGAAGGCGCAGGGCTGCTTATATTCTCGTCAAAAATATCGGCCCGGGCATTATGGGCGGACTATCATTTCGCCCTTGCCCGCTATGATATAAGTTCAGGATCGGCAAAAAAAATCTACGAGGCTACCGTCAGACTCCCTGTGAGAAACGCCCGTCCGGAGGATTTGAAAGGACTGGTGCAGCCTGACATGAATCCCTTTGATTTCACTGCGCTTCTAATGGAGGCCGTAAAACCTCCGGTTGTGCAGCCTTATGTAAAGATTGTATCGGTCGATTATATTACGGGGAAGGCGAATGTCATAGGAGAGATGCATCACAGGGGCATTTCCGTCTCGGGCAGTTGGTCCCCAGACGGAAGGAGGTTCGCCTTCGGGGACGAGACCGGTCTTCTGAAGATTTACGACCTAAATAGCGGTGAGATTTCAGACACCGGACATGATATCAGGGGCAGGAGACCTTCCTGGAATCCCGAAGGCAGCCAGATATTTTACGGGGGTCATGTTGTTACCAGGGGCGTAAAAGACGCGGAGATGCTGGTCCCGGACGGCGCATCGAGTATCGGGATATGGTCCCCTGACGGGACCGGCCTGGCGCTTATTTCCTCCGACGGGCTCCGCATCCTCAGGAATTTCAGGCCGTCATTTGTTCCGCCTGACGGAAGAGTGGACAAGACGCTCAAGGCGAAGCTGCTTCTTCTTAAGGAGATTTATGCCGAAGGACTGATTACGGGAAGTGAGTATGAAAAGAGGTATAAAAAACTGATGTCCGAAACAAAGGAGCTCAGGTGACGCGTCTCGTTTATTTTTTTTTAGCAATACTCTGCCTGTCTGTTTTATGTATGGGGTCAGCCAAGGCTGAGGATGCCTGCCTTCCTTGTCATGAAAAAAATACTCCCTGGGCCGTCATTCACTGGAAAGAGAGCGTCCATTTCGAAAAAAATGTCGGCTGTTCCGATTGTCACGGCCATGATATCGAGGCGAACCATAGGCGTGAGGTCACGGTGGATGCCGAAAAATGTGGCCACTGCCATAAAAAGGCCCTCTCCGAACACAATCTGAGCAGGCACTCCAGGGGGCTTAAAACCGGGCGGGGCTGCACAAGAAATCTGAAGGAAATGGAGGGGCAGAAAAAGAGCTGTTCTTTATGTCACGCCCCGGGCTCAACCAGGCCTTTTGATAATACCGAATGCGCCATGTTTCTTGCCCAGACAAAAGAGATGCAGAGCCACGGCTGCGGCTCCTGCCACAGGGTCGAAAACAGGTGCGACACCTGCCATACAAAACACGGCACCAATCTGTCTCTGGCCGGTTCCCCCGGCGCCTGCGGGACATGTCATATGGGACCTGACCATGCGCAGTACGAGATGTGGGACCTGTCCTCGCACGGGGTGATATATAAGGTAAGGGGCGCAAAGGAAGGACCGTCCTGTACCACCTGCCATATGCACAATGGTTCCCATAATGTAAGCGGGGGAATAGCCTCAAGTCTTCCCGGGACCCTGCCGGAGCTGAGAAAACAGGAGCGGGACCATATGATCGGCATCTGCTCGGGCTGCCATTCCTCCGGTTTTGCCTCCAGAAACCTTGCCGAGGCGGACAGGATCGAAGAACAGAGCAGGAAGATCGTCGAGGAGGGGCGCATCATTGTGGAGGAACTTCAGAAGGAAAACCTTCTTCTGCCCAGCCCCTCCGAAAGGCCCGCCCATCCGCTGTTCGGGAAAAATTTTGTTATAGGGCCCCACATGCTTTATGAGGACCTCTCGCGTCCCGAGAGCCTTTTTTTCAGGATGAAACAGTTTTACTACATGAACGCAGCAAAAGGCGCATTTCACCAGAACCCCGATTATACCCACTGGTACGGAAACGCCCCGCTTAAGTTGGCCCTGTCTGAACTTAAAAGCGAGGCCGCGTTACTAAGACGTGTAAAAACCCTTAAGGACCGTCTCGACAATATCATGCGTTTCAGGGAGACTGAAAAAGACGACGCGGGCGGGACAAAAAAGATTTTAAGAGAGCTCAATGAGCGGAGGCTGAGGGGGGACATCTCCGAGAAGGAATATGACGAACTGAAAAACAGGGTCCTTGACGAAAAAGGGCTATAGCTGAAAACCAGGGTTGCGGCCGGAGGAACTTGCGGGCTTTATGGGCCGAAAAACCATCTTTTCCAGTTCCAGAAGTGTATGAGCTTATGCGTGAAGGCAACATCCCTGACGTTTTCAGCAAGGTCCCTGATCTCCTGCCTGTTTTTTTCGATTTCCCTGAACTGGGACTTTTCCATGCCGCCCGACAGGATAAACTGACGTATCTTTTCAAGTTCTCCACTGTCGAGCCATATCCCGTGTCTCCCGCATTCATCGATAATCACCCCGGATATAAACCCGTAATTTTTCCTCACCATAAGCTTGCCGCATCTTACACACGGGATGTAGTCGATCCTGTCAGGGAGGCGCGGCCGGCTGTACTCGGCCGTGAGCTTTTCTTCACGATAGACGGTCGATTCAGCGGTGCAAACTTCAAACTCGCCGCGGTCAAGCCACAGACCGCCGCACTGAGGGCACATGTCTATCTCAATATCATTTTTGAGCCTGGACTCAAGCGGGGCCCCGCACCTGGGGCAGATCTGGCTCCCGCAGTTTTTCTCATCCCCCGTCCTGCCGCCGCAGAAAGGGCAGAGGGCGCTTTTAGAGTTTACATCTTTTCCGCATTGGGGGCATTTAACGAGTTCGTTCATTCGTGATATATACAATAAATGTATGAAGAGGGTCTTTTCAAGGCCGTCCGTGTTGCTTTCGGAAAAGAGAAACGCAGGCCCCGTCCGATGGGTATGCTCTCCAGTTGCGTAAAATCTTTCAATCGCAACGGACTGATCGGTCTTTTTAGTCACTGATCAGTTAGACAGGGGAGGAAGTAAAAAGTTCCCGGAGAACTCAGGGAAGTCAGGAAGCGCGGAAGAAAAAATAGTGCGGAAGTACGCAAGCGCGAAAGTGCGGCAGTTAGGAAGCAAAACAAGAGGGAAACTCACAAGTTCGGATTTCCCATCTTCTGACTTTGTCCATTGGCCTCCTGACTTCCTGACTTCCGCGCTTCCTCACTATTTTCTGCAGGTTCTTTACAAATAAGTTTAATTGTTTTACGATATAGCTATCGATAAGATTATTGGAGGACGAATGTCGACAACTACTATTTCTCCGAAGTTCCAGGTCGTGATACCCAAGGACGTCAGGGAAAAGCTTAGTCTTAAATCCGGACAGAAGATGTCCGTTGTCACAAAAGGGGGGGTCATCTATTTCATCCCTGAAAAACCTCTGGCCTCATTCAGGGGCTTTTTGAAAGGCATGGATACCGGCGGCATCAGAGAAGAGGAGGAACGTTAATGCTCCTTATTGATTCCTCGGGCTGGATCGAGTTTTTTACTGAAGGGCCCCTGGCCGATGAGTATGCGAGGCGCCTTAAGGACCCCTCGAAAATCATTACGCCCACGATAGTCCTTTATGAGGTATACAAAAAGATAAAACGCGAAAGGACCGAAGAAGATGCGCTGACAGCCGTTTCCCTTATGAAAGGGACTTCTGTGGTTGCCCTCAGTGAAAGCATCGCCCTTTTCGCCGCCGACCTCGGCATCAAGCATTCCCTACCGATGGCTGACGCTATTGTTTATGCCACTGCCATGGAGAACAATTGCAAAGTTGTGACCGGCGATTCGCATTTCAGGGGTCTGGACAGGGTTGTTTTTGTTTCCTGAAGCGTTGTTTTTCCAGATCTTAGACTTTTAGCTTTGAATTTCCACCCTTCCTGGCTTTCTGACTTCCGTGCTATTTTGTTGTGATTATATCTTTGCCTTAACATTATCCACAATATCAAAATAGCCTCTACATACCTTGATAAAGTCAGGATGAAGTGCAAGGACATGTTCAGCAAACCCATCCGGTAGGTTTTGAATTGTTTCTCCATCTCTTAGTGCTTCTGTAACTAAGAAAGTAGAAATTGGCTGTTTCTTCATTGATATCCATTCCTTTGCAAAGCGTTCAACTCCATTGGCCATTGCATCATAATTCTCGATATGTTTTCTTATTGCATAAGTCGCCCTTCTAACATTGATAAATTCTGGTGCATCGTGAAGCTTTTGACTGACTGCATATTCTGGGTATCCGTACTTCTTACGAATCTCCTTCCATATTTGTTTGACTGTTAGAGGGGAGGGTGCTTTATCAAGAACTTCATATACTATCTGGAACTTGTCCTTTCTCTCACCTTTTTTTCCAAAAGCATCGAGTCCTACCTGAAACTTTAAATGTCCGACAAAGCCATCATACTCAAGCAATAATTGCTTTAGAGAATATTCATTCAAATTTCCAGTGTCAAAATTCAGCTGCGCGAGCTTTACCATTAGGAATTTAGTGTCAGAAATTGAGTCAAGTTCTCGCAGACAATGTCCACATGCATCGGCAATCTGATTCATTTTTGAAGGCACCGAAAACTTTGCACGAAGCATAAACGTGCCAGGCCCTATAATAATGAATCTTTTGTCATAAGTAAGCTTTGTGTGAATAAGCCGATTGAAATCCCCAACTTCGGGCTCGTTGAATTGCTCCTTATAAAGCACTGCAATTTCCTCAAAGTGCATGGGCTCGCTGAAACGATTCATTATGAACTCAATCCGATCACAATATGTCAGCCTACCAAGAGAGATGACTTCATCCCTAATAATTTCTATATGTTCTCGGTTGATTAGATAATGTGCAAGGTATTCCTGAGATATGTTACCAAGTGAACCTGCAATGCAGGAGTAGAATTCCTTTTCATTCATGGGGAACCCGCATGCTAAAGCCGCTACCCTTATGTGACGATTAATAGCCTCTATTCCATCATTTTCGAGATTAGTCAAAAAGAGGTTATCAACGACCTTATAGCGGGAGGGATATCCCTCAGACATGATCTTGAAGAGGAATCCAAGCTCCCGTTTGCTTCCTGATGCAAAGAATGAATCTTGAGTAAGGTCTATGACGCTAACAATCCCCTTATAGTTGAGCAGAATTCTTTCTAGATTTTCAATTATTAGACCAAGCGACGCATTTCTGTGGATCCTCGCGGTAACTCCGGGGACACATCCCATTTTCTGCGACTCCGGTACCATAGGCGATTCATAAAGAAGGGATGAAACTATCAGGCTTATCTTTAAATACTTGCCTTTGTGTATCCGTTGGGATACTATAGAGGTATGATCGAGGTTCGCCAGACCGAGATATACGCCAAATGGTTTAATGCCTTGCGCGACAGACAGGCTCGTGTCCGCATTGATATACGCATACGCCGCTTGTCGATAGGCAACTTCGGTGATGTCAAGCCGGTTGGTGAGGGAGTCTCTGAATTACGAATCGATCATGGTCCCGGCTATCGGGTGTATTTTGTCCAGCGAGACCAGGAACTTGTAATTTTACTGGCTGGTGGTGACAAGCGCACACAGGCGGCCGATATCAAAACCGCTATACAATTATCGCGGGCACTTAAGGAGGACTGGGCATGAAAAAGACGAAAGTCAAAACAACGCCGTGGGATGCGTCCGAACATCTCAAAACAGAAGAGGACATGGCGGCATATCTGGAAGTTGCTATTGAGGACGGCGATCCGGTTGTGATCTCGGCCGCAATCGGAGATATAGCCCGCGCTAAAGGAATGTCGCAGATTGCCCGTGAAACAGGGCTTGGCCGCGAAAGTCTTTACAAGGCTCTTTCACCAGGCGGAAATCCTGAGTTTGCTACTATACTGAAGGTTGTGCGCGCCTTAGGGCTGAAGTTCCACGTCGAGGCCGCTGCTCATTAAAACCGCACCGCTTTGTTTTCCTGGTTTAGAGATGATGGGGTCAAATCTGATTTAACCACGATGTCAAAACACTTCAAGCGACTATTACTATCCTTTGCCGTCCTGGCCGCCTGCTGTCTGCCCGCGGCCGGCATGGCTGCGTCTTTATCTGCGCCGTTTGGCGCCCTGGCGACTATTGACATTTCCGGCCTGAGGACATTTCTCGATACCCTTCCCCCCGACGAAAAAGATGAACAGATTCGTGACTGGGCCCTGTATGGGCTCAGAAGCGTCCTCGGCCTGACCTCGACCGATGAAATGCCGGTCCGTCATCCCGCGCTTAAGGCTTCCCTCCCCGGCGAGGTGTCTCCGGGCAGGGTCTTTCAGATGACTTCGAAGGAATGGGGGTTTGTCGTTGCGCCTGAACTCATAAGCAACAAACCTATGCTCGGCAGGCTCATGGACGGCAAATACGCGTCCTGCAACTGCCTGCCAAAGACAGTCTCCCTTTTCACCTATTCCGCCGATACATCATCGGCTGCTATCAGCATTGCCTTTGCAGGCTCTGTAGATGCAAAAGACCTGTTTACGCCGGAATACGGGTATCATTCCGAAACGGTCAGTACGCCGGCAGACTTAAGGAAATTCGCCGCCGCTGTTGATGATGTGGTCAGCTTTCAGTGGCAGTCCGGAAGCGTCCTGATCGGCGGACGAAAATATGCAAAGGACGCGCGACGGCCATTGACCGTGGAGGAAATCGCAGCACTCTATCAGGCGTACAATGCGCCTGCCGCCGTCAGCGCGGCCGGAAAATCAAAGGCCCCTCCCCAGCCTTCAGAAACGACCGTCGGTTTTTCTCTCGACCCGAAGATGAATTATGAGGCGTTTGGGGAAGATATCAGGGGTATTGAACTCTTGCCTTCCGTGGCAAAACACGCCGCCGACCCTTCCTTTTCGGCGCTGCTGTCCCGGCATCGTTCCGATTTTATCGCTATCGGCGAGCATCTCAAAAATAAGCATGACATCAGGCCGTTCCTTGCTTTGCGCAGCCGCTACGAAGAGGCGCACGGAGCGGCGGAGGCGCGGCTCAGAGACGCGCTTAAGCATATTCAGGACAGAAACAGCTACCTGGCAACGCGTTATAACGGCAAATTGCAGGGGACCAGCCTGGGTATGATATTGTTTTACACTGACCTGATCGCCAAGCTCTGGAGCCTCGACTATGGAGGAATGGCGCCGACTTCAGTCAGGGGCTTCCGCAGGATGCTGGAGATCAAGATCCCAAAGCTCTACTGGGACGAGCTTTTGCGACTGCCAAAAACAAGACTCTGGTTCGGACTGCGAAAGGAAGGCTTCGAGCTTTACGGCAATAAAATCCTGTTACAGCCGGTCGCCACCAGGGTGTACGCCGCTTCTTCCGACCCGGCGCATCCGGGCAGGGAAAGCAGGCCCAATTATCAAAGCAGCGAATTCATGGGATGGTGGGATACTCATTATGAGGCGATGGCAGCTGCCGAGCCGTATTACCATACACTGGATCAGATCCAGAAATGGAGTTGTATCTTTTTGGTGCTGAAGGAAAAAAAGTCTCATGCCCTTGATTTTCTCCTGAACGTTCGGGTCCGGAGCGACCTGGATTTCGAAGCCTGGAATAAAAGCGAGACGAAAACCGTGAAAATCGGGATACCCTTTCTGGAAAGAGGCAAGCACGGTTGTACAACGGAATGCCTCCCGCTGTTAGGCTCCAGAAGCTATCCCTTTATGGATGGTTATTATATGTTAAGCGGAGGCGTTACGCTCGCATCGCGGAAAGACATCCTGGCAAAAATAGGGGACCATGACGCAAGGGGGAACGAAACGCATGCCCTGTCGCCGGAAGAGCATCCGGCAGGCGCGGGAGCTTTGCCCGGGGGCGGAAGCGCCCCCCGAAGAGCTTCCGGCCATAGGGCCCCTGCGGATGCCTTTACACCGCCGGCTCAGGGAATGAGTCCGGAAAAGCGGACTTCAGGCGCGGTCTCAGAGCCGGCACGGCGGGCAGGGCGAGGGCCGGCCCCGGTTGAAGACAGAGCGCGTCGGGCCGCCGACCGGAAATACGGCACATTCTCGGCGGAAATAAGGCAGGGCGCAGTCAGGCTGGGGTGGACAAAAGGATCTTCACTCGCCCCGCACGAGCTTGTTGCGTCACTCGCCGCCTTGCAGGAAGCAGATAAAAAGGGCGGCAAGGGTGAAGAGATATTCAGCGGCATTGCCGAGGTCCGGTCAGTGGTGCGAGTGAAAAAGTGGAATCTATACGTGGTCAAAACAGCGGCAAGCGGGGATGAATGGATCTACCTCGCGGTCAATCCCGTAAAGGCGGACGAATATCCGGCCAGAGCTGCGGCTGCATTTCTCGAAGCCGATATCTTCGGCGCCAAACTGATAGACGACGGTTCCGCCCGCAAACTCGCCGTCGGCAATCCGGTAGTGAGATAGTTGACCCGGATAGTCCAGAAGTCTGAAGTCCCCTGATGCGGAAGGCTGAAGCGCGGAAGTCCGGGCAATAAGAGCTGAAGCATATCCGGAAATATCCGGGAATAAAATAAGGGGCGGAATTTCTCCCGCCCCTTTAAAAGTCAGATAATAAACAGCTACTCGGCAAATGCAGGTCTTGGGTATAACCCCGCGGCCTTTACTATACCCTCGATCGCGCTTTCCCATTCGATCGCCTGGATATGGACGCCCTTTATGCCAGGCGTCTCAAGCACCTGATGGATCAGCTCTATTGAAAGCTTTATTCCCTCCGCCTCCTGGAGTTCCCGCGCCTTTTTCTTGTCGTCGCCCGCCGCCTCTTTGGCCTTGTTCATCCTGTCGATAAGCGCCTTGGGCACCGACACCCCGGCAACCGACGAATCCATATATTTAAGCATCATCGCCGACTTGGGGACTATTATACCGCCAAGAATGGCTGTGCGTTCATGCAGCCCCATATTGACGATCTTGGCCATCTGGGCCCTGAAGAGTTCGATGTCATAGATGCCCTGTGTCTGTATGAAATCGGCCCCGGCGTTTACCTTCTTGAGCAGGTTCATCGGTCTGATATCTATCGGATCTCCCATTGGGGTCCACGAGGCGCCTATAAAAAACTTCGGCGCGACCTCGAGTTTATCGCCGCCTTCCTGCAGGCCCTCGTCCCGCATCTTTTTGAGGATACCCACGAGTTGGCAGGTGTCAACGTCATAGACGTTTTTGGCCCCCGGATGGCCCTTCAGTCTCCCCGCGGCGCTGAATACCTGGTGGTCGCCCGCGAGACAGAGGCAGTTTTTGAGCCCAAGCGCCGCGGCGCCGAGCAGGTCAGCCTGGATCGCTATCCTGTTTCGGTCCCTGCAGGTCATCTGCATCACGGGCTCAAGGCCTTCTCTTAAGGCCAGGACGGCCGCGGCTATACTCGAAATACGCACAACAGCGGTCTGGCAGTCGGTTATGTTCGCCGCGTCGCAGAACCCTTTGAGCTCTTTCGCCTTCTTTATGACCTCATGGCCGTCGGCTGACATCGGCGGGCCAAGCTCCGCGGTGACCGCAGGCTGGCCGCTTAGGATTACTTTTTCGAGATTGCTTCCGCTTTTCATTATTTCTTACCTCCGGCAGAATCAGTATTGGCGGCTTCTTTCTCCTCGTATGCCCTGATATGCTCAAGCGACACCCGCCGGGGCCCGCCGTCCCTTGAGGTCGACCAGTTGCGCGCAGGCTGTATCTCCGCGAGCTTTTCGAGGGTGCCGAGCTTCTTCATCCTCTCGACGATAAGGTACCACGCGCAGTCCACGTCCTTGCTGATTTCGCACTTGCCCTTGTTTGTGCCGCCGCAGGGCCCGTTCATCAGGGTCTTCGAACACCTGGCGATGGGGCAGATGCCGCCGGTCAGATGCAGGATGCAGTTTCCGCAGCCGGCGCAGAGTTCCACGAAATTGCCCGGCGACTCGACCGCTCCATAAAATGAGGTGTTGACGCCGGGATAGACCGGGATCGTGCCCGTCCGGTCGGACAGGAAATTCACCCCGACACCGCAGGCGGTCGAGAGGATCAAGTCATACTTTTTCAGGTCTTCCATGACCGGCTCAAAATACTCCGGTTCACAGTGCCTCATTACGGAAGAGAAATCCACGGCGATGTCCTTCCCTTCCTGCGCCGCCCGCATCCGAAGAAGCGTCGCGATGGTCTCGGCCTCTTTTTCTCCGCCGGCATGGCAGATGGCCACGCAGGTGTTGCAGCCGAAGACCAGGACTTTTTTGAAGCCTTTGATCATGTCCCAGATTTCGTCGATTGATTTTTGTGATCCAACAATCATAGTCCTGCTCCTTTTTTGTTGGTAGGGGCAATTCATGAATTGCCCCTACGATTTATTTATTTGTTCTCAACCCCATCTGCTTAATCTTCCCGGAAAACCCCGCACAGACCCCACTATAGGGGTTTTCGGCCCCCGAGTCAGAGTTCATGATCTCCAGTCGTCCAGCCTCCATCCCAAGCATCCCGATGAGCTGTTTTGCCCTGTCGACACGGGCGCTGACACGGTCTTCGATCCCCTTATATTTGCAGGTTTCAGTTGAGCAGCGCACCACCGCGACCCCGTCGGCCCCGCACTCGAAGGCCTTCAGGATATCGATGATATCGATACGGCTCGTACAGTGTACCGGGACCTTCCGCACGTTGTCGGGCAGGCTGAAACCGGATGTCCCCATATGGCGCATGCACAGGAACGCTACGATCACGGGATCAGGTCTTTTCGGCTCAACCGCGCCTACTATCGAGGCCATTGTATCACGGATCTCCCTCACGTCATAACTGACCATGCTGATCGCCTGTCCCGGGCACTCGGGGGCGCAGAGACCACAGGCCTGACAGAACTCCGGCCTGATCTCCGACCATGCGGAAACTACAGGGGCGCCATAGGGACAGACCCTTTGACAGGTAAGGCAGGCCATGCATTTTTTTGCGTCAACTACCGCGCCGCCCCCGCAGCCCCTGCAGCGTCCGGCCTCGGTGAGCGCGGTCTTTTCATCATAACCCGATTCAAACTGCACGAAGGACTCGCAGCGGACCTTTGGCGGCAGGTGCCGGAGCTTCATCCTCGGCTCCCTGCCGATCTTCGAGGCTACATCAGCCGGCATATCGGATATCTTTTCTTTTTCGTATGTCGGAAGTTTCCCTTCGATGCTTTCTCCCTGGAGATAAAGATGTATCGCAAGCGCGGAGCGGTGGCCGCTCGCCGCGGCCTGAATGGCGGCCCCAGGGCCTGTGACCACCTCGCCCGAGACGAAAACCCCCTTTGCGCCGGTCATCTGGGTCTTTGGGTCCCAGACCACCCGGCCTCTGTCGTCTATCCGCACCTGGGTGTCTTTCAGGAAAGATACGTTTGCCATCTGGCCTATAGTTATTATGATCGTGTCCGCACCGATAACGGTCGTCTGGTTTTGGTCGAAGGTTGGGCTGAAACGGCGCTCGGAGTCGAAGACCGACAGGACCTTGACCACCTCCAGCCCCTTCACCTTTGCTCCTTCGCGCACTACCGACTTCGGCCCCCACCGGTGATGGATCTTTATATCCTCCTCCGTGGCCTCCTCGACCTCCCACTTCCATGCGGGCATCTCGTCGGGGCCTTCGAGGCATACCATCTCAACATTTTTTACTCCAAGCCGCCTGGCTGACCTTGCTACGTCCATGGCGACGTTGCCGCCGCCGATAACAAGGACCTTCTTCCCGAGATCAGGCTTTCTATCAAAGGCGACGTCCTCCAGAAACGGGATTGCAAGCATGACGCCGGGCCCCTCGACCCCTGGGATATTCAGTGAGCGGCTAAGGGAAAGCCCTACCGCGATGAGGATTGCGTCGTGCTTTTCAGAGAGTTCCTTCATCGAGATGTCCCTGCCTATCTCGCAGTTCGTCTTCACTTCAACGCCCTTTGCGATGACGTCGTCGATGTCTTCCTTGAGGGCCTCCCTGGGGAGTCTGTAGGCAGGAATGGCGGAAACCAGCATGCCTCCGAGCGCGGGATGCCGGTCATAGACCGTCACCTTGTATCCAAGGTCCGCAAGGTCGTTCGCGGCGGTAAGACCCGCCGGGCCGGACCCTATGATGCCTATGCTCCTGTCCCGGGTCTTTTCCACCAGTGCCCGCCTGTCCCTGCGGTATTCTGAGGCCTGTTCAAGCGCGAAACGCTTAAGGGGCCTGACTGCCAGGGGTTCATCGATCGAGCACCGCCTGCAGGCCCTCTCGCAGGGGTGATGGCAGATCAGGGAGCATACCGACGCCACCGGGTTTACTGAGCGGATGACCTCAAAGGCCTCGTTGTAGCGGCCCTGCGCGATCAGCCCCACATAGGCCTGCACGTCCGTGTTTACCGGACAGGCCGCTCTGCATGGTGAATAGGGTCTGGTTTCCTTAAGGGCGGCCACGCGCTGCAGGTGGGTACCCTTCATTTTAATAGCTGATTCAGCTGCCATTGATAGCTCCTCATCTATTGATTTCTCATCGCTAATGCGATTACTATTAACACGTGACACCCCGAAGTATCATCCCTCAAAATCAGAAACAATTAAATTTAACATATATAAGCCTCATAACTCCATTAAATTTTCTTATAGGCAATTATCGGTCGTCCGCTCCAAAGGGAAGAACAAAACAGCGGTTTTTGCAAGCCGGCAGCCGGTCGTGATATCCTAAACAATATATCATACAAAAGGCAGACGACTGAATGAAAAGAAATGACTATTTTATATTGCTGGGAATCGCCGCCGCAACAGGGGCCGGGGTGGGCCTGCTGAGTAGCCGGGCGCGGAAGGCAAATGCAGGCCTGCTGGGCGCTGCCGCCGGCATTATCGCGGGCTCTTGTGCCGCTGGTGTGTATCAGTATGTGACCCAGGCAGAGAAGGTGCCGTATTATTCAAAACTCTCGCCCCTCTATGATGAGACGGACGCGGTCTGATCTTTCAGGACTGAGTGGATGTGGCTGGAGCCGGCTTCTGATTGGTGTTCTGGCCTGACGGTTTGCCCGATCTTTTGGGCCTCCGCTGAGACGAGGGGCCTCCCGATCTGCTATCAGAGGTCTTCTGCCCGCCGCCGTGGGGCCTTCTTTGGCCGCTTTTCGGGCCTGTCTTTTTCCCGAAAGACGGCGGTTCACTCCTTCTGGACCTTGTCGAGACCTTTTTATAGTCGGTGACGATCATCTCGTCGGTCACCGGGATGACGGGGATCTTCTGTTTGATATATGCCTCTATCTCCGGGAATGAAAGCACATAGTCTTCGCAGGCCAGGCTGATGGCCTTGCCTCCGGCCCCAGCCCGCGCGGTCCTTCCGATCCGGTGCACATAATCCTCCGCGTCCTGGGGCAGGTCATAGTTTATGACATGCGTCACGCCGTCTATATGAAGACCGCGGCTTGCCACGTCCGTCGCAACCAGGACCGAAAGCGACCCGTCCTTGAACCTGGAGAGTATCTTCATCCTTTTTTTCTGGTCTATGTCGCCGGTAAGCGCCGCGCTGTCAAAGCCGTTTGCGTTCAGAAACAGCTGGAGCTTCTCAGCGGTGGATTTCATGTTACAGAAGATGATGAAATGGCCCCCGGCATTGCGCCTGAGGAAGCCCAGCAGAAAGCCGAACTTTTCATCTTTCCCCACATGGTAAAGCTCCTGCTCGACCACCTCGACGGTCATCTGCTCAGGCGTGACGGAAAAAAGCTCGGGGTTATTCATATGCTCATAGCAGAGTTCGAGGACGCGGTGAGACAGGGTCGCGGAAAAAAGCATGGACTGGCGCTTGTCGTAGGGCGACATCCTCCTTAAAAGGAAACGGAGGTCGGCGATGAAGCCCATGTCGAACATCCGGTCCGCCTCGTCTATTACCAGAAACTGCGTCTTGGAAAGGCTGTAGACCTTCTGCTTCAAATAGTCGATCAACCTGCCGGGCGTTCCAATAAGAAGGTCAACCCCTTTCGAGAGGTCCGACCGTTGTTTTTCGTAATCGATACCGCCGAAGACCGGCAATATTTTGAACCCGGCCGGTCCGCCAAGGATCCTTGCCTCGGCATCGATCTGGACTACCAGCTCCCTGGTAGGGGCGATGACGAGCGCACGGGGAGAAGGTCCGCGTCCGGGAGTCGGCATTGTCAGCATCCTCGAAAACACCGATATCAGAAACGCGGCGGTCTTACCTGTGCCGGTCTGGGCCTGCGCGGTGATGTCTTTGCCCTGAAGCGACGCCGGAAGCGTCAACGCCTGGACAGGGGTGCATTCGGCAAACCCTGCGGTCTTTATGCCTTCTAAAACAGGGGCGGGGATGTCAAGTTCGTCAAATCTCATCGTTCATATATACTTTACCTGATTTGCTGCCGGGAATGCGAAGAAAAAAAGAATTGAAAAAGAATTGATAAATCGGGTCGAGCGGCATTGGCAATTAATAATCATCAGACGCCCGGTTTCTTATCATAAATAACAGGGTGCCCGGAGGGTTTTCCGCTTGATTGTTGCGCCGCGTTTGATTTAACGTATTCCCTGTGATTTCCCGAAAAACATATCTTAGGTCGATGTCCCTTCTGGTCCAGTTGGCGCTCATGCTCTGCATGGCGGCCCCGGCATTGCCGGAATCAGGACCGATCGAGAAGATCAAAGCGAGAGGCCATCTCCTTTGGGGCTCCGACGCGGAAGGGGGCGCCCCTTATGTCTTCCCTGATCCTAAAGACCCATCGCGTCTGATAGGGTTCGAGGTGGACCTGGCCGAGGCCATCGCCCGAGAACTCGGGGTGACGGCAAGACAGTCACAGAACGCCTGGGACAGCCTTATACCTGCTCTGGAGCGGGGTGACTTCGATATGGTGATAAACGGCATCGAGATTACCCCTCAGCGGCAGGAGAAGGCGCTGTTTTCTCTCCCTTACTATATCTATTCCGAGCAGCTTGTGGTAAGGAAGGACAATAAAGACATCAATAGCATCGAAGACCTGAGGGGCAAAAAAGTCGGGACCCTTTCGGGTACGGTGGCGCAGGAGATCCTCACAAAAAAAGAGGGGATCGACATCAGGATATATCCGGGTCAGGTGCAGCCGTATGAGGACCTTGCCATCGGCAGGATCGATGCGGTGCTGCTTGATCTGGCTATCGCCGCCTATTATGGAGAGACCAACCCCAAGGTCAAATATACAGGACAACCTGTCGGTGAAGGGCACTATGGGATTGCCGTAAGGAAAGAAGACAAAGACCTCAAAGAAGCAATTGATAAAGTTATCGCACGGCTAAGTTCAACAGGAGAGCTGAGAAAGATCTATGAGAAATGGGACCTCTGGGACAATAACCAGGAGCGTCTGGCGGAGAAGGTGAAGGCGGCGGAAGGATATGTCGGTATAGACGAGAGCAAGAAGGCCCCTCTTTATACATTCCTCCCGCTCCTGGCAAAGGGCGCGGGCATCACAATCCTGATATCGTCCGTTTCGATGCTGTTTGCGATAATACTGGGGCTCGTTCTTACCATCGCCAGACTCTATGGGACGGCCCTGTTAAGCAGACTGGCAACCGCGTATATAGAGATATACCGCGGGACGCCGCTCCTTATACAACTCTATATCCTCTATTACGGCCTCCCCAATATTGGGATATCCCTGAGCCCGATAATCGCGGCATTCCTCGGGCTGGGCATGAACTACGCGGCGTATGAAGCGGAACTTTACAGGGCGGGCATTTGCGCGGTGCCGAAAGGCCAGATGGAGGCCGCGCTGTCGCTTGGGATGTCGAAGGCCCTTGCGGTGCGAAGGATCATTCTGCCCCAGGCCCTGAGGATCGCGCTGCCGGGTGTTACCAACGATTTTATAGCTCTTTTCAAGGACTCATCCCTGGTTTCGATCATCGCCATGGTCGAACTGACCAAGACCTACAGCATCCTTGCGGCCTCTACGCTTCGGTTTTTCGAGTTCGGGCTTGTCGTGGCCCTTCTTTATCTCCTTATGAGCTATCCGCTGTCACTTTTGGCCAGAAGGCTTGAAAAACGTCTTAAGGGGGAGCGAAAATGATATCCGTAACGGGCCTGCATAAACACTACGGCGAAAATCATCTCTTTAAAGGCCTCGGGCTCGAAGTGAAACGGGGCGAGGTGGTTGTTTTGATCGGACCCTCGGGAAGCGGCAAGAGCACGCTGCTTAGGTGCATCACCGCGCTGGAGTCTTTCCAGGGCGGGAAGGTGATTGTTGACGGCATAGAAGTCCATCCGGAGAACGAGAAGAAGGACAGGGACTATGCGGAAAATATCAGGCGCGTCAGGTTAAAGGTCGGGATGGTCTTTCAGCAGTTCAACCTCTTTCCCCATATGACCGTGCTCGAAAATATCATAGAGGCCCCCTCGAAAGTCCTCGGCCTAAAAAAAGAAGACCTCAAAGCCCAGGCGAAGAGTCTTTTGAAAAGGATAAACCTCGAAAATAAGACCATGAGCTATCCAGCGGAACTCTCGGGGGGTGAACAGCAGCGGGTCGCCATAATCCGGGCCCTCGCCATGAAGCCCGAGGCGATGCTGTTCGATGAGCCGACCTCCTCTTTGGACCCCGAGATGGTCGGAGAGGTCCTGTCCGTAATCACCGGTCTTGTCAACGACGGGATGACATCGGTCATCGCGACCCACGAAATGGGCTTTGCGCGTGAAGTGGCCGACAGGATAGTCGTATTCGATAAAGGGGAGATCATCGAAGAAGGCGCCCCTGATGATATATTCCTCCGGCCCAGGCTGCAAAGGACAAGGGCCTTCCTAAGCCGTGTTAACGGTTGAACTGATAACGATACTCTTCGCGCAAAGACTCCGGTGTCGCCAAAAAAATCAGGTCCGGTTTTTATTTATTGAATGCCCGGTTTACTTTGCGGTCTCCGCGACTTCGCGTGAGACTGCTTTTTCCAGGATTGACGTCCGGATTACCCGCAGGTCTTCGGGTCCAGCTGACAGCTGGCCTCCTGTTTTTTTTCAGCGAGACGCGATTCCTTTCTGATCAGCCCCTCGCGGTTTCTGCGCTTTTCATCGTCGGACTCCAGTATCAGTGGAGGCACACCCTTGGTCTTGCCGTCTTTGTCCAGCGCGACGAACGTCAGGTACGCGGAGGCCGTATGCCTGACTTCACCGGTTACATAATTTTCGGCCTCAACACGCACCCCTATCTCCATCGATGTCCTTCCCACCATGTTTACGCAGGCCCTCAAAAAAAGCAGGTCGCCGATATAAACCGGGTGATGAAAATCGAGCCTGTCGATCGATGCGGTCACCGTGTTGCTCCTGGCATGCCTGCTTGCCACCACCGCGGCGGTAGTATCGATGAGCTTCATGATGACCCCTCCATGGATGTTCCCGGCAGGGTTTGCGTCCTGCGGGAGCATGACCTGTGCAATCGTTACGCTGCTGTCTTTTACTGTTTTGCCTTCCATTTTTCCCCCTCTGACTGTAATCATTCCATGCCTATCGAGATGACTTCGTTATCCTGTCCGCAAGCGCCTTCCAGTCCGTAGTCATAAGGTTTTTTGCCCTGACATGGATAATTTTATTTTTTATTGCGGCGGTCTTTTCTTCTTCTTTGGTTATGCCGTAAAACGGCATCATGATATAGAAGGCTTGATCGACCGCTTCCTGTATTGGGGTCAGGACATCCTCCCGCCTGGAAAAAAAAGGGTCTTCCCCTTCACCGCACGGTCTGCCATAGACTATAAACTGCCTGCAGGCCGCCGGTCTGACCGGGTATATGGCACAGAGACGGTCACGGAGAAACGGACACGGCCCGCCAGGGGTAGGGGCCTCCAAGGTGTTTTTCAGGCGCGCGCGCACGGTCTCCCCGGTCTTTTCGAGCACATACCAGTATATGCCGGTCATCTCAAGCGGATATACAGGGATGTCGGTCTGGTTCGTGCAGCAGTTGTCACAGCCCTCCGTGCAGGCAGGTCTTCTTCCGCGTTTTCTCTTTTCCCTCTGGAGCGCAAGGGATATGCCGCGGTCGAAGACCTCGTAGGCGTCAAGGAGTATCGGGAGCCAGGGATTAAGTCCCTCGTCTGCCGGAAAGCGGACACGGAAGGAATCGGGCATGACGCCAGGCCTGTTTTTTCCCATGATCAGTCCGGCTGCGGCGCTGTTTTAATCACGGCGCTCGAAACCTCCCAGGTTATGGGTCTCCCTGATAAAAAAAAGAGGCCTCCTCTTTACCTCGAGATATATCTTCCCGATGTATTCTCCTATCAGGCCGAGGAAAAGTATATTCAGTCCGCCTATAAAAAAGATCGGGATTACCGTAGAGGTCCATCCGGGGATCGTCCTGCCGGCGAATTTTTCGTAAAAGGCCCATAATACCAGCGCGAGGGAGGCAATCGAAATTATAAGGCCCGAGAAGGAGGCGAGTCTCAGAGGCACGTTGCTGAAAGACGTGATCCCCTCCCAGGCAAAGGCGAGCATCTTTCTTAACGGATATTTGGTCTCCCCGGCATGCCTTTCGTCTCTGTCGTAATAGACAATTTCATGGCTGAATCCGAGATACGGGAAGATCCCGCGGAGGAAGATGTTCGTCTCCCTGACCGCCCTGAACGCCTCGACCACCGCGCGGGACACAAGGCGGTAATCAGCGTGGTCGTATATGAGGTCCACGCCCATGGCCTGCATCATCCTATAGAAAAATCTGGCTGTCACCCGTTTAAAAAAAGTGTCTTTTCCTCTGGCCCTGCGCACCCCGTAGACTATGTCTTTTCCCTTCCGGTATTTTTCGAGCATGTCGCGGATCAGCTCCGGCGGGTCCTGCAGGTCCGCATCGAGGCTTACTACGGCGTCTCCGGAACAATGGAGAAGGCCGGCTGCCAGCGCCTTCTGATGTCCGAAATTACGGCTCAGTGAGATGACCTTCACCCCGGAATTGCCGGCCGCAAGTCTTCTGAGGATCTCGAGCGAACGGTCGCGGGACCCGTCATCGACAAAGAGTATCTCATAGTCCGTGACAAGTCCGTCCCGGGTCAGTCCGGCGATGACCTCTGAAAGCCGGGAGTACGTCGTGTCGATTACTGCTTCTTCATTGAAAAGCGGGATGACGACGCTAAGTTTCATGGCACACGGGTGTTTCCCTCCGCAAATAGGTTGCGTTCATGTTTTGTCCCGGTATTATACGGAAAAACCTTTCCCCCCGGGTAGTCGATCCTTACGGATAAGCTGCAAATCACCTTTTATTTTAAACAATTCCGCAGGCATCGACATGACTTTTTGCCTTATAAAGTATTTCCCCTTATTTTTGGATCCGCATCGCCGGGAGTTCTGGCCAGACAACGACCGGCGGTACCGCCGGGACCTGAAGTCCGCCTTATCGGTCCCGTAAGCGACGGACACTCCACCGTAAAGGCGCCCGTGCCGTAGTCCCCGTGCAGGCGGGCCGCCCAGGGGAGTTTCACCTCGTCGCTCAACACGCCTTTGTCGTCGGTAAACCGGACCGCCTCCGCCAGTTCGACGACGGCATTTTGACGAAATCGAAAGAGGACCAGGTCATCCGGCGCGACCTCCCTCGGGGGGTCGCCCCTGTAACCTGCGAGCAAGAGCGTTCGATTTTTTCCAGGAGCAATACTCCAGGCGAAATTTCCATAATCCGGTCGTATCACACTGATCGCTGTTTGCGGATAGGCCTGTTTCAGGATAGTTCCGACTGAGTTCGCACTGGAGAGTCCGCCGATCAGCAGGAAGTTTGGATTCATGTACGTCGGGTACCCCAGGAAGTTCTCATGCACCTCGAAGGGCAGAAAGACAATGTCCTTCCCGGCAACGGCTTCCCTGGGAACAGCCTTAAGCAGGGTTTCCACCTGGAGCTGATCGAACTTATAACGCAGATGATACATGCGGGTATATCCCAACAGGTGGGCCGAAAGCAGCACGACGCTGAAGGTTATAAAGGCCAGGATTAACCGCTGCCCCACGAGGGGGCGCCGCATGACCATCACCCGCGCAATTAAACATCCTGCTAGGAACGTTCCGCCGATGCCCGGCAGGTAGGCGAGCCGGGGCGAGCCGTTCTCGTGAGACATGAGCGCCGCCGGCAGCAGCATGCTCGCAAGGGTAGCCAGCAGGCATGCCGCGATCATTATGTTGATACGGGTTGCCTGCGGTTTTTTTTGGGCCGCCTGGATCTTTTCCGTTTTCCAGCGCAAGTTCAACGCTATTGCAGTGCCTGCCGCGGTCAACGCAAAAACTTGGGCGGCGCGATTAGTTCGAAGGGCTTCCCACCCCTCAATGTTGCTGATTCGCATCATTTCCAGGCCAAACGGCCCTCCGAAGCCCCGCCGGGGGAAATCCATCAGGAACCGGCCAAGCCGGTCCAGAGACGGCAGTTCAATCACGCCCCGGCTGGAGACCTGGTCCGCGCTGACATAGAACGTGGCATAGATAAGGGCGCCGGAAATGAGTGTGAACAAAACGGCCTGGGCCAGGGCCCCGAGCATCTGCCTTGTTTGTTCCGGCTGCCGGCCCCTCTCGATCAGCAGCAACCCCAAAAAAACAATGGCGAAATTGGCCGCGGGCTCTATGGAGCCAAAAGCGAGGACAAGAGTAAGGCCGCTCAGGAGGGCCAGCCATGTCCTGCTTCGGGGCTGTTCGCCCGCGCGAAGGGCAGAGAGAAAAAGGTTTAGCGCCAGGAGGGAAAAAAAGCCCGCGGGCATATAGTGAATGAGGGCGTTCGTCCATGTGACCGCCTCGGTCCCCGCAAATGGCACCAGGCAGAGCAAACTCACGGAGAGCGCCGCCAAGCGTATTTTGAACAGACGATAAAGCAGCAACCCGCCCAACAACGAAGTCCCGATCACCATGGATGCCGAGAACATTCTGACAACAATCTCCGGTGCGGAGAAGATTATTGCCCCAATGAGTTTTCCCACCGGCCGGACTTCGTAATGCAGGATATCCACGAGCTGCTTAAACGACCAGCTGTAGAGGAAGTAATCGTCGTGATAAGGCCCATGCTTCCAATACACGCCATAGGCCAGACACATGCAGACCAGCCCGAACGCCGCGGCCCATGGCCATGGCGAACGCCACCCCTGGCTATTCATACGTCAAGCTTTCTAATGGCATTTGTCCAGAGCCTTAACCTGGTCTTGTCGGGATCATATAAGGTCAGCTTATCACATTCATAAATAAATTTATGTCCCTTGCCGGTGAGTTCGTTGTACTGGAGGTGCCAGCCGATCGCCTTTTCCTTCGAGTCAAAACGGTTTGTCCTCTCTTTTAATATTTTCTTCAAACCGTGTTCCTCGCTGCGCACCGGGAAATGAAGGGTGATGAAATTCACAGGGAAGATCTTCCGGCCCACGAAGGAAACCATATGGCCGGCCGTGCCGGCGAGGTCTATCGCCTGTCCCGTGTTTTTCCAGCCCTTTGTCTGCATGATGTCGAATTCCTGCGGCGGCTCATAGTATTTAAGGTACTTCCTGACGTCTTCCCCCGGCCTATAGGAATTGTCCGTCGGCCTGAAATTGAAAAGTTCGAAGTTAACGGCGTTATACCCCATGCCGTCCACCAGCATTATCGCTTCTTTCAGTGTCATGCCCGGCCACGGCGCTTCGCGGAATTCGTCCGCGTCGTAGTGCAGATACCAGTCGGCATTGAGTGTTCCATGCAGCTGCTCCACCCTCTGTGTAATGGCCCTCAGCGCGAAGACATCGACCAGCTCCTCTGAAAACCCGCTTTCCTGGGGGAATTTTTCTATATGCAGCAGCCCCTTTCCCAGCCACTTCGAGGCCTCCTCCACTGTATTGTCGGTAGAATTATGGTCCATCAAATAGACCCTGACCCCGTTTTCGATCAGGTGTCCGAGCGTATGGTAAATGATATCTCCTTCGTTGAAGACACAAAGGATGGCGACGACAGTAAAGTCACCCCGGGTTTTGGGCCGGATGCCGGATTCCGGGCCTTCCTTTCCCCGGTCGTATCCTTCGATAATCCCTTTTAGTTTACAGGCCTGAAACGCCTTCCAGTATCCCTGGTGCAGAAGCCTTCTGAAGGTTTCATCCATTGCCATTCCGTACTGCTCCCTTATCGAGGCCGTCCTGTCGAGCTGTCTTGCGGAGTGTAAAATCGATTCATAACTGGACGCGGTTTCATTCCATTTTTCGATGGCGCCGTTGACTTCGCACCATTCCTGGACTTCGGGTTCGGGGTGGAGCCTGCTGCATACGTAATTGGACCTCCCCTGCTTGATAAGCCTCCGGCAAAAACCGTCAAAATCAATAGGCCTCATCATATAGGCGACAGCATTGGAGTTATATACCACCTTAAGGTTGTATCGAGACAGGCGGTACCCCAATTCAGTGTCTTCGTTGCCGAATTTGAAGACGGGGTTGAAGGTCCCGCAGTCGAGCAAAAAAGATCTTTTGCACGAGGTGCGGCCGCCCCAGAAATTTTTGTAGTCGAGAACATCCCCGTGCTTTATGTATGGATATGCAAAAAGAAAACACCCCACCTCGGTGATAAAGTGCATCAACGCCGTTACCTGGAGTTCCGGCGCCCATTGGGTCTTGTGGAGCACCGCGAAATTCCGCTCAGGATATTCACTGTGTGTATTTAAATGCTCCTTAAGGAGGTCCTCAGTCGCCCAGTCATCGTCATCGAAAAAGAACACTATCCTGCCCTGAGAAGCAAATATGCCGTGGTTCCTGGCGGACGCCAGGCCCGCATTATGCTGAAAAAAGTATTTAAGGGGAAGGACGTCCCGAAACTTATTTACCGTCTCCGGGGTATCGTCCGAGGACCCATCGTCGATTACAACGACCTCGAACTGATCTTTGGGCAGGGTCTGGCCGACAAGGCTTTCGAGGGCCCTCCAAAGGAGCCCGGACCTGTTATAGGTGCAGATGATTACGCTAAGCGGCAGGGGTCCGTTCATGACACGCCTTATGAGTATGCCTCAAGAATGCTGAAGGCCTCTTCCCTCGACAGATGCGCGTTTGACGACAGGTACGTTTCCATCGCCTTCTTGGCATCGGAATATTTATAGTTCTGCACGGGCTTCCTCATGCTGTGATCTACGGGGGTTGCGTCTATGATCCCGATCCGCAGGTCATGTTTTTCAGCAATGCATGGAAGGACATAGTCAAACCCCCATCCCATCGGCGTGGCCTGATCAAACGGGAAAATGTGAGGTATTAAATCCCGCCTGTATGACACCAGCGGGCCTATCTCCACAAAACGCGTCCTTCTGGCCCTGAGTCCGTCAAGTTGTTCGACGATGAAATGGTCGATATAACTGTTATGTGTCCTGGCGGGCTGGGCCGCCGCGAAATCATATCGCCCCTGCAGTCCAAGAAAATCGTCGAGGAAATTTTCAGGGAGGAGGATGTCGTCATCGCAGAGGATAATATAGTCGTATTTCTTAAGGTCCTGCCCTTCGAGGAGCCTGTTAATCAGCATCATCTTGGGCGCCGGATCTTTCGACTTAAGGACCGTTACTGCATCGACCTCAGCCGAGGGGGCCTCTCCGCCCAGGGCCGCCCACCTCTGGGTTACATTGAAATTCCCGGACTTCCGAAATTCTCCGACGATATGTTCTATTGAGTTTTTCTGGCCGGCCAGGTAGATGCCCGCCACAAGGACCGCCCCCCCTGCCCGGTATTTTGACTCCACACCATTTCCTGAGCCCGAAGGCCCGCTTGCGGCCGGAGGAGATTTCACGGTGTTCATCTCCGGGAGTTCGGGCGGCCCGATACTTTTTTCCATTACGGAGGCCATCAGCCTGCCGATCTTTGGGCGCATATCTTCCCCGTCATGGATGACCTCGATCTCGACGGATGGACCCTGCCGAGAAAGCTCGGCCCCTCGTTGATCGGAGTCCGTGACGACCCTGTCGGAAGTCAAGACATTTATCAACTCCATGGTTTCCACGTGAGGATTTGAGGCCGTGGAGACATAAATCAGCCTGCCTTGGGGCGCGTAAGCCCTGGCAAAGGGGAACAACTTCAGGCAGGTTTCCGCGCCCGTTCCGATGATATAACAGAACCTGCCCCCATGTTTCCTGAAATAATCTTCAGTCATTTCATCGTCTTCCACCTGCGAAACCTGATAGTCAAGAGATCTCAAATGCCCGACGAACAGGCCTTTCCAGTCAGAGTGCGGACCCACGGCATCCAACCCCCAGTCTCCGATCAGAAGGACCCTGTTTTTGTCCGGGGGCGTTACATCCTGCGTGGCGAATACGCCATAATCGACGGGTTGAACGGGCTGACCCGCGGAGCTGCTTCCCGAGAGTTTTTTGTTGACCTTGTATTCAAGGACCGAAGGGTCTGCATGTCTTAAATAATAAAAGAATTTTCTGATGGTCATCGCATTAAGTTTCCTGATATTTTGCTCAGGATTTGCGAGCGTTTTAAAGACGGTTTTTATCAAGACCCGTCTTTTAGACTGTGGAGGCAGAAGGTAGTCTCTCACCCTGTAGTAAGACAGAAGCAATCTCCATCCATGAGAATTATAGACAAGATCAAGCGCCTCTGTCTTGTCCCTGAGCGCCCTTTCGAGGCCGGCCCCGGCATCTTTGAGTTCGGCTATGTCCGTCTCTCTGGCACGGAGGGCCTTGTCCAGGGCTGCCAGGTCAGTCTCTTTCCGTCTCAGGTCCCCTTGAAGGTCTGTAAGCAGCTGTTCTTTCTTCCCGAGCATCTCTTTCAGGGCTGCGGTTTCAGTGTCCTTTTGTCTTATGGTATCTTGCAGGGCCGCGGTTTCGGTGTCTTTTCGCCTGAGGTCCTCCTGAAGGCCTCTCAGCAGCTCCTCTTTGTCGCTGACGCGTTTTTCAGACGCATTCAGTGCCCGACGGTCCGCGACGAGGCTTCTTATAATCTCAGGGGTGAACAGGGCCCTGTGTTTGTCGATTATTTTGCAGTGGGCGGCATCGGCTTTTTCAAGGAACTCCGGAGACTGCGCGACCTGGGCCGTCGCGCTCCATTGAAGGTAGTGCGCGGTCGTCTTTTTTATGTGGCAAAACGGGGACCTCGCCGCAATCCGTATCAGCAGGTCCCAGTCTTCGTAGAGATCAAAGCTTTCATCGAAACCGCCGGTTTCCTTGAAAGTCTTTGAAGAAAAAACAATGGTCATAAGAGGGATATAATTGTCCGTGACAAGTTCGCTGAATGAAAAATCCTTCGACGAAAAGACCCTCTTTTGGGTTTCGGCCAACTCGGTGTCCTCAGCGCCGGGGTCAACCGCGGAGATATGCGCGTCGCTGTAGGCGACCTGAAAGTCCCATTCTTCCAGGGTCCTCGTCAGGGTTTCTATATGGTCGGGATAAAAGGTGTCGTCGTCGTCGAGGAACCCGATATAGCTGCCGCGAGAGTTCCTGGCCCCGGCATTCCCCGCGTAAGCCCTGCCCATGTTCTTTTCCAGCCTTACATAATTCAAGGCTATATCGCCCAGGGTATGCATTATCTCTTTAGTGTCAAGGTCGCAGCCTCCGTCGTTGACCAGGACAACTTCGAGGGGCCTGTAGGTCTGCGCGGCAATACTCTTCAGGGCCTTTTTTAAAAGCTTGGGCCTGTCCTTTGTCCTTACTATGATTGAAACTAAAGGTCTTGGCTTTTCCAAAATTATCCGCCCCTGACTGAGGAAGCCATCAGACGGCTTCCCTATAGAAATTTTAGGAAATTACAGTCATATATATGAATCAGATCAAGCCGTTATTATATTACATAGGGGGGTATAAATTCTATGCCGTAACAGTCGGGCGATGTAATCAGTATGCCCCGTCCCTTTTTAAAACTATCCTGATGGTTTTAAGGATAATCACGATGTCCAGCCATAAGTTCCAGTTTTTTACGTACCACAGATCGAGGGATATCCTGTAATCGTAGCCGGTGTTGCTGCGGCCGCTGACCTGCCAGAGCCCCGTGATCCCGGGAAGCACACGGAAACACAATGCGGCCAGGTCCTTATAATATATGTCGATTTCTTCCTGCGTGACGGGTCTAGGCCCTACAAGGCTCATCTCCCCCTTAAGCACATTCAATATCTGCGGGAGTTCGTCGAGAGACGTGGTCCTCAAGAACCTTCCCATCCTTGTAACTCTCGGGTCATCGCTGAGTTTCCAGCGCTGCTCCCACTGGTCCCTTGCCACGGCGTCTTTTTCCAGTATCGCCCCGAGCCTCTCTTCAGCGTCTTCATACATGGTCCTGAACTTGTAACATCTGAACGTTTTACCCCTCCTGCCGATTCGTCCCTGAAAAAAAATCGCCGGCCCTTTTGAATCAATCCTGATGAGTGCCGCTATCAGGGCCATGGGGACGATGAGCAGGGGGACAAGCAGCAGGCATACGCATATATCAAAACATCTTTTTATAAATATATTGATAGGGTTTGAAAGGTTGTTTTCTATCTCAAACGCAAGGACCTCGTCATGAAAGAAATGCTGGACCCCGGTCCCAAGAACAGCTATGCCAAGCATATCCGGGACAAAAAGGGTGCGTTCCACTTTGTGCTGCAGGTCGTTGATGATCCCCTGGAGTCTCTCTCTTCCGGCGCCCGGCATCGCTATTATGAGGTCCGAAATATGGCACCTGCCGAGGTAGTTTTTTGCCCCGTTGATGCCTCTATGGACTTTTACCCCTTCGATGAAGGTGCCTATCTTGGATGGGTCATCATCCAGAAAGCCCATCACCTCATAGCCGTAATGGGGCTCACGCCTGAGGGCCCTCAGAATGAGCCTTCCGGTATCCCCGGCGCCCAGAATAAGCACCCTTCTTTTGAGGAGGCCCATTTTTCTGAGGACTTTTTTAAATATTATCCGGGAGGAAGGCAGAATAAATAAGGCAAGTATCCCCATAAGAACGATAACGGTCCTGGAGATCTCTTCACTCAATTTCCCTATCGACACAAGGGTGAACACCCCAACCGTGGAGAAAAAAGAGGCCTTCAGCAGGGCCTTGACCTCGTCCCAGAAAGAGAAACGCCTTGTGTAAAGCCCCTCATAATATATGAAAAAAATCCAGACAAGAAGTATCCACCACATCCCGGAGAGGGATACCCGGGGCTGTGCGGACGGGAAGCCTTCATACACGAGAGGGAGCGCTTTGGTCCTTATCAATACGGCGATCATGTAAATCGACGTGATGGCGATAAGGTCGGCGAGAAAAATAGCGAGGACTTCCGCGATGCTCTTTGCCCTGGCAATTTTATTTAGCGCTGCCAATAGTCCTCCGGGATTTCCGACTTTCAAAGAGGTTTCCGTTCCAATTTTACGGTCTGTTTTGAATATTTTCGGAATAACGACGATTTTTGGTAGTATATTAATACTATGATAATTATTCCTGCAATAGATTTAAAAGACGGCAAGTGCGTAAGACTGCGGCAGGGCAGGAAAGAAGAGGTGACCGTCTATTCTGCCGATCCTGTATCGACGGCCGTGAAATGGGAGACGGCAGGGGCCAGGGTCCTCCATATCGTGGACCTTGACGGGGCCTTTACGGGCAAACCCGCGAATATGGACAGCATCCTCCGGATCAGAAAAAGCGTTAAGATGCAGATCGAGGTGGGGGGAGGCATAAGGGATATCGTGAGGGTGGACAAATTTTTGTCCGCCGGCATTGACCGGGTGATAATAGGGACCTCCGCCATAGAGGACCCGGGGTTCGTCCTGGAGGCGTGCCGTCGGTTTCCGGGGAGGATATTTATCGGGATCGACGCCAAGGATGGAATGGTAGCGGTCCGCGGGTGGGAAGAGGTCAGCGGCATATCGGCCATGGATCTCGCCCGAAGGGTCGAAACCGTCGGCGCTGCAGGCGTTATATATACCGACATAGCCCGTGACGGCATGCTTACCGGACCGAATTTACCAGCCATGGCCGAGATGGTCAGGACGGTGAATATCCCGGTGATCGCCTCCGGAGGCATCGCGACTATGGAAGATGTGAGGGGTCTGCTCCGGATAAAAGACCTCTGGGGCGCCATAACCGGAAAGGCCATATATTCCGGATCGCTCGACCTGAAAGAGGCCATCAGACTGGCTGCTGAAAGTGCTGGCTAAGAGGATCATCCCCTGCCTTGACGTAAAGGACGGCCGCGTGGTCAAGGGCGTCAGTTTCGTCAATCTGCGTGATGCCGGAGACCCCGTGGAAAATGCGATTTTCTACGACAGTCAGGGCGCGGACGAACTCATCTTTTTAGATATCACCGCGTCCCATGAAAAAAGAAAAATAATCCTTGATGTCGTTGAGAGGACGGCCTCGGATGTCTTCATGCCCCTGACGGTAGGGGGCGGCCTCAAAACTCTGGACGACATTCGTGCTCTTCTCAACGCCGGGTGCGACAAGGTCTCGATCAACACGACGGCCGTGAAAGACCCGTATTTCATAAGCAGGGCCGCCGAGAGGTTCGGCAGTCAGTGCATAGTAGTCGCGATCGACGCAAAGAGGGTGGCCGAAAATATGTCCGACGCTACCGGCGAGGACTGGTTCGGCGACCCTTCAATGAGTGACGTTATTCTTGATATTCCCGCGCATGATGCACCGGCAGGGGCGCCTCCGGATGAAAAAGGGCCGACCTGGGCAATATCGACGCATGGTGGACGGAAGATGAAACGTATCAATGCCCTCAGGTGGGCAAAGAAGATGGAGGAACTGGGCGCCGGGGAATTCATGCTTACGAGCATGGACAGGGACGGCACGAAAGACGGCTATGATATAGAACTGACCAGGGCGATCTCTGAGGCGGTATCAGTGCCTGTTATCGCCTCGGGGGGAGCCGGGAACCTCGAACACCTTTATCAGGGGCTTGCCCTCGGCAAGGCGGATGCGGTCCTTGCCGCATCGATCTTTCACTTCCGGGAATATACGGTAAAAGAGGCAAAGCAATACCTCAGAGACAGAGGGGTCCCTGTCAGGCCTTAACCTGTCCAGGTCTTACACTTGAATAGAGATTATTCAGAAAATCTCCCCTTACCCCTCTTTGCCTAAGAGGGGCTATTTACCTCCCTTTGGAAAAGGGAGGCCGGGAGGGATTTTATAATCAATGTTTACATTAATATTGAGATTATCAATTAAGCGCCTTGAAGATACTTCAGATCATATATGAAAGCCTTGGAAGTCCGTTCGGGTTCGGCGGGGCCGGCGTCAGGGCATATGAGATCTACGGCAGACTCAAAAACAGGCATGACATAACACTCCTCTGCATGAAATACCCCGGCGCCCGGGACGGGGAACTATGCGGCCTCAAACATATCTTTGTCGGCGCTCAAAGCAGCAGTCTCACTCTCAGCGTCCTTCATTATGCGTTCAAGGCGGCCGGGTTTGTGAGGAAATACGGCAATGATTTCGATGTAATAGTAGAAAACTTCCTGCCTTCCACCCCGTTTTTCAGCAGATTTCTCACAAAAACACCGGTGATCCTCCAGATCCAGGGCATTTTGGAAAACAACGCGTTCATGAAATTCAACCCGTTATATTCGCTGCCGATGTATTGTTCCGAAAAGTTCTATCCGGGGCTCCATGAACGTTTTATATTTGTATCGGCCATTACAAGGGACAAGGTCATTAAAGGGCGCGGGGACGAAGCGGTTTTTTGCGGGGTGGTTTCCAACGGGGTCGATGATGCCTTGTTGAATACCGTGCCCGTCGAGGGCGACTATATACTTTTTTTCAGCAGGATCGATATATATACAAAAGGGCTGGACCTGCTTGTGAGGGCCTTCGAGTCGATCGCGCCGTTATTTGACGACATCGGGCTGGTCCTGGCCGGCTATGAGTTTGACAGCTTCACGTCCGCGGTTTCGTCTTTACCGGACCAGTTGAAAGACAGGGTGAGGTACGCAGGGTTTGTGACCGGGGAAGAAAAGACCAGATTGCTGTCAAACGCCAGGGTCGTTGTGTTGCCGTCCCGCCATGAGTCCCAGCCGGTCAGCGTTCTTGAGGCCGCGGCATCTCAAAAGCCGGTAATCGTGAGCGATATCCCCGAGCTGAGATTTGTAGAGGACAATGAATTTGGGCTCAGTTTCCCGGCGGGGTCGGCTGCCGGGCTGAGTGAAAAGCTCAGGCTGGTCCTTGAAGATGCTGTTTTAAGGCGGCAACTAGGCCTCCGGGGCAGGTGTTACGCCAAAAGCCTGCCTTGGGATTTTATTGCGGTAGAGTTTGAAAATGCCTTACAATTGAATCTCGATGGGAAAAAACAGGGAAGAAACCGGACGGACGGATAACAGGCCTGTCAGTGAAGGACCTGCGCGGGAGGCGACGGTGAAACATGTCCCGGCGATAACCTTCCTCGCCGTTTCCATTTTTCTGGCCTACTCAAATACCCTTAACGGCACGTGGGCCCTGGACGATACGACCATAGGGACGGCGGCGGGCATTGAGGGGGCGCTGAACCTTAAGCTGGGATATCGCAAGGTCACGTATCTTTCATTTCTGTTTAATAAATGGATAAACCCGTTTTCCGTCTTTAACTACAGGGTGACCAATATTGCCCTCCATATCATAAATTCGGCCCTTGTTTATTGGATATCCCTTGCGACCCTCAGACTCCCGGAGATAAGGGAAAGGTTCGGACGGCTAAGTTTCCCCGTCGCGCTTCTGACCGCAACTGTATTTGCGCTCCACCCTATAAATATCAATGCGGTGGCATATATAGTGCAGCGCATGACGGCGCTGTCGGCTTTATTCGTTTTTCTGTCTCTTCTTTCCTATCTGTATGCAAGGACCTCCTCAGGAAAAGCGGCGCCGGCGCTTCTGTATGGTATTTCCGCCGGGCTCATATTCATGGGTATATTCTCCAAGGAAAACGCCGTCATGGCGCTGCCCCTTATTGTTGTTTACGACCTTTTTTTCATATCACGGTTCAGGTGGAAAGGCCTGTTGCCGAAGATCGTAATCGGCCTCTCGGGAGGGCTTGCAGTTATCGCCATCTCTTCCGTCTACCTGGATTTTTCCAAGGCTGCCGGAGAATTATGGAGGGTGTATCTCAACATGAACCGGCAGATACCTCCGCTGGGATGGACGGCGGCCGATGTTTACTGGACGCCTCTGCAGCACGTCCTGACTGAATTCAGGGTGCTGGGAAGATATATGCTGTTGCTGGCTGCCCCTCTGCCGGACCTCCTCGTCTTTGACAGATGGGGGATGACACTTTCCTCCGGGATTACAGAGCCTTTGTCTACCCTGTTTTCGTTTGCGGTGATAACCGCGCTTGCGGTGTTTTCCGTCATCAAGGCGCGGAAGCTGCCCTTCGTGTCGTTCGGTCTTCTGTGGTACTTTACGGCGATATCCCTTGAGAGTTTCATCGGCGTCGGGTCGGACCTGTACTTTGAGCACAGAAATTATCTGCCCGCCGCCGGACTGTTTCTGGGGCTTTCGGCCCAGGCGGTCGGCTCGGTCGGTCCGGTGATTGTTCGGGAAAAGACGTTATTGGCAGCGGTGTTTTTGACCGCGGTGCTTCTGGGGGGGCTTACATTCACCAGGAATTTCGTCTGGAAGGATTCCGTAACGTTATGGACAGATACTATTAAAAAAGAACCCGGTAACGTCAGGGCGATGGTTGCCGCCGGGAATTCTTATATGAAGCTGGCCGACCTGAAATCCGCGGCCGTTTATTATGAGAAGGCCCTCAGTCTCAGTTCCTCAAGCGGCAGGGCCGGGTATTTTCATGACGCGGCGTACAGCCTTGGAATGGCCAGCCTCTTTGCCGGGGACCTTCGACAGGCCAAAAAGGTGATAGATATTATGGACAGCAGGCTGTCGGAGACATATACCACTTCCATCCTCAAAGGGTACTACAGCTCCCTCGTCGGAGACACCGATGGCGCGGTCAGACTGCTGAACTCGGCCCTTCCCCAGGCTGGCGGCATCGACGTCATAACAGTGCATACCCTTCTGGGGGATACATACAGGCGCGCCGGGGACCCCGACAGGGCGCTCGGGAATTATAAGAAGGCCGTTGAGCTTGACCCCTCGTTTTCCGCCGCCTATTATGGTATGGGAGACTGCTACTTTTTAAAGAAGGACCTTGTAAACGCGGAAAAATATATCGGAAAGACGTTGTCTTTAGACCCTTCGAACCCCCTGGCGCTGGCCCTGATGTCGGACATTATGCTCGTAAAAAAAGAGCCGCTCCAGAAGGCAAAGGCCTATGCCGACAGGGCGGTATCAGTCTCATCCGCCTTCTATCAGCCATATGCCGCCATGGGTACGGTCCTTATAGTTATGGGCAGGGAGGATGAGGCGGAACAGTACTTCGGGAGGGCCGCGCAACACGGGCTTCGGGGATATAGGCTTCCGATGGCAAAGGCGCGGGCCTATTTCATAAAGGGAGACGAGCAAAAGGCGGGCATATTCCTCAGGGAGATTGCGGCGATGGAAGACGCGCCGGCCTCACTCAGGGACGCCATAAAAAAAGACCGGGGCGGGCACTTGTCCCGGTAGCGGTTTTAATCCTTTTTGTCCGTCATTCCGGCCTTGTCCGGAATCTCTCCAGGCCTCAAGAGGGGTCCCGGACGCTCCTCACTTGCGGGGATGACAACCTGTCGCCGGCTTTGGCATGACCCCGCATTGGTATCGGTCCTCCTGTCCATTTCGAACTCCATCAGCGCCATCTTCTGGCTGAGTTCCTTTATCTTTCCTTTGAGGTCGGAGATGACGGATGAAAAATAAAGCAGGGCGACAACGAGACAGAATATCAGCCAGGCGAAGACGAGGGCGGGCGGATAGTATATCCCTATCATTTTGGCGAAGGGGTCGATGATGAGGTCGGCCATCGATCCCGCCAGCACCAGTATGCCGACGGCAAACCAGGCTATAGACAGTTCCTCCCTGAATTTGTTGCGCCTGACCAGTTCAAAGATAATGAGCATGAGAGACAACCCCAATAAAAATATCATGAGCCTCATCCCAAGAGACATATTACCTGCCCTTCCTTTTCATGACGACCATCATAATAGCGAGAAACATTTTAATAATATAAAAAAACGGTTTCATCCCGTTATGCATCGATTTCCCGGTGTTATTTGCGGTCATCAGGACCGGGGCCTCGGAGATCCTGAAACTTTTCTTGTGGAGGGCCATTATTATATTGACATCGGGATAGTCAAGCGGATAATTGTCGCCCTGGGCCAGATATTCAAAGGCATTCCGGTTTAAGAGCTGGAACCCGGAGGTAGGGTCGGTTATCCTGATCCCGGTATACGCCCGCGCTATCATCGAGAACGTCCGGCTGCCGATCTTTCTCAGAAGTCCCATCCTGTAGCCGCCCCCGAGAAACCTTGATCCTATCACGACGTCGGCGTTGTTGTCTTCCATGGACTGGATCATATTTTCGGCTGAAGAAGGTATATGCTGGCCGTCGGCGTCCATGGTTATGACGAAATCATAGTTGTTTTTTGAGGCGTATCTGAACCCGGTCTGGAGCGCGGCGCCGTATCCAAGATTAAAGGGATGGCTGACGACCGGGACCCCGTTGGCCTCCGCGATTTTCCCGGTAAGGTCGGAGGACCCGTCATCGACGACCAGTGTGTCCGCAAAAGGCATATCAGCGCCGATGTTTTTTAATACTGGGCCGAGCGACTGTTCCTCATTGAAGGCAGGCACTACGACAAGATATTTCATAGATAAACGGACCCTATATCCACCAAGATCAAAACCCCTGAAAAAAGAGCGTTGTGATCAGTATAACATTATCCGTTTTATTTATTAACTGCGCTCGGGTTATTTTCAGGGGACACGGTCTTTTCGACGAACCTTTCGAAGCTTTCTGATATTCTGTCCCATGACAGGGCCTTTACGAAATTTCTTCCGTTGACGCCCATCTGTTTTCTGTCTGTCCGCGACGTGACGTCCGCCAACGCCTTTGCCAGGGCCAGGGGGTCTCCGCTTTTAAAGCAGACGCCTGCGTCGGCGCGCGGGACATACGAAAGCTCCGGTATGTCGCTCGCGATAATCGCCTTGCCGGCCGACATCGCCTCAAGTACGGCAATGCCCTGGACCTCATGGCGGGAAGGCAGCACGAGGCAGCTGGCGTCACCGATCACCTCGGCCTTTTGCCGTCCTGAGACCCACCCGGGGGTCTCAATACGGGACCTGATGTCCGGAGGCAGTTCCGCGGTCATCGCGCCGAATCTGTTCATGTCTCTTCCGTTGCCTGCTATAACCAGTTTCAGGGAACGATTTGTCCGCGCTATATGATGGAAGGCCTTAAGAAGGATGTCGAGGCCTTTCCCATAGATGTCGATCCTGCCGAGATAGAGTATATATTTGCCTTCACGGTAAGGGAGGTCAAGGAGGTCCGGCTGGATGCCGTTGGGTATGATCGCGCCGTTGACTTCAGGGCCCAGATGGAGCTTCTCCCTGGTGTTTTTGTTTATAAAGATATAGTTTCGGTAAAACCGGGGCCTGATATGTTCAAGGAGGTAAAGCGCCGAGGCATATAAGGGGTTGTACTTGTTGAAGTACAAAAGACCCGTGTATCCCTGCACCTGAAGGATTAAAGGGCGTTCAGTAAATAAGTGCAGGAAAGTAGGGGTGGCGGGAGAGAATTCCTCGATGATGATATCGTACTCCGAAGGATGTTCCCTGACATACACGGCTGCCTTATACGCATATGACAGAAGGGTCTTTGTCAGACCGCCGCTTTCCGTCCCGACAAAAATATGCCTTAAACCTTCTATGTGCCCGTCTTTTGCGCCCGGATATTTTTTACACAGAAGCGTTATGTCGTGCCTTGATTTAAGCCGGCTGTATATCTGGTATGCCCTTTCCCCCACCCCCCCGATGCCAAAGCTGTCGCCCCTGCTTTCATACAGCAGATGTAGGATCTTCATGTTAGTCCTCCATGGCCTTTTCAAAGGTCTTCATAAGACCGGAGGCGGTCCTGTCCCATGAAAACTTTTCCGCCTGTCTTGTCCCCTTGTCCCCAAGTTCCCTCAGCAATGTCTTATTGCCGAGGACATCAACCATCAGGGAACCGAGGGAGGCGCCGTCGAGAGGGTCGAAAAGTATTCCGGCTTCACCCACTACCTCCGGCAGGGAGGCCCTGTTGGATGACAGCACGGGCGTTCCGCAAGCCATCGCCTCAAGGGGTGTGAACCCGAAACCTTCAGCCAGGGAGGGGTGGACGAGCAGGTCCGCGTATGAGTAAAACCCGGGAAGGTCGTGATACGGCACGTAATCCATATATAGGATCCTGTCATCCAGGGGCAGTGTTTCGCCGCCCAGATCTTTTCTCCCCACTATCACGAGCTCGTGGTCCAATCTGTCTTTTACTCTCAGGAAGGCCTCCGTCAGCGTCCTGACATTTTTATACGGGAAGAGGTTCCCGACAAAAAGAATATAATTGCCCTTGAGCGAATACCGCTCCATGAAGGCCTGTTTCGCGGAGAGGGCCTGCGGCCTGAACAACGTTTTATCATAGCCGTTAGGTATGACGTCTATTTTGTCTTCCTCGAGGTCAGTCGCATTAAGGAGTTCTTTTTTCACGAAGTGGGACACGACGGTCACCCTTGAGGCCGCCTTTTTTAAAAGCCGGAGTGAAAGTTTGAAATAGCGGGCGCTATGACCGAACTGGGCGGGAAACAAAAGAGGATGAAGATCATGGACCGTTACTACCAGCCGGGACATGGGGGCATAAGGGAATTCCAGCATAGGGCAATAAAGCAGGTCAATTTTATCTTTATTTCCCTTTCCCGGCAGGACGAGATTGAGGTATAAAAAACGGCAGAGGTTTTGCAGAAAAGCGGTCGATCCCTGAATAATTTCCGGAACTTTTGAGACCTGCCCGTCAGGGAATGAAGCGGGCGGCAGGGATGTGAAGATCTCTATGTCCTTATGCTGACGCAATAAGGCCTCTGAGACCTCCCTTGTAAAAACCCCGATGCCGGTAGGCGTTTCGTTCAGGTGGGCCGCGTTAATCCCTATCTTCAAGGCAGGCCGCCTTTTTCAGCGATATCAGGATGCTGAGTCTCATTACGGAAGTTTACCATAACCTCAATTATGAATACCCCCAGGGGAGGCATGCGAAGAAAAATATTGAATATAATCAGTGTATTTTGCTGTTCAAAGAGTTATGCCCCGATAATTTCCGTTGCGGGAATCTGAAAATAGTTTTTTCAGAGAGTCTTGTCATTTCGACCAACGGGAGACACCTCTTGTTTTTCAGCGCCTTAAGATTTCTCACTTCGTTCGAAATGACATCATACCGATCGGACGATGGTTTTCCGCAAGGGGGTCTAAACGGGCGGGGGACGCTACTTTTTGCCCTGCTTCGAGATGTACACGATGCAGTCCTCGCAGATCCTGCCCGAGGCGGTATTGCAGATCATCCTGTTTAATTCCCAGCAGGGCTTGGTCTTGTCGATAAAGGCCGAGCATTTGCCTTTTCGCTCATCGGGACACATGGTGATCTCCCAGCAGGGGGCGTACTCGAGGAGTTTCTTTATGCCCTCGATGCTGATCTTTTTGTTATGGATCAGCTCCCTCAAACATCTCAGCCACTTGATATCATTTTCGGAGTAGAACCTGTTTTTATTTCTTCTGGCCGGTTTTATCAGGCCGTGCTTTTCGTACAGCCTGAGGGTCTGGTCAGTGGTGCCGATAAGTTCCGCGACGATGCCTATAGGATAAAGAGGCATGTCCTTTTTTTCAGCTTCGCTTAAGTCCTTTTTCATTTTGTCTCTTGGCATAGTCACCGAAACCCACTCTTGATAATTGTAGTTATTAATACATTATCAAATTAAAAAATGCAAGTATTTTATTTTATTATTTGACTTAAGAGGCCGCCCTTATGTAATATTGAGGGCAATTTAACGTGAGGAGGCGGCATTATGCATGAAGAAAAGCTCTTACTCGATATTCTGTTTGACCCTCATACGGTACCGCATTTTGTAACGTATGCGTTTCTGGCCTCCCTGATCCTGATTTCGGTTTCACTGATGGTAAGGAGTTCTCTCGCGCTCATTCCGAGGGGGGTCCAGAATTTTATGGAGACGATCGTCGAGGCCCTTTTAAACCTCTGCGAAGAGAATATCGGTCATCATTGGGCAAAGGCGCTTTTCCCGCTCATCGCTACCGTGGCCATGTTCATTGCGGTCTGTAATTTCATGGGACTGATACCAGGGTTTATGTCTCCGACCAGCAATATCAACACCAACGCGGCCCTTGCGATACCAGTTTTTCTCGCCACACATATCTTCGGGGTCCGCGTCCACGGATTTTCCTATCTGAACCATTTCCTGGGGCCCATCCGCAATATATACGCGTTTCCCCTGATGGTCCTGATGTTTGTGATAGAGTTCATAGGGCATATCGCCCGGCCCCTTACGCTTTCGGTCAGGCTTTTTGGAAACATGAGCGCCAAGCATTATATCCTTGGAGTGCTCGGCATACTTTCACCGGCCCTGGTCCCGGTGACAATCCTGGTTTTAGGGGTGCTGGTCAGTGTGATACAGGCCTTCGTCTTTACACTTCTGACCGCCCTTTATCTCGCTGGTGCCGTCGAAGAGGCACATTAATTCAAAGTTATTTGGAAAGGAGGACTAAACGATGAAGAAATCTATTTCCATGATTCTTCTGGCTCTGTCCCTGGTTGTTCTGCTCGCCCCGGCTGTTTTTGCCGAGGAGGCCGCGGCCGCGGCGGTTTCAGCTGCCGACGCAAAGCTTAAATACTACGGTATTGCGGCCCTCGCCTGCGGTCTTGCGATCGGTATCGCGGCATTCGGCGCGAGTATCGGACAGGGAATGGGTCTGAAGGGAGCAACCGAGGGTATCGCAAGAAACCCCGGGGCCTCGGGTAAGATCACGACGACCCTGATCATCGGTCTCGCCATGATCGAGTCTCTCGCTATTTATGCGCTTGTTGTCGCCCTGATTCTGCTCTTTGTGAATCCGTTCAAGATATAGCGCGTATTTTCATTTCAAAAACTAAGAAGGCCGTGGTAACACGGCCTTCTTAGTTTTTGAGGCCTTCTTTTTGTTTTATCTGAATTAATCTTCAACTACCCCGTAATAATTTCCCCGGGGGGGAACGCCTCTTTTGGCCGTTGAGACCTCTGCCTCGCAGAAAGATGGTTTGTCTTTGCGGTTATGGGCTATAAGGGCCTTTACTATTTCCCAGTGAATTTTATTTTCCTCCGCCATTTTTGTGACTTCTTCAAGGGCGGTCCTGTTATCGTAACATTCCGGACGGTAGGGTCTGGGGGACACAAGGGCGTCATAAACATCGCAGGCGATCACTATCTCGACCATCATGTTGTCCAGCTTTCTTCCAAGCGGCCTTCCGGAGCCGTCGCGTCTCTCATGGTGGTCCCTCGCCACCATGGCGCCTATATCCCCCGTGTTTTGATGGAAATAGCCGAGAAGCACATACCCGGCCGCGGTATGATGGTCGAGGATTTCCCTCTCTGCCTTTGTCAGGGGCGTCTTTTTTTGTAATATGTGAAGAGGCACGCATATCTTGCCGATGTCGTGGGTTGGGCCTGCCTGGACAGCCTGTATCCAGTCTTCATAGTCGGGCATCAGGTCCCTGGCGATGAGGGTAGAAAGGGCATATACCATCAGAATATGGCAATAGGTATGGTAGTCATGCTCCTTGAAGTAATCCATCGACTGCAAAACAGGTTCTACAAGACGGACCTTCTGCATTGCGCCGAGCAGTTCCTCTACTTTCAGCTGGTCCGAAAAGATTGCATCGTAAGGCGGCCTCTTTATCTGCCGCAGGAGGTCCTTTTTTATCATTCCATGGTCAAGCATGGGATACGTCTGTAACAGGCCCGCATTTTTTGAGCTGATCATGCTGTTGAGCGTGTCCGCGGATAACATTGTCCCTTCGGGTAGCAGTTCCACCACGTCGGGGACATACACGGAACGACAGAGTTTTAATTCGTCCATATGGGTTCCTGTGACTGTTTCAATGCATTTATAAGAGTAACGACGATAAAATTATATCACAGGGCGATATTTAGATAAAGGCCCGGAATCAACCGGTCCCGCCGTTCAGCTTTTCATACATCCTCGCGTTTTCTATTGCGATCCCGCCCTGTTCCGCAAGCGCGACCGCGAAGTCCGTCTCGTCAGGGCTGAAAGTACGGACCACGTCGGTCATAAGCTGCATTATGCCGATTACCTTATGCCTCACAACGATAGGGATGACAAGCATGCTTTTGATGCCTTCATCCCTTAATTCGTCCCGGCATGAGATGAGGCTGTCCGTTGACACGTCATGGATGGATACGGGTCTGCCGTCAAGGGCAAGGGACAGGCTGTCTTCGGAACGACCGGCCTCCTTCCTGAGATATGTTTCGCCGAGCCCATAAGATGCGGCCAGCACGGTCCGTCGGCCGGTCTCATCGAGCAGCCGGATCGTGGCGGCCCTTGTCGCCATGATTTCAGGGACCTTCCTGACTATGGTGTCGAGCACCTCCCGGCTGTCGAGGGTCGAGCTTATGACCTTCGAGACCTCCTGTATGGCCCTGACGTATCTGGTTTCTTTATATTGCCTTTCGTACATCCTCGCGTTTTCTATGGCCGTCCCGCATTGTTTGGCGAGTGAGGCCGCAAACTCTATCTCCTGCCTGGAGAAATTTCTCGGGTGCCCTGTCAGCAGCCTCAATACGCCGATGACCTTCCCCCTGGCCACTATCGGCAGGGTCAGCATGCTCTTTATCCCCTCTTGTTCGGCCTCTTTTTTATATCTGATGCTCTGATCGGTTGCGGCGTCATATATCGCGACGGGGTTTTCGTTCAACGCGGCCCGGATGTTCTCCTCCGTATCGACGGGTCCCTTGTTCAGATACTTTTCGGAAAGACCGTGGGACGCAACCAGCCTGAGCTCACTGCCGGTTTCATCGAGGAGCCTTATGGTGGCGCCCTTCAGGTGCATCACCTCAGGGATCTTCCTGACGATCATCCTGAGCACCTCAGCGACATCAAGGGTGGAACTTACCGCGTCGGTCACCTCCTGAAATACGTTCAGATATTCTTTCTCACGGGAGACGGTCTTTTCGAACAGCCTGGCGTTTACGATCGCTATCGCCGCCTGATCGGCTATGGCCGAGACGAACTTAAGGTCCTCCTCGGAGTACGCTACCGGTTCGGAGGTATACATCCTCAGGACCCCGATTACTTCGTCCCTGGACCGAAGAGGAATGGACAGGATGCTCCGTATGCCCTCTTTTTCGGCCTCTTTCCTGTACCTGGCGTCTTTATCGGCAGTGATGTCATAGATCGACACGGGTTTGCCGGCCAGGGCGTCGTCTATGCTGGCGTCATATTCCACCGGGCCTTTGTCGGCATAACCTTTGGACAGACCGTGGTACGCCGCAAGTTCCAGCCGGTTTTCCTCCTTGTTGAGGAGGCGAAGGAGGCTGGCCTTGACGTTCATGACCTTTACGACATTGGTCACTATGAGCTTCAGGACCTCATCCAGAGAGAGACTGGTGCTGATGGACTTACAGATGTTCTGATAGCTTTCCATATAGATTTTTTTCGAGAATATCTTTTCCGCGCATAACGGGCACATCGAGTGCGTGAAATCGCCGAGGCCTTCGTCACTCAGGAACGACTCGATCTGCTCCCAGGCGTCGTCATCTTTTCTGATCTTTTTGCACCAGCCGCAGATCGGTATTAACCTTTCGATCTTGTCGGTTTTGAGCTGAAAGGGCCGAAGCCGCTTAAATAGAGACACATCTCTGAATAATACGACGACCCCCCGGAGTTTGCCGTCAGCGGTAAGAGGCGATATATGTTCTTCGACCAGGGTCTTCCGTCCATCGGCGCCCAGGATAAAAAGATTTCTCCTTATCGGGTCGGAAGATGCGCTTAACATGCGGACCGGGCATTGCGTATCACAGAGGGGTGTTCCGTCTTCTCCTTCGTGTTTAAGCAGGCCGGCATAACAGCTCCGGCCCATGACGTCCGCAGAAGTGTATCCGGTAATGGCCTCAGCGCCCCTGTTCCAGAACTCTATCCTGAGGTCGGCATTGATGAAGCAGACCCCGTCTGCTATGTTATTGAGGACCTGGCTGTATAGTTTGGATTTTTTATCGAACATCCGTTCCCTTTAACAATTCAAACCTATTATAATGAAAGACGGATTGTTAATAAAGCACCGGAGAGACCAACTGGAAACGGCATTTTATGACAGACTGAAGGAAAAGGCGCTTGAAGCGGCGCGCCGTATCGGTCAGCCAGGGTTTTACAGGGAATATGAAAAACAGCTGAAGGAATCGTCAGACTTCTTTGACCAAAGCGTCGTCATATCCCGCTGCCTGAGGTTCCTTGACGAGGCGAAGCTCCACCCGGCCCACGGTATTTCGCATTGTGAGAAGGTCGCGAGGGAGGCAGGGGCCTTGCTCAGGATAGAGCGCCGGCGAAGGGGCCGCGGGGAGAAGGATGAGGATGAACTGATGCTCTGCGCCCAGATAGCGGGGCTCTTTCATGACATCAAAAGGTCTGAGGAAGACCATCCGCTCGCCGGAAGCCTTGAGGCCGAAAAGATACTCGGGGGCTTTGAAATGGAAGGCAGGCACAAAAGATATATAATAGCTGCGATAAGAAACCATGAGGCCTTTAAGAAGGTTATGACCTCTGAGGATGAGGCCGCCGGACTCGTGAGCGATTCCCTTTACGATGCGGACAAGTTCCGCTGGGGGCCCGACAATTTCACTGCGACCCTCTGGCTGATAACCGGCTCCGGCATGATCCCGGTAAAGAAGCTGTTTGAATGCTACGAGGAGAAACTGGAAGGAATTCTCAGGATAAAGGAGACCTTCAGGACCGAAACCGGCAGGATATACGGACCTGAATTTATCGATCTCGGGCTGGAAATAGGAAGGGAGATATACAGGGAGATGCGCTCCATGCTGGGTGATTCATGATATGAAACTCATCACTGATTTAAATGATCTGACCGAACGGTTCGAAAACAGCACGATAACGCTCGGCAATTTCGACGGCCTTCATCTGGGCCATCAGGAACTGATAAAGAAGGTGATCGCGCGCGCAAAAGAGACGGGGGGCACAAGCATGGTCGTGACGTTCAGGCCTCATCCCCTGAAGGTCCTTTGTCCGGAGAAATGCCCCCCGCTCATAAGCATTTATGAGGAAAAGATAGCGCTGATGGAGAGGTTCGGGATCGATGTGCTGGTGAAAATTCCTTTTACCCTTGAATTCGCGAAGATGGCGCCTGAGGAGTTTGTAAGAAAAATCTTGTGTGAAAAGCTGGGGGCGAAGGAGATATTCGTCGGCTACAACTACAGGTTCGGCAGGGACAGGGCCGGGAACGTCGGGATGCTTAGGGACCTGGGCCGGCAGCTGGGGTTTAATGTGCGCGAGACCGAACAGGTCGAATTAAACGGCGAGGTGATAAGCAGCACTAAGATACGCATGCTCCTCAAAGAGGGAGAGGTTGAGCAGGCTGCCCGGCTTCTTGGCAGGGACTATGCGATAACGGGTGTGGTTATTCGGGGAGACGGCAGAGGCCGGTCGCTTGGGTTCCCCACGGCCAATATCGCGCCGAAGCATTCCATCGTTCCGTCAAACGGGGTCTATGCCGCAAGGCTCTTTGTCCGGGACCGGTTCTATGACGGGATAGTGAATATCGGCATGCGCCCCACCTTCAACAAGACCGCGCTTTCTATAGAGGTGCATATACTCGATTTTGATGAGGACATATACGGCGAAGAGCTCTCGCTTTATTTTATCTCCCGGATAAGGGACGAGATAAAATTCGCAAGGAAGGTGCATGGTCTGCGGCAGGGGGAAAGCGGGTACGCTTTAAGTAAGAAGGGGTATGATAGGAGATCATGGCAATAAATAATTTCAGAGAAAAAGCAAACTTCATTTGGTCGATTGCGGACCTGTTAAGAGGGCATTACAGACAGTCTGACTATGGCAAGGTGATTTTGCCGTTTACTGTTTTGCGTAGATTGGACACTGTTTTGCAACCTACAAAGAGGGACGTGCTTGCTGCCTTTCAAAAGCACAAAGACAAAAAGCCTGAAGTACTCGAACCGATACTAAATAATGCAGCCAAGGCCAAATTCCACAACCGGAGCAAGTTCGACTTTGCCGAATTAGCCAAGGACCACAACAACATTGCAGCTAACCTCCGCAATTACATCAACGGCTTCTCAATCAGTGTACGGGAGATTATTGAATACTTCAGCTTTGAAGATCAGATAAGAAAGTTGGACGAGTACGATTTGCTTTATATTATTGTTAAACGGTTTGCTGAGAGCGACGACATTTTCAAAAATGATGACCCCATGCACATGGGGTATATGTTTGAAGAGCTCATCCGAAAGTTCGCCGAACTTTCCAACGAAACAGCAGGCGAACACTTTACACCGCGCGAAATCATACGCTTGATGGTCAACCTGCTGTTTGTGAATGACAAAGCCATACTGCGCAAACAGGGTATAGTTAAAACATTATATGATCCAACTGGAGGCACAGGCGGTATGCTTTCAGTAGCCGAAGAATATATGCACGAGCTGAACCCTGACGCGAGACTGGAAGTATTCGGCCAGGAGATCAATCCGGAATCTTACGCTATCTGCAAATCAGACATGCTCATTAAGGGGCAGAACCCTTCAAATATCAAGTTCGGCAATACCTTTACTCAGGACGGTTTGGAAGGCGAAACTTTTGACTATATGTTGAGTAATCCACCTTTTGGAGTGGACTGGAAAAAGGCTGAGAAATATATCAAAGACGAATTTGCCAACAAAGGTTTTGCAGGTCGTTTTGGCGCGGGGCTGCCATCTATCAGTGACGGGTCCTTGCTCTTTTTGCAGCACATGATTTCAAAGATGAAACGTAGCGGAGGCGGTAGCCGCATTGGCATCGTCTTTAACGGCTCGCCGTTGTTTAGCGGTGGCGCTGGCAGCGGGCCTAGTGAGATTAGGAAATGGATTATCGAAAACGATATGCTTGAAGCCATCATTGCCATGCCAGACCAGTTGTTTTATAACACCGGTATTTCCACGTATATATGGATCGTTACTGACCGCAAGAGTAAGGAACGAAAAGGCAAGGTGCAGCTGATCAATGCAACCGGATCTGATAAGGAAGACAAAGACAATCCCTTTTACAGCAAGATGCTCCGTAGCCTCGGCAACAAGAGAAAAGAGATTCATGAAGAAGCAATCAGTCTCATAACCAAAATTTACGGAGAGTTCAAAGAAGGCCCATACTGTAAGATCTTTGACAACGACGATTTTGGCTACAAGCGGATAACTGTTGAACGCCCAAAGAGAGATGAGAAGGGAAATATTGAAAAAGACCGTAAGGGCAACGCTGTCCCGGATGCAGACCTGCGTGATTTTGAAAATGTGCCCTTGAAAGAAGATGTGGAGAAGTACTTCAAACGGGAAGTATTGCCGCATGTGCCTGATGCCTGGATTGACCACGGCAAAACAAAAGTGGGCTATGAGATTAACCTTACAAAATATTTTTATAAGTTTAAGCCGTTGCGGAGTCTGGAAGAAATAAGGAAAGATATTTTAGCGCTAGAAGCGGAAACTGACGGGATGATAAAAGAAGTTATTCAATAATGGAACGCTACGATAAATATAAGCCTTCGGGAGTTGAATGGATTGGTGAGATTCCGGAGCATTGGGGTTTAGCAACTATTGGAAGAGTTTCAAATATCGGAAGAGGAAGAGTAATCAGCAATGTGGAGATTGGTGAAAATTATGGTAAATATCCGGTGTATAGTTCGCAGACAGAAAATGATGGTGTGATGGGTTACTTAAATGCTTTTGACTTTGATGGTGAGTATGTAACATGGACAACTGATGGTGCAAATGCAGGAACAGTTTTTCATCGCAAAGGGAAATTTAATTGCACAAATGTTTGCGGAACAATACAGCCGAAAAATTGGGAGCAAATTGATTTACGATATCTACCCTATTTTCTAAATTTAGGAACAAGATATTCTGTTCGTTTGGATATCAATCCAAAGTTGATGAATAACATGATGGCAAAAATGCCGTTCGTTATTCCTCCAAAGAAAGAGCAAGCTACCATTGCCAACTACTTGGACGACAAGACGGCCCAGATAGACACGCTCATTGCCAACAAGCAAAAGTTGATTGAACTGCTAAAGGAAGAGCGGACGGCGATTATCAATCAGGCAGTAACGAAAGGTATAAATTCCAAGGTCAAACTCAAATCCAGCGGCATTGATTGGCTCGGCGAAATTCCGGCGCATTGGGAAGTGAAGAAGTTGAAGTATGTAGCAGAAGTAAAATACGGATTAGGACAACCACCAAGACAGAAAGCTGATGGATTGCCATTAATTAGAGCGACCAATGTTGAAAGAGGGAAAATCGTCGATAAAGATTTAATTTATGTTGATCCTGATGATATACCATATGACAGAAACCCTGTTCTAAAAGAAAATGACATTATTGTCGTGCGAAGTGGTGCCTATACTGCTGATTCAGCTATAATCCCAAAGAAATACGAAGGAGCAATTACTGGATATGATATGGTCGCTCGTGTAATCAATGCCGATCCGATCTTTATTTCCTTTTGCCTTCTAAGTAACTATGTCTTAATAAACCAGTTATACTTGCACAGATTAAGAGCTGCTCAACCACACCTGAATAAAGAAGAATTAGGAGAAACTTTGTTGCTCTTGCCTCCTCTTAAAGAGCAGCAAATCATTGTGCGACACATTGAAATCTCGATCGAAAAAATAGACGCCACTATATCCAGAATCGAAAGCGAAATAGAGCTATTGCAAGAATACCGGACAGCCTTAATCAGCGAAGCGGTGACGGGGAAGATAAAGGTGGCATAGACAATGACACTCTGTATTGCATGGATACGGCAAGACAACGAAAATCAGGAGCTGGTTTTTGCGACTGATAGCTGTCTCACAGGCAGCGGTGAGGTATGGAAGCACGGAGTAAAGCTGTTTGAGCTGCCCCGTAAGGATTGCCTGCTCTGCTTCGCTGGGGAAACCTTTAAAGCATATCCATTAATACTGAATTTTATTTCCTCCATCAAGTTCGACCAGAAGATTATGAACCAGCACACCAACATCAGGGAGGTGCTGGACTATTTATGCTATACATTTACTGAATTAATCAATCAACTGACGGTCGAAATAGTGCCCGACCCGGCAGAAGATCCTCATGCTGCTGCTAAGTTCATTTATGGCGGCTGGAATTGGAAACTTCGGGTTTTCGAGTTTTGGGAAATATATTACGGCCCTGAGCAAAAGAAATTTTTGTATAAAGGCTTCAACAGCGATGACCCCCGCGCTTACCATATGATAGGCGATCATATTGGAGAGGCTGAGGAGCTGTTGATGGAAGAGCTTACCAAAGCAAACAAGAAAATAAAAGGCAGCCTTGATATGGAGCCGCTTCTCGTGCTGTCTAAAATGGCGAGAGAAACAGAGAGCTTTCGTTCGATAGACGGGGCCTTGCAGGTAGCCAAGGTCTACTCTTCAGGCACAACAGAGTTTTTTGGCATTATGTGGCAATCATTAAAAGGGAAACACACATTCTTGGGCAGGGAACTTAACCCATACATCAAACCGCAGATCCGCTTCATTGACCCTGATTCCGGCACTATATTAGACTTGGAATTGCCAAAAGATATTTCAGGCCTTAATATGGA
>JACRLQ010000008.1:83704-233688 GCA_016215155.1 Nitrospirota bacterium
AATTACGAAACCGAAAAACCATTTATTGAAGAGTGCTACCCTAATGGTGGACAGAAGCCCGGCTTGTCAGAAAAAGAAAAGGAAATGTTGCTGGCAATTTTTAAAGACAACTCTTATAAAAGCTTTCTTTCCGGGCTATTGATGGAGAGGCGCGGATCAGTTGACGGCCAGGAATCAGGCGAGGTTGGATAGATGACTAAGGCCTGGTTGCAAAATAAACTCAATGACCTTCGTAGGCTTCCAGCTGAAACGGAAGTCTTTGAATTTAAAGAAGCCAAGAATGGGTACGACTTCAATAAACTTGGGAAATATTTCTCTGCCTTGTCAAATGAGACAAATCTTAAAGGCCGACCTTACTCATGGCTGATTTTCGGGATTAAAGACAAGGGCAGAACAATAGTCGGCAGTCGGTTTCGTCAAAATCGGAAAGACATTGATAGCCTTAAGGGAGAAATAGCCAACAAGACCACAAACCGCATCACTTTTATCGAGATACACGAACTGCATTTACCGGAAGGACGTGTGCTTATGTTTCAAGTACCGGCCGCCCCCAGAGGAATCCCCGTTGCATTTGATGGACATTACTATGGCAGAGACGGTGAAGAATTGTCGCCTCTGAATATCGAGGAGATTGAACGTATAAGGTCTCAGTCAGGCATTGAAGATTGGAGCGCTGTTCTTGTGCCGGAGGCTTCAATTGAAGACCTTGATCAATCGGCCATTGCAAAGGCGAGGGAAAACTATAAGAACAAGTTCCCTGAGCATTCAAAGGACGTTGACCAATGGGATGAGATTACCTTTCTGAACAAAGCCAAAGTAACAATAAAGGGGAAGATTACCCGTGCGGCAATAATTCTTTTAGGAAGAACGGAAGCGGAGCACTTCATTAGTCCAGCTGAGGCAAAAATACGCTGGCTGCTGAAAGACTCAAAGGGTAATGACAAGGACTATCACATTGAAAGCTGTCCTCTACTGCTGGCGGTTGATAAAATATATGCTAAAATTCGCAATTTGAAATACCGCTACATCAAGGACGGCACCTTATTCCCCGACGAGGTTGATCAATATGAACCCTTTGTAATCCGCGAAGCTATTAATAACTGCATCGCTCACCAGGATTACACCAGGGGTGGCAGGATCAATGTGGTCGAGATGGAAGACCAGCTTATATTTACAAATCTTGGTAGCTTTATTCCGGGCTCGGTTGAAAAAGTAGTCAAAGAGGACGCGCCGGAAGAACACTACCGAAACAGGTTCCTTGCAACCGCCATGTTCAACTTAAAGATGGTTGATACTGCGGGAGGCGGCATCAGAAAAATGTTCAATTACCAGAGGGAAAGATTTTTTCCCATGCCCGAATATGATCTGACCGAAGATAGAGTGAAGGTAACAGTTATCGGAAAGGTGCTGGATATGGATTTTGCGAGGGTACTTGCCAAAAATCCGAACCTCTCCCTGGAGCAGATTGTCATGCTTGATAAGGTGCAAAAACGGAAATCACTGATTGAGGAAGAGTGCAAATATCTTAAAGAGCTTGGTTTAATAGAGGGAAGAAAGCCTAACTATGTTATATCCGCTAAAATAACTGCGTCGCTTTCCAATGATGAACTTAAGGCGCATTACATTAAGCAGAGGGGCCTTGATGACGAACACTACAAAAAACTTATAGTTGAGTATCTGAAAAAGTTTGGGGATGCCCCCCGGAAAAACATTGATACGTTTCTCCGGGATAAATTGCCGGATATATTGACTGAAGCCCAAAAGAAGAACAAAATTACCAACTTGCTTTCAGCTTTAAGGATCAAGGGGTCAATTCGGAACAAGGGCTATTCTATGTGGTCTCTCGTTTAAAAGAGTTTTAAAAGAGTTTTAAATGTTGTTTAAAAGAGTGGTTGAATTAAATATAGATAAATCAAAGAGTTGCGACATAGTACAACCAGATAAATTATTAGAAATTAAATAACAACAGGGTATAATGAACAACGGAATACATACAGAATCAACCTTTGAATCTGCTATTGTCGGCCATTTGACCTCCGACGGGTGGCATCTTGGCAATGCATTCGATTTTAGCCGTGATTTGGCATTTGACAAAAAAGCGGTTCTTTCATTCATCCAGACTTCGCAGTCCAAAGAGTGGACAAAACTTCAGTCATATTATAAAGACGACACGGGTAACAAATTCATTCAGCGTCTGTTTAAAGAACTGGATTTGAGGGGGATGCTAGATGTAATCCGTCATGGTATTACTGACAGCGGTGTGAAATTTAAGCTGGCCTATTTCAAGCCCGATAGCGGGCTCAATCCTGAAACAACTGAACTCTACAAGCAGAATAAACTGTATGTAACACAACAAGTCTATTTCTCTCAAAAAAATAGGAAGAGCATAGACCTTTTGCTTTCATTAAACGGTTTGCCTGTTGCAACCGTCGAGTTGAAAAATCATTTCACCGGCCAAGCCGTAAGTGACGCAATGGAGCAATACCGCACCAGCCGGGACCCTAAAGAACTATTGTTTCAATTCAAGAAGAGGGCCTTGGTGCATTTTACCGTTGACCCGGATGAGGTATATCTGACGACGAAGTTAGAGTCTGCCAATACGAGATTTCTGCCATTCAATAGAGGCTTCAAAAATGGGGCCGGCAACCCGCCAGCAAGGGATTATTCATCGTATAGGGCCTCCTACTTCTGGGAAGAAATATTGAGTGTTGACAGCTGGTTGGAACTGATCGGTCGCTTCATGCATATGCAAAAAGACGAGTATCTTATCGATGGCAAAAAATATTGGAAAGAAACAATGCTCTTTCCTCGATACCACCAGGCTGATGTGGTCAGAAAACTTACGTCTGATGCCAAGGCATGGGGACCCGGAAAGAACTATCTCATTCAGCACTCTGCGGGTAGCGGTAAGAGTAATTCAATAGCATGGCTTGCCTATCGACTGAGTAGCTTGTATAATTCTCAAGACAAAAAAGTGTTTGATTCCATCATCGTAATAACCGACAGAAACGTGCTCGACCAGCAACTACAAAATACCATTTATCAGTTTGAACATAAACAAGGCGTTGTACAACGTATAGATGAGAATTCTGAACAATTGGCCGAGGCAATAAAATCCGCAACGAGCATTATAATTACAACCCTGCAAAAATTTCCTTTTGCGCTAAAGCATCTCTCAGAAATGCTGGATCAAAATTATGCCGTCATTATTGATGAAGCACACAGCAGTCAGGGCGGAGAATCAAGCCGAAAGATGACGGAAGCATTGGCTGGAAAGAATGTTTCGCTGGAAGAAGCAGAAGCGGTCGAAGGTGAAGTTGAAGCCGCTGAAGTTGATGAAACTGATTATATCCGTGAAGTTATCAAGAAAAGGGGACCACAAAAGAATATCAGTGTTTTCGCTTTCACTGCTACGCCTAAGGCAAAGACACTAGAAGTATTTGGGACTAAAGACTCCGAAGGCAAGCCGAAGCCGTTTCATCTCTATTCGATGAGACAGGCCATTGAAGAAGGGTTTATTTTGGATGTTCTAAAGAATTACATTTCTTACAAAGAATACTACGGATTCTCAAAGGCAATTGAAGATGATCCTGAGCTGAATAAACGTAAGGCCGCAAAAGCGATTGGACGTTTCGCATCCCTGCATCCACACAGTTTGGCGCAAAAAACCGAAGTTATGGTTGAGCATTTCAGGCAGGTGACCATGAAAAAGATCGGAGGTAAAGCAAAGGCAATGGTAGTGACCGCCTCGCGGAAGCACGCTTTGCGCTATTATCTGGAATTCAAGGATTATATCAAAGAGATGGGATATGAAAAAGAAATTCGTCCACTGGTAGCCTTTTCCGGCGCGGTAGTGGATGATTTTTACCCCGAAGGTGTAACCGAAGTAAATTTAAACGGGTTCGGTGAATTTGAGCTGCCTGGCAAATTTGCTACAGATGAATATCAGGTATTGCTCGTTGCAGACAAGTACCAGTATGGCTTCGATCAACCCCTGTTACATACAATGTACGTGGATAAGAAGCTGTCAGGCGTGAGAGCTGTACAGACACTATCCCGACTAAATAGAACTCATCCCGGGAAGGAAGACACCTTTGTTCTCGATTTTACCAACGACCGGCAGACCATTCTTGATTCTTTTCAGCCGTATTATGAACTGACGACAGTTACCGAATCCACAGACCCAAACCATTTATATGACCTTAAAGGAAGGATGGATGCAACCGATGTTTATTATCAGTCGGAAGTGGATGCCTTTGCCAAGGTTTTCTACAAGCCTGGCAACACTTCAATAAAAGATCAGGGCAAAATGTATGCTTTCATTGACCCTGCTGTTGATCGTTTTAAAACCTTAGAAGAGGAACCTCAGGACGAATTCAAAAAATCAATGACCAGTTATGTCAGGCTGTATTCTTTCCTTTCTCAGATTATGCCGTTCCAGGACGCTGGGCTTGAAAAGTTGTACTCTTACGGTCGCTTCTTTCTGAGCAAACTTCCTAAATCAGACTATACGGAAAGGTTGAAACTCGACAATGAGGTGGCATTGGAATATTATCGTCTGCAAAAAATCGCAGAAGGCGACTTGGTGCTTCAGGTGCAGGGCGAATTCGGGATAGACCCAACAACAGAAGCAGGAATCAGCAGACCCAAAGACGAGAAAGACAGGCTTTCCAATATCATCAAAATCCTCAACGATAAATATGGAACTGACTTTAATGATGTTGACAAACTCTTCTTCGAACAAATAGAAGAAGAACTTTATCAGGACGAAGATCTAAAAAAACGGGCGTTAAACAATCCTCTTGATAATTTCAAATATGCATTCGAAGAAGTCTTCATAAATAAACTGATTGAACGCATGGATTCGAATCAAGAGATTTTTGACAAGATCATGGAAAACACTGATTTTAAAAATGATGTTAAAGATTGGCTGACACAGAAGATTTATCAACGCTTTAACACAAAACAGGAATAATCATGGGGCTAAACGCAAAAAATGGCCACCTCCCTATCATGGCGTTTCCAATGTTCATTGTCATCGAAGCAAGAAATGATCGATAGGAGGAAAGGAGACTATGATTGGAGAATTAGATACGGTCGTTCTGACACATGACATTGATGAATATGGGCTAAAGGAAGGCGATATAGGCGCGATAGTCCATTGCTATAGTGACGGCCATGCCTTTGAGGTTGAATTTGTGACTGCGGAGGGCGGGACTATTGCAGTCCTCACCCTTACCTCAAGTGACATCCGGCTGATGCGCAACAGGGAAATCCTGCATGTGCGGGAGATTGCAGGTCAGGCGGCTTGAATTCCGGATAGGGGAGGGCTACACCCCCCGACGTGTTCAAAAAACTAAATCCCGCCTGAGGCTGCGGGAATGACGGCAAAAAATGGGGAGCTCCTGTCGCGTCTGAACATTGACAGTTAATTCACTATTACGTTAGATTAAAAAATGATGAAGGGCTTGCATCTTAAAACCTTCCCGGCCGCTTTTATGCTGGGGTTATTCTTCCTTATGTCAGTCGTCGGCTCTGAGGGCACTCTCCTTTGTTTCGGCAAAGACGGACATGTGGCGATAGAGCTTGTCGATGCCTGCAATGGAGCTGGGCTTGGATCACAGTTAGCGGAAAGCGATGCATGCGGCCCTTGCAAGGACGTCCGGTTTCTCGGCGGCCCGGCTAACACAGGCAATACTTCACATAATACGCGAACACTCTCATTGATTTATTCATCTCCTGTGTTGTCGTCATTGCCGCAGCAAGAGTATTGCAATAACCCTTTAATTCTGCCGGTATATTCGCACCACAAGGCTCTCGCCGGTCTGCAATCAGTAGTTCTCCTGATCTGATACGCCTCCTTTCCCTGTCCTGAGGTTTCCGGATAGGGACTCTTGTCTTTTTCGTATAGTTAACTAAGGAGGTTTTTTTATGAATCTTATTTCCGCTCTCATTATAGTAACGTCCGCATTAATCTTAAATACATCGCCTGCCGCTGCGTCTGAAACGAAGGGGTTGACGCTTGAGCAGGCGGTCACTCTTGCCCTTGAGAAAAACCCTGACCTGCGGACTCTCAGGCTTGAAGAAGAAACAGCAAAGGGCCGCAATGAAAAGGCGCGGCTCCTGCTCATCAATAACCCTGTGATCGAAGGCAATATCTCAAAGAAGGACAGACCGGAAACAGAAGGCGGCGGGAAGTTCACGAACTACGGCGTCAAACTCTCCCAGGAATTCGAGATCGCAGGCCAGCGCAGCGCAAGGATCGATGTCGCTGAAAAAGAACTTGCCGGAGTGAAGTCGGAAATAAGAGACAAAGAAAGGGTTTTGATTTCGGACGTAAAAGACGTCTTCACTAAAACACTCGCGTTTAAGAAGAAGAGCGGCCTTGCGCAGGAGATTGTCAAATTGAATGAAGAATTGCTCGGCTACACAAAGATCAAGTTCGAGGCCGGTGATATCTCCGGGCTCGATGTCAATCTTTCAGAGGTTGAACTGAGCAAGGCAAAGAAAGAGCTTCTTCTGGCTGAACGGCAGTATAAAGAATCACTTACTGCGTTGCAGGGCCTCCTTGGCCTGGCTCCTGATATGTCCTTTGCAGTAGAAGGCGAGCTGCCGTCGGAAGTGCCGTCGCTGCCGGACAGGGGGGCCCTGAAGACATCGGCGCTGGCCCAGCGTCCTGACTCAAAGGCGAGCGTATCTGAGATGGAAAAGACGGAGGCTGCGCTGAAACTGGTAAATAAGGAGGCCGTCCCCAATATAACACTTGCGGGTTTTTACGATAGGGATGAGCGTCGCAATGCGGTGGGCCTGGCGATATCTGTCCCGCTGCCATTTTTTGACAGGAAGCAGGCCGAAAAGAAAGAGGCCTTTGCCAGGGCGGAAGGGTCAAGGATAAAGGCGGAAGGTCTAAAGAAAACCATAGACCGGGAGATCGATCAGGCGTTTAACGACATCACCTCGGCCATTGAGGAGCTCTCGCTCTTCAAAAATGAGATACTGGCAAAGGCCGCTGAAAACCTGAAGCTTCTGAACCTCGCTTTCAAGGAAGGGAAGATCGGTTTTTTTGAAGTGCGGCTCGCGCAGAAGGACACCATTGAAGCGCAGTTAGCCTATATCGAGGCGCAAACAAGGGCGCAACTTGCGCTTAACGCCATAGAAAAGACCACTGGAGGTGCGGTGAAATGATTATACATAAATACAAGGCAAACTGCAGTCTGTTTAGGGTTTATAAAAAAACAACTTCCGCACAGTCCGTTCGCCCTGAGCTTGTCGAAGGGCAGAAGATCATGGTCCGACAGGCCCACCACGGGCGGATAGTTGTTCCTCCCGTTTTCAAACGGCCCCTCGCAATAATCTTTGTTGTCCTCTGTGCAGCGGTATTGCTTACGGGATGCTCTAAAAAGGAAGCGGCAAAAGAAGAAAAGCAGGTGGCGGTCGGGGAGAAGAAAGAAGCCGGCCACGAAGGAAAAGATGAAGATCAGCATGCCGGAGAACATAAAGGAGAGCACGAAGGAGAAGAGCCGGGCGTCGTGACTCTGTCGCCTGAAAAGCAGAAGTTTGCCGGAATAGAGGTCAGGAATGTGGCGCTTGAGAATGCGGCTGTTCCCCTGTCCGCAACCGCTGTTTTAGAGATAAATATGGACCGCTCCGCAAAGATCAGTCCAAGGGTGACAGGAAAGGCGGTCAGGATCACGGCGTCGCAGGGCGACAGGGTGAAGGCAGGACAGGCCCTTGCCTGGCTCGACAGCGTGGAGCTTGACCAGGCCTGGGCGGATTATCTGAAGGCGCAGGGGAAAATAGAGCTTGCGCGAAAGAACTTTCAGCGCGAGGAAACCCTGTTTGAAAAAAAGGTGGCCCCTGAAAAAGATGTCCTAAAGGCGAAGCAGGAACTGGGAGAGGCCGAGGCTGACCTTAACCTTGCAAAGGAACGCTTCAGGCTGCTTGGGGTCGATGTCTCACAGTTTAGTTCTTCAAAGGGCAATGGGAATCACCCTCTTATTCCTGTTATAACTCCTGTAAGTGGTGTGGTGCTTGAAAAAACGGTCACCCAGGGAGAGATGGTCAATCCCGAAAAGACTCTTTTTGCTGTTGCCGACCTTTCGACTCTATGGGTAGTGATCGATGTCTATGAAAAAGATATTTCCAGACTTAGGCGCGGCACCGGAGTAAAGGTGTCGGTTACCGCATTTCCTGAGAAGACCTTCAAAGGGAAGATTTCGTATATCAGTGATGTGGTCGATGAAAAGACGAGGACCGAAAAGGCGAGGGTGACGATAGACAACTCAAGCGGAATGCTTAAGCCCGGCATGTTTGCTGCCGTGTTGACCGAGGCTGCAAGCGGCGGGACCGAACGGCTTATCGTTATTCCTGAAGAGGCGGTCATTATTGATGGCGCGAAAAGATATACCTTTATTCAAACCGCACCCGAGAAATTCCAAAGGAGAGAGATAGAAACCGGCAGATCGCTCGGGAACAGGTTGGAAGTCAAGAGCGGCCTGAAGGTGGGGGAGCCGGTTGCCGTCAAGGGGGCCTTCATCCTCAAGTCGGAGTTGAAAAAAGGTGAAATCGTCGACGAACATGGCCATGGCAAGTGAATTTATGTTTACCAAGAAGCGCATAATAGGCTGCACAACTGGCCGTCATTCCCGCGAAGGCGGGAATCCATTATTTTTCACTATGTCCTGGATCCCCGGGTCAAGCCCGAGGATGACAACTGATGATTCTGTTCGCAGACTTTATTTAACGGGAGATAATCGATCATGTTAGAAAAGTTGATTGAATATACGTTAAAGCAGAAAGGAATGGTTATATTTCTTTCGCTTCTGATTATGACAATCGGATTTTATTCATATATGAAATTGCCGATTGACGCCTTCCCTGATGTAACAAACATTAAGGTTGAAGTAGTAAGCCATGCGGATGGACTATCCGCCGCAGAGATCGAGAGAAACGTGACCTACCCGATTGAGATGGCGATGCGCGGCTTGCCTGATATAGAGCAGATGCGTTCAGTTACAAAGTTCGGGCTCTCAATCGTGACGATAGTTTTCAAAGATAATGTCGATATTTACTTTGCGCGGCAGTTGGTGTTCGAACGACTTGCTGAAGCGAGAGAAAAGGTCCCCAAAGGCGTTGAAATTGCGATGGGCCCGATTGGCACGGCAATGGGTGAAATTTATCAATATACCCTTGAAGGAAAAATGCCGGAGGACCCGCTTCAGAAAAAAGCTTACCTGACAAACCTGCGGACAATTCAGGAGTGGATCATAACGCCGCAGTTGAAGAGTGTTGCGGGAGTAAACGAAATCAATTCTTTCGGAGGATACTTCAAACAGTACCAGGTGATAGTGTCGCCGGAAAAACTGCTGCAGCATGCAGTGACCGTGGACGATGTGTACTCGGCCATCGGCAGCAACAATGAAAACGTCGGCGGCAATATTCTGGAACGGGGCACTGATCAATACATTGTCCGCGGGGTAGGACTGATAAAAGATGTCAGCGACATAGAAAACATTGTGTTGAAATCTGAACACGGGACGCCGACCTGCGTCCGTGATGTCGCCCAGGTTAAGATCGGCGAAGCCGTGCGCATGGGCGCCGCCATGAAAAACGGCAAGGATGAATGTGTCGGCGGCATCGTCATGATGCTGCGCGGTGAAAACAGCCGGGATGTTGTGCGCCGGGTGGCGGAGAAAGTCAAGGAAATCAATGAAAATAATATCCTTCCCGAAGGCCTCAAGATAGCCCCTTATTACGATAGAAGTGACATAGTGAGCGCCAGCGTCAGCACGGTAAACAAGGCGCTGATCGAAGGCTCCCTTCTTGTGCTGATCGTGCTTTATCTGTTGCTCAACAGCATACGGGGGAGTATAGTTGTTCTCATCGCGTTACCGCTGTCACTCTTAGGCACGTTCATAGTGATGAAGCTTGCGGGAATCAGCGCAAACCTGATGTCCCTCGGCGGCCTTGCAATTTCAATCGGAATGATAATAGACACAACCATAATTCAGGTCGAAAACGTGCAGCGACATTTAAGCGAGGAGGGCGGGAAACATCCCAAATTATTTACGGTGCTTAAAGCCGTTATGGAAGTCAGAAAGCCGAGCATCTTCGGAGAGCTAATCATAGCGCTTACCTTCATCCCGATCCTCTCCCTCGAAGGGATCGAAGGGAAGATGTTCGGACCGTTGGCCTTGACGGTTGCGATTGCGCTCCTCGCCTCCCTGTTCCTCTCCGTCTTTGTTATCCCGGTCCTCTGCCTGCTGTTTTTGAGACCCCAGGCGGAAAAAGAAAGCTTTATCATGAAGCGTGCAAGCAGGCTTTATCTGCCGCTGATTGAATATGCAATGAGCAACAAAAAAGTAATACTGGGCATAGCTGGTGTATTTTTGATAGCGTCTCTGTTTTTAGCGACAAGATTAGGGACTGAGTTTATTCCGACCATGGACGAAGGCTCCTTTGACATGGATGTGTCAATGCTTCCAGGCGTTTCCCTTGCGACCTCGGTGGAAGTGAACCAGCGCGCAGCGGAAAAGCTGAAGGCATTTGATGAACTGGATATAGTGGTAGCGCGAACAGGACAGACCGGCATTGCCCTGGATACCAGGGGGACTGATAAAACCGCTTATGTGGGAATATTCAAGCCGAAGAAACAATGGAAACGGGACATTTCAAAGGAAGCATTGACCAATGAGATGCGCGAGTCCCTGGAATCTATACCGGGAATCACCTTCGGCTTCAGCCAGCCGATCCAGTGCCGCATTGACGAACTCGTCGCCGGGACCCGCGCGCAGCTGATTCTCAAGCTCTTTGGGGAAGATATTGACGTACTGAGCGATAAATCGGCTGAAATTGCAAAGGTGCTTTCAACCATCAAAGGCGGGACCGATTTAGCCGCTGAAAAGGTCTCCGGGCAGCCCTATCTGACCGTAAATATAGACCGGTCCAGAATCGCACGGTATGGCCTGAATATCAGCGACGTTCAGAAGGTGATCGAAATAGCTGTTGCCGGAAAATCAGCCACCAAATTTTACGAAGAAAACCGCAGCTTCGATATATCGGTCCGCCTGCCTGAAGAAAAAAGGAATTCGCTTGAGGCGATCAAGAATCTGATGATCACCACGAAAACCGGCAGCAATGTTCCGCTCGAACAGCTGGCAGAGGTGAAACTTATCGAAGGCCCGGTCCAGATAAGCCGCCAGGACGGGGGCAGAAGGGTCGGGATCGAGATGAACATCACCGGCAGGGACATAGGCGGTTTTGTCGCGGAGGCAAAACAGAAGATAAAAGAGAAGGTCAAGCTGCCTGCCGGATATTATCTTACCTGGGGCGGACAATTTGAAAATCAGCAGCGTGCGATGAAGAAGCTGATGATCATTGGACCTGTTGCCATCGGATTAATACTGCTTCTTTTATACGTTACCTTCAGATCGGTCCGCCTGGCGCTGTTGGTTATTTCGAACCTGCCGTTTGCCTTGATCGGCGGGGTCTTCGCTCTATATATATCAAAACAGTATTTATCCGTTCCGGCATCTGTGGGCTTTGTCGTCCTGTTCGGCGTTGCCGTGCTGAACGGGCTGGTGCTGGTGTCGCGCATCTCGCAACTGCGCGATGAAGGACTTGATCTGCGGGAGGCGATCAGGAAGGGAAGTGTTGACAGATTGCGCCCTGTCTTAATGACCGCATCTATCGCAATTTTCAGTTTAATACCGATGCTGCTTGCAGGCGGCGCCGGCTCCGAAATTCAAAAGCCGCTTGCAACGGTGGTTGTCGGCGGCTTGATTACGTCGACTCTGCTTACGCTATTGATTATTCCTTCGGTTTACGGCTGGTTTGAAAAGAGAGAGGTCGAGGAGGAAATGTAACCCCCCAAACCTCCCCTTGACAGGGGAGGCTTAAAGGCTTCCCCCCTGACAAGGGGGGACTGAGGGGGGTTGGTTTGGACTTTAATCAAACATAAGGAGAACAGCATGAAAGAGATTAAGGCGATAATAAGACCGTCTAAATTATTGGAAGTAACCGAAGAACTGCATGAAATCGAAGGCTTGCCCGGCGTGACTGTATCGGAGATCAAAGGATTCGGTAAAGGCAGGGCGAAGAACGCTAAAGACAAAATTGTTTATGAAATGGTGGAATTTATTCCTAGAATAAAACTGGAAGTTGTTGTAAATGATGAAATGGTCGAGAAAGTCATCAACGTGATTCAGAAGTTCTCTCATACCGGCAATACCGGTGACGGAAAAATATTTGTGGTCAATGTTGAAGAAACAATAAAGATTAGAACAAAAGAAAGAGGGAAGGATGCGATTTAAATTTATACTTGAGTTTTATGAGAGGTATCCGAGATTGAGCAACCATGGCGCATGATCATTGCGGATGAGCTCTGCAGGATGGAGAACGCACCAATTTAACGCAATAATTAACAGTCGTCAATGTGCAGCCTGAAAAACTGTATAATGTGATTAAGTGATATCATGAGTATTCGCGTTACCAGAAGGGATTTTCTAAATGGCGCACTTCTTGGCGCCGGGGCGCTCCTGCTTGAGCTCCCTGCTCCATTGAAACTGTTCGCCCAATCTCAGCCGACTCGGGGCTCCGCGGGAATAGGTGATTATGCAGCTTCGAACGGGAACACTGCCCAGGTTATCAGCGCATTCAGGGCCATAGAAAAAGGTGACTACAAATCTCTGATATTGGACTCAATTGATACCGGCGAAATATACGATTTTGTAGTAGCCGGCGGCGGGCTGAGCGGATTGGGGGCGGCCTATGAGTTTAACAGGTCCTCTTCAAAACACGCCAAATGCCTTATCCTCGAAAACCACGCGATCTTTGGAGGAGCCGCAAAAAGAAATGAGTTCATGGTGCAGGGGGTCCGGCTCATCGGGCCGCAGGCCTCGAATGCCTTCGGCGTAATAGACCGCCCGGGCGTCCCGGGATATGATATTTACGGTGAACTGGGAATACCGACGGAATTTGAATATGGAGAGTTGCCGGCCGGCCTGAAGCCGCTGGATTTTGACGCGACGAACTTTGGTTACCGCCTCTGGTTCGATTCAAAGAGCGTTGGTCACTTCTATGCGGGTAAGGGACAGGGCGACCCCGGGTATTGGGTGGCCGGTCTTTGGGGGGACAAACTCTCCGGCGCGCCCTATTCTGAAAAGGTCCGGAAAGATTTCCTCCGTTGGCGAAATATACCGGAGCGCCGGTATAGCGGTGAAGATTACGGCCGTTGGCTGGATTCAATGACCTACAAGGATTATCTGGAAAAGGTCCTGAAGCTTGATCCGGCGGTAACGCGATATGCCGACCCCGTGCTTGCCAGCGTGGCAGGACTTGGATGCGACGTCATCAGCGCTTACACGGCCCGTCAGGTCTCGATGCCGGGGTTCCCGGAGTTTCTGGGGCGGCGTTCATTAAAAAACAGCCACTGGCATTCATTCCCGGGTGGAAATGACGGCTTCTCAAGGCATTTCATAAAGGCACTTATCCCGGATGCTATCGAAGGCGGCAGGAACTTCGCCGATATACACAACGGCCCTGTGCGCTTCCCCGCCTTGGACCTCGAGAAAAACAGGGTCCGTATGAGGTTGTCCTCCACTGTTGTCCGGGTTGAGCAAAAAGACGGCCCCCGTAATGATAAAAACATAAGCATCGTGTATCTGCGGGAGGGCAGGCTTTATCGTCTCAGGGCACGAAGTCTCGTAATGGCAGGCGGCAGCCGTGTGGCCAGGAAAGTTGTCTTAGGTCTGCCTTCCGGCCATGCTGACGCCTATGCCCAGTTCCATGTAGCTCCCATACTGGTAGTGAACGTGGCCCTCACCAACTGGCGTTTTCTTTACAGACTTGGTGTTACCGCCTGCAAATGGTCGGACGGTTTCGGTTTCGGCTGTAATATCCGCAAACCAATGTATGTTGGGGATTACCGGCCGCCGCTTCACCCTGACAGACCGATCGTTCTGACTTTTTACATTTCGTTTCACAAGCCCGGTCTCCCGATCGGGGAGCAGGGGGAATACGGGAGAAAGCAGCTCCTTGGAACAAGCTTTGCTGAATTCGAATCTCTTATAGTGGGGCAGATGAAACGACTTTTCGCGGGGACGGGATTCGAGGAAGGAAAAGATATAGCCGGCATCATCCTTAACCGCTGGACCTATGCCTATGTAAACCCGCAGCCGGGTTTTTACTTCGGCAAAGATGGTGGAACGCCGCCACGGGACATTATTCGCAGGCCCTTTGGACATATTGCCTTCGCCCATGCCGAACTTAACGGACATCAGCATTGGGTGGCGGCCGTGGAGGAAGGCAGGAGGGCGGCCGGACAGGCGATGGAAGGGTTGTGAAAAAATGTTTATTAGCCGCCTGTATTTTTAGTAAACTAATATATGGCGGTTAAGACTCCGGCTTTCCCCTCCAGCCGCCTGAATATTAAGATTCGCTGAGGACCTGCCCGCCCGGCGGTAATTTGGCCGGCAAAAAAAGCGCCCAAGGAGTCGTAATGGTGAAGATATGTTACCTGCTGGTTTTTTATTGTGTGTTATTCCCCTCGTCCGGATTTGCTTCCGGGTCATCTGAGAAGCTGCTGTTCGAGAAGAACTCCCTGTACCAATACATTGCCGTTATCGAGGACACGGTCAAAAAAGAGCGCTATGTCCGAAACCAGAAAAAAGAATATGCTCAGGGGGGGATCTACGTGAATGCCCCGGAAAAGCTCCTCTATGAATTTACCCAGATGGGTTTCGTGGCTCTGGCATTTATGGAGAGAGACCCGCAGGATGCGCTTTTTGTGGGACTTGGGGCAGGGGCCATGCCGAGGTATTTTAGCAGTCACTACCCAAAGGCCAATATCGACATTGCCGAAATAGACCCGGACATGCCGGCGGTAGCCCGGAAGTATTTCCACTTCAGGGAGACTGACCGGATGAAGGTCCATGTCGATGACGGGAGATTGTTCGTCAAAAGGGCCAGGAAAAAGTATGATTTGATAGTCCTAGATGCCTACCAGAATGACTACATCCCGTTTCACCTGACCACCCTTGAGTTTCTGAAAGAAGTCAAAAGCAGGCTTAAGGAGGAGGGCGTGGTCGTATCCAACATAACCTCTACATTCAGGAACAAGTTCTTCGATTCAATGGTTATGACATATAAAAAGGCATTCTCCAATTTCTATATTCTCAAAGGGAAAAAGTCCGGTAACTTTATCTTTATTGCAACGGCAGGCGGTAAGATTAAGGACAAATCCAATGTTGAGGCAAAGGCCCGCAAAATCCAGTCTGACCGGAAAATGGATATTGACCTTGAAGACTTTGCGGCCCGATACGAGACGGCCGACTCATACGAGTGGGACAGGGCAAAGATACTCACCGATGACTTTGCTCCTGTAAACCTCTACCAGCATCAGAAGTCGGGGGCGCAATAAGGAGGTGACGTTATGATTAAGTTTGTTGTTTTTATTTGCGGAGCGGTAGTCATGTCGTTCGAAATTTTAGGCAGCAGGGTGCTCGCCCCGAATTTTGGAAGTTCTGTTTTTGTCTGGGGGAGCCTGATCAGCGTTTTTTTGGCCGGTCTCTCCACGGGCTACTACCTTGGCGGCCGGCTCGCCGACAGGACCCCATCGTCACGTAAATTGAGTCTGATGATTTTCATGCCGGGGATACTCTTTATAGCCTTCCCGCTCTATAGCGCTCCTATCGCAGACTGGATTTTCATGAAGGACCTTGGCGTCAGGACCAGCCCGCTTCTGGCATCCGTAGCGTTATTTCTGGTCCCTTCCGTTTTTCTTGGCATCGTAAGCCCGTATACCGCAAAACTGATGATATGCAGCCTTCATACCTCGGGCAAGACGATCGGGACGCTCTATGCCCTTTCGACGTTCGGCAGCATTGTCGGGACGGTCGCCACATCGTTTTATCTCATAACGGTAGCCGGCACGAATGCACTGATCATGGCGCAAGGGGTTTTGCTGATCGTGCTGGCTGTTACTCTTTATTTCATGAATTTGAGCTGCAGCACAGTGCAGGCTGGTTCGAACGGCATGATGAATGATACCAGATGAAATGGATTTGCGGTCTGCAAGTATGCTGGGAGTGACGAACGTTGCCGTCCTATATAACCGAGTGTTGCGGATGCATAATCCCGTATGAATCGCCTATAATATCCCTCAATGGGGCTGAAGGAATATCTACAGAAGATCGCGGATGCAGGCAGCAGGGGAGATGCTCGGGAAGAGACGTATTACCCCGTCCTTAAAGACCTGATTGAAGAATATTCCAGTTCAACCGGCAAGAGAAAGAGCCACGTTACAGTCCTTCCTAAAAAGACGGAGGCAGGCAATCCCGATTTCAGGATATGGGACGGCAGTCAGCATATAACGGGCTACATAGAAGCAAAGGACCCCTCTGTTGAAAACCTTGACCGCATAGAGGATTCGGAACAGCTTAAAAGATACCTGCATACCTTTCCAAACCTGATACTTACCAACTTCCTTGAGTTCAGGTTATACCGTAATGGAGAATTGACGGATAAAGTCCTTATAGGCAGACCTGTAATACTCAACAAGCTGAAGACCGCGCCACCTCTTGAAAAGGAGGCAGAACTGGTGCAGCTTTTAGAGAAGTTCTTCTCCTTCTCCATTCCGAAAGTCTATAACGCCAGGACCCTAGCGATAGAGCTTGCCAAAAGGACACGGTTCCTGAAGGACGAGGTTATATCACAGGAGTTGAGGGAAGAGGAAGAGACAGGCAAGGGTTTTATTCAGGGGTTCTATGAAGCCTTCAAGGAATACCTTATCAGCAGTCTTACAGAGGACGAATTTTCAGACCTATATGCTCAGACAATCACTTATGGACTGTTTGCGGCCCGCACCCGTTCTGAAAACGGCTTTAACCGGAAGCTTGCCTATGACAATATCCCCCAGACAATCGGCATCCTGAGAGATGTTTTCCAGTTTGTTTCTTTAGGCTCTCTCCCTCAGCAGATGGAATGGATCATCGATGATATTTCTGAAATCCTGGCCGTCACCGATATAAATAAAATCCTTCATGAATACTTCCATGAGGGCAAGGGCAAGGATCCCATCATACATTTCTATGAAACATTTCTTTCAGAGTATGACCCCAAAACAAGGCAGATGAGAGGAGTATATTACACTCCTGAACCGGTGGTTTCCTATATAGTCCGATCTCTCCATAGCATTCTGAAGGAGCAGTTCAATAAACCCGATGGGTTCGCAGATAAGAATGTGACCGTATTGGACCCTGCGGCAGGAACGCTGACCTTTTTAGCCGAGACGGCAAAGCTTGCGGTTGATGAATTTGTTTCCAGATACGGAGAGGGAGGCAGAAAGAACTTTATAAAAGACCATATCCTGAAAAACTTCTATGCCTTCGAATTAATGATGGCCCCGTATGCTATCGGTCATTTAAAGATGTCGTTTCTGCTTGAAGAATTAGGATACAGGCTACAGAAGGATGACAGGGTAAAGCTGTATCTTACCAACACCCTTGAGATGGAAGAACTCCCGGAAACAAGGCTTCCGGGCATGTCGTCGCTGTCCGAGGAATCGCACCTTGCAGGAAAGGTCAAGAAAGAGCAGCCGATATTGGTAATTATGGGGAACCCGCCCTATTCAAAGAGCTCAGTAAATAAGTCGGCGTTCATTGAACATGAGATGGCTCTTTATAAAGAGGATGTTTCTGAAGAAAAGAACATCCAGCCTCTTTCAGATGATTATATAAAATTCATGCGCTTCGCGCACTGGAAGATAGAACAGGACGGCAAGGGAATTATCGGGTTGATAACAAACAACTCATATCTTTCAGGTGTAATTCACCGGGGAATGAGAAAAAAGCTGTTTGCTAGCTTCGATGAGATATATATCCTGAATCTTCACGGAAGCAGTCGGTTTGGTGAAAAGTCTCCGGACGGCGGCAATGACGAAAATGTCTTTGACATTCAGCAGGGTGTGGTCATTGCTCTTTTTGTAAAGAGAGACGATCGCAGCAGAGGGTGCAAAATATTTTATCAGGACGTCTTCGGGTTACGGGATAATAAATATGACTACTTGGGTAAGTCTGATATTCACACGACAAAGTGGAAGGCGTTAAAACCTTCAGAGCCTTATTATTTCTTTGATGAAAAGGACTTCTCCCTGCAAAGCACCTATGACAAGTTTGCTTCTATTACAAAAGTTTTCAATGTTTATTCAAGTGGTGTAAAGACCAATCGCGACCATTTTCTAACTGATTTTGACCTCAAGGCACTTGATAGAAGGATTCAGACGATGCGGGATAATAAGTTAGATAATGAACTTTTCAGGAAGACCTATAATCTGACCGACGGGACTTATTGGAACACAGAGCGTGAGAGGGGAAAAGTGCGGAATAACGACAATTGGCGCAGCCAATTTTATAAATTCGCGTACCGTCCTTTCGATATGCGTTGGATTTTTTATCAGCCTAATCTTATCGAAATTGGGCGTGGTGGCGCAAGCAAAGACACTATGAGACATTTCTTTAAAGAGAATATAGGGTTAATATCCGCGCGGAACAGCAAGTCATCGATTGTAAATCATTTTTTCTGCAGCAATGCCGTTACTGACATGAAATGCGGAGAATCTACGATTCAATCTTATGTATTCCCCCTCTACCTATACAAGACGCCGGACAAACCCAATAAACGCTCTTTTGGCCAGGCAATGATGCTGTTTGAGCCCGAGGCGGAATACGGTGTGAAAAAGCCAAACCTGTCAGCTGAGATTGTCGATAAACTGTCGAAAGCGTATAAGAAAACACCTTCTCCCGAGGAAATCTTCTATTACATTTATGCGGTCCTTTATTCGGAGACATACAGAACAAAATATGCGGAGTTCCTGAAGATAGACTTTCCGAGGGTGCCGTTTACAAAGGACTATAAGTTGTTCAGAAAAATGTCTGAATATGGAAGCAGACTTGTTGACCTTCACCTGTTGAAATCGCGGGCGCTTGATTCGCCGATTGCACGGTTTCAGGGCGAGGGTGACAGCAGGGCGGGAAAGCCGAAATATGATGATAATACTGACCGTGTATATATCAACAAAGAGCAATACTTCGAAGGCATTTCAACGGCGGTGTGGAACTACCAAATCGGAGGTTACCAGGTTTGTGACAAATGGCTAAAGGACAGGAAGGAACGGATACTGACCCTTGAGGAGATTCAGACCTATTGCAGGATAGTCACGGCAATCGAGGAAACTATTAAAATACAGAAAGCCATAGACGGTATATATGCTGCTTTAGAAGCGGAGATTATTTAAAGTGAAACGGCCGATCAGGTCATCACCTTATATATAACAAAATATACCGTAATAAAAAGATACGTCTATTCGCTGGTGGAACTGAGAATTTCTAATGATAACGTGGGTAAAATAGTCAGTGTGATTGGAGAATTATTATCATGAAAATGCGGACTGTATTGTTGAGTGTTGTTTTAGCACTTCTGTCCTTTGGTGTGGCTCATTCCGAGGAGAGCAAAAAAATTCAGGACAATTCTTTTTTGATCGAGGAGGCCTACAACCAGGAGGCCGGGGTAGTTCAGCATATCCAGACATTTCAGTATCTGAAAAAGTCGAAGTCCTGGATATACACGTTTACGCAGGAATGGCCCGCGCCGGCGCAGGCCCACCAGCTTTCCTATACCATACCAGGCGTTCACCAGCATGAGGACGGGGCTACTACCGGGCTGGGAGATATTCTGATCAACTATCGCTATCAGCTTGTTTTGAAGGACGCCCTTGCCGTTTCCCCCCGCTTCTCTCTGGTCCTGCCGACCGGAAGCCATAAAAAAGGGCTCGGCGCCGGAGCTGTCGGTTATCAGATAAACTTCCCTGTAAGCATCGAGCTCTCCGAACGGTTTGTGAACCACTGGAATGCAGGCGCCACCTTCACCCCGAATGCCAAAGGACCGGGAGGCAAAAAAGCCGATACCACGGGGTATAACCTCGGAACAAGTATCATATGGCTTGCCTCTGAAAACTTTAATGTCATGACGGAGGTGGTCTGGAATTCAAGCCAGGCTGTTAATCCTGACGGATCGAAATCGAAAGACAAGAGTTTTTTCGTTAATCCCGGTGTCCGATACGCTATCAATTTCCCCTCAGGGCTCCAGATCGTGCCGGGGATCAGCTTCCCCATTGGTGTCGGCCCTTCAAAAAAGGAATACGGAGTGTTTCTATATCTGTCCTTTGAGCACAAAATGTTTTGATCGGGCAGGGGCTTTTTCATACAGAATGGCTCGTGGACCAATTAAACAGTGCCCCCTCTCTATCATTCAAAATCCGGCCTCAACTGGCCTGGGGGAAGAGGATATGAGTTTTTGAAAGAACGCGATAGCTGGAGCTGCTCATGGTAATCTACGGCAAGGGCGCATCAACTAATATCGACCTGGACATAAGGTTTTTCAGGAGATATCCGAGAGAAATTAGTGTCACCCCTAGAATTAATGAGCGGTCTTTTAATGCCAGAACTGTTGATTATTCTCTTATCGGCGTCGGGATTTTTATAGATGATCCCGATGTCTCCCTTAACAAAGGTGATCTTCTCGATCTCTGCATCGAAGAACTTGATCTGCATGAGGAAGTCCGGGCGGCCTGGGTCCACAAAACACCCTCAGGCCTCAGGGTGGGGATACAAAGGATCGGGCAACTCAGCGGACATTTCGGTCTCTATCCCGTTTCTGATATCCTGATCGGGCTTCAGAGGACCTCAAAAGAAGGCATACTAGAAGTGCGCTATCGTTCTTTAACCGAGAAGTTATTCCTTAGAAATGGGAACATAGTCTTTGCCGAGTCTAATTACGAGAAGGACAGGCTTGGTGATGTGCTGCTCAAAAGCGGCAAGATTAACAGGAAACAGTACGCTAAGGCTGATGAAATGCAGAGGAAAAGCGGCGGCCATTACGCCGCCATCCTTGTCCATATGGGCTATGTCAAGCCGCCGGACATTCTCCATGCGGTTGGGCTTCAGGCAAAGAGGGTAATAAAGCGCCTCTTCCTGATGAAAGACGCCGAATTCGAGTTTATCGAGGGACCATTCCTCCTGAAGGATGCGATCACTTTAAAGCTGTCGATCTCGGATATGGTATATAGAGAGCTGAAGAAGAATGCGGATGTGGAGCTTCTCGAAAGTTATCTTCTGGACAGCGTCGTGTTTTTTTCTTCAAACCCCCTGAATCTTTTCAAGGGAATCCATTTTTCGGCGTTTGACAGGACCGTGATTTCCTGCGTTGACGGCAGCAGACGCATCAGGGATATCATTCACCTCACGGCTTCAGAAGGACATATAAAGCCTCTGAAGACCATTTATGCCCTTCTTGAGGCCCGTTTTTTAAAAATAAACGAAAAAAATGGAACTCCCCCGGTAATTGATACTGGAAAAATTACCGAGACGCCGGTCATTGAAGAAGATGTTAAATTTAAGGGACCTGCTGCCGGGTCCGGGTTTGATCTGGCAAGGTTCGAGGAAAACTCCGCCATGGCACAGCAAAAGTTCAGATATGGGAAAACGGCTTTTTGGGACAAAAATTTTGATGCAGCGGCCCGTTCATTTGCGGCTGCCATACAGCTGGACGCCTCTGTCCCTGACTATCATTATTTCCACGGCTGCGCCCTTTTGTCACTCGGCAACACGAAGAAAGCGGTCCAGGCGCTTACAAGGGCTGACGAACTCAACCCTATGAATGCCGACATACTCGCCGAGCTGGGCCATGCCTATCAAAAGCTTGATTTCCCTTTGAGGGCCAGGGCATATTTCGACAAGGCCCGCAAACTTGATCCTTCCAACAAAAGGGCGGTCGGAGGCAATCAGATTCCGGACAAGAATAAAAAGAGATAGCTGCCCGGACTTTGACTGCTTCCTCTTCATAATTACGTATTAGCACCTGAAGCCGTGGTCAGCCTATAGCACTGTCCACTGCTGGGGCAGAAAGATCTTTTCGTAGGTTACCAGCGCGAAACTGTCGATCATTCAGGATATTAAGTCACGTGCCATGTAGTGATCAAAACCTCCGCATGGTGCATATGACAGATGACCACGGGGCCATATAAAAGCGTCGAAAAATCAGCGGACCGTAATATTTTCGATCGTCATGCTTCCGCCCTCCGCTCCTCCTATTGTTATTTTGCCGTTTACAGTCGTATGCGCGCCCGCGTTCGACGAATAGCCGCAATCGTAGCCTCCGGTCAGGCGCACATGTTTTATACCATTGAAGAGGAGGTCTTCGGTCAAGGTAATCCCGCGGACTTTCAGGGCAGCCCCGTTTTGAGCGGCGTTATACCCGCCCTGGATGGAGGAGTGATAATTTGGCGCATTATCCACTACCAAAGAATGCGCATTGAAGGCCGCGCTTGTTGCCCTGCTGCTGTCCATGAGGAGCGTGCAGAGACTTTCAGAGCCGGAGCATGCGCCGGTCCATCCGTTAAAATAGGAGCACGCGTCGACCGGCGTAGCGGTAAGATCGACTGAAGTCACGGAATAATAATTTGCCGTCCCTATATCTCCGGTCCATTGCAAAACCCCTGTGTTCACCGTCACATTTCCGCTGCCCTGGCCTGTTTTGCTTACTGTCAGAGTGAAGGCGATAGAATAGTCTGCGCTCTTTATAACTTCGGAATTAGTGAGGCTGTCCGCGGAGAAGAACCTCAAAGTCGTGGAGCTTGCGACGTTTATCGGGCCGCTGTATGGCGTCGCCGGCGCGCACGCAGCTCCGGTGCAGTAATATGTGCCCGCGCAACCGGAGCCCGAGCCGTCGCTGCATGAAAGCGTCACGCTCTGTGCGCTTCCGTATGTGCCTCCGGCCGGAGACGCGGTAGTCACCGGCGCAGTCATATCCAGAAGTATCGTGTCGCTGTATGCGCCCGACCAGTTGCCGAGGGTGTCTTTGAATTTCACGTACACGGTTTTCGTTCCATCTCCGGAACCGAGCGTCCGTGATTTGGTTGTCGCATATCCCTCTTCGACTGACCAGCCGGCGTTGTCGTCGCTGAATTTCATATGGCTGCAGCCGTTTGAATCAGAACATGTAAGCGTCAGGGTTGCGGAGGTCGAAGCAGTAGCCGCGTTTCCGGAGTTGATTGTTATGCTCCCGCTGGGGGCTCCGCCGTCGATGACGTACGACTCGGTCTTGACCGTCTCATTATTGTTGACGCTGTCTTTTGAATAGAATCGCAGAGTCGTAGTGGATGAAATATTCAGCGCGCCGCTGTAAAGTGTCGTCGGGGCGCAGGCGTCGCCGGTGCAGTAATACCTGGCGTTACAGCCCGACCCTGTGCCGTCCGAGCATGAAAGCGTCACGCTCTGTGCTGAGCTGTATGTGCCGCCTGCCGGAGAGGCGCTGCTGACGGGCGCAGTCTGATCGAGGAGGATGGAGTCATTGTAGGCTCCGGACCAGTTGCCGAGTGTATCTTTGAACTTCACGTACACCGTCTTAGCGCCGTCTCCCGAGGGAAGCGTACGGGCCTTGCTCGCGGCATAGCTCTCTTCGACGGACCAACTCACGTTGTCGTCGCTGAATTTCATGTGGCTGCAGCCGTTCGAATCAGAACATGTAAGCGTCAGGGTTGCGGACGTGGAAGCCGTGGCTGCGGCCCCGGAGTTGATGGTAATCGTCCCGGTCGGGGCGGAGGCATCGATTACGTACGTCTCTGTCCTGACCGTCTCGTTGTTTGTTGCGCCGTCTCTCGAGTAGAACCTCAAGATTGTGGAACTACCGATGTAAATTGAGCTGGTGAATGAAGTGCCTGGTGTACAGTCCACCCCGGTGCAGTAGTATGTGTCTGTGCAGCCCGAACCGCTTCCGTCGTTACAGGTAAGCTCCACGTTTTGCTGGCTGCCGTGGGTGCCCCCGGCGGGAGAGGCTGTTGTCACCGGCGCGGTGGTATCGAGGATAATAGAGTCGCTGTAGGCGCCCGACCAGTTGCCTATGGCATCTTTGAATTTCACGTATATGGTCTTCGCGCCATCTCCCGAGGGGAGCGTACGGGCCTTGCTCGTGGCATAGTCCTCGGCTGCCGACCAAAGCGAATTGTCATCGCTGAACCGCATCTGGCTGCACCCGTTTGCATCAGCACAGGTGAGGGCGAGCGTGACCGCCGTGGCGTTCGTCGATACTGCGCCCGAGTTGATGCTTATCGTTCCGGTCGGCGCCGAGGCATCGATGACGTATGTCTCCGTCTTTACACTCTCATTGTTGTTTGCTCCGTCTATCGAATAGAACCTCAGGGTCGTCGTACTCGAAATATTCAGCGCGCTGCTGTACAGCGTTGTCGGCGTGCATCCTTCGCCGGTGCAGTAATACCTTGTGCCGCAGCCTGAGCCGGCAGTGTCGGAGCATGAAAGTGTAACGGTCTGTGCTGTTGCATACGAGCCCCCCGCCGGGGAGGCGGTCGTCACGGGCGCGGCAGTATCGAGGAGAATCGCATCGCTGTATGCGCCCGACCAGTTGTTTACGGTGTCCTTGAATTTCACATATATCGTCTTTGTCCCGTCGCCGGAACCGAGCGTCCGTGCTTTGGTTGTTGCATATCCCTCTTCGACGGACCAGCCGACGTTGTCGTCACTGAATTTCATCTGTGCGCAGCCGTTGGCGTCCGTGCAGGTGAGCGCCAGAGTGACCGAGGTGGAATTCGTGGCTGCGGCCCCCGAGTTGATCGTTATCGTCCCGGTCGGCGCCGAGGCATCGATGACATATGTCTCTGTCCTGATATTTTCGATGTTGCCGACGAAGTCCTCCGACTTGAATCTCAGTGTTGCGGATGCCGATATATTGATCGGGCCGATGTAGAGGCTTGACGGCGTGCAGTCCGTGCCGGTGCAGTAATGGGTAGGGTTACAGCCGGAGCCTGCTCCATCAGAGCATGAAAGCGTGATGCTCTGTGCGGCGCCGTAGGTTCCCCCGGCTGGAGAGGCGGTAGTCACAGGCGCGGTCGTATCGAGTTTTGTATCATCAAATATCAGGAAAGTCGACCAGTTTCCTACACCGTCTTTGAATCTGGCGTACACCGCCTTTTGGCCGTCTCCGGGCGGTAGAATCCAGCCGCTTTTGGCACTTGAGTATGCCTCCGGCGCAGACCATCCCGAATTATCGTTGCTGAACTGCATCTCGGAACAGCCGCTGTCATCCCAGCAGGAAACCGAAAAGTCGAGCGATATGCTGTTGGTAAAAACGGGCAGCGATATTGTCGCAATTTCGGGGCCCGTCAGGTCAAGAATTATAAAATCCGAGATCGGGTTTAAGATCGGGTCCGACCAGTTGCCTGCCGCGTCCGAGAATTTTACATAAACGTATTTGACACCGTCGCCTCCGGAGAGAGTCCATGCTCTGCTTGTATTGAAACCTTCGGCAGGGTCCCAATCGATGCCGTCGTCGCTCAACTGCATCAGGCTGCAGGCTCCCCAGCTGTCTGTGCAGGTAAGAGACAGGGTTGCGGAAGTCGATCCTGTAGTCGCCGCCCCGGAATTTATGCTTATCGTGCCGCTTGGAGGAGTCAGATCGAGATCTATACTATCATTGAAAGTTGCAACCTTGCCCGCACTATCTCTGAATGTGACGTATACCGTTTTTGTTGCTTCGCCCGGCGTCAGTGTCCAGGACTTCGCTGCCGAATATGTTTCGAATATGTCACATGTGCTGCTGTCATTTTTTATGCACATATCGGCGCAGCCGCTTGTATCTGTGCAGGTAAGCGTAAGGGAGACGCTTGTGCTGCCGGCATATGCGGCCCCGCCGTTTATACTTATAGTCCCGATCGGCACAACAGTATCGAGAACTATAGTGTCGGTGTAATTTCCGGACCAATTGCCGACAGCGTCCCTGAATTTGACATACACGGTCCTCGTTCCGTTTCCGGATGCCAGGTCCCAGATTTTGATCGTCGAGTACGGCTCTTCGGACCAGGTGCTGTTGTCATTGCTGAATTTCATATAGGCGCACCCTCCGGTATCGGAGCAGCTCAAAGTCAGGGTGACGGATGTGGTTTCCACGTACGATGCACCTGAGTTTATAGATACGCTTCCGGTAGGAGCAATGGTGTCTAGCGTGTACGTCACGCTTCTTATCGTTTCGCTGTTGTCCGCGCCGTCTTTCGAGTAGAACCTCAGAGTAGTTGTCGTTGCGATATTGATCGCGGAGCTATAGAGAGTCGCAGGCGTGCACCCCGCGCCCATGCAGTAATACGTTCCCGCGCAGCCCGACACTGTCCCTGTGCCGTCGCTGCATGTAAGAGTGACATTCTGCGCGGCCGAGTATGTGCCTCCCTGCGGCGAGTTGGAAGTAACCGGGCTCGTGGTGTCGAGGATAATCGTATCCATGTAATTGGCGGACCAGTTCCCCGCTGCGTCCTTGAACTTTGCATAGACCTTTTTTAGGCCGTCACCCGCCGGGACCGACCAGACCTTGGCTGTTGCATAATCCTCGACAACGGACCAGCTCGAGCCATTATCGCTGAACTGCATCTCGACACAGCCCGCAGTCGCATCGGTACAGGAAAGTGTTAGGTTGACCGAGGTGGATTTAGTCCAGGCGGCGCCGGAATTTATGCTTATGCTTCCCGTCGGCAAAAAGGTATCGAGGATTATGTTATCGCTATAGCTTATGGACCAGTTCCCCGCATTGTCTTTGTATCTGACGTAAGTGGTCTTAGCGCCATCTGGGGAAGAAAGAGTATACACCTTGCTCGTCGCGTATGCCTCGGCAGTGGACCAGCTTAAGCCAGTACTGCTGAACTGCATCTGGCTGCAGCCGTTTGTGTCTGCGCAGGAAAGCGTCAGCGTGACCTCGTCGGTCGTTGAGTAACCCGCTCCCGCGTTGATACTGATCGTACCGGTCGGTAAGACCGTATCCAGTATTATAGTGTCGCTAAAGCTTCCCGACCAGTTTCCCAACGGGTCCGCATACTTTACATAAACTGTTTTAGTCCCGCTGCCCGTGGTCAGGTCCCAGGCCCTGCTCGTCGCGAACGCCTCCGCAGCAGTCCAGGTCGTGCCGTCGTTGCTGAAGCTCATATCGTAGCAGCCGGTCGAATCGTCGCATGAGAGCGTCAACGTGACCAAGGTAGAGTTAGACAACGAAGCGCCGGAGTTGATGCTGATCGTCCCGGTAGGACCGGTCAGGTCATATACTTCCCTGAATATGCTCGCGGAGCCGATGCCGTCCGATGCTGCACCGATGACCACTGTGGTCCCGGATATCGCTACCGAAGTGCCGAACCCGTCGCCAAGAGCGCCGTCTTCGTCCATGAACTTTCTGACCAGTCCCCAGTTGTCCGCGCCGGCCTCGTTCCGCCTGAATAGGTACGCCGCTCCCTGGTTGGTTGCCGCTCCATTGTCCGCGTGGTATGCCCCCACTACCACTGCATCCCCCGAGACAGAGACCGAAATGCCGAAATTGTCGCTCGCTGCGCCGTCGGAAGCAGTAATTCTCTTCACCTGCCCCCAATTTTCAGCTCCTCCCTGGTTTCTCTTGAAAACATATGCCGCCCCCTGATCCGCATACGTCACGTTGTTCAAATGAGCCCCGACTGCGATCGTATCCCCGTCTAGCGCAACCGCAATTCCGAATTGGTCCGAGGCCGCGGCGTCTGAGGCAAGCAGCTTTTTCGCCAGCCCCCAATTTTCGGCCCCTCCCTGGTTTCTCTTGAAGACATATGCCGCGCCCTGGTCCGTATTGGCTCCGACATTGGCGGCAGAGGCGCCGACCACAATGAAATCCCCTGAAATCGCGGCCGACATTCCGAATTGGTCCGAAGCCGCCCCGTCCGAGGCTGTAATCTTCGAGACACCCCCGGTCAGCAAAGGGTTGTATACGTAAACAGAGCCCTGGTCCGCATTCGCTCCGATATCGTCAAAGGGGGCCCCGATGACAAAGGTATCGCCGTATACAGCGACTGAATAGCCATACCTGTCGTCGGCCGCACCTTCCGAGGCTGTCAATGTGCCGCTGGCATCCCAGGACCCCAGAGTCCTTTGAAATACATACGCGGCGCCCTTATTGGAAAAGCCGTCGACGTTGGTATCAGGCGCTCCGACGAGTATGGTATTCCCATGGATGGCGACCGAATAGCCGAAGTGGTCAAAAATTGCGGGGTTGCTCGCCTTGAGCTTCTCGACCATTCCCCAGTTCTCGAATCCTCCCTCGTTCCTCTCGAACACATAGGCGACGCCGGCTTCAGTGACAGCACCATAGAGATTCTCGTGATATGCGCCAACTACTACCACGTCGTTTGAAACCGCAACAGAGTAGCCGAAAGATGCTACATCGGGGTCCGAAAGGTATTCTTTGCAGGCCTGATACCACGCGCTCCCCTCGCCGTGAAAGACATACGCCGAGCCCTGGTTCGTAAATGCGATGTCGTCGTAATAAGCGCCTGAAACAATTGTGTTGCCCGATATCGCCACCGCATAGCCGAAATAGTCGGAAGCCGCACCGTCGGAGGCTGTAAGGCTGGTAACCTCACCCCAGAGGTCTGCGCCATCCTCATTTCGCGCAAAGACATACGCAGAGCCCTGATTTGTAGCCATCCCCTGAGACGCGCCGATCACGATAGTGTCCCCGGATATCGAAACAGAAGTGCCGAAATTATCGGAACTCGCACCGTCCGAGGCCGTAAGCTTCTTTTTCTCTCCCCACTGATTGGCTGCCCCCTGATCACGGTAATACACATAGGCAGCGCCCCTGTTTGAGTTATCACCTTTTGCGCCGACTACGATCGTGTTCCCATATACGGAGACGGAAGTCCCGAAATAGTCCGAATCAGCGCCATCCGAAGCGGTAAGTTTTTTCTTCTGGCCCCAGTTATTAACACTTCCCTCGTTACGGTAGAAAACATAAGCAGCGCCGCGATTATTCCCTCCAACCACAACATTGTGCTGAGATGCCCCGATTACTACAATATCCCCCGATATCGAGACCGAATTGCCGAAATTATCGGTGGTTGCAGGATCTGAAGCAACGATCTTTTTCTTCTCGCCCCAGTTGTCCGCCCCTCCCTCATTCCGGTAATACAAATATGCCGCGCCATCGTCCGTTGCAGAGACAGTATGCTTATATGCGCCGACCACTATGATATCGCTGTAAATGCCGACTGAAATGCCGAAATTATCATAATTTACGGCATCGGAAGCCGCAATTTTCTTCTTCTGGCCCCAGTTATCCGCGCCGCCTTCGTTTCTGTAATAGATATAAGCAGCCCCACGGCTTGTGTCGTCGCGATTGGCCCCGACCACAATGATATCGCCGGATATCGCTACCGAAACTCCAAAGGCGTCGTCCGCCACGCCGTCCGATGCAACCAGTTTCTTTACCTGCCCCCAGAGGTCGGCGCCACCCTGGTTTCGGTAATACACATAGGCAGCGCCCGGCTTTGTGGCATCACCCTTGGCCCCCACGACGACGATGTCCCCGGAAGCGGCAACGGAGTGGCCCATATAATCATTCCCCGCGCCGTCCGCAGCAACGAGTTTCTCCGTCTCGGTGTAGAGCAGCGGGTCGATGGTCAACGGGTACTCTGCATCTTTGTCGTCGATCTTTATCGCGACCAGATGCCGCCCCTCTATCTTCTTTACCTCTTCGAAGCTCGCTGTAAGCTCTTTGCCGGAGGCGTCGTAAACATGAAGATTGTCGTACCTGAGGGCTTTACCGGAACCGTCAACGAAGCGGACGCCCTTTCGATGAGGCAGCAGTTCGGGCCTGAGCCCCGTCTCTGCGGCTACGACAATTGTGAGCGGGGATTGGTCTGCGCCTTCGGGGGAGAAATCAAGAGTGAACCCATGCTCCACGCCCCTCCTGTCGTTTACATACCATTCGGTAATGCCGTCACGGAGATACTTGAGCCTGTTTTTTTCGTATACCGGCGCAACGGACGCCACTTCCGTAATCTTTTCACCTCTGCCGTAACCCCATAAGGACATCTGGAGATTCCATTTTTCCTTCCCCTTCACTTTTTTGCCGGAACCGGTCGGTGTCCGGGGCTTGACTGAAAGACCGTTCTTGTCCGAGGAAATCAGAAAACCTTGCATACGATTTTGACTTTCAAAGACATCTTTTCCTGAGTTCCCTGAAATCGAGAAATCGTATGCACTCGCGCGGATTTGGGCGGATATCTTATTCCAGCTTTTCCCGTCGATACCTTGCGGCGCCTTCTGCAAAGATGCGGAGGAAATGCCTGAAAAGGGGGCAAACAACAGAAATGTCAGGGCGATATACCCGAAACCTATTGATCCAAATCGTGACATAAACCCCTCCTTTATATCTGCCTGGATGTTCAGACTATATTGGAAGTGGACTCCCGGTCTTTATCCGGACGAGTTCAGCATTCGCTCCGCCATTTCCCCTGAGAAAAAACATGCAAGATTGTGATACGAAACAGGCCGTTTTGTCAACCCTGGCCCTGGCAGGGTTCCGTCTTGACGCCAGTCGTTTCAGATTCTTTACAAATTATGTCCGGCGACACTTGCCGCTGCCGGATTACAGCACGGTCCACTGCTGGGGCAGAAAGATCTTTTCGTAGCTTATCAGCGCGAAACTGTCGGTCATGCCGGCGATGAAATCGCAGACCATGCGGTGTCTGTTTGGTCTTTTTTCGGAAGGTATGTCTCCGCATGTCTCTTCGACATGCTCCAGATAGTATTCATAAAGGTCTTTGACGATTTTTTTTGCTTTCGCGAATTCCCTTTTTATGACGGGGCTCTCATAGACGCGCTCATACAGGAAGTCCCTCAGATGATATGTGGCCGCTGACAGGTCTTCCGACATCTTCAGGTCATCGAGGTCTGTATCAAGCGAACTATAGATGAGGTCCCTGACCATGGCGTCGATCCGTTCCGCATGGGTCTTCCCGAGCAGCTTTGTTATGTCCTCAGGTATGTCGGCTTCGCTGATGACCTCCGCCCTGATGGCGTCGTCGAGGTCATGATTGACGTATGCGATCAGATCTGAAACACGGACGACCTGTCCCTCCAGAGTGTCGGCACGCTCTGATTTTTTAGAAGGGATGATGAACCCCCTGCCTTTTGAATGCTTAAGTATTCCGTTTCTTACTTCATAGGTAAGGTTCAGGCCCTGCCCGTTTCGTTCAAGGAAATCAACGACCCTGAGGCTCTGCTTGTAGTGATCAAATCCGCCGGGATGTATTTCCCTCAGAATCATCTCTCCGGCATGTCCGAAAGGGGTGTGTCCGAGATCGTGCCCCAGTGCTATGGCTTCCGTGAGGTCTTCATTAAGCATCAATGCCCTGGCAACAGTGCGGGCAATCTGGGCTACCTCGAGCACATGCGTGAGACGTGTCCTGTAATGGTCACCCCTCGGGGCCAGAAAGACCTGGGTCTTATGTTTCAGTCTTCTGAATGACTTTGAATGTATTATTCTGTCCCTGTCCCGCTGAAAACAGGTGCGAAGGTCCCCCTCCTCTTCCTGTACGGCACGGCCCCTGCTGGCGGAGCTCAGACACGCCTTGGGGTGGAGATATTTTCGCTCCTGCTCTTCGATCCGTTGCCGAATAGTCACATCTATCGTTCAGCCTGCTGCAGGCCTCTGGCCGCCTTATCGTTGGAAGGATCAATCTTTAAGGCCCTCCTGAAACAGTCCGCCGCCCTTTTTTTCATCCCTGCCTTAAGGTTAATGAGGCCCAGGTTCGCATGGAAGTCAGGGTTAAAGGGATCAAGCGCCAGGGCCGTCTTGAGCGCTTCATAAGAGTCTTTAAGCTTTCCCGGGATTTTTGAAAGCGCCAGTGAAAGATAGCTCCAGTATACCGCATTGGCCGGATCGAACTCCGATGCGGCCCTGAAATGGTCGACCGAGCCCGGATAGTCTCCTTTTTTGAAGGATTCAATGCCTTTTTTAAAGCGTTCATCGGCCTTTCCGGGGTCTTCGGGCCGGCCGGGCTTCGCGGCGACAGGGGGCTTCGCGAAATAAGCCGCCCTGCCGGAGTCGTCCTTCAGGAGGTTGTATGCCTTTGTAATCGCGTCAAAAATCGCGGACAGCTTTGCTTTGACGGTATCATCCCTCAAAGAAAAAAAACGGTCAGGGTGGAACTCTTTCGCGAGCCTGTAATAGTTTTTAGCGATGGCCTCGGCGTCCGATTTTTCATCTATATCGAGCAGTTCGGAAGGGCTCAGCGTATCGAGGACCGAATAGACTGATTCGATCCTCCTGAGCAGCGCCTCTTCCTCCTCAGTGTTAGGTTGAAGCACGTCATTGAGGGACATGGTCACGACGGGCCCCTGGGCCGGGGTCCTGGCCGCGGCCGCCGACAGTTCCACCATCCCGACCGACCAAAGGACATAAAGAATCTTCAGCGCCTCGAATGAACCGAGCCATGAATTTTCGATCACCTCCGTAATGGTCCTTTTCCCATCGACGAGCGACAGTATTTTTTTGTCCTGGGCGCTGAGGTCGATGTCCTGGAAAAGACTGAGAGGATCGGCACTCAGACTGAGCGCCGAGGAGGTGTCCGGCATTTCGCTTCTTATGCGGGTCCAGTTTTCTATGCGCTTTACGGAATCAAAGATCAGGTTGCCCATACTCATTTTAAGCGTAATGACTTCCTGAGTCGGGATACTGCCTTCGGTAAATTCATAGACGGCGTCCTCAGCCAGGAACATGCCAGCCACGATCTCTTTTACCTGATATTTGACCCCCCAGAAAAGGTCTTTCGGGGTAAGGTACCCGAGTTCAACAAGTATGGCCCCCTGTCTCTTCCCCGTGGACTTGAGCACCTGAACAGACCTGTCGTACTGTTCTACGGAAATCTTGCCGGCCTTAAGGAGCATTTCCCCCAGCCGGTCGTCGGGGTTCGTGGACGACGCAAAGATAACATCTCCCATATTTATAAACAGCTTTTTGACCGAGGCCTGACCGGAGAGGGTCAGTGTCCCCGTTTTTCTGCTTCTGTTGAGATACACAAGCAGTTTGACGAGGCTTACGTTTTTGATATTACCGGTTAGGGGTAGTTCCTTCATTAGTGTCTCCTGACTTTTTTCTGGCTGACTCCAGTTCCTCCCGAAGAGATGACTGCGCATTTTTCAGGGACTGGAGCTGCATACTTGCGCCCCTGAGTTCATCCGACTGTTTATCGATCATGTCCCGTAATTTAAATATATAGTAACCCTCCGCCAGCACGGCCAGGACGAGCAGGGTCCCAAGGACGTTACGCGCAAAGGCCCTGGCCCTCTCAGAGGTGAAGACCACGTCGCCGTCATCATCCATGCAGGTCGTTCCGGAAGCTCAGGAGTATCTCACTACCGTAAACCTGAATATTTCAGGCTTTTCGCCGGGGGCTATGCCGGCCTTCATTTTTGTTATTCTGATCTGGTCCTCGACAGTGTCGACCCCTTCCAGGTCGGGCAGCAGAAGACCGCGCCTGAATCCGCTTTTCAGAATAATACCGTATTTTTTCGGATCAAGGTCATTGACGTCATCGACCTTTTCAGGCGGACCGAGTACATCGACCGAGTAATCCAGGTCGTCGAGTTCGTCCTCGGTAACAGGGTCGAACCGGGGGTCTTTTGTCGCCGCGGCGATGGCATTGGATATGGTCTCTGAAACCACATCGTCCTTGTCGGGCATGAAAGTCCCTATGCAGCCCCTGAGATTCCCGTGCTTTTTTATGCTTACAAAGACACCGGCCTTTTCAGGGACACCCGGTATATGCCGGGCGGAAATATTTAAAACCTTCCCGGCCCTGACATAGGCCTCGACTGTCTCTTTCGCTATCTCGACCAGCCTGTGCAAGTTTATTTCCCTCTATGGAGCGAATAGTCGGCTATCGAGAGCAGGGCCTCTTTGGCGGTGGACTCAGGGAAGACCGACAGGCTGTCCTTTGCTTCTTTAATAAGAGATTCAGCCTTCGCGAGAGACTCTTCTATAGAATTGTATTTCTTCAGAAGGGAAAGAATCCTGTCGATCCCGCTGTCTGAAAAATCATTTTTAATAAGCGATTTTACCTCCAGATGTTCCTCTTCATCGGCCTTCTTAAGGAGATAAAGCAGGGGCAAGGTTATTTTGCCCTCCTCGAGGTCTTTGCCGAGTTTTTTGCCCAGTTCCGTCTGATCGGCCATATAATCAAGGATATCGTCGGCCATCTGGAACACGACCCCGATCTTCATGCCGAATTCGCCAAGGGCATTTTCAAGCTCCGGCTTGAGACCGCCGAGTATCGCGCCGACCCGGCATGCGGCGGATATCAGAGCGCCCGTCTTCGATGATATGATCTCGATATATTCGGCCTCGGTGATATCGGGGTCTCCGATCCGGTTCAGCTGCAGCAGCTCACCCTCGGTCATTCTGGTCGTCGCCTCGGAAAGGGATTCCATTATCTTCTGGTTTTTCTGCATGACCGCGTTCCTCAGGGCATTTGAATAAAGGAAGTCGCCGACCAGGACCACCAGCTGATTGCCCCAGACCGAGTTTGCGGTAGGTTTCCCTCGTCTTACATCCGCCATGTCCACCACATCATCGTGCAGGAGGGAAGCGGTATGAATGGATTCGATGATACCGGCGATTTCTATATCGGCATCGCCTTTGTAGCCGGCGATGTCCGCGCTGATCAAATGAAAAAGAGGCCTCAGTCTTTTGCCGCCGCTTGAGGTTATATATGAGCCGATCAAGGGGATGATGGAGGCCTTATTGCTGAAGAGTTCGCGGATTTTAGCCTCCACCAGCCGAAGCCGGGTTTCGTAGAGATCAAAGACCCGCTGAAGCGGCATCGCCTGGTATTGAGTTAGGGAAGACTCGGGAGTCAAGGGCGGCGTCCTTTCACCGGCCGTTTCCTATCCGGAACCCGCGTAAGTCCCGGTCCGGGTCCGAAAGTTCCTTCAGGTCCGACGGCCTGAAAGCGCCTTTTTCGGTTATTATCGCGGTGACATACCGGGCGGGCGTTACATCGAAGGCAAGGTTCCTTACCCTGACCCCCTCGGGAGCGATCCGGCAGGTCCCGAATACATGGGTGACTTCTTCAGGGTCCCTCTCCTCAATAGGTATAAACTCACCGGAAGGTATCGTAAAGTCTATGCTGCTTAGCGGCGCCGCGACATAAAAAGGGATACTGTGTTCTTTGCAGAGGACCGCGACGGAATAGGTCCCTATCTTGTTGGCGACATCCCCGTTAAGGACGGTCCTGTCGGTCCCGACTATCGCAAGGTCTATTTCGCCTTTTTGCATCAGGGCCCCGGCAGTATTGTCGGTGATAAGGGTGACCGGGATGCCGTCTTCCATGAGCTCCCAGGCGGTCAGGCGCGCGCCCTGAAGGACGGGCCTTGTCTCGTCGGCGATAACGTTGAATTTTTTACCCTGTTCCTTCGCCACCCGCATGGGGGCGGTCGCGGTGCCGTAGCCTCCTGTTGCGAGAGACCCGGCGTTGCAGTGGGTAAGTACGGTGTCGCCGTCCTTAATGAACTGCGCTCCCCAGAGTCCTATCGCCCGGTTCACCTCGATGTCTTCAGCGAGCACCCTCCGGGCCTCTTCTATGAGGAGCTCTTTGAGTCTCTCCACGCTCGAGTCTCTATGGTTTCCGATGAACGCCCTGAACCTGTCGACGGCCCACCTGATGTTTACGGCGGTGGGTCTTGTCTCTAGCAATGTCGTGAAAGCGGGTTCGAGTTTCAACCGGAAGTCTTCGACGGTCACCGCTTTTATCTCCCGGGCGGCAAGCGCGATGGCCATCGAGGCGGCGATGCCTATGGCGGGGGCGCCCCGTATCCAGAGTTTTTTTATCCCTTCAGCGACCTTGAGATGGTCCCTGCATTCTATATAGATTACTTCGAGCGGCAATTTCGACTGGTCAAGCATTATCACACTGCCGTCAACCCAGTCTATCGTTTTTACCATAAATCCTCCGGCTTCTCTATTGAGTATTATAAACTAAATCAGGCCATTATACATGAAAGAAGGGCCGCGCCGGCTTTCCACATACGGACACCGGACCGTCAACTGCTCAGGGGGACTATCGTAGTTACTATAAGAAACCCTGTAAGGACGGTGATGGCTATGATAGTGGCCCAGGAAATGTAATTATAGCTCCTTGGGTTCACGTAATCGCCCATGAGTTTTTTGTTGTTGACGAGCAGGAGCGCAAAGACAAGCACAAACGGCAAAAGCAGACCATTGACTACAGCGGAAAGCACCATCAATAATATCAGCGGGGCCCCGGGTATGAGCACCACGCAGGAGGCCAGGGCTATGGTTAGCGTATAGATCCACATAAACTGCGGGGCCTCGCTGAATGATTTATTTACGCCGGCCTCCCATCCCATGGCCTCGCATATATAATAGGCGGTCGCCAGCGGGACGATGATCGCCCCCAGCAAAGACGCGTTGGCCAGACATATGGCAAATATCAGGTAGGCATATTCACCCGCCAGCGGCTTCAGGGCGAGGGCCGCCTCGGCCGCCTCATTGATCCTTATGCCGTTTGGAAAAAGAAGCGCCCCGCAGGTAACGATGACGAAGAAGCTGATAATGTCGGTAATGAAGCATCCTATAATGACGTCAAGTCTCGACGCCGCGTAATCTTCCTTCTTTATCCCTTTTTCCGCAATCGAGGACTGTAGGTAAAATTGCATCCACGGGGTAATGGTCGTCCCTATTATGGCGATGCTCAGCATGATGTATTCCGAATCCCACTTCATTTGCGGTATTATGGCGCTTCTGAGGACCGGCGCCCAATCAGGCTTTGACATCAGGCCCGAGATAACGTATCCGAAATAAAGGAGACAGGCAAACAGGAGTATCTTCTCGACAAAACGGTAACTGCCCTTCGTGACCAGCATCCATATGACGAGGGCCCCTACGGGCACCATGATATATTTGCTGAGACCGAGGATCTCCATGCTGGCCGCCCAGCCGGCAAGGTTGGCGACGGTGTTGCCGAAGTTTGCGACAAGGAGACCCAGCATCATAAAGAAAGCGGCCTTAATGCCGTAATTCTCCCTTATGAGGTCGGAAAGACCCTTGCCGGTAACGACCCCCATGCGGGCGATCATCTCCTGGACCACGACAAGGGCCACGGTCGTAGGCAGAAGCGTCCAGAGCAGGCCAAAACCAAACCGTGCGCCTGCTACGGAATAAGTCGTTATCCCGCTTGCGTCATTGTCGATGTTCGCCGTGATGATGCCGGGCCCCATGATCGAAAGAAAAAGGAGAAACCTTTTCCAGCGGGTCACAACTTTCTCCTTTTCTTCTTCGCCTCGGGAGGCAGAAGCACATCTATTATATCGTCAACCGTAATTATCCCGTGCATGTAGCCCTGTTCATCAACGACCGGCAGGGCCAGCAGATTATATTTGGATATTATCTCCGCCGCGTCCATCTCGTCCTCTCCGGGGGACACGGTCTTTAAATTGGTCTCCATGATGTCGGCCAGGAGGTTGTCCGGCTCGGCGAGGATCAGTTCCTTCAGGGAAGCCACCCCCAGAAGTTTTTCATCCTTGTCAAGGACATAGATGTAGTAAACGTTTTCGACCTCCCTGGCGTGCTGTTTGAAGCGTGCGGATGCTTCCGAAACCGTCATGAGAGGTCCATACGCTATGTAATCGTTGGTCATAAGACCGCCCGCGGTGTCCTCCTCGTGCCCGAGCAGTTCCTGGATGTCCTCCGCCTCTTCTTTTTCGATGTTCTCGAGCAGTTCTTTCGCCTTTTCCGTAGGGAGGTCGCTCAGGATGTCCGCCGCCTCATCCGGCGGCATTTCTTCTATGATGTCCGCGGCTTTTTCCGTGTCCATGGCATTGATGATATCCGCCTGCATCTCCGGTTTCAATTCGGAGAGGGCCTCCGCCGCGGTCTCGATATCGAGGTCTTTAAAAAGATGGGCGCCTTCCTCCCTCGAGACCTGGCTTATGATGTCCGCGATGTCCGCGGGATGGAGTTCGGCTAGTATCTGCCTCGGCACCGTCAGCGTGATCGCGTTCAATTTCGGCCTGAGGGGTTGAATATAATTCCAGCTGATCAGATTATAGGGGAGCCTGGTTTTGAACATGCCAAGGAGCTCCTCACTGCCGCGTTCTATGCCCAGTCTGCGCATGATCCCTCTCATGCCGACATCCACGGCGATCAGGACCGCGTTATTGTGGTAACCTTCAAGCTTAATGTCGTTGACCCTGACGACCTTTGCCCCGTTTGCGTCGACGATCTGTTTGTCCAGGATGTCTCTGACGACCAGAAGGTCTTCCTCGTTTAGATCATAGACCTGGAGGCTGTCTTTATATATCCTCGACGAGATGATTTTTTTATTGAAGATATTAAGGTCGGTCCAGGGCAGCCTGTAAGTCTTTTTTTTCCTTTCAATGACGAGCATCGATACGACAGGCAGCGGATCACCCTTGACGATTGCGAGGTCTTTCACCCTCCCAAGGTCTTCACCCCTGGGGTCAAGGACTGTTTTATTGATTATCTCGCTCGAATATACTTCGCCGAAAAAAGGCATTTTCACTCCCTAAGGGTTATTGTTGTAAGAACGGCGCGAAAAGGGAACTCCGACTATAAAGTATAGCTTTATAAGTCTTTTTTCGGCAACTGGTTTCTTGAGGAATCCGGATGGGCGTTGCGGGCGGATGCCATAATTCTTTCCGACTGTGTTAGAATAATAAACGGATTAGAGGACCCATTGACAAAAACAGAGACCAATGAACACACCTTCCTGCTTTGATCCTGCCTGCTGCGGGGTCTCTTCATGCTGTAGAAAAATGCAGATTTCTCTCCGGAGGCTTCACAGATATGTTCCATGACAAATTTCATGAGGAATGCGGGGTTTTCGGTGTTTACGGGCATCAGGAGGCGGCAAATCTCACCTATCTGGGGTTATATGCGCTTCAGCACAGGGGCCAGGAGGGGGCCGGCATCTGTTCCTCGGACGGCAAGCATTTATATATAGAAAAGGCGATGGGGCTTGTCGCCGACATATTCAGCGAAAAAAGACTCAAGAAACTTCCCGGTCATATCGCCATCGGCCACAACCGTTATTCCACCGCGGGCAGCAGCATATTAAAAAACGTCCAGCCGATAGTGGCGAATTTTTCGATGGGGACCCTTGCCCTGGGACATAACGGCAACCTTGTGAACGCCGGGGAACTCCGTAAGTCTCTTGAAAATGAAGGGGCCATATTCCAGTCGACCTCTGACAGCGAGGTGGTCGTACATCTGATCGCCCACTCGAAGGGGGACAGTTTTCATGAACGGGTAATTCAGGCCTTAAGGCAGGTCAGCGGGGCTTTCAGTCTTCTGATTCTGAGGGAGAACGAACTGATCGCCGCGAGGGACCCATACGGGGTAAGGCCGCTCTGTCTGGGAATGGTTGACGGCGCCTATGTCGTAGCCTCCGAGACCTGCGCCCTTGACCTTATCAGCGCCAAATACATCAGGGACATAGAACCAGGGGAAATCGTGATAATAAACGACAATGGGGTCACCTCACACAGGGCGCTCTCAGGCCCCAGGAAGGCCTTCTGTATATTTGAATTCATATATTTTTCGAGACCCGACAGTTATATATTCGGCGGTCAGAATGTCAACAGCATCCGCAAGGAGTTCGGAAGGCAGCTTGCCAGGGAGTCGGGCATTGAGGCCGATGTCGTCATCCCCGTCCCTGACTCCGGCGTGCCGGCGGCGCTCGGGTACTCGGAGGAGAGCGGCATCAGGTTTGATTTCGGTCTTATAAGGAACCACTATATAGGCAGAACGTTCATCGAACCCAAGCAGAACATCAGACATTTCGGGGTGAAGATAAAGCTCAACCCCGTAAGGGAGCTCCTTGAGGGGAAACGGGTCGTCGTGATCGACGACTCAATAGTCCGGGGGACGACGAGCAAGAAGATCGTAAAGATGATAAGGGAAAACGGAGGGGCCAAAGAGGTGCATCTGAGGATAAGTTCTCCGCCGACCGTCATGCCCTGTTTTTATGGCATCGATACCCCCACCAGGCAGGAGCTGATCGCCTCGACCCATGACGTTGAGGAGATTAGGAAATATGTGACTGCGGACTCGCTTTCATACCTCAATATGGACGGGCTCCTCAAGATTGTTCAGGGGCCGGAGGATTACTGTACCGCATGTTTTTCGAATATCTATCCGATCAGTTTCCCGGGGGAACATATGGAGCAGATGGAATTCCTTTTCAAATGACGGCTGAGGGGTCTCCAGAGTACATCGCGGTTCTGATAACGGCCCCTGATGAACAGGAGGCCGTCCGCATCGCGGAGGGGCTGGTCAGCGAAAGGCTTGCGGGATGTGTTAATATTGTCCGGAATGTCCGTTCCATATACAGGTGGGAAGGCAAGACCGAAGACTCTACCGAGGTCCTAATGATAGCCAAGACCAGGAGGGAACTCTTTGACCCGCTTGTAAAAAAGGTAAGGGAACTCCATAGTTATAAGGTCCCGGAGGTGATCGCACTTCCCGTCATGCTTGGTTTTGATGATTATCTGGGCTGGCTCAGGCAGGAGACCGGTCCAATCACATAACATTCAGTTCGGCAAAGGAGCGAGTATGAAAAAAGTTCATGTCCTGGTAGTTATGGTCGGTCTCATGCTTTTTATGCCCGTTTTATCAGATGCCCAGCAGCAAAAAGAGATACTCATAGGCCTTATCCCCGAGATGAACGTCTTTAAGCAGCAGGAGAGATTCAAGCCCCTTACCGAATACCTTACGAAGAAGACAGGCGTAAAGGTCAATATTACCATATTAAGCAGGTACGGAAACATAATCGAAAGGTTCACCGCTGAAAAGATGGACGGCGCGTTCTTCGGTTCTTTTACGGGCGCCCTCGCGATAGAGAAACTGGGGGTGGACCCGATAGCAAGGCCGGTAAACCTCGACGGCAGTTCCACCTATCACGGGTATCTGTTCGTGAGGAAGGACAACGGGATAAAGAACGTGTCGGATATGAAGGGAAAGAAGATGGCGTTCGTCGAAAAGGCCACCACGGCAGGATTTATATTCCCTGTCGCCTATCTTAAACAAAACGGGATAAATGACTATAAAAGTTTTTTCAAGGAATTTTATTTTAGCGGCAGCCACGACGCCTCCATATTCGCCGTGCTCGATAAAAAGGCCGACATCGGCGCCGCCAAACACAGCATTTATGACAGGGTCAGAAAGAACGACCCGAGGGTTGATAAGGACCTCCTGATTATTGCCGAGTCCGCCAAGGTGCCTTCCAACGGCCTGTGCGTGAGGAAAGGTCTGGACCTCGACCTGAAAAACAGGTTCAAAAAAGCCCTGTTGAATATAGACAAGGACCCCGACGGGAAGGCGGTGCTTGAGAAATTCGGGGCGCTCAAATTCATCGAAACAACAAAGGAAGATTACAAGACCGTATCGATGATGGCGAAAGACGCAGGGATAAACATGAAAACATATGTCTATAAGAATGAATAAAAAATAACCCTATGTCCTGTCATGCAGGGCCTGATGGACGGTGTTTTTGATCTGGTCGTGCATGACAGGCTTTACCAGGTAGTCATACGCCCCCGCCCTTATCGCCTCTACCGCTGTATCGATCGACGCAAAGGCCGTCATTATTATGACCTTCAGGTCGGGATTGTTGTCCCTGCACCGTTTCAGAAAGGCTATGCCGTTTATGCCGGGAAGGACTATATCGCTGATGACCAGGTCATAGCGTTTTTCACTGATGGACTCAAGGGCGGTCTCCGAACTTCCGACGCCATCGACCTCATACCCTTCCTTTATAAGGACCCTTTTTAACGATTCCCGCAGGGTCTCTTCATCTTCTACTATCAACAGTTTTCCGGCCATATTCGTATCGTTTCCCTTGTCTAATGATAGCTGATTTCAGCTGGAAAATGAAAGCTTTGCTAATATAGACATAAGAAAAGCTTATAGATACCGGGTGTTATCGAATTCCCGACCCGTCAGAAGAGACTTTGCTGACTTGCCTCGCCCCGTATCATCCTGAGGAGTTCATCGTATGAGATGATCCTTACGCCGAGGGCCTTCGCCTTTGAGAGCTTGGACCCAGGACCGTCGCCCGCCAGAAGGTAAGAGGTGCTGGAAGATACCGCGGAGGTCGTATGCCCGCCATTTTTTTCGATTAGTGTTTCGACCTCCTTCCTCGGGACCGGGAGAGTGCCGGTTATGACAAAGGACAGGCCTTCAAGAGGGCCAGGCCGTGTTTTTTCTTTTGCGTAATCAGGGTTGCTGATCGTGATGCCAAGCTTCAGCATGGAGTCAAGAAGGCCGACGTTTTTTTCGTCATTAAAGAATGCGGACACCGAACCCGCTATCTTCTCCCCCATCTGTTTTATCCCCAGGACCTTTTCAGGCGTAACATGGTAGAGATCTTCCAGTTTCCTGAAATTTGCCGCAAGGACCTTCGAGGCATATTCCCCGACATGAAGAATTCCGATGGCAAAAAGAAACCTCGCCAGTGAAACACGCTTGCTCTTTTCTATGGCGCTGATAAGGTTTTGCGCGGATTTTTCCGCGAACCGCGGAAGATGGAGCAGGTCCTGTTTTGTCAATTTATAAATATCCTCGAAATGCCGCACAAGACCGCGGTCACAGAGAAGTCTGATATTTTTTTCCCCGAGCCCCTCGATCTCCATCCCGCCCCGCGAGGCGAAATGGATGAGTTTCTCCTGTAACTGGGCGGGACAGTGCAGAGAGACGCACTTTACCGCCACCTCACCTTCTTCCTTTGTAACGGCCGATCCGCAGGCCGGGCATTTCTCAGGCGCCATTACAGGCAGCTCCCGTCCGGTGCGTAGCTCCTTGTTTACACTTATTACGTGCGGGATGACATCGCCCGCCCGTTCGACAACGACCGTATCACCGACCCTGATGTCCTTTCTGTTTATTTCTTCCCAGTTATGGAGCGTTGAACGGGAAACCGTGACCCCGCCGATCCTGACCGGTTTGAATATCGCGTAAGGCGTTATCACGCCGGTCCTTCCGACCCCGCCCTTAATGTCCATAATTACCGTAGTGCCCTGCTGCGCCTTGAATTTATATGCTATCGCCCAACGGGGTTCCCTCGTTCTGGAGCCAAGCTTCTGCTGAAGAAGGAAATCGTTAATCTTTATTACAGCGCCGTCGATGTCGAAAGGGAAAGACTGCCGCTGAGCCTCAAGCCCGGAGACTGCCTCGATGGCCTCCTCCATTCCCTTGACGATCTTCAGCTTCGCAGGCACAGGGAATTTGGCCTTCCTTAGCCACTCGATGAATTCAAAGTGACTATAGGCGGGCATTTCTTTAACTCCCGCCGCCCCATAGCAGGCAAGATGGAGCCGCCGGGCCGCGGTGACCGCAGAGTCGAGCTGTCTGATAGAGCCGGCCGCCGCGTTTCGCGGATTGGCGAAGATCTGGTCTCCGTTTTCTTCCCTCTGCCGGTTGAGTTTTTCGAATTCAGAAATGTTCATGTATATTTCGCCCCTGATGTCGATTTCATCGGGTATTTCGGAAGGCCCCTCTATTTTCAGAGGGACGGATTTGATCGTTTTTATATTCCGGGTGACGTCCTCTCCGGTATATCCGTCCCCTCTGGTGGCGGCCCTTACAAGAGACCCGTTTTTATAGATGAGCTCAATAGCGAGACCGTCGTATTTGGGCTCTACAGTATATATGATCTCATCAGGTGACCCAAGGAGTTTTTTGGCCCTTTTGTCGAACTCCCTCAGTTCATCGTAACTGAACGCATTGTCCAGTGAAAGCATCGGCTCTGAATGCGCCACCTTATCGAATTTTTCGAGCGGCGGGGCCCCGACGCGCCGCGTCGGTGAATCCGGCAGGATATAGTCGTACTTTTCCTCAAGGTCTTTAAGCCGCCGGTATTCCCTGTCATACTCGGCATCGGATATTACCGGGGAGTCGAGGACATAATACTGGTACGAGTGATAGTTAAGCTCCTTTACGAGGGCCTCGATCTCTTTTTTTATCTCAGGGCTAATAGAGTTTTTCATGACAGGTCTTATTTTGAATCCCGCACATTGTTGGGTTGTCCTTCATTTTTCCGGAAAGATCAGCGCCAGCTGTTTATCAATGTGTTTTCGATAGATAAGGAAGTCGGAATCAAGGGTAAAAATCCTGTGACGGCTATGGATTTCAGCCATGCGGACAAGGAAGGCATCCGCCAGAGACATCGGAACATCCTTGTATTTATCTACAAGACCCCTGATTTCAGGCAGGTGCTCCTTTAAATTAAAAGCGAGCTGCAGGGCGCCTTGCTCGGCCATCTTCATAATCTGCAGCTGATAAAACGGATAATGCGAGAGACGAAACATAGTTTCTACCAATACAGGTTCGCACACTAAAAGAGGCGGGGTTAAAGAATCAAACTGTTCAACGACCCACTCATGATGCCTTTCCCTGCGATCAATAAAAGCCACCAATGGCCCGGTATCAACGATCGCCCGTTGAATCACGGCCTAATCCTTCGAGATATTTTGGATTGGTAGCAAGGTCGTCGACTCCCGAATCGATAACTCCGCATATACCCTTCATCAGGTCATAGGCAGTCGGCTGTTTTTTGTTTTTTGCCTTCTTTTTTGCCGCATGTGTCATCCGGCTCTCAAGGCCGCTCTGGAGCAAAGCGGTCATCATTTCGCCAAGCCTGCGCCGCTCCCGGGCCGCAAGCACTTTTACTTCGGTCATTAACTCATCCGGCAATTCAACTGTAGTCTTCATGGAATTTCCTCCGGTCTCTATGCATCCATTTTCCCATAAAACCATATTTATGGTCAATATGCTGAAACGACCCTGGCCCTTTTCCTAATGCCCGTCCCAGCGCATGCACCATTGCCCGAGATACTTCCCGCGCAAGGACCAAGCTTCCGGTATCCTCCGGAGTTATAGTCTCGATTCTCTTATAGCTTTTCAAATCCAACAGATCGGAATCCCCTGTCACAAGGTAATCGGCCTTTTGCAGCCACTGCACAGGCAATAATATTGTCATCATAGGCAGCACGGCAAGTGTCCTTAACTTTGATACCGCGCTCAACAAACTTTAGAGGTAAAGTAAATAATATGAACGCTTATTTGTAACGTCCTTAGTCTATCCATTAAAATTCAGAGTGTCTATAATCCTTGTGCACCCGCCGGTTTCAAAGCCCGGAGAGCCCCCCGCCGGCATCGCGAGACTTTCCGGCGCCCTGAAATTCCACGGAATAAAACACAGTCTCCTCGACGCAAATCTGGAGGGACTTCTCTATCTGCTTAAATCCCCAAGGCCCGATAACGCAGGGGACGTCTGGAGCGGAAGGTCCTTCCGGAATCTGGACAACAATCTCCGGCTCATAAAAAATCCTGAAACATATCTCAAAATGGACCGTTATAAAAGGGTCGTTCGGGACCTCGGGCGGGTACTCGAAAAAGTATCGCAGGCCGGGGGCGCTGATGTCGGCCTGGCCAATTACCAGCAGGACGGACTCTCCCCGCTCAGGTCGGCGGACCTTATCGCTTCTTCCGAACGGTTCGTAAGGAATATTTTTTACCCCTATTTCAGCGCGAGACTCGCCGGAATAATTCATCGGGAGCAGCCTCAGTGGATCGGGTTTTCCCTGAACTACCTGAGTCAGGCCATATGCGCCTTCGCGATGATCGGCTTTGTGCGGCGGGAATTTCCGGACATAAAAATTGTTGCCGGCGGCGGTCTTGTCACCTCATGGGTAAACAGTCCTCTTTGGAAAGACCAATTCAAGGGAATCATAGACCATCTCGTAGCAGGCCCGGGTGAAAAACAGCTGCTTTCGCTCTTCGGGGTTTTCGATAAAGAAAATAATTATACCCCTGATTACCGGACATTGCCGGACGGAGAGTATCTTTCTCCGGGGGTCATATTGCCCTACAGCGCCTCTACCGGATGCTACTGGAACCGGTGCAGTTTCTGTCCTGAGAAGGCGGAGGGAAGCCGCTATATTCCGGTCCCGCCCCAAACAGTAATTTCGGACCTTGAAATGCTCAATGTCAGTTCATCCCCAATGCTCGTACATTTTCTTGACAGCGCGCTCAGTCCGTCAATGATGGACACATTGATAGAAAAGAGCCCTGGAATTCCCTGGTATGGTTTTGCCCGCGTGGACAAGAGACTGACTGAGTATGGTTTCTGCCGGCAGCTTAAGAAATCAGGGTGCGTTATGCTCAAGCTCGGCCTCGAATCCGGGGACCAGGGCGTCCTTGATGACATGGTCAAGGGGCTCAGTGTCGAAATGTCCCGAAAAGCCCTCAAGGCCCTTAAAAAGGCCGGCATAGCCACGTATGTTTATCTTCTCTTCGGCACTCCGTCGGAGACACCCGGCTCGGCTCGGAAGACCCTTGAATTTACGGCCGCCAATTCAGAAAATATAGATTTTCTGAACCTTGCGGTTTTTAATATGCCTCTGGCTGCCTCAGGCTTTTACGGATTAAAAACGAGATTTTTTTATGATGCCGACCTATCTTTATATACGGATTTTTCTCATCCCGCCGGATGGGGCAGAAGAGAGGTAAAAAAATTTTTGGATAATGAGTTCAGGAGGCATCGGGCCATAGCCGGCATCCTGAAAAATGACCCGCCTGTTTTTACTTCAAATCACGCGCCCTTTTTTGTCGGGAAAACTCCGGCAGGGTCTTTGTTAAGTTAAAAGCTTTAATAAGGGACAGACCTCCTCCGACACTGTACATATATTTATACAGTGCTATTGCAAATATGACACATTTTTGTTGACAAAAAAGCGCCAATAAAGGACAATTAATGCATATGAAAAAAGCCATGACCCTCTTCTGCGCTGTTGTCTTCTTCATAATCATCAATTTTTCAACGGTATATGCCTCAGCTCCGGCGCATATTGCCGAGGACACCCAACAGGACATCGCAGAGGGGCCGGCCTTCGAAAAAGGCAATGTCCCGATCATAATCGCCATGAAAACCGACGACGCAGTCGTTGAACACGTCACTCCCGGAGCCTCACACCTTATCGGGTCGATCGACAATAACCAGGTAGCGTCAAAGGCCGTCGAAAAAAATGTAGGGCTCTTCAGCGTAAGGATCAAGGAGAGGTTCTCTCTCTACTTAAGCAGGTCCGGGCAGTACCTTGAATTGATGAAGGGCATACTGAGGTCCATGGACGTGCCTGAAGATATCGTTTTTCTTTCTCTTATCGAGAGCGGCTTCAACCCCAATGCGTATTCAATAGCGCGGGCGGCCGGTCCCTGGCAGTTTATTTCATCCACGGCCAAACGGTACGGCCTTGAGATCAACTGGTGGAGGGACGAAAGACGCGACCCTGTGAAATCGACCATTGCCGCGGCAAGCTACCTGAAGGACCTTTACGGGATGTTCGGGTCATGGAGCCTTGCCATGGCTGCATATAACGCGGGTGAGGGCAAGATCTCAAAGGCGATAAAGAAAAATAAATCCGATGACTATTGGGACCTCCTCGGCACAAGGCATATCAAGAACGAGACGAAGGAGTACGTGCCGAGGTTCATAGCGGCAAGCATGATAGCCAGCAATCCGCAGGAGTTCGGGTTTGATGCCATTGAATACCATGAACCCATGAGTTATGACGAGGTTATGCTGGAATCCCCGATTGATCTTGCGGTGGCGGCGGAATCGGCAGGGGTCGGGGTAGATGTCATAAAGAAGCTCAATCCGGAATTAAGGAGATGGTGCACGCCGCCGGACGTTCCCGCATATATACTGAGGATACCTAAGGGCACAAGAGAGGTCTTTCTGGAGAAACTGGCTTCATTGCCGGAGGAATCCAGGCTTACCATGGACAAATATACCGTGAAAAAAGGTGACACATTAAAAAAGATAGCCAAAAAAACAGGTATCCCCGAGAATATCATCCTTTCGCTTAATCTGGTTGAAAAGATTATGCCTCTTTCTGAAGGCAATTTCATATATGTCCCGCCGAAAGGTTTCTATGTTGCCGACAAGGATGACAAACGCGTTAAGAAAGTCTCACACAAGGTCAAGGTCAAACGCAGCAGGAAGGTCTCTTCAGTCTCAGCTAAAAACCATAAGATAAGGCTTAAAGATAAGTCATAAAAAATGCCCCGAAGCAAAAACTTCGGGGCTTTTTTTTATTTAATTCCGTCATTCCCTAGGTTAATCAGGAATCTAAACTTATTCAGCCGGCCTTCTTTTCGTCGACCTTGCTCTTTGCCTCATTATAGAAGGGGGAGTCCTTGAATTTTTCGGTGATCTCTTTATATTTGCCCGCCGCTTCGTCCTTCTTTCCGTCGGCCTCGAGTATCCTGGCAGACTCCATTAACGCGAGGTCCTTGAACATGTCTCCCTGAAGCGCGTAAAGAGAATCAAAGGCCTTCAGCGCGTCGGCCCTATTGCCGGCCCGCAGACGGACGCTCGCCAGCTGCCTGTAGGCGAGCGGCAGGAGATTTTTTTCCGAGGAGTGGTCTTTTATAAAGAGTTCAAGCGTCTTTATCGCCTCGGGGTAGTTTTCAACCTCGGCATAACTGCCGGCAATGTATAGCAGCAGTCTTGGCGACTTGCTCTTTGAATAGGCCTGGTTGAAGAGATCGGCGGCCTTTTTGAACTGCTCCTGTTTTGATAAAGGGGACTTCTGAAACTCGTTATGATAGACCTTGTACGCCTCATATTCAATCTGTCGGGCCTTATCGTCAGAGGCATATTTGTAAAAAACACCTCCTGAGACCAGCGCGATACCAAGCGCAGCGGCCGAGCCGTACATTACCACAGCCCTTTGTTTGCGTCTCATCAACTCCTTTATATCGGATATTCTGTCCTGGACCTCGGTCTCAACCGCGACATCCTTATGCTTCACCTTCTTCTTGATCGCCCTTGGCATTAATTCCTCCTCATCGCTTTTTCTATCAGATGTTTTGAATTTTCAAATACGGCGCCGATGCGGTTTTCATCCACGCCGGCGCCAAGCAATATCTGTGTCGCAAAATCCTTTGTGATCAGGTCCGCTGGGCCGTGGCTGTCGGTATTCAGACAGAGCGGGGCCCCGAATTTCAACGCCTCCCTTGCGACATGACCGTTTGTGAGTGAATGGCCCTTCCTGGAGGTTATCTCCAGAGAGACATTTTTTTCCTTAGCGAAAAGCACGTCCTCCGTACAGATCAATCCGGGGTGGGAAAGGATGTCAGCCCCTGCCTCTATGGCCGCCCTGTTCGTTCCTTTTGACACCGGCTCGGCGATAGTCTCCCCATGGACTATGACTATCCTTGCCCCAAGTCTCCGGGCCTCCTTCACGAGGTCGGATATAAGTTCAGGGGGCGAGTGGGTTATTTCGGCGCCGGGCACGACATCAATAGATATATAGGGACGCACCATCTCTAAGGCCTTAACTATCCTCGGAATGATAAGGTCGAGGTTCGACGCGTCCATGTGATCAGTTATCGCCAAACCCCTGTATCCTGCCGCCTCGGCCCTTCTGATGAGTTCGAAAGGGACAAGTTCTCCGTCGCTGAATATGCTATGAGTATGTAAATCGATCATCTAAAAAGATTACAGAAAATGCAGCTGAAATGTAAAGCTCCCCTGATGCATTTTCTATAAATTCCCCGCCCTGGCGAGTGTGAGCACCCTGACCTCCTCCGCCCCTGCGCCTATAAGTTCCCGAGCGCATTCCGCAACAGTGGCCCCGGTAGTCATGACATCATCCACAAGAAGCAGTCTGAGGCCCGAAACCACGGAAGAGCTTTTAAAAGCGCCCTTGAGATTTTGTTTCCTCTTCTCTTTTGAGAGCCCCAGTTGGGGCGGCGTCTCCGAAGCTTTATAAAGTCCGTCAAGCAGGAGGGTGATTCCGGCCTCATCCGATACCGCTTTCGCAAGCAGCAGAGACTGGTTAAATCCCCTGTCTCTGATCCCCCGGACGCTTAGGGGGACCGCGATTACCGCGTCGATGTCATTGAGGTCAGCTCCAGCCATAAGGCGGCCCAAAGGCCTGCCGAGTCTTCTCGTCCCCTGAAACTTGAAGGCGTGGATGGCCGCCGCGAGAACACCTTCATAAAGTCCGAAATAAGCGGCGCCCGAGTATGCCGGGGGGTCCTCGATGCATCCCCCGCAAAGTCCGCTATACCCGGAAGTAAACGGGGTCGCGCAGAGTCTGCAGGCGGCCCCGGAATATTTTCTGAGGCCCGACCAGCATCCAGTGCAAAATGGGGCATACACAAAGCTGTCCGAAGGACCTTCGCACGAAGGACACGATGAAGGATACACGGCGTTTATAAGCCCTGCTATCAGTCTGTCGGAAGTAATGCCCCGCATCTGCCGCACTTTGGTCCCTCCGGGAGCCTTTTTGTCCTTACCTTGTTTTTTACCCCGCAGGCCCCGCAGGAGATGATCACAAAATCAGGGGGGGCGGAGGCGGATTTATTCCCTTGATCCGACGGAGCAGCCGGGCGCTGATTGCCGGTCTCTTGTTTCGGCGTCTTCCCCCCGCACTTGCCGGCGTAGGCCTGAATGAAATTATTATAGACGTCGTCCTTTTCTACAAGTTCAATGCCCATGCCGTTTTTCAGCGTGGAAACAGGGGTGGGGTTTTTTAAGGCCCTCCGGACTATCCCTTTTAATTTTGACGCCGGTCCCTCCGGCAGGTGGATCAATATTTCGACCCTGGTGCCCGGACTAAATGGATGGGTGGTCCTTATGAACAGACCGTTTAGGGACAGGTCGCTCGATATTCCCCTGTAATTTTTGCCCTCTGCTGAAAATTCGGTCTCCAGGCGTCGGACAAATCTTATTTCAGATCTCTTCGACATCTGAAAATCTCCCGTACATGTATAAGCTCATCTCTTTTTTGTCCGGTAGAAATGATGTCAGCCCTGATGCCGATAAGCGTTTCAATCCTTTTTATGTAGGCACGCGCCCGCCTTGGGAGCTTGCCGGCATCGCTGATGCCAAGGGTGCTTTCCTTCCATCCCTCCATCTCCTCGTATACGGGTATGCAGTCTTCGAGCGAAGACAGTTCCTTCGGCATTTCATGTATAAGCCGGCCCTTAAGCTTATAGGCCGTGCAGATCTTGATCGTGTCGAACCCGTCGAGGATGTCAAGTTTGGTCAGCGCCATTCCTGACAGCCCGTTTATCCTCGCGGAATGTTTCAAAATGACGGTGTCGAGCCATCCGCATCTTCTTGCCCGCCCGGTGGTGGCCCCGAATTCCCCGCCTTTTTCCCTTATCAGTTCTCCCGTTGCGTCGTGGAGTTCCGTCGGGAACGGACCGCTTCCGACCCTGGTCGTATAGGCCTTGACGATGCCAATCACCTTTGATATATTTGTAGGCCCTATGCCGAGGCCGATGCAGGCGCCCCCGGCGACCGCGCTCGAGGACGTGACGAAAGGATAAGTCCCGTGGTCGATATCAAGCAGGGTGCCCTGCGCGCCTTCGAGGAGGACGTTCTTTTTTTCTGATATCGCCCTGTCTATAACCAGGTCGGTATCGGCGATATGGACGCGTATCTTTTCAGCATAAGCCATGTATTCGTCAAAAATCCTTCCCGGGTTAAATCCCTTCAGGTTATAAAGGTTTTTCAGAAGTATATTGGCCTGCCTGACGTTGACCTTCAGTTTTTCCCTGAACAGCCCGGGGGTCAGAAGCTCTCCTACCCGGATGCCGGTCCTCGCCATTTTATCGACATAGGCCGGTCCGATTCCCCTGCCCGTAGTGCCTATGGATTTCCTGCCTTTTGACTGTTCACTGGCCTTGTCGAGCGCGATATGATACGGCATTATAAGGTGCGCGTTTTTACTGATAAGCAGGTTGCCGGAGACCCTGATGCCGTTTCCCCGGAGTTCGTCGATCTCTTTTATCAGGGACGCAGGCTCAACGACAACGCCGTTTCCGATGATACATACCGTATTTTTATGCAGTATCCCCGAGGGGATAAGGTGAAGGACATATTTACTGTCTTTTATTACCACGGTATGCCCCGCGTTATGCCCGCCCTGAAATCTGGCGACGATGTCAGCTTCCTTTGTCAGGTAATCGACTATCTTTCCTTTACCTTCATCGCCCCATTGGGCGCCTACAACTATTACCACAGCCATTTTAGGTCCTTTCCCGCGTTAAAGACTGATCTGGTTAACAGACAGTATATTCGGCAGTTTCCTGATTTCTTCCATCACCTCTGAAGACGGGGTTGAATCGACGCTGACCACGGATATCGCTATCCCGCCGGCGGATTCTCTGCCGAAATGCATCCGTGAAATATTTATATCGTTTTTTCCCATAAGGCCCCCGATGTTGCCGATGACCCCGGGTTTGTCGTTGTTATAGATGAGCAGCAGCACTCCATCAGGCACAATTTCGACTTTGAACCCGTCTATCAGGATAATCCTCGGGTCCTTCTTGCTGAAGAGCGTCCCTGCTACATAACTCTCCTTGTTTTTGGACTTTATCCTGAGGGCTATCATGCTGTAGTAATCCCCGGCCTCGCTGCTTTTGACCTCTTTGAGCTCAATGCCCCGTTCTTTTGCGATAAGGGGCGCGTTGACAAAATTTACGGTTTCCAGCAGTATCGGCGTCAGGTACCCCTTGATCGCGGCGATGGTGATCGGCGCGCTATTGACGTTTGCCGCGTCACCGTGGTATTCAACGGTTATCTCGGTCGCCCCGCCCTCGAAAATCTGGGACGAAAAAGATCCGAGTTTTTCAGCCAGTGTAATATAGGGCTGGAGCCTCGGCACCTGGTCGCTGGGGATTGATGGGAAGTTGACCGCGTTTCTTATCGTTCCGCGCACGAGATAGTCGGCAACCTGTTCGGCAACGGCGAGGGCGACGTTTTCCTGGGCCTCTTCCGTCGAAGCCCCGAGATGAGGGGTGCAGATCAGGTTTTCCACTGTAAGCAGAGGGTTGTCCACCGGGGGTTCCTTTTCAAAGACATCCAGCGCGGCGCCCGCCACCTTTCCGCTTTGCAGCGCATCATAGAGGGCCTTTTCATTGACAATCCCTCCGCGCGCGCAGTTGATTATCCGGACACCATTTTTCATCCGGTTTATCGTCTCGGCATTGATCAGGTTTTTTGTCTCGGCCGTCATCGGCGAGTGGACCGTGATAAAGTCCGATTCCGTGAAGATCTCATCAACAGACACCTTTTTTATCCCCAGTTCCGCGGCCTTCTCTTCGCTCAGAAACGGGTCATAGGCAATAATATTCATCTCGAGTCCGCGGGCCTTTGTCGCAACCTGCGTGCCGATCGCGCCAAGCCCGATTATTCCCAAGGTTTTGTTGAATAGCTCTACCCCCATGAATTTCTTTTTTTCCCACTTGCCCGCCTTCATGGAGGCGGTTGCGGCGGGGATCATACGGGCGACCGAAAAGAGCATTGCCATGGTGTGTTCCGCGGTCGTGACGGTGTTGCCGCCGGGGGTATTCATTACGACGATGCCCTTTTTGGAGGCCGCCGCCTTGTCAACGTTGTCGAGTCCGGACCCCGCCCTGCCTATGACCTTAAGGTTGGAGGCCGCTTCGATAATGTCGGCGGTCACCTTAGTGGCCGACCTTATTACCAGCCCCTGGTACTGTCCAATGCATGCCTTAAGTTCGTCCGGCTTCATCCCGGTCTTTACATCGACCTCAAGACCGGCCTTTTTCAGAATCTCTACGCCTTTGGAAGAGATATTGTCGCTTATCAAAACCTTCATCGGGTGCTTCCCTCCTGGACCATTAATAGTTCCTGGGCAACAGCGACCCCTGAACCGAGTTTAACCGGATGTCCCATTCCTTTGAGGACCATCTCGATTCCTGCGATAGCGGTTATTACATCAAATGTGCCGGCATATCCAAGGTGGGCAATCCTGAAGATCTTGCCCTTGGCGTGCCCCTGTCCTCCGGCTGCTGTAATTCCATATTTGACACGGAGGTTTTTATATATCTCCTGCCCGTCGAGCCCCTCCGGGGAGTTAATGGCGGTGACGGAATTGCTGGGAGACTCCTTTGTGAACATCTCCAGCCCAAGGGCCTTTACCGCCTCTCGCGTCGCATGGGCCAGTCTTTCATGTCTTGCAAAGGCCTTTTCGAGGCCCTCCGCCTGAAGTATCCTGAGGCATTCGTTAAGGCCAATGATCAGGGAGACGGGCGAGGTGAAGTTTGTCTGGTTTTTGGATAGCGCCTCGCGTTCCTTTTTAAAGTTGAAATAGAAATTCGGCAGGGTTGATTTATCCGCAAACCCCCATGCCTTTTCGCTGATACCCACGAAGGCGAGCCCGGGCGGAAGCATAAGGCCTTTCTGGGAACCGCCGATGAGGACGTCTATGCCCCATTCATCCATCTTCAGGTCGTGGGCCACAAGCGCCGAAATGGCGTCCACCACGAGGATCGTCCCCTCATATTTTTTTACGATCGAGGCAAGGGCCTTGATGTCATGATAGACACCAGTAGAGGTCTCGGACGCCTGCACAAAGACACCTTTTATGGAAGGGTCTTTTTTCAGGGCTTTTTCGACCTCTTCCGGCTTCACCGCGTAACCCCAGTCTATCTTTATCTCTTCCGTGCCGAGGCTGTAGGCCTTGCATATCTTGGTCCACCTCTCGCCGAAGTTGCCGCCGTTTATCACAAGGGCCTTGTCACCGGGGCTGAAGAAATTATTCACCGCTCCGACCATACCGCCGGTGCCGGTCGAACATATTATAAGCACATCATTTTTGGTCTGGCAGAGCCACTGCAGGCCTTTTTTTGCGGAATCAAGGACAGGCAGAAAATCAGGTGATCTGTGGTGTATTATCGGCATTGCCATTGCAAGTAACGCCTCTGGTGGGACGGGGGTCGGACCAGGGGCCAGAAGATATCGTTTTAACATCCAAACCTCCTTTATAACTCAGGGATTTATTGGGGGACTGGTCAGGGTTGAAAGCACAACTCCGGTCTCCAAGCCTTGGTCCCGATGCTGTATAAGCCTAGAAAAGTAGCATTAGAAGGGGTTATTTGTCAAGGAAAGTCACTTTACAACACCCCTGCCGCGTATTATAATTGAACAGCATGAGAAATAAAGTTGTCACGGTCATCGCGGTCCTCCTCGTCGGGTTTCTTCTTGGGGGTGTGTCTTTTTATCTCCTTGGTGAATGGACAGGCAAAAACAGAGGGAGCGTCCCTTATATGGCGCCGAACGTCCCCCGGCAGATCACCGAGACGAGCAGGGCCTTCTCGGAGATCGCAGGCGCAATCTCCCCTTCCGTAGTAAATATCTCGACGACGAAGATAGTAAAAAGAGACTCCAATCCTCTTTTTGACGATCAGCTGTTTGACCTCTTTAACCCTTTTCGCGAGTTCAGGACCCCCAAGAGGTGGAAGGAACAGAGCCTCGGCTCGGGAGTCATCGTCTCTTCGGACGGCTATATCATTACCAATAATCATGTGATAGAGCATGCCGATGAAATAAGGGTCACACTGCTCGACAAGCGGTCTTTCAAGGCAAAGATAATAGGGGCCGACGCCAAATCCGATGTCGCGGTCGTAAAGGTGGAGGCAGGCGGCCTGCCTGCGGTCAAATGGGGAGATTCGGACAGATTACAGGTCGGGGAATTCGTTCTTGCTATCGGGAACCCTTTTGGATTGAGCCATACCGTAACCATGGGGATTATAAGCGCGGTCGGCAGGGCGAATGTCGGGATCGCGGATTATGAAGATTTTATCCAGACCGATGCCGCGATCAATCCCGGCAACTCGGGCGGTCCGCTCGTAAACATCAAGGGTGAACTTATAGGAATGAACACCGCTATTTTTTCGAAGTCAGGAGGGTATCAGGGGATAGGGTTTGCCGTGCCCAGCAATATGGTGAAGCTTGTCATGGACCAACTGGAGAAGAAGGGCAAGGTCACCAGGGGATGGCTTGGCGTGACGATACAGGAACTCACCCCCGAACTGTCGAAGAAGTTCGGACTCAAGGACTCGAAGGGCGCCCTTATAGGGGACATCGCAAAGGGCAGCCCGGCCGATAAGGCAGGGATAAAGCGGGGCGATATAATAATTGAGTATAACGGCAAAGGGGTCAAAGAGGTGGGAAACCTCAGGAACATGGTCTCCCAGAGCAAGGTAGGTTCCGAGGTCGAAGTTAAGGTCCTCCGCGGAGACAAGGAATATTCTTTTAAGGTCCTGATCGCTGAACTTCCCAAAGACCTCGCTGAGTCCGGGCAGGGTCCTATGCCCGAGGAGCAGTCGTTTGAGGGGCTTGCAGGGATGAGCGTCATGGACCTGACAAAAGAGATCGCCAGACAGCTCGGTCTGCATAGAGAAGACAAAGGGGTCGTCGTTATAAGGGTTGAGCCCGGCAGTTCGGCGGAAGAGGCCGGTATCCGCAAGGGAGACGTCCTTCAGGAGATCAACAAAAAGAAGATAGAGAAGCTCGACGATTACAACAAAGTGACCGCCGAAATCCAGCCGGGGGACACGATCCTTCTTTTCGTAAACAGGGGCGGCAAGAAATTTTACGTGACCCTGAGGTCCTCCTGATCCATAACCTTTTGGAAATCAGGGTGGGGTAATGGGTAAAAACGTTGTTGCGATAGTTCCCGCGGCGGGTATGGGCAGGAGGTTCGGCGAGGGTACAAACAAGACGCTTGAGATACTGGCCGGCCGGCCCATGATGGTATGGGCGCTGGAGGCCCTTGAATCAATTGCCGAGGTGACGGAGATAATACCTGTCATCAAAGACGGGGACATGGCCTTAACCGCCGATCTGGTCGAGGAATATCACATTTCCAAAGTCAGGCGGATTGCTCCAGGGGGAAAGGAGCGTCAGAATTCGGTCTTTCACGGTCTGCGTCTTGTCGACGACAGGGAAAGCATAGTGATTGTGCATGACGGTGCCCGTCCGCTTATCGAGCCGGCTGTAATCTCCGGAGCAATCAGGCAGATGGAGGGTTGTGACGGTGTAGTCGTTGGGGTCCCTGTAAAAGACACCGTTAAGGAAGCCCGTGACGGCTTTGTCGGGAAGACCCTTGACCGGGGAGCGCTCTGGTCGGTGCAGACCCCTCAGATATTTTATTATGACGTTCTTTTCCGCGCCTATGAAAGGGCGATGAAGGAAGGATTTTACAGTACGGATGATTCGGCCCTTGTCGAAAGATACGGCGGGACGATAAAGATCGTGCAGGGTTCATACACGAACATAAAGGTGACAACCCCCGAAGACCTCAATATTGCCGAGCTCTTCCTTAAAATGCGGGAAGGCAGGCCGTGAGGACCGGATTCGGATATGATTCCCACAGGCTGGTCGAGGGAAGAAAGTTGATTCTGGGAGGCGTCGAGGTCCCGTTCGAAAAGGGCCTCTCGGGGCACTCCGACGCCGATGTGCTCACCCACGCGATCATCGACGCTATTGTCGGGGCTTTAGGTCTTGGCGATATCGGCAAACACTTTCCTGATACTGATATGAGGTGGAAGGATGCGCGAAGCATAGAGCTGTTGAAAGAGATTGTCAATATTGCGGCTGAAAAGGGATTTAACGTGTCGTGGATAGACTCGACCATCATCGCCGAAAGACCGAGGTTGGCGGATTATATCGAGAGCATGAAAGGGGCGATTGCGGAGTCCGGCATAAGCAGGGACCTTGTCAGCATAAAGGCCAAGACGAATGAAGGCATGGGGTTTATTGGCAGGGGTGAGGGGATTGCGGCTTATGCGGTATGTGTGTTGAAGAGAAATTGATAGTAAAGATTGACCCGCAGGCAGCGGTTATTTTTGAGAGTCACTGAAAAAAGTAGCCTGACCCTTTCCTTCTACAAAGTGCCCATGCGTTTTATGCTGCGCGCTAAGTGAAGGATGAATGGAGGCAAGAAAATGAAAAAACTAGGTTGGGCGGTTAGCTGGTTATTGGGCGGTTTTTTTCTCCTGAATGGTATTTATATTTTATATAATAGCGAACTGATTGATAAGGATCATCTTTCATCAATTCCATCCTTTCTTGCGGCTCTACTTCTGTTGCCACCGGTGCGAAGATTCGTTCACTCAAAGACAAACTATAAATTTCCGCTCTATGCGAGAGTAATAGCCATAGTTATTATTTTTATAGTAGCTGTAAAAATCTCAGATAGAAATCATGTCGAATATTTCAATAACAACTCTGCAAGTATTCTTGCGGAAATAAACGATTTAATTAAAACTGGCTACTACGAGGTTGCTTTATTGAGGACGAAAAAATATGTTACTTCCGGAAATAAAGAATTGCTCCATTTTCATAGCATAGCCAAAACTAAGACAGATGAGCTTAATGCAATAAGAAAGAAAAATGAAAGCTCGGAGAAAAGAGATGAAAATTATTCGTGGGCATCCAAGATAAGCAAAGAAAAATGTAATGAAATTGCAATGATTGGCTTAAATAAAGGTCGTCGGGACAGGGCGGTTGCAATTAGGGACAATAATAATATGGATTTTGCGTATTCTTTTTGTGGTGAATGCAGTATTGCTGAAAAGGGTGAAATTGCTACTTGCTACGAAATTGGATACGACAAAGGCTATTACGGCAGATAATAAATCAGCTAAAGTATTTCCTCCGTCGTATTTAGGCTTGTTAAAGCAGTAACATAAGCTGCTAATAATTCCATTGTTGGGTGGGAGCTTTGAATATAGATGATGCAGAAAAGTATTTTATAGCTCGGATTGAAGAGCTAAGACGAATGTGTTCTGACGGAACACCATGGGTTTTTGTTTGCGCAGCAACCATGATTGATTATCTTTCTAAGCTAACAAATGGCGCAGATAAAGGGGGGGATGGGTATAAGGCCTTTATCAGGGACTATATGGCTCAGGTTAGGCCGGAATATGCGATGTTTATCTATGATGATGGGAATCAAGATTTACCTGTGCAAATTTATCATATTTTCAGGTGCGGCATAGTCCATAGTTTCAGTTTCATTCCTGATCAACGCGCTTCTGCAAAAGATGGACGGAAACGATCAATTGTCCTCTCTCACAAGCGAGAAGGGTTAGGGCACATATCAAAATACTCCAGCGCTAATGCTCCCGATTCATGCAATTTTGTCGCTGAAGATTTCATTGATGATCTCGCAAAAACGATTCACACCGTATTTGCAAAGGCTAAAGCGGATAATAATTTGAAAGACAAAATAGAGCTGTGGCTTACACGTTATCCCCCTATAATGGGCAACATATAAGGTTTTGTGCTAAAGCTATGGGGTTCATAAGAAGGAGACAGCATAGACAGGTCAGGCTCGTCTAAATGAAATTGATGGATAAGAGATGAGAAGACAGAAAAAATCACAACAAGTGGGGAATTGGCACAAGAAAAATAGCCGGTCCTCTTTCCCTCTGTGCGAGAAGAAGATCCAGGCCGCCCTTGCGCGAGTCTGGGGGGCGGGTGGGTGAAAGGCATAAGGCAAAAACCAACCCCCCTCAATCCCCCCTTATCATGGGGGAAGAAAGAGCGACATCTTGACACCTCATTTGTGTGGTGACGAGAGCGATGGGGCTGAAATACCCACAAGGCAGCAAGAGGGGAGTGTTGACTCCGCCCTTGTTTCCCCCCTGATAAGGGGGGCTAGGGGGGTTGGCTGTTCCGCTGTCGAGGATGTGAAACTTCCCTTCCTTCCCTACAATAAAAACCTCACCTCACTCGCTCGAAAAAATCGCAAAAATCCCACGAAGACAGAAAGCAAAATGTGGAATGAAGTCCTCAGTGTGCAGAAGTTCTCTGAGTTTAAATTTCTCCGTCAGAAGCCTCTTGCCGGCTATATCGTTGATTTCTACTGCTCAGCCCTTCGTTTGGTGATTGAAATTGACGGGGACAGCCACGCTGAGATGATCGCGTACGACGAAGAACGTACAAGAGTTCTGAACGCTTTGGGCCTGACGGTTGTCAGATACACAAACGATGAGGTGTTGAGTAACATCGGGGGCATCTATGAGAATTTGAGTGCTCGCATTTGGGGCGAGGCGGAGTGAAAGGCATGGGACAAAACCCAACCCCCGAACAGCCAACCCCCCTCAATCCCCCCTTATCATGGGGGAAGAAAAAGAGACATGTTGGCACCTCCCCTGACAAGGGGAGGCTGGGAGGGGTTGGCTGTGTCTTTGACGATTTCAGAGAACAACGAGGGTAAAATATGACCATAAGGCAGCAAGAGAGAAATCTTGACTCCTTCTTTGATTCCCCCCTGATAAGGGGGGTGAGGGGGGTTGGCTGTTGAGGTCTTGAAAAGTTGCTTTATCTTTTTTCTTTTTCTATTTCCAAAATCTTCTCAAATTCCTCTTTTGTAACCGGCATGACCGAAAGACGCTGGCCTTTCTGCAGCACCTTCATCCCCCGCAATTCATCGACCCCCCGCAGTTCATTAAGGCTCACAATTTTTTTGAGCTTCTTTTTTGCCTTAACATCGACCATGTACCACCTTGGTTTTTCAGGCGCAGATTTCGGATCGAAATATTGAGAGCTGGGGTCCCATGACGTATGGTCAGGATATGCCTCACGGACGATTTCAGTGATGCCGATGACACCTGGGATCTCACAGTTTGAATGATAAAAAAGCGCCAGGTCGCCTTTATTCATTGCCTTCATATAGTTTCTGGCCTGGTAGTTTCTGACGCCTTCCCAGTGGTCCGTAGCATCGGGCTTTGCCATGAGGTCATCGAATGAAAAGACCGTCGGTTCAGATTTCATAAGCCAGTACTTTTTTGGCATAAGGCCCTCCATCTGTCGTTATAATAGACTATTGAAATAGTCTTATTCTGTCTGCTAAAGCCGTCATACTCGCGAAGGCGGGTATCCAAACGTCTTAAAAAATAGATTCCCGTCTCCACGGGAATGACGAAAAAAATCTGAAAGGAGACTGCTAAGGATGCTTTTGGATCTCCTCTATCGCTTCTTTTGCCAAATGCCTGACACTCTGATTGTCATCATGCAATTTTTTTTCAAGATGGGGGACAGCGGTTTTGTCCCCTATAATGCCAAGCAGGTTTGCGGCATCGCCCCGAACAACGGGATTTTCATTGTCGAGGAGAGGCAGAATATTGCTGAGGGATGATGACACATTGGCTCTGTCGGCCACTGACAATTCTTCCATCATGGCGGTGATCCCTATCCTGACCCTGACACGCTCGTCCTGAATAAGCGCGCCCACGAGACCATATAGTCCGCTGTCATGTTTGAACATATCGATGATATTTTCGAGAAAACCGTTTTCCATATAATCCGCTATCATGGTCTGAAGGCCGGATTCAGGGATAGTATTGTTGTCCATGGCATATAGTTTATCACAATGACGAACGCGGCTTTTATTGTATAATAGCAATCAATATGGGATATTTCGGCCTTATAAAAGAAGATTACAGGGCAATCTTCAGGAGGGACCCTGCCGCAAGGGGAGGGCTGGAGGTGATCCTTGCCTATCCGGGGCTTCACGCGATCGTACTGCACAGGCTCAATCATATGCTATGGAATGCCGGGCTCCCCATAGCGCCGAGGTTGTTTTCGCATATAATAAGGTGCCTGACCGGGATAGAGATCCATCCGGCCGCAAAAATAGGGGCGGGTCTAGTTATCGACCACGGCATGGGGGTTGTGATAGGCGAGACCGCAGAGGTAGGTGAAGACTGTCTGCTTTATCAGGGCGTGACCCTGGGCGGCACAGGCAAAGAGAAGGGCAAAAGGCATCCTACCCTCCGTAACAACGTTGTGGTCGGGGGCGGGGCAAAGATACTCGGCAATATTACCATAGGGAATAACGTCGTGATAGGCGCAAACTCGGTCGTATTGAAATCAGTGCCCGATAACTCCATCTGCGTCGGGGTGCCGGGACGGATAACAAAAAGAAAGATCATCAGGATGACGACAGAGGAAGGGCTTGTAGAGGTTACCGACTATTTCCCGGACCCTGTGTCGGAGAAGATAAAAGAACTGGAAGGCCGGATAGAGGAGCTTGCAAAGAGGCTTTCATCCGGAGCAGCCATGAACGAAAGAGGAGGACGGATGAGGATTTATAACACGCTTGCCGGGGAGAAGGAGGAGTTTATACCGGTTACCCCAGGTCAGGTCAGGATGTATTCATGCGGCATTACGGCCTATGACCACTGCCATATCGGACACGCCCGGTCGGCGATAGTTTTTGACGTGATGAGACGGTATATAAAATACAGGGGTTACGACATAACCTACATCAGAAACTTTACGGACATTGACGACAAGATAATAAACCGCGCAAAACAGGAGGGCATCGCGTGGGATGCGGTGGCGCAGAAGTATATTGATGAGTATTACCGCGACATGGACATGCTCGGGGTCGGGAGGGCAGACGTCGAACCAAGGGCGACTGAATATATCGCCGAGATGATAGAGATTGTAAGCGGACTTATCTCAAAGGGATATGCCTACGAATCCGAAGGCAGCGTATATTTTGAGGTCGCGAAGTTCGGCGGCTACGGCAAGCTCTCAAAAAGGGACCTCGAAGATATGCTGGCAGGCGCCCGCATAGAGGTCAACGAAAGGAAGAAAAACCCGATGGATTTCGCCCTCTGGAAGTCCTCAAAAGAGGGCGAACCGGCGTGGGAAAGCCCGTGGGGGCCGGGGAGGCCGGGCTGGCATATAGAATGCTCGGCGATGTCCCTTAAACATCTGGGTGTGACCTTTGACATACACGGCGGCGGCGCTGACCTGATATTCCCCCATCACGAAAACGAGATCGCGCAGTCGGAGGCCTTCACCGGAAAACCGTTCGTCAAATACTGGGTGCATAACGGTTTCATCACAGTTGACAAGGAGAAGATGTCGAAATCACTCGGCAACTTCTTTACGATTAAGGACATCCTCAATAAATTTGATTCAGAGCCTGTCAGGTATTTCCTCCTTTCGACCCACTACCGGAGCCCGATAGAGTTTTCGGACGAGCAGTTAAAGGAGGCGGAGGCCTCCATAGACAGATACTATACGACTGTGCTCCGGACCAGGGACTTCCTCGCCCAGGCCGTGACGGTCGAGAAATCCGCTCCGGACGAAAAGGTCCTCGAGGACCTTTTGGGCAGGTTCATCCCCGGCTTCATGGAGGCGATGGACGACGATTTTAATACGGCCCTTGCGATAGGCGGGATATTTGAGCTTATCAGGGTCCTCAATAAATATATGGACGGGAAGCCTGCGGGCGCGAAGGCCTCGTCGTTGATAAACAGAGCTCAGGACCTGCTGAAAGAGGCAGGGGGAGTGCTTAATATCTTCAACCGCACCCCTGAGCAATGGTATAAGGCCCTTATGGTTTCAAAGAATATTTCTTTGACCGAGGCCGACATAGAGGCAAAAATTGCAGACCGCAGGAAGGCCCGCGCCGACAAGGACTGGACAGCCGCGGACCTGATAAGGAAAGAGCTTGAAGAGAAGGGCATCATTTTGGAGGACAAAAAAGACGGCACGGGTTGGAAGGTGAAGGTCTGAAGGGGCCGGACAGCCCGGCCCTTCAGCTTTCATCATATACGCGCATTCTGTTATTATTACCTTCCGTTATTGAATATTGAGTTTTGTTTTCAAAGGAGAGAAGCCATGTCCGACCTGAAAAAGATGTATAAGACCATAATGGATGATAATTTCCCTGATGATATGACCATTACCTTTGGGGGCCAGACCCTCGTATATAAGAAAAGGGCATGGAAAATACCCGATGAAAAGACCGGGGAACTTATCGAAAAAGGGCTGAGGTATGGAGAAAACCCCGACCAGCAGGCGGCGCTTTTTGAACTCGTAAACGGAAATCTTCTTCTTTCGGGATGTCAATATATCGCCCCGGGCAACGGGCTTGTCTCGGCGATTTCCGAGGCCGACATGATACAGGCCGGCAAACACCCAGGCAAGACAAACCTTACTGACCTTGATAATGCCCTTAATATACTGAAATATCTCACTGACAGGCCTGCTGCCGTGATATTGAAGCATAACAATCCCTGCGGGGCTGCCTATGGGAAAAGCGTGTTCGAGGCATATGACAGGGCAAATATGGCGGACAGGATTGCCGCCTTCGGGGGATGCCTTGTCGTAAACAGGGCCATGGACAAGTCCACCGCTGAAATGGTTTCGTCCAACTACCTTGAGGTTGTGGCCGCCCCTGAATATGAGGACGGGACGGTAGAGGTCCTTGCTAAAAGGAAGAACCTCAGGATCGTCAGGATACAGAAGATCAATGATCTCGAAAAATACAGGGCAACCCGCTTCATTGACTTCAAGTGTCTTATCGACGGAGGCATCGTAGTGCAGCAGTCTCCGGTAAACAGGATAAGGACGAAGGAGGATTTTCTTCCGGCCAGGGCCGTTTATAAAGGAAAAGAATATGAAATAGAGCGTCAGCCTGACGAAAGGGACTATGACGACATGCTTTTTGGCTGGAACGTGGAGCAGGGCATCACATCAAATTCCGTCATTTATGTAAAAGACGGCGTTACCGTCGGGATAGGGACAGGCGAGCAGGACCGGGTGGGTGTTGCCGAGATTGCGGTCTTCAAGGCATATACGAAATACGCCGATGCCCTCTGCTTCAGAAAATACGGCGTCCCCTATAAAACCTTCGAGCTCGAAGCCGGCCAGGGCAGCCGTGATCTGGCGGCCCTTAAGGAGATCGACGAGCAGGCAAAGAAGGACAGGGGCGGGTTGATCGGGTCAACGATGGTTTCTGACGCCTTTTTCCCGTTCAGGGACGGGGTTGATGTCGGGATCAAGGAGGGTATCCGGGCGATTGTTCAGCCGGGTGGCTCCGAAAGGGATTTTGAGGTCATCGAGGCCTGCAACCAGGCAAACCCCAGAATTTCGATGGTCTTTACCGGCCAGAGGGCGTTTAAACACTGAAAATAGTGATTTAATTTTATATTCCGGCGAAAAAACAGCAAAAAACGGTTGCAATAAGTATTTTCCGCATGATATAATTTGAATTCCTTAACGGACGGCCTTAACAGAAGACCTGTTTTATAGGGTTTTTAGGTAGCATTTCAAAGATCTGCCAAAAAACTTGACAAATAAAAGTTTCTCTGGTAAAGTTACAAGGTTTTTCCCAGAGCAGGGCCAATTATTGATTTTCATTTTATGGAGGAAAAGTGCCTACTATAGCGCAGTTAGTAAGACATGGCAGAAAGAGCCTGATAACGAAGACGAAGAGTCCAGCTTTAAAGTCTTGCCCCCAGAAAAGAGGGGTATGTGTCAGGGTTTATACTACTACGCCCAAGAAGCCCAACTCGGCTTTGAGAAAGGTCGCAAGGGTAAGGCTGACTAACGCCATGGAAGTTACGGCATATATCCCGGGCGTAGGGCACAATCTCCAGGAGCATTCGATAGTTATGATAAGGGGCGGAAGGGTCAAGGACCTTCCCGGTGTAAGGTACCACATTATAAGAGGCGCGCTCGATTCGACAGGTGTGAGCGACAGAAGGCGCGGAAGATCAAAATATGGCACTAAGCGGCCTAAGTAAACGGAGTAAATAATGCCAAGAAGAAGAGTCGCAGAAAAAAGAGAAGTACTGCCGGACCCAAAATACAACAGCAAGGTTGTAAGCAAGTTTATGAGCGCGATCATGCAGGACGGTAAAAAGTCCACTGCTGAAGGCATCTGCTACGGCGCTTTTGATGTTATAAGGGAAAAAACCGGGAATGATCCGCTTAAGGTCTTCAAGGCGGCCCTTGAGAATGTAAAGCCGCAGGTCGAGGTCAAGGCAAGAAGGGTCGGCGGCGCGACATATCAGGTCCCTGTCGAGATAAGACCCCAGCGCCGGATGGCTCTTGCCTCCAGGTGGCTGATCAGCTATTCCCGCGGCAGAAGCGAAAAGACGATGAGGGAGAGGCTTGCCGGTGAGCTGCTTGATGCTTTTAACAATACCGGTTCTTCGATAAAGAAGAAAGAAGACACCCATAAAATGGCCGAGGCCAACAAAGCCTTTGCCCATTATAGATGGTAAAGAGGACAGAGGAGATATATTTTGTCAGGAAACATGTTAGAAAAAACCCGCAATATCGGCATCATGGCCCACATCGATGCCGGCAAAACGACCACCACCGAGAGGATCCTCTACTATACGGGAGTGACTTATAAGATAGGTGAGGTCCACGACGGGACTGCTGTAATGGACTGGATGGTCCAGGAGCAGGAACGGGGCATCACCATAACCTCGGCAGCAACAACCTGTACCTGGAAAGACCACCTTATAAATATCATAGATACCCCCGGCCACGTAGATTTCACGATCGAAGTCGAAAGGTCACTGAGGGTCCTCGACGGCGCGGTAGCTGTTTTTGACTCTGTTGCCGGTGTCGAGCCGCAGTCAGAGACGGTCTGGCGGCAGGCGGACAAATATAATGTGCCCAGGATAGCGTTCATGAACAAGATGGACAGGATGGGCGCTGATTTTTATATGTGTGTAGCGAGCATGATCGACAGGCTCGGCGCCAACCCGGTCGCCATACAGCTCCCGATCGGCGCTGAAGAGAATTTCCGCGGCCCGATCGACCTTGTGAACATGAAGGCCATCTATTGTGATGACGAGACCCTCGGAGCGAAGTTTGTCGAGGGGGAAATCCCGGAAGAACTGAAGGCGATTGCCGCAGAGTACCGCGAAAAGATGATAGAGGCGATCTCGGACGTTGACGAAAAGGTCATGGAGAAATTCCTCGGCGGCGAGGAGATTTCCGTTGATGAAATAAAGGCTGCCCTCAGAAAGGGCACTATCGAGATGAAGCTTACCCCTGTAATTTGCGGTACGGCCTTTAAGAATAAGGGCGTGCAGCAGCTTCTCGATGCCGTTGTGGATTACCTGCCGTCGCCTCTCGACATACCGGCAGTTACAGGCACAGATCCCAATACCGGGAAAGAAGTCATGAGGAAGGCGGAAAACAGCGAGCCTTTCTCCGCTTATGCGTTTAAGATCATGACTGACCCCTTTGTCGGCCAGCTGGCGTTTATAAGGGTGTACTCAGGAGTCATGACCGCCGGTTCATATATCTATAATTCCACGAAGGACACAAAAGAGCGTGTCGGCCGGCTCCTTAAGATGCATGCCAATAAAAGGGAAGACATCAAGGAAGTGGCCGCCGGGGATATAGCGGCAGCTGTAGGTTTAAAGAGCACTCTCACCGGCGATACGCTTTGTGATGAAAAAAACCCGGTAATACTTGAGGCGATGGACTTCCCGGAGCCGGTTATATCGGTCGCCATTGAGCCCAAAACCAAGGCCGACCAGGAAAAGCTTTCACAGTCACTGGGCAAGCTGACACAGGAGGACCCCTCCTTCAGGGTCACGACTAACGAAGAGACCGGTCAGACCATCATATCCGGCATGGGCGAGCTCCACCTTGAGATCATCGTTGACAGGCTTCTGAGGGAGTTCAAGGTCGGCGCTAATGTCGGCAAGCCTCAGGTCGCCTTCAGGGAGACCGTAAGGTCCGCGACGAAGGCCGAAGGAAAGTTTGTCAGGCAGAGCGGCGGTCGCGGTCAGTATGGTCACGTATATATAGAGCTCCTTCCTCTTGAGCCCGGCAGCGGCTTTCAGTTCGAGAGCAAGGTCGTCGGCGGCTCGGTCCCCAGGGAGTACTTCAACGCTGTTGAAAAAGGCATCAAGGAAGCGACGGAAAACGGTATCCTTGCCGGCTATCCCGTCGTGGATGTCAAGGCCATATTATATGATGGTTCATACCACGAAGTCGACTCTTCGGAAATGGCCTTCAAGATAGCCGGATCGATGGCCTTCAAGGAAGCAGCAAGAAAGGCAAAACCCGTTATACTCGAACCGATCATGAATGTCGAAGTCGTTACCCCTGAGGATTATATGGGAGATGTCATCGGTGATCTGAATTCGAGAAGGGGCAAGATACAGAGCATGGAAAAGAGAGGTAAGGCGCAGGTCATCAGGGCGCAGGTTGCTCTTTCGGAGATGTTCGGGTATGCTACCGACCTGAGGTCGAAGACCCAGGGCAGGGCGACCTATACCATGCAGTTTGCGAACTATGAAGAGGTCCCAAAGAGTATTGCTGAAGGTATCATCGCAAAGGTAAAGGGCGAATAATTTAATTATACAGTTATCGGTTTTTTAGAAATTAAGAACTGAAACCAGTAAGGAAGGTGACAAGATGGCAAAGGCAAAATTTGAGAGGACGAAGCCCCATTGCAACATAGGAACGATAGGGCACGTAGACCATGGGAAGACGACGTTGACGGCGGCGATCACGAAGGTGCTGGCTATGACGGGTCAGGCGACGTACCGCGCATATGACTCGATAGATAACGCGCCTGAGGAGAAGGCCAGGGGGATAACGATAGCGACGGCGCATGTTGAGTATGAGACGAACAACCGTCATTACGCGCATGTTGACTGTCCTGGTCATGCTGACTATGTCAAGAACATGATCACGGGGGCCGCGCAGATGGACGGAGCTATTCTTGTGGTGAGCGCAGCTGACGGCCCGATGCCTCAGACGAGGGAGCATATCCTTCTTGCGAGGCAGGTCGGGGTCCCGTATATCGTAGTGTTCATGAACAAAACTGATATGGTGGACGACCCTGAGCTTCTGGACCTGGTAGAGCTTGAGGTGAGGGAGCTGCTTTCGAAGTACCAGTTCCCCGGGGACAAGATCCCGATAGTGAAGGGGAGCGCGCTTAAGGTGTCCGAGAGTACTGCTACGGACCCTAAGGCGGAGGATTACAAGTGTATACATGAGCTTATGGCGGCGGTGGACAGTTATATACCGACGCCTGAGCGTCCTATAGACAAGCCGTTTTTGATGCCGATAGAGGACGTATTTTCGATCTCCGGCCGTGGCACGGTTGTGACGGGCAGGGTGGAAAGAGGTATAGTTAAGGTCGGCGAGGAAGTGGAGATAGTGGGTCTTGGCGCCACGAAGAAGACTGTAGCTACGGGAGTAGAGATGTTCCGGAAGCTGCTGGATGAGGGGCGGGCCGGAGACAACGTGGGAGTGCTGCTTAGGGGCATAGGGAAAGAGGACGTTGAGCGCGGGCAGGTTTTGGCGAAGCCCGGGAGCATAACGCCGCATACGAAGTTCAAGGCAGAGGCGTATATATTGACGAAGGAAGAGGGCGGCAGGCACACACCGTTTTTCAAGGGATACCGTCCGCAGTTTTACTTCAGGACGACGGATGTGACCGGGGTGGCTGAGCTGCCTGAAGGGGTCGAGATGGTGATGCCCGGAGACAACGTAAGCATGACGGTGGAGCTTATATCACCGATAGCGATGGAGAAGGAACTCAGGTTTGCGATCAGGGAAGGCGGCAGGACCGTCGGCGCAGGCGTCGTGGTCGAGGTCCGACAAGCTGCAGAGGAAAAAGTATTGCAGGCATTGCAGGCAGCACACGGCGCACAAGGAAACAAAGGCATAACAAGGGGAAAGGTGAAGGGTAAATAGTGAGGCTCCGCAGTTCAGGGTCTGTTTATTAACTTTTCACATTTCACGATTTACGAAATATTTTAATACAGGCCAGTAGCTCTAACGGCTAGAGCATCGGACTCCAAATCCGAGGGATGGGGGTTCAAATCCCTCCTGGCCTGCCAGTATGAAAGAGGGCCGCGAATGATAGAGAAGATAAAGCAGTTTTTCAGGGAAGTTAAAGTGGAGACCCACAAGGTAGTCTATCCGAACAGGGATGAACTGATCGGTTCGACATGGATTGTGATCATCACCGTCGTTGTCATATCGGTGTTCCTTGGGGTGGTTGACCTCGGTCTCGCCAAGCTTGTCGGAGTGGCGCTAAGGTAAGATGATGACAAAAAATTGGTATGTTGTTCATACATATTCAGGGTTCGAGGAAAAGGTAAGGATCTCCATTGAAGAGAAGGTGAATGTCCTTGGAATAAAGGACAGGATCACCAATATCCTTATACCTACGGAAAGGGTAGTGGAGCTGAAGGCCGGGAAAAAGAAGGTCAGCGACAAGAAGTTCTATCCCGGGTATATCCTGGTCGAGATGGAGATGGATGACGAGACCTGGCACCTGATAAAAAGCATCCCGCGGGTGACCGGTTTTGTCGGGGGCAAGCACCCGGTGCCGATCCCTCTGGAAGAGGTCGACATCATCGCCCAGCAGCTCGAAAAGGGTCCTGTCCAGCAGGTCAAAACGCAGTTCCAGAAGGGTGACAATGTCAGGATTATAGACGGTCCTTTCAGCAACTTTAACGGCTTTGTCGATGACGTTGACATGGACCATGGAAGGCTGCGCGTTATGGTAAGCATTTTCGGCAGGCAGACACCTGTTGAACTCAATTTTTTCCAGATCGAGAAAAATTAGTCTTTACAGGATAGAAAAGCAGGAGGAATAAAAAGATGGGTAAGAAACAGGTAGTTGGACAGGTCAAGCTTCAGATATCCGCAGGCAAGGCGACGCCGGCGCCCCCGGTCGGACCGGCCCTTGGTCCCCACGGAGTTAACATAATGGAGTTCTGCAAGGCATTTAACGCGCAGACCCAGAGCATGGGCGATACAATCATCCCGATTGTAATGACTATTTATGCCGACCGGACCTTTACATTCATAACAAAGACCCCGCCGGCATCTGAGCTTATCAAGAAGGCGGCAGGCATCATAAAGGGTTCCAGCACGCCGAACAAGGAAAAAGTGGGTAAGCTTACTTCGGCGCAGGTAAGAGAGATAGCACAGACAAAACTGCCAGACCTTAACGCGTATTCTGCGGACGAGGCGATGAGGATAATCGCCGGGACCGCCAGAAGCATGGGCGTTGAGATCAGCGACTAATCCGGAGGTTCAAATGGGCAAGAAGATAAATGCAGCCAGTGAAAAGGTTGACAGGGAGAAGGAATATTCCATCGATGAGGCGGTAACGCTTGTAAAAGAGTCGGCGTTTGCCAAATTCGATGAGACGGTCGACCTGGCCTTTAATCTCGGGGTCGACCCGAGGAAATCGGACCAGATGGTGAGGGGTACGGTTGTGCTCCCCCATGGGACCGGCAAGACCGTAAGGGTGCTTGTCTTTGCAAAGGGCGAGAAGGAGAAAGAGGCCACGGACGCAGGGGCTGACTATGTCGGCGCCGACGATCTTGTCGAAAAGATCACGAAAGGGTGGTTCGATTTCGATAAGGTAGTGGCAACGCCTGATATCATGGGTGTGGTCGGAAAACTCGGCAAGGTGCTAGGCCCGAGAGGTCTCATGCCCAATCCGAAACTTGGCACAGTCACCTTCGACGTCGCCAAGGCCGTAAAGGACATCAAGTCCGGCAAGGTGGAGTTTAAGACTGAAAAGGCCGGGGTGGTGCATGTCCCTATCGGAAAGGTGTCTTTCGACAAGCAGAAGCTGGTCGATAACGCCAAAACGATAATCGACTCCGTTAACAAGGCGAAGCCGGCAACCAGCAAAGGGAAGTACATGAAGAAACTTTATATATCATCGACCATGGGCCCCGGCCTGAAGGTCGATATCAGTTCAGTTCTTTAAAATAAAACAGTTTTTTATAACCGGACATTATGTCCGTTACATATTAGTCAGAGACAGCAGGCGGTAAACTTAATTTGGTCATAAGCAATTTAAGACCATGCCTGCCGAGGCTAAGATCAGGCAGTAAAACAGGGAGCAAGATATGCGGGTTTTTTCATAGTTTCGCATTTTCCGCTTCATATTTTCTCTGCAGTGTCTCTGGGAAAGGAGGTCTAAACTGAACAAGCAAGAAAAGGCAGTACAAATAGCTGACCTTAAGGACAAATTCTCGAAGGCAAAAGCGGTTGTATTTACGGACTACAAGGGTATGACCGTCGCTGAACTCACCCAGCTCAGAATCCTGCTTAAAAAGTCGTCTCTCGATTACGGTATTGTTAAAAATACACTTGCCAGGATCGCGTCCAGGGACACCGGTGTCGCCGTGGCGGAAGAGCATTTTAAAGGACCGGTAGGCATGGCGATAGGCTATGACGATCCTGTTTTGGTCGTAAAGAAGATCCTCGAATTTTCAAAAGGCAATGAAAAGCTGAAAGTCAAAGGCGCCGTTGTCGAGGGCAGGTTCTGCGGGGCGAAAGAGGTCAAGGAGATCGCCGAACTTCCGTCAAGGGAGATTCTTCTTTCGATGATGGCCGGCGCATTCCAGGCACCGCTTTCGAAGATGGCAGGCGCTCTGGTGGCAACGGTCACAAGCTTTGCATACGCCGCCACGGCCCTTAACAGCAAGAAAAGCAACTAAAAAATAAAACAGAGTTAAACCAAGGAGGTTTTTATAATGTCTGTCACAAAGGAACAGGTTTTTGAATTTATCGATAACATGACCATTCTGGACATGTCAAAGTTCATAAAGGAGTTTGAGGAGAGATACGGCGTGACCGCAGCCGCACCTATGGCGGTGGCCGCCGCTGCGCCCGCCGCTGCTGCCGCTGTAGCTGAAGAGAAGACCAGCTTCGATGTCATACTCTCAGGCGCGGGAGACAAGAAGATACAGGTGATCAAGGTCGTCAGAGAACTTACCGGTCTCGGACTCAAGGAGGCCAAGGACCTGGTTGACGGCGCTCCAAAGCCGGTCAAAACCGGAGTATCCAAGGAAGAGTCCGCCTCGATGAAGGCGAAGCTTGAAGAGCAGGGAGCGATTGTAGAGATTAAATAGTTTTCCTAATTTTAACGGGGAAACGGAGACAGGGAGCACCGGCTTCCTGTCTCCGGTTTTCTGTTTTCCCGCATCATTTATCGGGGAAGGAGATATATGGCAAGGGTGCTTAGAGAAAGAAAAAGTTTTGGAAAAGTGCCTCAGTTCCTTGAGGTGCCGAACCTTATCGAGATACAGAAACGGTCGTACGACAAATTTCTGCAGAAAGATGTGCCTCTGGACAAGAGGGAGGACACCGGGCTTCAGGCGGCCCTGCTTAGTGTATTCCCGATTTCGGACTACAATGAAACGGCCGAAATAGAGATTATAGGATATACGGTCGGAGAACCCAAATATAGTGTCAGGGAGTGCCTGCAGAAGGGCACGACCTTTGCCGCGCCAATAAAGACGAAAGTAAGGCTGAACCTGTTCGAGATCGATACGGCCGGCAAAAAGAAGCTCAAGGAGGCCAAGGAACAGGAAGTATATATCGGCGAGATGCCTTTAATGACGGATACGGGGACATTTATTATAAACGGGACCGAGCGGGTTGTCGTTAGTCAGCTCCATCGCTCTCCCGGTGTTTTCTTCAGCCATGACAAAGGAAAGACGCACGCAAGCGGCCGGCTGCTTTATTCCGCAAGGGTAATCCCGTCCCGCGGTTCCTGGCTGGATTTTGAATTTGACGCGAAAGATATCCTTTATGTGAGGATCGACAGGCGCAAGAAGCTCCCCGCGACTATCGTTCTTAAGGCCCTCGGATATTCCAATGAGGACCTCCTTAAGACATTTTATCCGGTGGACACCATTGTGATAAAGGGAAGCAGGGATTTTTCCATAGAGATCAGCAGTGTGCTGGCAGGTCAGAAGTCTTCAAAAAATATCATGTCTTCCGACGGCAAAGAGGTGATCGTCAAGGAAGGCAGCAAGATCACCAAGGGCGCGCTCAAGAAGATGGAGGCGGCCGGGATAAAGACGATCCCCATCACCAAGGAAGAGATAGTCGGCAGGATCACGCTTAAGGATATCGTAGATCCCACGACGGGCGAAATAATACTTGAGGGCAATGAGGTGCTTGGCGAAGAGGCGTTCAACAAGGTCCTTGCGACCAAGATGGACAGACTGAACCTGCTTTTTATAGACAACGTGCATTATCTCTCGTCCCTCAGGGACACACTTCTTACTGACAAGGTCCATAACCAGGAAGAGGCGCTTATCGAGATTTACAAGAAGCTGAGGCCTGGTGAGCCGCCTACGATAAGGGCTGCGAGAGATCTGTTTAACGGGCTCTTTTTTGACCCTAAACGCTACGACCTTTCGCCCGTCGGCAGGTTGAAACTTAACAAAAGACTCGGACTCGATGTCGGTCTTGAGACCAAGGTCCTCACGGACAAGGACATCGTCGAGATAGTCAGGTATATTCTGAGCCTGAGGACCGGCAAGGGAGAGGTTGACGACATCGACCATCTCGGCAACAGAAGGATCCGGGGAATCGGCGAACTCCTCGAAAACCAGTTCAGGATAGGGCTGGTAAGAATGGAGCGGGCCATCAAGGAAAAGATGACCCTGACCGAACTTGAGACCGCGATGCCCCACGACCTCATAAACTCCAAGCCGGTTATGGCGGCGATAAAGGAATTTTTCGGTTCGAGTCAGCTGAGCCAGTTTATGGACCAGACGAACCTCCTTTCGGAGATCACCCACAAGAGGAGACTCTCCGCACTCGGTCCCGGCGGTCTGACCAGGGAAAGGGCAGGGTTCGAGGTCAGGGACGTCCATCCGACACATTACGGGCGGATATGCCCGATCGAGACACCTGAAGGCCCGAACATCGGTCTTATCACCTCGCTTGCTTCATACGCGAGGGTGAACGACTACGGGTTCATCGAGGCGCCCTACAGGAAGATCGAAAACGGCAGGGTAACGCAGAAGGTCGATTTCTTTTCGGCGATTGACGGTGAAAAATACATGATTGCGGAGGCAACCTCCGCTGTCGATAAAAAAGGGAACCTGATAGGAGAATCCGTCTCCACCAGGCAGGGCGGTGACTTCAGAATGGTGACGCCACAGGAAGTTCAGTATATGGACGTGTCACCCAAACAGGTAGTAGGTATATCCGCCGCGCTTATCCCGTTTCTCGAAAACGACGACGCAAACAGGGCCCTTATGGGTTCTAACATGCAGAGGCAGGCCGTGCCGCTTCTGAAGCCGAGCGCCCCGATAGTCGGTACAGGCATGGAGTATGTTGCCGCCAGGGACTCCGGCGCGCTTGTCGTTGCCAAAAGGGAAGGCAGGGTCGAGAGCGTCGACGCATCCAGGATCGTCGTCAGGGTCACGGGTGAGGAAACCGGTGTCGATATCTATAGTCTGATAAAGTTCCAGAGGTCCAACCAGGCGACCTGCATTAACCAGAGACCGATCGTAAATGTCGGCGATATGGTTGAAAAGGGAGACATTTTGGCGGACGGCCAGTCAACGGACCTCGGTGATCTCGCCCTCGGGCAGAACGTGCTCGTGGCCTTCATGCCGTGGGGCGGGTATAACTTCGAGGACGCGATACTCTTGAGCGAAAGGCTTGTGAAGGAAGACATATACACTTCCGTGCATATAGAAGAGTTCGAGGTCGAGGCGAGAGAGACAAAGCTCGGGTCTGAGGAGATAACCAGGGACATTCCAAACTTTGGAGAAGAGGCCCTCAAAGACCTGGACGAAAGCGGCATTATAAGGATCGGCGCCGAAGTCAAGCCGGGAGATATCCTGGTCGGAAAGGTCACGCCCAAGGGCGAGACCCAGCTGACCCCTGAAGAAAAGCTGCTCAGGGCCATCTTCGGTGAAAAGGCCGAGGAGGTAAAAGAGAGCTGTCTTTACGTTCCCCCGGGTATCGAGGGCACGGTGGTCGACGCGAGGATCTTCTCCCGGAAGGGGATAGCAAAGGACGTCCGCGCAAAGAGCATAGAAGACGATGATATACAGCGGCTCCAGAGGGACCTTGAAGAAGAGATCAAGGTGATCAAGGAAGAGAAGTTCAAGAAGATCAGGTCACTGCTTGCGGGCCAGCGCGCTGCCGAAGACGTGAGGCATCCAAAGACGAAGGAGTTTATCTTCTCAAAGGGCAAGCTGATAAACGAAAAACACCTAGAGAGCGTCAAGGACGAACACCTTATAAGGATCAAGGTCGACAAGGCCGATCTGCAGGAAAAGATCGAACAGGTCAACTCTGACGCCAATCACTCCATAAAGGTGCTTGAGGCGAAGTACGATGAGAAGGTCGAGCGGGTCAGGAAGGGCGACGAACTGCCTCCCGGGGTGAACAAGCTCATCAAGGTCTATATAGCCATGAAGCGGAAGGTCCAGATCGGGGACAAGATGGCCGGCCGTCACGGCAACAAAGGCGTTGTCGCGACTGTAATGCCTGAAGAAGATATGCCTTTTCTGCCTGATGGCACGCCGGTGGATGTTGTGCTGAACCCCCTGGGTGTCCCTTCCCGTATGAACGTAGGGCAGATACTCGAGACCCATCTCGGGCTGGCTTCTAAAATGCTGGGGCTGCATGTCGCTACCCCTGTTTTTGAGGGCGCCAAAGAGTCTGAGATCAGAAAGATGCTCGAGGAAGCCAACATGCCTGTCAGGGTACAGGGCATTGATACGAGGCTGATGGAGCCGGTCGAAAAGAAGGACCGCGAAAAGCCGATGCCGGGGCAGGTGGAGCTTCGTGACGGCAAGACGGGCGAGATGTTCGAGAGGCCGGTTACAATCGGATATACCTATATGCTTAAGCTCCACCATCTGGTCGATGACAAGATCCACGCCAGGTCGATCGGGCCATATTCGCTGGTGACCCAGCAGCCCCTTGGAGGAAAGGCCCAGTTCGGCGGACAGAGGCTGGGAGAGATGGAAGTCTGGGCACTCGAAGGCTACGGCGCTGCATATACGCTCCAGGAATTCCTTACAGTCAAAAGCGATGACGTTACCGGAAGGGCCAGGATGTATGAGGCCATCGTTAAAGGAGATGCCACGCTGGAGCCCGGCGTCCCCGAATCTTTCCACGTATTAATAAAAGAACTCCAGAGTCTCGGACTTGACGTAGAGCTTCTGGAGAAAAAGAAAAAGGGGGAATAGATGGCAGAAGACATATACGCCATTTTTCAGAAACCTAAAAATCCTACGGACTTCGAGGCGATAAGGATCAAGCTGGCCTCTCCCGACAGGATCAGGGAATGGTCGTACGGCGAGGTCAAAAAGCCCGAGACGATCAACTACCGTACTTTCAAGCCTGAGAGGGACGGGCTTTTCTGCGCCAAGATATTCGGCCCCATAAAAGACTGGGAATGTATCTGCGGTAAATATAAAAGGATGAAACACAGGGGGATAGTCTGCGACAAGTGCGGAGTCGAGGTCATCCAGTCGAAGGTCAGACGCGAAAGACTCGGACATATCGAGCTTGCGACCCCTGTAGCGCATATATGGTTTCTTAAGGGGGTCCCGAGCCGTATCGGCACGCTCCTTGACATGACCATGAGGAACCTCGAGAAAGTCCTCTATTTTGAGAGTTATATTGTTATCGACCCCGGGGAGACGCCGATGAAGGCGCGGGAGATCCTCGGCGATGAAGAGTACAAAAAGAAGCTTTCCGAATACGGGAGCAAGTTCAAGGCCGGCATGGGCGCCGAGGCCATCAGGGAACTTCTGAAGGTGATCGACCTCGAGGCCCTCGCAAAAGACCTTAAGATAAAAATAAAAGAGGCGGCCTCGATTGGGGTCAAGAAGAAGCTTACAAAAAGGCTGAAGGTCGTAGAGGCCTTCAGGAAGTCGGCCAATAAGCCGGAGTGGATGATAATGGATGTCATCCCTGTCCTGCCCCCTGACCTCAGGCCTTTGGTGCCGCTTGAGGGCGGACGGTTTGCGACGTCCGATCTCAATGACCTCTACCGGAGGGTCATCAACAGGAACAACAGGTTAAAAAGACTGGTTGAGCTTAAGGCCCCCAGCGTTATCATCAAAAACGAAAAGAGGATGCTCCAGGAAGCGGTTGACGCGCTTTTTGACAACGGCAGAAGATCAAAGGTGCTTAAGACCGCCACCAAGAGGCCGCTTAAGTCCCTTAGCGACATGATAAAAGGGAAGCAGGGCCGGTTCAGGCAGAACCTTCTTGGCAAAAGGGTCGACTACTCCGGAAGGTCCGTTATCGTCGTCGGTCCCGAACTCAAGCTTCACCAGTGCGGTCTTCCAAAGAGGATGGCCCTGGAGCTCTTTAAGCCTTTCATATTCAGCAAGCTTGAGGAAAAGGGGCATGCCACCACCATAAAGGCCGCGAAGAAACTCGTGGAGAAAGAGACCTCGGAAGTATGGGACGCGCTTGAAGAGGTGATCCGGGAGACCCCGGTCATGTTAAACAGGGCCCCTACGCTTCACCGTCTGGGCATACAGGCGTTTGATCCCGTCCTCGTGGAGGGCAAGGCGATAAAACTGCATCCCCTGGTCTGTACGGCTTTTAACGCAGACTTTGACGGCGACCAGATGGCCGTCCATGTGCCGCTTTCTATAGAGGCGCAGATAGAGGCAAGGGTGCTGATGATGTCGGTAAATAACGTGCTTTCCCCTGCCAACGGCAAGCCCATTTTAGTGCCGACCCAGGACATGGTCCTTGGAATTTACTACCTGATGAAGGAAAGAAGCGGCGTGCTCGGGGAAGGCAAGATGTTTTCGGACCCTGCCGACGTAAGGGTCGCCTATGACTCGGGTCAGCTGAGCGAACACGCCCGCATAAAGGTCAGGATGAACGGCGAGTTTGTGGACACGACTACCGGAAGGATAATATTCCATGAGATAGTCCCCCCGGAGATAACCTTTGACATGATCAACAAGGACATGACAAAGAAGGAACTCTCGAAGATTATAGAGTTCTCCTACAAAAAGGCCGGCAAGAGAAAGACCGTTGTTTTTCTTGACAACCTCGAAAAACTCGGCTTCCATTATGCCACCAAGTCGGGCATCTCCATTTGCATGGCCGACATGCATATACCGTCCAAAAAACCTGAGATGATCCATAGCGCGGAGCAGGACGTGATGGAGGTCCAGAAACAGTACTCCGACGGTCTCATAACCCAGGGAGAGCGCTACAACAAGGTCATCGATATATGGGCCAACGTGACCGAGCGCATAGCGGATGAGATGATGAAGGAACTCGGGGCTGAAGACGAGAAAGTCTCGACCGAGGAAGAACTGAAAGAGAAGAGATCGTTTAACAGCATCTTCATGATGGCGGACTCCGGAGCAAGAGGAAGCGCCGCCCAGATAAGGCAGCTCGCCGGCATGAGAGGTCTTATGGCCAAGCCCTCGGGCGAGATCATCGAGACCCCCATTACCGCTAACTTCAGGGAAGGGTTGACCCCGCTTCAGTACTTCATATCGACACACGGAGCCAGAAAGGGACTCGCCGACACTGCGCTTAAGACCGCAAACTCCGGATACCTCACCAGGAGGCTTGTCGATGTTGCCCAGGATGTCCTTATTACCGAGGAAGACTGCGGCACAAGAGACGGCATTACGGTGGTTTCACTCATAGAGGGCGGCGAAATAATCCAGCCGCTTGAGGAGAGGATCCTGGGAAGGTTTGTAAGCGACGACATAAAAGACCCCGAGACGAAAGAAGTCCTCGTCAGGAGACACCAGGAGATCGACGAGGAGATAAAAGATAAGGTCATTGAGTCAGGAATAGACAAGATCAAGATCAGATCGGTCCTCACCTGCCAGTCGAAGTTCGGGGTATGCGCCAGATGCTATGGCAGGGACCTCGGTCGCGGCGAGGCGATAGAGATCGGTGAATCCGTCGGCATCATCGCGGCCCAGTCAATCGGCGAACCCGGCACCCAGCTTACGATGAGGACGTTCCATATCGGCGGCACGGCGTCGAAGGTTGTCGAGCAGACGGTCCTTGAGGCCAAACATGGCGGTACTATCAAGTTTGTCAATATCAACACAGTCAGAAACAGGGAAGGTGTGCTCGTCGTTATGAACAGAAACGGCAGTATCGCCATAACCGATTCCAAGGGCCGTGACCGGGAAAAATACTCGGTCGTGTACGGCGCCAAGCTCCTCGTTGATGAAGGAAAGAAGGTCGAGACAGGACAGCGTCTTGTCGAATGGGACCCTTACTCTACGCCAATCCTCACGGAGATCGGCGGCAAGATTGCCCTCGGTGACATCATAGAAGGTGTCACGGTCAAGGAGGAAGTTGACGAGACTACCGGACTGTCGCACAAGGTCATTATCGAGTATTCCTCGAACATGAGGCCAAGGCTCTCGATAAAGGACGAGCACGGCAAGGCAACACTTAAGCTCCCGGGCACCAACAACCCGGCAAGTTATCTGCTGCCTTCCGGGGTCCATATACTTGTAGATAAAAACGATGTCGTTTTCCCCGGAGACATACTGGCCAAGATCCCGAGGGAGACCACAAAGACGAAAGACATTACGGGAGGTCTGCCGAGGGTCGCCGAGCTGTTCGAGGCGAGGAAGCCCAAGGAACAGGCGCTTGTCTCTGAAATAGACGGTATCATCGAGTTCAAGGCAGCGCAGAAGGGCAAGAGAGTGGTTGTAGTTAAAGGCGGCGAGACCAGCAAGGAATATGACATACCAAAGGGCAAGCACGTGAGTGTGCATGAAGGCGACTGGGTCAAGGCCGGCGAGCCTCTTATGGACGGCGCGGTCAACCCCCACAGCATCCTTGATATACTGGGGCCGAAAGAACTCCAGAGCTATCTGGTCGACGAGGTCCAGAAGGTTTACAGGCTTCAGGGTGTCTCGATCAATGACAAGCACATCGAGGTGATTGTAAGGCAGATGATGAGGAAGGTCCGGATAGAAGAGTCCGGAGATACCACGTTCCTGATGGGAGAACAGGTCGACCGTGCGGTTTTCCAGGAAGAAAATGCCAGGGCCAAGGCCGAGGGCGGGGTCCCTGCTCAGGGCAGGCCGCTTCTTCTGGGAATTACCAAGGCATCTCTTACTACCGACAGCTTTGTCTCTGCCGCATCCTTCCAGGAGACGACCCGTGTTCTGACCGAGGCCGCGATAAACGGGTCCATTGACGAGCTGAGGGGCCTCAAGGAGAATGTGATTATGGGCAGGGTCATACCGGCAGGCACGGGCATGGCCAAATATAAGAATACCTTTGTAAAACGCGAACTGAAACCGCTTTTTGCGACACCGGAAGTGGAAGAATAAACAGAACACTTCTATAGTATTTATTAGAAGCCCCCTGAAGCTTTGCTTCAGGGGGCTTCTGCATCTTGCGGCATAGTTGTATGTTATCCGTCCTATCTTTCAATTTACCCCTTGTCATCTGGTATCATTAACGGATGGGAATCATTGAAATCATAAGGTATCCTTACATGCAGGCATCATATGCGCACTAATATCGTATTGTTCGGGCTGATTATTTTTGTGGTGTCCGTGATCATAACCCTGAATATCTTCTTTCAGCAGAGTTACCAGGGGGAGATGGCCGAGCAGTTCAGCCGCGAAAAGCAGCTGATCGCGCGGTCGGTAGCAAAAAGTATCAGCGATGAGATCGAGCACCTTGAAGACGAAACGATAAGGTTTGCCCGCCTTCTTTCGGCCAGGGGACTGGAGAAAAGGGGTATAGATATTTTCGTAAAAGACACCTTCTCGGAGATCGACGAGGACGAGGGGATCGTGCTTAAAATATTCGACAATAGCGGCAGTGTTCTGTTTAATTCGTCCGGCATGAAATCTGACGCCGACGACGAGGAACATCTCGAACTCGCCAAACTTGTGCGGCCCGGCGAAGTCCAGTTTCACGATATGGTAGAGGAGGGACGGAAACTCGTGCTGATGACGCCGGCCGCCAAAAAAGGGGGCACGGCAAAAGGCTACATCATGATCGATATACCTCTCGACTCCATCAGCCGTAAATTCCTGGAGCCGATCAGGACCGGCAGCCGCGGCTACGCCTGGATGATGAACGGAAACGGGACGCTCCTGTATCATCCTACCGAAACCAGCATGGTCGGCAAGAACATCTACAGGGCCGACAAGACCTGTTTCGACTGCCACAAGTCGTTCGACCTCGAAAAGAAGATCCTGGGCAGCGACGAGAAGGGATTCAGCTCTTATATAGCCCCCAGGGGAGAGGACAAGATCATCGCTTTTGCCCGCGCGAAGGTTTCCCATATGTCATGGATAATATGTGTTTCGATGCCATATTCGGAGGTCACCTTCAGTATCAGAAAGAGCATGCAGCTTCATTCTCTTTTGGCCATATCGATCTTTCTTACCACCCTGGCGTTTGCCTTTGCCGTGGTGTCTATGAACAGGCAGAGGATAAAGGCCGAGGAGAAGGCGAAGCACCTGGAGACCCACCAGCAGCTCGAAAAAGAGATCCTGCAGACGAAGGACTACCTCGAAAATATACTGGAGAGCACCGAGTCGAAGATCATGGTGCTTGACAGGGAGATGAAAATAAAGATGATAAATTCAGCCCAGGAGCGGATCTGCGCCGCAAGCAAACGGGACATCGTAGGGCAGGACTTCTTCAAGGTCTTTCCGATGGACCGGGACAAAGACCTCGAATCCATGAAAAATATACTTGTCCGGTGCCTAAACGGCTTAAGCCACAGGATAAGCAATTATCATTTTCATGAGGGAGACAGGACACTTTTTCTGAACATCAGCATCAACCCGCTTGTCATACATGGCGAAATAGAAGGCATAATACTTTCGAGCAGTGATGTCACCGAGGAGGTCAAGCTCAAGACGAAGATCCAGGAGTACGCCCTGCGGCTCGAAGAGATGGTGGTCACAAGGACGGATGAGCTCAGGGGAGAGAAGGAAAAGCTGGACGCGATCGTAAGCGCCATCGAAGGCGGGCTCTGCGTCTTCGACAAGGGGAAAGAGACCGCGGTATGGGCCAACAGGACTATCCAGGACTGGATAGGGAAGCAGGAACAGGATGGGATTACCCTGTCGGATATTTACGGCGGAGACGCCCTTTACAATGCGATCGTCGACAACCGCCTGCTCCGGGAGGTACTCTACCGCGAGTTTGGAAACAGAAAGGGCTATTTCCAGATCACCTCGACCCCCATCGTCGCCCCCGCCGGCCACGGCAGGACGCTCATACTGATCCAGGACATAACCGAGATGAAGAGGATGGAAGAAAGGATGATGAATTCCGAGAAGCTGTCCGCGCTTGCGAGGATCTCCGCGGGAGTGGCCCATGAGATAGGGAACCCCCTGACGTCGATATCGTCATATGTGCAGATCCTGAGGGAGATGGAGCACGACGAGTTTACCAGGGAGAGCCTCGATACCATAGCAAAACACATAAACAGGATCGCCGATATCGTGAGGCAGATGTCGAGTTTTACAAAGACCAGGGCCTCCGACCTCAGGCATTATGACGTCGATAATCTCGTCAACCAGACCCTGGACCTGGTCAAATACGACAAGCGCATGAAACACATCCGCACCAGCAAAGATATCCCGCCGGGCCTGCCGCATGTAGCGGCCGATGAGACGCAGCTTATACAGGTGCTCATGAATATCATTTTGAACGCGGCCGACGCCATGCCCAGCGGAGGTGAACTGAATATACAAGCGAAGAGGATGGAAAGCGAAATCGAGATAGCGGTAACGGATTCCGGCAGCGGCATCCCGACAGAGTATCTCGAAAAGATATTCGACCCTTTTTTTACGACAAAGGAGATGGGCACGGGGCTCGGGCTTGCGGTAAGCTATAGTATAATAAAAAGTTACCAGGGGGACATCCTGGTCGAAAACAGGCCCGAGGGCGGGACTATTTTCAGGATCAGGCTGCCATATTATGAAAGCTGACATTAAAGGCCTTCACACAGCATCACCTGATATCACACAGTGTTATTTTATGCGGGTTTGCAGTTTTCTGAACATCCGGTGATACCGTATATCATCAGGTGAAGTACTAAAAAACTACATAATATTTTTCCTCTGTTAAAATAGGGTATCAGGAGATGCTGCTAAGCATGCCCAGGTAAACTATAAAACCGGACATTTCTATTTTGCCTTGACATCAGTTGACTTTTCCGTTGACATTTTATTAGGCCTATGGCAACATTATAAAAATATTTTTTATGGTTATATCTGCTAGGAGGTAATAGCATGACTACGAAGATAGCAATATTGACTGTTGTTTTTATTGTTTTAGCGTCGGGGGCCTATGCGGAGTCAGGGATTGAAGTGAACGGGGATCTCAAAATAGGTGGATCAGGTGTGCTCAGATTTCCCGACGGAACATATCAAAACAGTGCCGCAAGAATGATATATGGCACTGTTGGAAGTAACGGAACCATCTACACGGGGACTGGATTTTCGGTTACACATACAGGCGGAACCGGAGGCTATTTGCTGACATTTGCTGCGGATGCCATTCCCATCAGTTGCCAGGTAACTGCCGCGAGTACTTATGACACTCTTTGTAATATTTATACAACCAAATTTTCATGTGGTACAGAGTGCCTGCCTAATAACAGGGCTAGCGTTTCTTGCGGGTTTAACCTCGCTTCTACGGATAACGCAGTTGATTCTAGTTTTCAGTTCCTGTGTTTTATGCAATAGCCTAATCGCTGACATTAAAGGCCTTCACACAGTATCACCTGATATCACACAGCGTTATTTTATGCGGGTCTGCAGTTTTCTGAACATCAGGTGATAGCAGGTATTATCAGGTGAACTACATAAAAACTACATAATTCTTTGTATATAGGGTATGATATAACTACCATATGAAATCAGAGCTTATTCTCCATGACAAGGTTAAGTATGCGGGCGGGGGCATTTATCGAGAGGTGAACACTATGAAGGTTAAGAATGTGACCATAGGGATAAAGAGCGTCAGGGATGTCTTAGAGGATACAGGAGATGTTATGGCCCGGATCGAGCGCGGGGAGCGGGTAAGCAGGAGAAAGCCGGGTGTCTATTTCGAGAATCTTGATGTTATGCGAAAGGCGATAACAGCCGAACGGCTGCGACTTCTTAAGGTCATCAAGGATAATCACCCGGAATCACTGTATGCGCTGGCAAAGATGCTTGAAAGGAACCTGAAAAACGTATCGGATGATGTCAGGTATCTTGCTGATTTGGGCCTGATAGAACTTGCCAAGGGCAAGACCAACGGACGCGAAAAGACAACGCCTATTGTCCGATATGAAAAAATCAGGGTTGAGATAGCGGTATAGGGAGGTGTTCCCTGATATCACAGAGTGTTAAAAAACTACATAATATTTTTCCCTCTGTTAAAATAGGGCATCAGGAGGTGTACTATGCAGGCCGTTGAAAGGGAAGAGCTGAAGGAAATCATGAGGGAAGTTATCCGGGAAGAAATGTTGACGCTCGCTCTGAACCTTATCCCTTATGTATCAGATGAAGAGCAGAAGGGAATGGAAGCCATGGCTATTGACCAGAGCGGGGACTTTGTAAGCGGTATGTCATGGCTTGGACGTTAGACTTCAAGCGTGATACTCTAAAATTCCTTTCCAAGCAGGACCAGGACACACAGCAGCAGATCAGGGTTGCACTCAATACCCTTCTTGATTCACTCGACAAAAATATTGTACCTATTACAGGCCTGGATATGAGACGACTAAAGGGCAAGTGGTCGGGATTTATCCGTCTGAGGCTCGGCAAGATCAGAGTGATAATGAAGATAGATACTGCATCCAAGATTGTACAGGTACATAGTATAGATTACCGGGGCCAGGTGTATAAATAAGTCAGTTTAGGGGTAGGGGTCCCTTCTGACTGCTTATCTATAAAGTGAATCGGAAGGCCGGGGAGAGCGTCTTTGAGAGAACCGGGACACATTCAGAGTTATTCGAGTAAAAAGGCTATGAGGCATGACCCCATTGCACTGGGGATATCTCTGGAAGTCCCAGACCCGGACGACTGGCTGGAGGGGATGGAACACTTAGTGAAGTATCTGGACGATTAGGAGTATTAGGAAAAGGGGTCCTCGGGTCTTTTTAATAATTCTGAGATAAAGTATAATGGTTCAGGAATATGGAAGAAATAACAAAAGAGAAGGCCTTAGAAATAGCAGCGAAGCATCTTGCAAAACAAATACCTGGCCGACTTTCCTTTTGTGAGAGACCAGCCGGAGCCTACATTCAGGGCAATTCTGACGACTATTACTGTATATTTGTTGAATCATTATCACCGTGTGTCGGGGCCGGGCAATATGTCTTTGTTTCTAAAGTTTCAGGTAAGGTTGCGTTCGCTGGCCTTCTTGATGAATAGGATTTAAGGAAAAAAAGAGGGGGAGAATGAATCGGCTTCAGTCGGCTGCCCATGGTTGGATATGGTTATAATTGCGGATATTCTTATGCACGTTCCATTCTTTTGATTATCATAAATACTTCTATGGGAGAGCATAATGATCAAGTTTGGTAAGGGGTTAGTAGAGCATGAAAGGAAACTAATCGAGCAAGAAAGAAAGCGAGCTATACTTTTTTTATCAAAAATAAATAACCTAAAAATTTGGATTAACATTTGGATTGAACATGATCGCAAAGTTATCAGTGGCGTTGTTAATAGTATTATTAATGGGACTTACAAAAAAAATAAACATCTATTATTAGGTGGCCGATTTAGTTTCGACGACAACGTAGAGTATTTATTTGATGATATTTATGCTATCAGTTTTGAGCCGTTTTCTTTAGAAGAGGAAGCTTTCCGTAAAGACTGGATTGTTAATTTTAACAGCTCTATCTATGGCGATGAAGCAAACAGATCATGTTTTGTTTTATTTTCCGATACTGATTTAAAACCGCAGAATTTCAATGTGAATACTCCGTTAGACCAGTTTGTACCCTTTGGTGGCGTGTTTAGGAACTTTAATTCGAGGTATTATGAAATCATTTCAAGGGCTCTAAAAAAATAATCTGGTTTTTTATTTCTTGCGAGAACCACGGAGAAATAAAAAGGAGAATATCAAAATAACATGCCAACTGCACTAAGGGGGGAGCCTCTAATTTATACAGGGAATTCATACTGGCAAAGTCAGCACTCATAGTCTTAGACATACCTTTGCGTCATTATCTATCATGGCCGGGGCCGCTGAAGGGACAGTGCAAAAGATACTCGGGCATCAGTCAGGCCGGATGACTCGACATTATACGCACCTGTCACCGGGGTTCATGCAGGCTGAAATAAACCGGATTCAGAGCGCTTTTGAAAACAAAAGTGCTAAAAAACAACATAATGAAGCGGACGAAAGTTTAACGGCAATAAAATAATTGTATAATATCAGGTGGTTTAATCTTTAATGGTAATAAGTGCCATATTATGAAAGCTAAAACATATAACATACTGATCGTCGATGACGAACGCGACATCTGCCGTGCGCTGGAATTCCTTCTGACAAGGGAAGGCATAAACGAAGACGTGAAGATGACCGTAAGAAGGCTCCTTGAGCACAAGAAGGTGCTGATGGAGAATATCGCGCTGAGGCAGCAGTTGAGCCAGCATTTCGGCTGCAAGGAATTTATAGGTGTTTCCCCGCAGATCAACAAGGTCTTCGAGGTGCTTGAGAAGGTCATCCCCACCAGAAGCAATATCCTCATACTGGGCGAAAGCGGCACGGGCAAAGGCGTGATCGCGGAGGTGGTACACTGTAACAGCCAGAGAAAGGACAAACCGTTTATCTCGATCAACTGTTCGGCGATCCCGGAGAACCTGCTGGAGAGCGAACTGTTCGGCTATCGGAAGGGCGCCTTTACAGGGGCCGCGTCCGACAAGAAGGGCCTCATCACGATGGCGGACCAGGGCACCCTTTTTCTTGATGAAATAGGAGACATGCCGATAGGGCTCCAGGCCAAGATCCTGAAGGTGCTTGAATCAGGAGAGGTGATGCCGGTGGGTGATACAAAGGCCACGTTTGCCGACGTGCGGCTGATAGCGGCCACAAACAAGAACATAGAAGAACAGATCAAAAAAGGCCTCTTCAGGGAGGACCTTTACTACAGGCTCAATGTGATTGAAGTGACTGTGCCTCCGCTTAGGGAAAGACGTGAGGACATCGCAGCGCTGGCTCGGCACTTCACGGAGAAATTCAGCAAAGAAAACAATAAAAAGGTGATCGATATAGCGGACGAGACGATGGAACTGCTTTATGGCTATTCGTGGCCAGGCAATATCAGGGAGCTTAGAAACGTGATGGAGCGGGCCGTGGTCCTTGCCGGGTCAGACAGGATTATGCCTGAGGACCTTCCGCACAAGATCAGGGACCAGCAGGGGTTTAAAAGTCTGGTCACCCTCAAAGACAGGCTCGACCATTACGAGGAGAAGATAATAAAAGACTCCCTCAGGGTCAACGACTGGAACAAAGAGGCCACCTCGCAGGAACTGGGGGTCGACCTGGCCACTCTCTACAGGAAGATCAAGAAACTCGGGATTTCGGATAATTAGATTTTGTCGCGGAAACCTAAAAAAGTTTTTTCAGGAAGCATTGTTATTTCGACGACAGGAGAAATCTCTGCCTTAAGATTTCTCACTCATAACAAATCAAAATAAGGCGCGGCGCCCTCCCCGGCCTTGAAAAAAAACAGGGTGCTGTGCTAATCTTTATAACCCAAAAGACCTGTATTAACGGGTCAAAAATTCACACGCCGGCTAATATTACTGCCTTGTGGTCCTTTATAAGGGTTAGGCAGGAAAGGCGGAGGATAAAACCATAGGAGGAAGCACAATGGTAGCATCGATGAAAGAATTGCTGGAGGCCGGTGTACATTTCGGCCACCAGGTAAAGCGCTGGAACCCGAAGATGAAGAAATATATCTTCGGCGAGAGAAACGGTATCTATATCATCGACCTCCAGAAGACCCTCAAAGGTCTTGAGGAGGCCTACAGCTTCGTCAGAAGCGCCTCGGCAGCAGGTCAGGGCGTACTTTTTGTCGGGACAAAGAAACAGGCACAGGACGCCGTGGCTGAAGAAGCCAACCGGTCATCCTCATATTATGTCAACCAGCGCTGGCTGGGCGGCATGCTCACCAACTTCCTTACCTGCAAAAAGAGCATAGAACGGCTTAAAAAAATCGAGGCGATGAAGACTGACGGCACTATGGCGCTCCTCCCCAAAAGAGAGGCCGCCTCGCTCGAAAAAGAGCGGGTCAAGCTCGACAGAAACCTCTCCGGCATCAAGGACATGAAGGAACTGCCCGGAGTAATTTTCATTATCGACCCCAAGAAGGAAAGGATCGGCATAGCCGAGGCGCGTAAGCTCTCCATTCCCATCGTGGCGGTTGTCGATACAAACTGCGACCCCGACGAAGTGGACCATGTCATCCCCGGCAACGACGACGCCATCAGGGCGATAAAGCTCCTTGCATCGAAGATTGCCAACGCGGTCATCGAGGGGCGTGAGGCAACAGCCAAGGAGGCCCAGCTCAAGGCCGAGGCCGCGGCGAAGATGGAGGAAAAGACCCAGACCGAGACGGCCCCGGAGGTGGCGGCATGACGGCCATATCCGCTGAAGTCGTAAGAGACTTGAGGGAAAAGACAGGGGCCGGCATGATGGAATGCAAGAAGGCCCTGGTCGACGCCGGCGGCGACACCGAAAAGGCCCTCGACCTCCTCAGGCAGAAGGGGCTTGCATCGGCAGCGAAAAAGGCCTCCCGCAGCGCGTCGCAGGGCCTGATCACCATTTCCGCCTCCGACACGGTCTATGCGATGTCCGAGGTCAACTGCGAGACCGATTTTGTGGCCAAAACAGATGATTTTATCGGGCTTGTCGCGGATATAAACGCATATCTCCTGGCCACTCCGGCCGCGGCCGTCGATGACCCGAAGATCTCGGACCTGATCAAGGCAAAGATTGCCAAGCTGGGTGAAAATATAGTTTTCAGGCGTTTTGAAAGGTTTGACATATCCGGCAAGACTGCGGCAATCGGCTCCTATATTCATATGGACAAGATAGGGGTTATGGTCGAGGCCTCCTGTGAGCAGCCGGCGCATGCCTCAAGCGAAGTAATGAAAACCCTCCTTAAAGATGTGGCGATGCATGTGGCTGCCGCAAACCCCACCTTTTTGTCCCGCGAAACAGTGCCCCAGGATGTGCTTTCCCGCGAGAAGGATATATACCGGGCGCAGGTTGAGGGCAAGCCTGCCAATGTGCTCGATAAGATTGTTGAGGGAAAGGTCGAGAAGTTCTATTCCGATGTCTGCCTTGTTGATCAGATATTTGTCAAGGACCCCGAGGGCAAGAAAAAGATAAAGGATGTTGTTACAGAGGCCGGCAAGTCTCTGGGCGGAAAAATTTCTCTTGAAAGGTTCGTGCGCTTTCAGCTTGGGGAGGGCCAGCCGGCTGAACCGAAGAGCTGCTAGTATGACCATGCGCCTCAAATATACACGCATACTCGTCAAGGTAAGCGGTGAAGCCCTTATGGGCGACAAAGGCTACGGCATAGACGCCGGCACCGTGGACTTCCTCGCCAGGGAGCTTAAAGACGTGGCCTCCCTCGGGATCCAGGTTTCGGTCGTCATCGGCGGGGGCAATATCTTCAGGGGAGTACAGGCCAGCCTCGAAGGCATGGAGAGGGCGTCCGCCGACTATATGGGCATGCTGGCGACGGTAATAAACGCCCTCGCCCTCCAAAATGCGCTCGAAAAACACAACGTGCCGACACGGGTGCAGTCCGCCATAGAGATGAGGGAGCTCGCCGAGCCCTATATAAGGCGCAAGGCCGTCCGCCACCTCGAAAAGGGCCGCATCGTAATTTTCGCCGCCGGCACCGGAAACCCTTATTTTACTACGGACACCGCGGCTGCGCTCCGGGCGATGGAGATAGGCGCCGACATAATACTTAAAGGCACCAAGGTTGACGGTGTCTATTCATCCGACCCTGTTAAAGACCCCAAGGCCACCAAGTTTGCTGAACTTACCTATATGGAAGTGCTCAAAAGGGGCCTTGGCGTGATGGATTCCACCGCGGTATCTTTATGTATGGACAATAACCTCCCTATTGTGGTATTTAATTTAAAGGGGAAAGGAAGCATAAGGAAGGTGGTTGAAGGCAGAAAAGTAGGCACTATTGTTAGGGGGACCAATGATCCAGGAACACAGAAAAAAGCTCAATGACAGGATGAACGGCGCCATAGAGGCGCTGAAAAAGGAGTTTTCAAGCGTCAGAACAGGCAGGGCCTCCCTGGCCCTTCTGGATGGTCTGGCCATAGACTATTATGGAACGCATACCCCTATCCAGCAGCTCGCCAATCTGAGCGTCCCTGAGCCGAGGCAGATCGTCATCCAGCCCTGGGAGCACAAGATAATCCCTGAGATCGAGAAGGCCATCATGAAGTCCGACCTTGGGCTTACCCCCATGAATGACGGCAAGATGATCAGGATAAACATACCGACACTCACGGAAGAGCGGAGGAAACAGCTTGTAAAGGTCGTAAGAAAAAGGGCCGAGGAGGGCAAGATAGCCGTCCGCAATATCCGGCGGGACGCCAACGAGGAGCTGAAAAAGCTCGAGAAGGAAAAACACCTGAGCGAAGACGATGCCAAAAAGGAACACGACGATATACAGAAGATCACGGACGCGTTCATCAAGAAGATCGACGAGATAGTTGAACATAAAGAAAAAGAGATAATGGAGGTTTAATGCGATGAACAGTAATTTCATGCTAAAGGTTGAAGACGCGAAGCTGCCTGATATACAGAAGGCCCTCCAGCAGGCAGGCATCAAGGTAAGAAGCATAATAGAGACGTTCAAGGAAGAAACGAAGAAGGAAGAAACGCAATAATGGCATTAAAGAAACAGCCCGGAGCGAAGCAGGCGAACAGGAAAACATCTGCCCCCGCCCCGGCAAAAAAGACTGTGGCCAAAAAGCCCCCTGTTTCGGGAAAAAAGAACCAGACGGTAAAACCCGTTTCAGGGCCGGACGCAAAGACGGCCCCGAAGCAAATAAGCGGGAAATCCCCTGAAGTCAGGACCGCACCGCTTAAACAGAAAGAGACCCAGAAAAAAGGGAGTTCATCCCCTCAAAATAAAGTGAGGAACGTTATAAAGAATATGCCACCAGAAAGAGACAGGATGCAGGACCTCAAGACAGCGCTTCTGAAGAAAAAAGAGGCGATAGTAAAAGAGGCCAAAGACGAAATAGCGAAATACGTAAGCGGTGAAAACAGGCAGCTTGTCGATACGGCGGTGGATGAGGGGGACTGGGCAACAGTGGACATCTCCGAGGACATCAACCTCATGAGGCTCGACGCCCACCGGAGACTGATGCTTGAAATTGACGAGGCCCTGAGGAAGATCAGGGAAGGGACCTACGGTATATGTGAGGAGTGCGGCGAAGAGATCAGCGAAAAGAGGCTGAATGTAATGCCGGCGGCAACCCTATGCATCTCCTGCAAGGAAAACAGGGAGCAGTTAGAGGCAGTAGCCAAAGAAGAGACCGACTGACAGACCCCCCGATACGTCCTGCCGTTTCAGTTGACCACAAATATCAAAATCTATTTCCAACAACCGCGCTAATACGGATAGAAGAAAAAAAAGACAAGGGAGAGCCCCGCGAGGAACCAGAGCCCCGCGGGCACCTCTTTCCATCTCCCTGACAGGGTTTTAATTAACGGATGAAGGACGAACCCCGCTGTCATTCCTATCCCTATGTTATAGGTAAAGCTCATAAGGACGATGATCGTAAACACCGGTAAAAGATCGGTCAGGTCATCGAAATCAAGTTTTCTTATCGAAGTAAGCATGAGCATCCCCACGATGACCAGCGCCGGGCCATACGCATAAGGAGGCACCGCGGCGAAGACAGGTCCGAAAAAAAGGGCGCTGAGAAAAAGAAACGCGGTGACGACGGAGGTAAGTCCGGACCTGCCCCCCGCCTCGATCCCGGCTGCCGACTCTATATAGGCCCCTGAGGTCGTCGTGCCCAAGACCGCTCCGGCCATTGTGGACAGGGAATCGCAGAGCATCGGTTTTTCGATTTCCGGGAGGTTACCCCTGTCATCGAGAAACCCCGCCTTATAGGAAAGGCCGATTAGTGTGCCCATTGTGTCCACGAAGATCATTACCAGCATAGTCAGTATCACCGGGAAGGCCTCAAATTTCATGGCCCCCGCTATATCGAGTTTCGAAAATACGGGAGCGAGTGAGGGCGGGGGTTCGACTATCGCCCCGGAAATTTTTATCATGCCGGTAAAAATAGCGGCTAACGTCACTGAAATTACCCCTATAAATATCGCCCCCTTCACTTTCCGTATCATCAATATGCCCATTATCATGAACCCTAGGACAGAAAGAATGACGGTTTTATCAGTAAAGTTGCCTACATGAACGGGGGCCCCCGGGACACCAAGCTTTACTATGCCGGCTTCATTGAGACCGATAAAGGTAAGAAAAAGTCCAATGCCGGCGCTGAAGGCGATCTTCAGTTGCTCAGGGATCGAATTAACCAGCCAGGTCCGGATCCGAAGGAGGGTGAGCACCGCAAAGAGAAGTCCGCTTATGAAGATCGCGCCGAGGGCGGTCTGCCAGCTGTATCCGAGCACTTTAACGACCGTAAACGCGACAAACGCATTCTCCCCCATGTAGGGCGCAACGGCGAATGGTCTTTTCGCGTACAGGCCCATCATCAGCGTGCCGACAAAGGCGGTGAGGATCGTGGCCGTCATCGAGGCGCCAAAGGGGATCCCTGCCGCCTCAAGGATTTTGGGGTTCACAATAACAATGTACGACATGGTAATAAAAGTTGTCGCCCCTGCGATGACTTCCTGTTTGATACTGGTGTTGAGCTCTCTCAGCCTGAAATATCGGGAGATCATTAAGTCCGCCTTCTGGCCATTTTGTCAGTTTATCCGCATCAGCTTACGGTCTCAGTTGGAGCGGAGCGCGACGATCGGGTCCAGCCTGGAGGCCTGACGCGCCGGATAAAATCCGAAAAAGATGCCGACTACCGAGGACACCCCTACCCCAAGGAAGATCGCCATATAGGATACCCCAAACTGCCACTTTGCAAAATAGGCGGCGAGATAGGACCCTCCCACCCCGACCAGGATGCCGAAGAGTCCCCCTATCATAGAAAGGATTATCGACTCCATAAGAAACTGGCCCATAATATCGTTCTGCCTTGCACCCAGGGCGCGGCGGATACCTATCTCCTTCCGCCTTTCAGTCACTGATACCAGCATCACGTTCATGACGCCGACCCCGCCGACTATGAGCGCTATGCTGCCGATGGCGCCCAGAAGCAGCGTAAACATCTGCATCTGCTTTTCCATCTGGGCGATCACTTCCTCCGGAGAGCTGATTTTGACATTAGCGGTCACATTTTTTGTGAAGAATTCCTTCACCTCGGCCTGGGCGGTGCGATGAGACGCCCCGGGACGCACTCTCGCGGTGATATTTGTAATGTCCCAGAGGTTTTTCACCCTCATGGCCGTCGATATATGGATATACACGGTCTGATTGGGGTCGAATGTCCTCATGCCTCCCGGGGTTGAGCTGTCCATCGTCCCGATTACCGTAAAGAGGAGATCATTGACCTTGATCGTCCTGCCGATAACGTCGCCTGCTCCCAGCCCCTGAAGTTTCTGGTACGCGCCGTTTCCAAGTACGCAGAAATGGCTGTTTTCGTCGAGGTCGGATATGAAACGGCCCTTCAGCACCTTCACCTTATTGATATCGGGAAAGTTTTCGGTCACCCCGAGCAATACCAGACCATCGAGTTTTTTTCCGGAGAAACTCATCTCACCTCCGAGGTTGACATTCGGCGAGACCTGGTCTATCGAAGGACATGCGGCGGGGATCGAAAGCGCTTCCTTAAGCCCCAGAAAATCCCTTTTTTTCGACGCGCCTCCCGCGTCAGCCGCCGGGTCTTTGCTAATATTTAGTATGTCGGTCCCCATTTCCCTGAACTGCGTCATGACCTCGGCCTGGACTATCTTGCCTATCGATACCATCGCGATGACCGAGCCGATGCCGATGACTATGCCTATGAGGGCAAGTATCGTCCTTTGCTTCGCCGAGGAGAGGCTTCTTACCGCTTCCTTGAGGTTGGCCCTGAATATCATTGCTCGATTATCGTCCCGTCTTTCATATAGACAAAGCGTTTGCACTGTTTCGCGATGCCGGGGTCATGGGTGATTATAACGACAGTGATGCCTTCCTCTTCGTTGAGGCGCCTGAAGAGGTCCATTATCTCCTGTCCCACTTTTGTGTCGAGGGCGCCGGTGGGTTCATCCGCGAGGATAAGAGACGGCCTGCCGGCGATCGCCCGCGCGATCGCCACCCTCTGCTGCTGGCCGCCGGAGAGTTCCGTGGGATTGTGCGACGCGCGTTCGTGCATGTTGACTTTTTTTAGATATTCGAGCGACCGCGTTCTTATTTCCTGTTCTCTCTCCCCCCTGTATATGAGCGGCAGGCCTACATTATCAAGGGCGCTCAGCCTGGGCAGAAGATGATATTGCTGAAAAACAAACCCGATGCTCCTGTTTCTTATCCGCGAGAGGTTATCGTCGTCGGTATAGGTCACCGGGGTCCCCATGATCGCATAAGTCCCGGATGTGGGCTTGTCAAGAAGGCCAAGGATGTTCATCAGGGTCGATTTCCCGCACCCTGAGGGCCCCATTATGGCCATAAGCTCGCCGGTGACGACCTTGAGATTAACGCCTTTTAAGATCTCGATCTCGGTCGGCCCGATCCTGTATGATTTCCTTATATCTGACAGCTCCAGCATCGCGGTTATAGCAGAATCTCTTCTCCGGCTTTGAGCCCCTTCAGGATTTCGACCGAGTCAAGGTTCGTGGTCCCGGTCTCTACCTCCTGCCTTTGCCCGTCTTTCCGTACGACATACCTTTTGCCTGAGTCGGTTTTTACCGCTGACACGGGCACCATAATGGCGTCGGCTTTTTCATATATGACTATCTCCAGATTGGCCGACATGCCTACGAATATCATTTTTCTCTGCTCGGGCGTTATGTTATCGACCGCGATGACGAGATCGAAAGACGGGGCCCCGCCTCCTCCGCCCTGGGCCCTGCTCGCCTGGGAGGAAACAGCCCTGACAGCCCCGTTGAGCGTAACGTCGGAGAAGGCATTCCCCGTGACCCTGACCTTCTGCCCGTCCTTTATCTTTACGACATCGATCTCATCCACCTTCGAACGGACCGAAAAGCCCGATAGGTCTCCTATAGTGACCAAAAGTTCCCCCTGTTGATAAGAGATCCCGTTTTCGACACGACGGCCTTCTTTTCCGTCCTGCCCTCCGGCCGGCATTATCACCACACCCGATACCGGCGCTTTTACTACCGCCTGGCTTATCTGGGACTCAAGCTCCCTGAGGCGCGACTGCGCGATCTTCATCTCAAGGGCGGCGATATTTTTATGCTCCGGGGCCGCCTTGCCCAGGGCCGACTTAAGCTCTTCCTCGGCGCTCTGGTAATCGAGCTGCTGGCCGAGATATTGCTGCCTGACACCCTCATATTCCGTTGCCGGGACGATCCCTTTTTTAAAGAGCCTTTCTGTTTCCTCGAGGTTTTTTTTCTGGTTTTCGAGGCTCAGCTTTGCCTTGCTCAGGGAGCGGCGCGCCCTTGCGACCTCCGGGCTGCTTTCCCAGTCGTCGAGTTCCCTGACCTTTTCTACGGCCTTTATGTACGATGCCTTTGCCTCGCTGAGTTTGACCTCCGCCTCCGAGGTGTCCATTATTACCAGGGCCTGCCCCTCCTTTACGATGTCCCCGTAATGAAACCGTACCTCACGCACCTTCCCCAAAATCGGGCTCGTGACATTGATGATATGGATGGGGTCGAGGGCGCCGGTTACCTGGAGCGCCGATGAAAACTGCCGGGCATTGACGGTGAATGTTGCCGGCGCCTGCGCGGAAGCCCCCGGGCCAGGCCCGCCCGCCTTTTCGGGGCCAAGTTTCCTGTTCCAGGTAAATAGGCCAATACCTACAAACAGGATAATGCTGAATACGGTCGCAGCCGTGCGGATGACCTGGACTTTCCGGAGCGCCGCTTCAAGCCCTGCGTTGGCCTCCTCGGTCTTGAGATACGCGTCCTGCAATTCCCGGTGCTTGGACTTAAGCTCATCGGTAAGTCTTACCTCGGCATCTCTGAGGTCTTTGAGCTCACTGATGTCGGTAAAGACGGCGATAACCCCTACTTTCTTTAGCCCCCCCTCTGCCTCCGAGTGAAGAAAGGACGTCCTCAGCGACAGAGCGATGGTTTTCCCACCCGTATTGAAAGTTACGGTGCGGTTATGGACGACCGAGGCATCATAAATGGCGTCCAATATGGCCTGGTTAAAGTCGTCGTTGCCCTCACGCTCGAAGAAGACCTCCGCGAATTTTTTCCCGAGTACATCTGCCTTGTTCATACCCAGTATCCCGGCAGCCGGCGCGTTAAAGGTGATGATCTGGCCGGTGAGGTCGATCGTCATCACCCCGTCGGTCATGTTTTCGAGGATGTTCCGGGATATTACGGTGTCCTGCTCATTGTTCATTTCTCTGCTCCAGGTGCGTCATGAAGTATTATGCCCCATCTCTCAAGCGTAGTGCCGAGGGTCCGGTCCATTTCGGCCAGGGCGTTCTGATAGCTTATCACAGCCGCGAGCTCACTGCTTTGAGCGTTCACAAGGTCGTTCTGGTACGATACGAGCTGGAAGTTGGTGGACCTGCCGGCCTTAAGCTTTTCGGTCTCTATCTCAAGTTTCTTCTCTGAAAGGACCCGGGCCTGACTTGCAAGCTTCACCTGCCTGAGCCTCATCTCCACGTTCCGGACAATGTCCTGCACCTCTATCTCTATCGTCTCCCTGAGCTTTAAAAGATTGGTCTCATCTTTTTCAAGACCGATTTTAGCCGAGATATATCCCTGTTCGAGGGTGAGGTCTCTAAAGGGGACGGTCAATTTCAGACCCATGTTCCAGCTTCTTGTCGTGCCGTCCGCCCCGGCAGATCCGGGCCCCGACCTGACCCCGTCGAAGCCTCCCGTAAGTGAGAGGTCCCACAGCATATTGTTTTTTGCAAGCATCACGTTCATTTTGGATATCTCCAGCCGGAGAAGGGAACTCCTGTAGTCAGGCCTGTTTTCAAGGGCGGTCTTCCTCGCTGCCTCGTAGTCGAGGCCTACCGGCTCCGCGGAAACCTTCTCCGAGGGGGTTATCCTCGTCCTTTTGTCTATGTCGAGCAGCTTTATCAGGGAAAGCCGCGCCGAATCGAGGTTGTTTTCGGCCTCGAGGAGACTGAATTCCCGGTTCGCCACGTCGGCCTCGGTCTGGAACAGCTCGACCTCTGCCATACGTCCCGCGTTTATGAGTTCACGGTTTATCATCACAAGGTCCGTCGCGCGCCGCACCGACTGGCGCGTTATATCGAGCTGTTCCCCGGCCTGAAGGTAGGTGCGGTAGGCTGTTATCACGGAACTTACAAGGTCAATCGTGGCCGCTTTCAGTGACAGGACATTGACCTCTTCGTTTATGCGCGCGGTCCTCACGGATGCGGTCGTTACGTCTATCCCTCCACCTTTTAAGAGGGGCTGGGCAAAGGCCGCGCTCCAGGACCGGTCCCTGACAGTGCCGGAACCGTCTGTCCTGTTTAAGACCTCGGCAAGCGACAGATTGATCCGGCCGCCTGTCGGCACCGTCTCGCTGACGGACAGGGCGGCCCCCGCGGTCTTTGTTTTCACTGTCGTGCCGCCGCCACCGGCAGAGGCCTCCCCGGCTGAAGTGACGAGCACGGGCCTCGGGAAAAATTTGTCCTCAGCCACTTTAAGGTCGAACCTCTGGACTATGCGGTCGCGGTAGACATTTTTAAGCGACAGGTTGTTCTTCAGGGCAAGCCCGATTGTCTGAGAAAGAGACAGTGTCAGGTCGGAGCCATGCGAGGGCAGGTCATTTCCAAAAACAGTCGCGGGGGACGCCATAAGAAGCAAAAAAATAAAAAAAGTCCTCAGCCGGTAGCCGGTCATTTGACGCCTGCGCCAATCGGGGCCGTCTCTTTCGGGTCGAGCCCGTATTTTAATATCTTTTTTCTGAGCCCCTCCCTGCTTAAGCCCAGACGCCTTGCCGTCTCGGACTTGTTGCCACCGGTGTCACGAAGAATTTGCAGTATCAGCTCAATCTCCCTGCCTTTGAGGATGCTCAAGAAAGGCCCGGGCGCTTTTTGCGAGATGAAATAGGCATGCACCTCCTCAGAGAAGTCCTGGAAGCCTATTGTATCGGTGACGGACAGGGCAACGGCCCGTTCGACTTCATTTTTAAGTTCCCTAACATTCCCCGGCCAGGGGTAGGTCGTAAGTCTGTCAAGTGCCTCAGGGTCGAACCTGCGGTTTGACATCTCCTGTCGTAAAGAGACGGTCTTAAGAAACAGGTTAAGAAGAAGGGGGATATCATCGGCGCGCTCCCTCAGAGGGGGCACATGGAGCTGTACGACATTGAGACGGTAATACAGATCTTCCCTGAAATGCCCTGCGGCGGCCTCATCCCGGACCCGGAGGTTTTTATTAGTCGCGGCGATGACCCTGATATCAACGGGGACGGACACCCTTCCGCCAAGTTTATCGACCGTCCGTTCTTCGATGACGCGCAGGACCTTTGCCTGGGCGTTAAGGGGCATGTCTCCGATTTCATCGAGGAAGAGGGTGCCGCCCGACGCCTGCTCGATCCTGCCTGTCCTTCCGTCAACCCCGGTGGCAACGCCTTTTTCTATGCCGAAGAGCTCGGCCTCAAGGATGCTCTCAGGGAGGGCCGAACAGTTGAGGGCCACGAAAGGTTTATGAGACCGGCTGCTGCTGAAATGCAGCGACTTCGCGATCAGTTCTTTGCCGGTGCCGGTTTCTCCGGTGATGAGCACGTTCACCGCGGTGTCGGCGATCCGCCTGATCATGCTCCTCAGCTCCTGGATGCGGGGGCTCTTTCCAATTATCTGGTCGGGAGAAAAACTCTCTCTTATCGTCCTTTTCAGCGTCCTGTTTTCGCTGTCGAGCCGCTGTTTTGCAGAACTCAGCTCGGCATGGGCCTTTTTCAGGTCCTCGATCATCTGCTCAAGATGGAATTCCCTGGCCTCGACCTTGACCATCATCATGCCGAACGATTCGGCAAGCCTGCTGATGCTCTCCGGATAACTCCCCGTCTTGGTAAGCTCGAAGAGCTCGGCGTATCTGCCGTAGTGCCCTTTTGCCATATCTTCCGTCAGCACTATAAGCTGGTTCAATAACTTGTCAACTTCTCTCTTCATTGATTAACGACCCGTGTATAGATATTTTGGAGCATGCACCTCAACCCCCGGCGGCCCTGCATAAAGCAGGGATGTCCTTAGCCCGGCAGTTACCATATAAGGGTACAGGAAATAAACAAGTTTTTCAAACATGATTATGTATGGGGAGTGACCATTCAGGGACCCTGGGAATCCATCTTTGAAAAATCTCTCCTAATTTTATTTTTTTTGCTATACTTTCCTGACATATTGCCGGACTGACATATTGCCGGACAGTGCAAAATTCTGTAACTATACTTAAAAAGTGGAATACCACAACGTATAAGTTGCATATTGAGGGGAGAGATTAAAATGTCATTGTTCATGATCGGCACACAGAGGTCAGGCTCCAACCTTCTCAGGCTGATGCTTAATCAGCAGCCGGCCATCGCCGCCCCTCATCCGCCCCATATCCTCGAGCGTTTCATACCGCTTCTGCCTTTGTACGGCGACCTTCAGGACGATAAGAATTTCGACCTGCTGATTGACGATGTCTGCCGTATGATTGAGCTTAATCCGGTGCCCTGGGAAGGGGTCACCCTGGACCGTAAAACAGTCAGGGACTGCTGTTTCAGCCGGTCGCTTATGGCCGTCTACGGCGCGGTGCATGACCTGTTATGCGAGGCCAAGGGGGCGTTCGTATGGGTCTGTAAAAGCCTCGCCAATGTGCATTTCCTGCCGGAGATTACCGGGCATTTCGCTGATGCGCGTTTCATCTATCTCTTCCGCGACGGACGCGATGTCGCGTTGTCCTTCAGGAAGGCCGTCGTGGGGGAAAAGAGTTTTTATCATATAGCAAAACAGTGGCACGCGGAACAGCGGCTGGCCCTCGATCTGAGGGACCGGAGCGACCCATCCTGTTTCTTCTCCCTGAGTTACGAACAGCTTACCTCCGATACTGAAAATACCCTCAGGAACCTTATGACCCATTTCCGGATCCCCTTTTCTGAAGAGATGCTGAGGTTTAATATCTCGGAGGACGCCTTTGCTACGGCAAAATCCGGTTCACTATGGGCGAACGTCGTGAAGCCCGTGATGAAGGAAAATACCCGCAAGTTTATCGCCGAGGCCCCGCTGCCCGACATCCGGACCTTTGAGTCAGTCGCGGGGGAAAGCCTCGACCGCCTCGGATATGAACGATATGCCGCAAAAAAGGGTGAAGAGATAAAGTTCACGGAGGCGGATCTCCTCGGGTTTGAAGCGGAAAACAACAGGCTGAAAAAAGAGATAAGCTCAAAACTCACTGAAGTGGAACTGCAGCTTCGCAGGCCCCAGCAGCAGCTCATAGAGGAAATAAAGGCCAGGAGGTGAACAGCCGTCCTGAAGGACCTGGGGGCATTGCGGACCGGCGGATGCTGCAAGACAGCCCGGCGGAGGGACAGACTGATTTGGGCGAGGTTGGCCCGGGGATCAGTTTATGGTCTTTGTTCCGGACATTCCTCAAAATCGGGAGTATCGCCTTTGGCGGGTTTACCGCTTTAATCGCGGTTGTAGATGACACCGTTGTCCGGAAGCGCGGGCTGATGCGGGAAGAAGAGATGCTCGACGGCGTCTCGCTTGCGATGATGCTTCCCGGGCCTGTGGCGGTCAACGTGGTCACGTTTGTCGGCTACCGGTTAAGAGGCGGTTTAGGGGCACTGGTGAGCGCCGTTGGCGTTATCCTTCCGTCGTTTCTGCTTATAATTGGACTTTCCATCTTCTATGTGCGGTATGGCGAAGTGCCGGCCGTAAGCAGCGTTTTTTCGGGATTTGTGCCCGCTGTGACCGCGATAATCATAAATACCGCCTGGGGTATGAGTAAAAAAAACATTAAGACCATGGCCCAATTTCTCACCGGCCTCGCGGCGGCAGCGGTTCTGAGTACTGTCGGAGGGTTTTATTCGACCCTGCTCATAATACTGTGCTCCGGCCTCCTCGGGAGACTTATTTTCTATCGTCCCGGGCAGACGTCCGGCGCAAGTGCCGAAGATCCAGGTAAGGCCGATAAAACAGTGGCGGGCCGACCGGGCTCCATGAAAGGCTTTGTTTTTTCGATGCTTCTGCTTTCAGGCGTCCTTCTGACATTTTCGTTGCCCTTGCAGGCCCTTCCGAATGATTCTTACGGAAGGATCTTTATAACTTTTTCGGGCATGAGCCTGATGCTCTTTGGAGGAGGATTCGTCTTTATCCCCCTTATCCAGAAGATTGTGGTGGACGGGATCCACTGGGTCACACAACCCGAATTCACGTCCGCAATAGCCATGGGGCAGGTGACCCCCGGCCCTATCCTTATAAGCGCCGCTTTTATAGGCTATAAGGTGAAGGGTTTTTTCGGGGCACTGCTCGCAACCGCGGCGATTTTTTTTCCTCCAGCGCTTCTTATGGTAAACTGTTCCCAGGTGCTTGATCGCATAAAGGGGTCTGAAGGCATACAGGCAGCCCTCAACGGGGTACGCCCTGCCGTGGTGGGCATGATATTTTCTGCCTCCCTCGTGATCGGCCGGGGCGCTGTGTTTCACTGGGGCACCCTGTTGATTTTTATGCTTGCGCTTGTTTCACTTTTAAAGTTCAGACTGGACGTCGTCTGGATCATCCCGGCTGCCGGGGCGCTTGGCGTGCTTATTTACTAAACAGTGGGACTGTAAATTAGTTCGATCGAAAGGACACTAAAAGACATGGTCAGGAATTACGTCCAGAGAGTAATCATCTGTCTGCTGGTAGGCATGCTCCAGCTCGTTGCCGCGGCTTCCGCCTTTGCAGCTTCTGAGCAGGACGCTCATGGCAAAAACGGACAGGCGCTGCGCGCGGCCGCTGACCCTGACAACGGAAATAAGGTGGTAAGGATGGCCGCGGTAGCTATACGGGGGAAGGAAAAGGCGGTCGAACAGTGGCAGCCGACCGCGGATTATCTGTCGAAGAATATACCCGGCTATACGTTTATCGTCGAGCCGTATGAGTGGGCCGGGATGAGGGAGGCGGTAGCAAAGGGACGGGCCGACTTCATCGTAACAAACCCGGGTATGTATGTTGAGTTCGAGGCCAAATATGATGTAAAGCGCGTCGCCACGCTTGTGAATGTCCGGAAGGGCAAAAGACTGACATCTTTTGGAGTGGTCCTTTTCCGGCGGGCCGACAGAAACGATATCGGCAGCATAAAGGACATAAAGGGTAAAAGACTGGCCGCCGTCGAGGAGTCCTCCTGGGGGGGCTGGCAGATAGGATGGCACCAGCTTCTGGAACTGGGCATCAATCCTTACAAGGACCTGCGCGAACTCGCCTTCGTCGGGAGCCACGACAAGGTGGTATATGCGGTGCGTGACGGCAAGGCCGACATAGGCAATGTCCGGACCGACCTCCTTGAGCAGATGGCCTCGGAAGGTAAGATCAGGCTGGAGGATTATAAACCGGTATATCTTAATACCGAGTACGGGGACAAGTTTCCGTTCTGGCTGAGCAGCAAGCTCTATCCGGAGTGGCCGATGGGAGCGGCAAAGGACACTGACATGGAACTGAACGAGAAGGTGGCGATCGCTCTGATGCGGATACCGCCGGACCACCCGGCCGCAAAGGCCGGCCGCTATGACGGCTGGACCGTGCCTTCAAATTATCAGCCCATACATGAAGTCCTCAAGGTGCTCAAGGTAACGCCTTATGAGCATTACGGGGAGATCACCCTTGGGGCTGTAATCGAAAAATACTGGAAGGAACTGGTGCTGGCCCTGCTCCTTGGATGTCTTCTGGTTTTTGCGGCATTCTATTTCAGGAGGCTTAACCAAAGGCTGACGTCAACCCAGGCTGAACTCGAAAAAGAACTCCATGGCCGTATGCTGGCGCAGAAGGAACTGCAGATCTACTCCGCCGAGCTTCAGACAACAAACGACGAACTTGAGAGTAAACTTGTTCAGATCAGACAGATGCAGGACCAGATCATCATGCAGGAAAAGATGGCGTCTCTGGGGAGCCTTACCGCCGGCATCGCGCATGAGATAAAAAACCCCCTTAATTTCGTGATCAATTTTTCTGAACTTATCATCGACATAGCCAGGGAACTCGGCGAAGAACTCGATGCCCATATGGACAAGTTCGATGAAGGGACAAAAAAATATCTTTCCGAAGTTTTGGGGGACCTCTCCTCGAATGCCGCGAAAATCAACGCGCATGGAAAGCGGGCGGACGGTATAGTCCGGAACATGCTCGACCACTCCCGGGGCGTTACCGGTGAGCGCAGAAATACCGACATCAACACATTCGTGGACGAGTATGTACAGCTTGGGTATCACGGCATGAGGGCCAGTGACCCGGGCTTCAATGTTTTTATCCGGACGGATTTTGATCCGGCGGCCGGGTCCGTTGACATCATCCCCCAGGATTTAAGCAGGGTCATCCTCAACATCGTAAACAATGCCTGTTACGCGGTGCGCGAGAAACAAAGGACCTCTGACGGGGAATTCAAGCCGACCATCAGCGTCTCTACCAAGGGGCGCGCCGATGGGGTGGATATAACGATCAGGGACAATGGAACGGGTATGCCGAAGGAGACGATAGAGAAGGTCTTTACACCTTTTTTTACGACCAAGCCCGCCGGCTCCGGCACCGGCCTTGGAATGTCGATGAGTTACGATATAGTCGTGCAGGGCCATAAGGGGACGCTGCAGATTGAATCGGAAGAAGGCCAATACACCGCCTTTATCATAGGACTGCCCCGGGCATAAAGAGCGGACCAACAAGTTCCCTCGCCCCTCGCTTAAAGCGCCTACTTTTGGTGGGGGAGAGGGTTAGGGTGAGGGGTATTTCGTATAATTATAGAGTAGCGAGGAAACTGAATGACAAAAAAAATACTGGTGGTGGACGACGAGCCTGATCTGGAGGAACTCATACTCCAGAAATTCAGGCGAAAAATAAGAAGCAATGAGTTTGAATTTCTCTTCGCCCGAAACGGCCTGGAGGCGCTTGCCAAGCTCCAGGGCAATGATGTGGATATGGTCCTGACAGACATTAATATGCCCGAAATGGACGGCCTGACCCTGCTTGAGGAACTGCTGAAACTCCCGACCCTGACGAAGGCGGTGGTGGTTTCGGCGTACGGCGACATGAATAATATCCGTACCGCCATGAACCGGGGGGCCTTTGATTTTGTTACCAAACCGATAGATTTCAGGGACCTTGAACTCACGATAGACAAGACCCTTTCTGAGCTCAAGGCCCTCAAGGACGGACGCCGGGCCTCTGACACTTTAAATGCCCTCCAGCAGGAGATGGAACTGGCCGGCAGGCTTCAGCAGACCATACTTCCGAAATTTTGCCCCATACGCGACGACATGGCGCTTTTTACGAAGATGGCGCCTGCGAAAGATATCGGAGGCGATTTCTTCGATTATTTTTTTATAGATGAAGACCACCTGGGGGTTGTAATCGCCGATGTGTCGGGCAAGGGAGTGACCGCCGCCATGTTCATGGCCGTAAGCCGCACCTTGCTCCGCTTTACGGCGCTCCAGGGGACGGACGTCGTCTCCGTGCTGGCGCATGTAAACAACCTCCTTTGTATCGACAACGACATGTCGATGTTCGTTACGGTTTTTTACGGCATACTCGATCTGAAGAAAGGGGAATTCCGCTACGCAAACGGCGGACATTTCCCGGCGATAAGGATGTCAGGGGACGGCAAAATCGAATTTCTGCCCCAGACCAGGGGGATAGCCCTTGGTGTAATGGAGGGGATGGAGTTTGAGGAGGGACGGGTCGGCCTTTCAGACGGCGACCTCCTTTATCTTTTCACGGATGGAATCTCTGAAGCAGAAAATCCAAACGGCGAATTTTTCGAGACGCAGAGGCTCATGGATTACCTCACGGGACAGCTAATCGGGATGACCCCCGAGAGGATCGTGACGGGTGTCCATAACGCCGTGAAGGAATTTGCCGGGGCCGCCGAACAGTTTGACGACATGACGCAGCTGGCGCTCCAGTACAGGCCCGGCGGCAATCAACAGGGTTGAGACTACTGATTATATATGCGCGCACGGACACTGAAAATAATTAATGTTCCGGTGAAATTCCATGTTATACTGTTTCTTGATGCGGCCGGCTGAGCCGGGGCATACTCGAAGTTACAAGCTTATAATGGAGGTGTAAGGCTGTGGAGATAAACACAAAGAAGACAGGCAATATACTTGTCGTTTCACTGAAGGGGAGGATGGACGCCGTATCGTCGCCCGGGTTTGACGGCAATCTGCTTGAATGGACGACCGCAGGAGAAAACAACTTCATAATAGACCTGAGCGCGCTTGAATATATAAGCAGCGCCGGCCTTCGGAGTCTTCTGTCCGCCGCAAAGCAGATTAAGGCCAGGGATGGTAAACTCATGCTTTCGGGGCTCAGCGGAGCGGTACAGGAGGTTTTCAAGCTTTCCGGATTTTATTCGATATTCCAGATATTCGCCTCGGAGACTGAAGCCCTTCAGTCGGTTTAATGGTCCCGCTGGCCGAAATAAGGGTCCCCGCGAGGATAGAAAACCTCCATGCACTGATCGAAACCATAACCGGATGCGCCCGGCAGCAGGGGTTTGATCAGAAACGTATCGGGGAGATAGACCTTTCGGCGGAAGAGGCCCTTGTAAATGTCATAAGCTATGCCTATGGCGGGGGAGAGGGCGAGGTGTCCGTAGTCTGCGGACTGGACGACGGAGGGGACCTCAACGTTGAGATATCCGACTCCGGGGCGCCTTTTGATATCCTGGCCCGTGATGAGCCGGATACGACCTCGGCGCTTGACGAGCGGCAGATCGGCGGGTTGGGCATCTATCTGATGAAGAAACTTATGGACGATGTGCAATACCGCAGAATAGAAGACCGCAACGTCCTGACCTTCAGGGTGCTTAAAAAAAAGGACTGACCGAAAGTCCCTGCCCGCACAGCGTATCCAGCAACCGGCTGCGTTCAAATTGACATTTCTTAAAACCCGTCTTTTTCGTAAATCAAGCTTGTGTTATTATATGGTAGTACAGGGTAATACAGAAGGAGGTCGTTTATGCCGTCAAGACAGAGATCCATAATGACTATATCAGTGCCGCCTGCAATGGCCAGGGAATATCGCGAGCTTGCAAAAGAGAAGGGAGAGAACTCCAGTGAGTTTTTCCGCGAGATATTCACCTACTACAAGCAGCAGAAACTGAAGCGGGATTTGGCGGATATCCAGCAATATGGCGAAGCCAGGGCCCGGAAGGCAAAACTTACCGAAAAAGATATTGAGCGTCTTGTATTTGCCGGACGATAGTGTTGAAAGTTGTCTTTGATACAAACATCTATATCTCTGCTTTTATAACTCCCGGCGGGCACGGTGAAATTGCCTATCAAAAGGCGATAGATGGTGAGATCCAGCTTTTTTCGTCCGTTCCTATACTGACCGAAATGGCAGGTAAGCTTCAGGATAAGTTCAAGTGGGATGCGGAGCATGTCACCGAGGCCGTTAGACACATTGCGGCAGTGGCGGTTGTCCTTAAACCTAAAAAGCGCCTGTCCGTACTGGCAGATGAGCCGGATAATCGTGTCCTCGAATGTGCTGCAGAGGCAGGCGCTGAGGTCATCGTTACCGGAGACAAACATTTGCTGAAGCTTGATTCATATAGGGGGATTGGAATTATAACTCTGGCAAAGTTTTTGGAGAATGAACCGTCATCTTAATTTTCTAAAAAGCCTTTAATTGATTTTCTTCATTTCAGCTTCAAGCAGGTGCCGTTCTCTTTGCAGCTCTTCTTTCAGTTCTTTCTCCGATGGAAGATAGAGTTTATACTTAGAAGCGAAAAGGTTCTTGCTGCCCTTAAGAAGCGTATACTTTGCCATCGCCTCATTTTTTTTTGCGCAAAGGATCAAGCCGATAGTCGGGTTGTCTCCCGCGAGCTTCATTTCTTCCTCGAAATAACGGATATAGAAATCCATCTGTCCGACATCCTGATGAATAAGCTTGCCGACCTTAAGATCGATGAGAACAAAACATTTGAGGATATAGTTGTAGAAAAAAAGGTCAATGTAGAAGTGGTCGCTGTCTATTGTTATTCTCTTCTGACGGGCAACGAATGAAAACCCTTTGCCGAGTTCAAGGAGAAAATCATGGAGTTTGTCGATCAGCCCCTGCTCCAGTTCATTTTCGAGATACTTCTTGTTCTCCTTCAACTCAAGGAATTCCAAAACATAGGGGTCTTTGATAATATCTTTCGTCTCAGGTCCCGGCTCAAGCTTCTGTATTTCCGCCGTTACCGTTTTTTTATCCCGACTTGCAAGGAGGCGTTCATAATAAAATGAGTTAAGCTGGCGCTCAAGCTGCCGGGTAGACCAGTTGCCTGTAATGCACTCCTCCAGATAGAATTCACGGGTAGATTCTTTTTCCACGCGCATCAGCAGGCGGTAATGTGTCCAGCTTAATTGGCTACGCAGTGCGTCGCCAATTGGAAAAGCCACATAAAACTGTCGCATGTTTTTAACGTTTGAATAGTCAAACCCCTTGCCGAACTCAGAAGTGAGACGCGCCGAAAGCTCTTGAAGCAGATACTCGCCATATCCAGCCTTTGCCTTTCCCTTCTGCTCCTCCTCGACAATAATCCTGCCGATGTTCCAATATGCCTGCACCATTGCGAAGTTGACAGCGCGATAGGCTTGCGAACGGGCCTGCTCAAGGACTTCCCTGATGGTCTGATAGGTCGATTCCATTGATTTCGTGGTCTTCAATTTCTTCATATTAGCCCCCTCCCCTCCGCAATCGCAATCCTTTTATCCAAGGATACGTATATGTTAAGCATTTAACTTTGGTCGCAACACGGCAGGGATAACTGATGCTTGTTCTTCAACCGTAAAACTCTCTTAGTGTAAAAAGAATCCAGTCTCCTGTATTGAAATTCCAAAGAATTTTTGTCTGTATATTTCATATCATGCTTTGGGAAAAAATCTATTTTCTGCCTTCCGACATATTTATATCGGCTATTTTTATTGTTCGGTTTCTCTATAAGCCGCTCGATTAGTGGCAGGCACTTTTCGGCGAGGGCTTCCTTATCTCGATTTGTCATATGTGTAACATTTCAACGCAAGGGCGGGACGGGCAGAGAGAACCTTTTCTGTGTTAATCCCGCATCGACATCCACTTGTTCAGTCCTTCTTGTTTTTATGTGGGTATAACCGGCACTGCGGGTCTGATGCGTGTCCGAATCTCATTGTAAATTGAAATTTCTATATCCTCCGCAACTTCAAGCGTTGCGACAACCGCATAACGGACGGTATCAGTCAACTCCCCTGCATCTGCACGACAGTTCACCTGAAATTGAAAAAGATCGTTTTCAACAAAAATAGACGCCTTTTTCCCCTCAAGAATTTCGTGCTGAACTGTACCGCGTTTGGCAGCACGAAAATCCGCTTCCTCCCGTTCAACCAACAACTTTTCCAGCTGCTCCTCACGAGGGTCGAAGGACAGTGCGGCTTTTCTGTATGACCGATGAGAAGAGTTTATAGGGGAAAACCAAGCCAGAGTGATCGTCAAACGTCTCCAAATTCTTTGGCCGCTTAAACTTGGTGGAAGAGGCACAGAATAAATATGCCCGTCATCACATCCAATTGAGCCATATCCTATGAGCGTGGCCCGTTGGTCAGTGCATGAATATACACGCTCAGGAGCGATATACCCATACCCAAGAAATCTGTGAATATTTTCTCTAACCTTACCCTTCTTAGAAATGGGCTTCAGCAGTTTTTCTAATACATCGTGTGTGTCACCCCAACTCGCACTGTGAATACTTAATGCCTTCAGGAGCACTGGCATATATTGTTCACTTATCGCCGCTCCTGCGCCAGCCTGACGCAGATTATCAAGCACAGCATATAGCTGTGCTGCGATGCGTGAAGTCAAGGCCGCCGCATTACTCGTGCCACGAGAATATCGCGTCGCAGACAAATATCCAGGCTGCCTTCCGGGGCTTGCAATGCTCTGACCGGTCGCACGAGTTGATTCGCTAATTTGCAGTGTTGCACTGTCATGCATGGTACCCATTTTTTCGAGGTACAGTTGCTTGCCACTCTTAAAAAGAGCATCAGGTTTGATTGAACGCCTGAAGCCAAGACCCAATGAATTGATAGGAGAAGGCATGTGAGGCGAAACATACGGATTGATAAGATTTCCAGTAGTGCCAGCTGGCGAGCTATCGTCATGAGCGCCTGCAATGGTGAGAGAATTAATTGATTCAGCAGGGGATAAAAGGCGGCTGTGGACCCCGTTGGCAAAAACTGAGCGTACAACCAACGCTTCTAATTCTTCGCCGTTCACAGTACTCAGGGCTTCCCGCCTGATACTCAGTTCAATATCATCAAGCTTATTACCTGCACTGACAACAAATAACACATTATATTTCCATGCCAACCAATCGAGGAGCCTTGCCCATGGGCTAAGATACTGAGTTAGTGGGCGCGATGGATCACAAACAGACAGGTTAATGATCCTTACAGTCGGGGCTGTTGCAGGTTCGCCTCCATCCCCCTCAAATATGCGTTTTACAGCTCTGTGCACCAAGTCAACGGCCAACTCGTCTTCCGGTACTAACTCTACGGGACCTTGCCAATTTCGGTAATCCGGCTTTAAGATGGGCCTTACGTAAAGCGGCCTTCCCATCGGTGGCGCGCCTGCATCAAGTTCATCGTGAATTATGAGCGACGCCATAGCTGTTCCGTGGTGCCGCTCATGAGCGGGGTATGTCTGACTCCAATTATCGGGATCATCAACAATGAGGCGCCCAGAAAGTAAATTGTGATTTTCCAATGGAAGGCCGTCCAGAAGTGCAACTACAGGAGTTCCTACAGGGAGCTGCGCTGTTGGGAGTGCCGATCCCGGCAAAGGATCGTCTTGAGGAACTGCAACGGCAGCTTGTCCCGAAGGCCGGAAAAACATGACTTGATCACAGCGAACGAGTTGTGTCACCGGATTATCGATTATTTCTTTAATTGCGTTTATTGGCAATTCCGCCAAGATACTGTGATATGCGATTTCCTTTATTACGCCCTGTTTTATAAGCCTGCCGCCTTTGTCAATCAAAAGATTTTTTATCACTTCAGCAGTGTGATGCTGGGCGCTTTCATTTTCTTTGTACCAGAGTTCTATTTCAAAACGTACGATCTGCATACCTCTTGTAGCTCGCATTTCCCAATCGTCTAAAATACCAGTTTTTTTCAGGCGGTCTTCAATTCCCCATTGCCGAATCTCCCTGAGGTGGTGAAACAGATCTTTCCATTTTGCTCTGCCGCGTTCTAATACCACAGCAGGATCCGCTTTATATTTACCCCACATCGATAATAGTTCAGCTATTGCGGTTTGATTAGTTATGACTAAGTAAAGGCGGCCATTTAACACCTTGTCTCTGTGCTTCTCGTCAGCATAGAAATCTTCATCAGGCGGGATGTCTTCCTCATCCCATTCCCCGAGCCATTCCATTCCTGGAATTGACCTAACTGCTGTTATAAAGTCCGCCACAGTCCCCACGGTCTCAAGAACAAGTACCTGTTCAAAAACAGCCCCGGTCGGCTGTGCGATAAGTTCTGCACGGCGCGCTTCAAATGTCTGTTCTATATTTTCAAACTTCGGGGTTAAACGATTACTTTGGCGGTCAGGCGACGGATAACGAAACGAACTAGGGGGGAAAGATTTTTTGGAGCGGCCTATTTTTGTGGGAGTGGGAAAGATCAGGAGAGGTTTATCGGGCATCTATTTTGCTTTTTCCTTTTTTGAGGGTAAAACAAATCTGGTTTCCCACTGTTTAATCCGTTCGTCAACAATTTTTTTGATATTGCTATCGGGCAATGAAAGTGTATTCCTTCTTAAGATGTCAGTACAAAAATCTTCGAGTTCAGCAAAACTAGCTCCCTCTAATCTTTTTGCAAGAACATTAAGGGAATGCCCAAGTTGGTTTTTCAAGCGCTTCTCAAACCTAATTAACCACTCTTCAACCTGAGATATACTCGGTTTGGGCAATAACATTTTCAGTTGAAATCTCCTCCATACGGCCCGGTCCAAAAGTTCAGGATGGTTACTTGCAGTTACTACCACTACATAGCTTGGCAATGTGTCAATTTGCATAAGAAGCGAGCTCACCACCCGTTTGATTTCGCCAGTTTCATGAACGTCACCTCTCTCTTTCCCTATTGCATCAAATTCATCAAAAAAGAGGACACAATTACGTGTTCGGGCGTATTCGAACAATTTTTTAAGTCGGGTAGCGGTTTCGCCTAAGTAACTTCCTATTATTCCTTCATATCTTACGACAAAGAATGGAACCATTAATTCTTGTGCAATAGCTTCAGCAAGAGATGTTTTCCCATTACCAGGCGGCCCAGCCAATAATATGCGATTTCTGGGTTCAAGATTATATGAATGTAATAATTCTCTCCTTTGGTGTTCCTCTATTAACTCTTTGCATTCAGTCAGAACCATACCGGGCAGTATCAAATCCTGCAAAGAAATCTTAGGTTGAATATCAAACAGGAGATTCTGAACTTTTTCATCTATGCCATTTGTGGTTAGCTGGTAAGATGATCCGTTTGACTTTATATTTCCAATCAAACGGTCTGCCAAAACATGATGTTGCTTGGCTCGTTCTTCGGCTGCCAGAGCTTCGACTGTTTTCTTAAATAAGGCGTGATCGCCGCTGCTTCCTGCTTTAACCAAATTTATCAATAAGTCTGCCCGTGCCATTATGTTGATATCATAAGAAAGAAATAGACACAAATGCAATAACCATTCGCCAGGCTATCCTCGTTTCCTATATAGTCAATAAAACTGTCACAAAGTGAAGGAAAATCACCACCGGAAGGTTCAGTTTCGCCTGTTGAAAGAGGTTCTGGGGAAAGTGAAATGAAAACAATAGGTGCTGTGAAGTCGCGGGTAGTGGGCTAGTTTGAAATGGAAGTAATATTTTTAACAGCAGATTGAATTAAGAATTGCGTCGGCTTGCACACGCTGGGCACCAACAGTTGGTATCAGTAAACTGTTTATGAACTAACCCATTGAAGTTCCTTAAGATTGGTCACACCCCATCTTGTTCCACGTCTTCGGAAATCACTGGATAAGGCCTGTAATGTTTTTTCATGGCATTTAAATAGAGTCTGTGTATAAAATAAGAAGTCGTCATCCTTGGCCTGCCCCTGGGATCCGGAACATCCTGAAAACAATGGATTCCCGCCTTCGCGGGAATGATGGAAAAAAACAATAATGGCAGTTTATACACAGCCACTAAATAAAAAATGCAGCCGGGTGAATATTTCTATTCATCGAACCGCCGTGGCAGCTCTCCCAACCGCAGTTATAATTTATCGTAAATGCGAGACAAAATCAAGGGGAAAGGTGTCATAAATAGATTTAATAGGTCTTTACTTGTCTAATAAAGAAATAATATTTTCAAGCACCCACAAATGATCTGTAGCCCCTGCTTCAATACAGGGCGTAAATCTTAACATCTGATGAATAGGGCCAGTTGTTCAAAACCTTGGATTCAGCCCCTTCAAATTGACTCGAATCTTCTATATTGGTTAATATTTCGGTATGCATTTACACTCGGATTACGTCTCCCTCCACCTCCATACAGAATACAGTCTCTTAGACGGGGCGATCAGGATAAAAGAGCTCGTCGGGCGGGCGAAGGAGTTCAGGATGCCGGCCCTCGCGATGACCGACCACGGCAACCTGTTCGGAGCCGTAGAATTTTATAAGCAGGTAACCAAGGCCGGGATAAAGCCGATAATCGGCTGCGAGGTCTATGTGGCGCCGGGAAGCAGGCTCGACCGGGGCGGCAGCGAAAACGACGAACAGCACTCCTTTCATCTGATTCTCCTTGCAAGGGACAACGCCGGGTACCGGAACCTCGTCACCCTGGTCACGAAGGCGTATCTTGAGGGTTTTTATTATAAGCCCCGGATAGACATGGCCCTGCTTGAACAGTATAGCGGCGGCCTGATCGGCCTTTCGGCCTGTCTGAAGGGCGAGATCCCTTATTGTCTTCGGAAAGGTCTTATCGACAGGGCGCGGGAGAGGGCCCTCCAGTTTAAACATATCCTCGGGCCTGAAAACTTCTATTTCGAGATACAGGAAAACGGCCTCCCGGAACAAAAAGAGGTAAATAAAAAAATTATCGAGCTGGCAGGCGAGCTCCACATAGGGCTTGTCGCGACGAATGACTGTCACTACCTGAAAAAAGAGGACGCCAAGGCCCATGACGTGCTCCTTTGCATACAGACGGCGAAGACCCTTAAGGACGCGAACCGGATGAAACTCAGTTCTGACGAGTTTTATTTCAAGTCTCCTGAGGAGATGAAAGAGGCCTTCAGGGAGGTACCCGAGGCGATCTCAAATACAATAGCAATAGCAGAGAGATGCAACGTGGAATTCAAACTGGGGGAGAGCCTTCTGCCGCGGTTTAAAGTAGAAAGCGGGGAGACCCCGGATGAGTTTCTTCATAATCTGGCTGTTTCCGGTCTTAAGGAGAGGTTCAAGGGAAAGGAAGTCCCCCAGGTCTATAGCGACAGGCTCGATCATGAACTTTCCGTCATCAGCAAAATGGGGTATGCCTCGTACTTCCTCATCGTCTGGGACTTTATAAGCTATGCCAGGAAGAAGGACATACCTGTGGGGCCGGGTCGAGGCTCTGCCGCGGGCAGCCTTGTCTCATACTCCGTAGGGATAACCGAGATAGACCCCCTCCAGTACAATTTGCTGTTTGAGAGGTTTCTGAATCCCGAAAGAATCAGCATGCCTGATATAGACGTGGACTTCTGCCAGGACAGGAGGGGCGAGGTCATCCAGTATGTCTCTGAAAGATATGGAAGGGACCATGTCGCGCAGATTATAACCTTCGGCACGATGGCGGCCAAGGCGGCGATCAGGGACGTAGGCCGCGCCATGGATATTCCCTATGCCGAGGTGGACCGCATCGCGAAGCTTGTTCCGACTACGCTTAAAATAACGATAGAGCATGCCCTGAGGGACGAGCCCCAGCTCAGAGACCTCTACGACTCAGATCCACAGGTCAAGGAGCTGCTCGATATCGCGATGAGGCTTGAGGGCCTCAACAGGCACGCCTCGACGCATGCCGCCGGGATCGTCATATCTCCCGTGCCGCTCACTGAATACACCCCGCTTTACAAGAGCCCCTCCGACGAAAGCATAGTCACGCAGTTTGACATGGGTTCCGTCGAGGGGATGGGGCTTCTGAAATTTGACTTCCTCGGGCTCAAGACCCTGACGGTAATACAAAAGACGCTTCAGTTGTTGAAGCTGGGCGGCAGGGAGATAACGCTGAATGACATTCCGCTCGACGATAAAGAGACGTACGACCTCCTCAGCTCGGGGCATACCACGGGGGTCTTCCAGCTCGAAAGCGCGGGCATGAGGGACATCCTGGTCAAGATGACACCCAACCGGTTTGAGGACCTTATAGCCCTCGTGGCCCTGTACAGGCCCGGTCCGATAGGCAGCGGGATGATAGACGATTTCATAAAAAGGAAAAAGGGGAAGGTGGCGGTCAAATATGACCTGCCCCAGCTGAAGGAAATCCTTGATGAGACGTACGGGGTCATCCTGTATCAGGAACAGGTCATGCGCATCGCCAACAAGCTCGCGAACTTTTCCCTTGGGCAGGCGGACATACTCAGAAAGGCGATGGGCAAGAAGAACGCCGAGGTCATGTCGAAGCAGAAGGAGCACTTCGTGGGCGGCGCCGTAAAAAACGGGATATCGGAAAAGAAGGCCGAAAAGATTTTTGATCTGATCGCCATGTTCGCGGAGTACGGGTTCAATAAATCACATTCGGCGGCCTATGCCTACGTCTCCTTCCAGACCGCCTATCTGAAGACGCATTACCCGGTCGAGTTCATGGCGGCGACCTTAAGCGCCGACATGAACGATACCGACAAGATCGTGAAGTCGATAAACGAATGCCGCAAGATGAAGATAGGGATACTCCCGCCGGACATAAATATGTCCGACAAGGAATTTAAGGTCGTGGACAATGTCATCAGGTTCGGGCTGGCGGCCGTCAAGGGTGTCGGCGAGGCCGCGATCGAATCGATCATAGAGGTCAGAAATGAGGGCGGTCCCTTTAAATCAATATCCGACTTTGTCTCCAGGGTGGACACCCGCAAGGTCAACAAAAAGGTCCTCGAAGGGCTTGTGAAGGCGGGCGCCTTTGATTCCTTCGGAATAACCAGGGCCTCGGCGATCAACACCGTCACGGATATACTAAACGGCGGCGAAAGGCTCAAGAACTCGGGGCAACAGAGCATCTTCGGCGATGAAATACCCGAACCGGCAACGGCCGCGTTCGATGAGTGGGACGAGATGGAACTCCTCCGGAACGAGAAAGAGGCGCTCGGGTTTTATATCACGGGCCATCCCCTGACGAAATACAGCAGGGTCCTCGAAAAAATGAGGGCAAAAAGGACTGTAGACCTTGAGGCGTCGCCTGACAAAGAGGAGGTCGTTATCGGAGGGGTCCTGAGGACGATTAAGAAAAAGAATGTGAAATCGACCGGTGACCTTATGGCCTATATCACGCTCGAGGACGACGAAGGCAGCATCGAGGTGATCGTCTTTTCAGAGTTATACAAGAGTGTAAATATGCTTTTGAAAAAAGACGCGATAGTCCTGGTCAAAGGGAGCATAGACAGGGACGAAAAGGGCGCGCGCCTGAGGGCACGGGAGATCGCAACGCTCGAACAAAACGGGATTGACGGATATAAACGGATGGAGATATCCTTCGGCGCGCCGGGCTCTTCGGGAGAGAGGCTGAGGGAGATCAGGTCGCTTGTGGGCCAATACCCCGGCAGCTGCAAGCTTTATCTGAGGATAAGACTTAACGGCGCCCAGACGGTTATCGCAACGGACGTCGGCCTTAAACCCGACAGGACGCTGATCACCTCAATAGAAAACCTGGTCGGACGCGGATCGGTGACGTTTACATGATAAAATATTATCTCGATTTTGAAAAGCCCATAGAAGACCTTGAACTGAAGATCGAGGAGATGAGGCGTATCTCGGACGGCAAAGACGTCAACCTTTCGGGCGAGGTCAGGAAACTGGAAAAGAAGGTCAGGGACCTCTGCACGGAGATATACTCGAACCTTACCCCCTGGCAGAAGACCATGCTCGCACGCCACCCTGACAGACCATACACGCTTGATTATATCTCCGTTATGGTAGAGGACTTCATGGAGCTCTTCGGGGACCGGCGTTATGCCGACGATAAGTCGATAGTGGGCGGAATAGGGAGGATCGGCGGCGAAAGCGTCGTGGTCATCGGGCACCAGAAAGGCCGCGGCACAAAGGAAAGAATAATGCGGAATTTCGGACAGCCCCATCCTGAAGGGTACAGGAAGGCCCTGAGGCTCATGAAACTCGCGGAGAAATGTAAAAAGCCCGTTATCACCTTTGTCGATACCCCCGGGGCCTACCCTGGTCTGGGCGCGGAGGAGAGGGGTCAGGCGGAGGCGATAGCCACCAACCTCCAGGAGATGTCCGCCCTGCGGACACCCATTGTTTCCATCGTAATTGGTGAGGGCGGAAGCGGCGGCGCTCTGGCCCTCAGTGTGTCGGACAGGCTTTTTATGCTGGAGCATTCGGTCTATTCCGTGATATCACCCGAGGGCTGCGCGGCGATACTTTTCAGAAAAAACGGCGACATTTCACAGGACGAGTATTCGAAGGCGGCCGAAGCGCTGAAACTTACCGCCCAGGACCTTTTGAATTACAGGATAATAGATGATATTATACCTGAGCCCACGGGCGGGGCCCACCGTGACATAAAGGAAACGGCCGATAAAATTACGGAGAGGATCATGAGCTCCCTTTCCGAGCTTAAGATAAAGACCCCCTCGAAGCTCGTCGAGGACAGGTTCAAGAGGCTGAAAAAGATAGGCAGTCTTGCCAAAACAAATACTGATTAATGAGAGCGGAGGTCCAATGAAAAAAATTATTTTAGTCACCACTGTCCTGCTGGCTTTTTTTGCCTGTTCGAACAAGGAGGAAAAGCCGCAGTATCAGTTCCCCGCGGGAGGCGGTCCGATTCAGGCCGGGCCTGTTCAGGGGGGCGACGACATAAAAATGCTTAAGGAGCTTCTGGCAAAAGACCCGAAGAACCTCAACGCCTGGATAACCCTTGGGAACAAGACGATGGACAGCGGCAGATATAACGAAGCGGTCGAGGCATACGGCAAGGCCCTTGAGATCGACCCCAAGAACGTGGATGTAAGGGTTGATTTCGGCACCTGTAACCGAAGCATCGGCAGACCGGATATCGCCGCGAAAGAATACAGAAAGGCCATTGAGATGAACCCCAATCACCTCAACGCGCATAAGAATCTGGCGGTGGTGCTGGCATATGACCTCAAGGACAGTGCCGGGGCGATAAAGGAGTTCGAAAAGGCCCTCCAGATAGCTCCGGGCGCGCCCGATGCCCCGCAGATAAAAATGGAGATAGAACGACTTAAGTCCGGGAAATGATCAGCCCCGGATGATCGAGAAACTGGCTGATGTCCCTGAGCGGCCGGGTGTATATATCTTCAGGGACGCCGACGGCAGGGTCCTGTATGTAGGGAAGGCGAAGGGGCTTAAGAGCCGGGTAAGAAGCTATTTCCAGAAGTCATCAGCCCTTGACGACAGGAAACAGGCGATGATGAGGGTTGTAAAAGACCTCGAGTTCACCGTAACAGGGAATGAACTCGAGGCCTTTATTTTAGAGGCGACCCTTATAAAGCAGCTCAGACCCCGGTATAACATACTTCTTAGGGACGATAAAAGTTATCCCTACCTCAGGCTCTCGCTCAATGAAAAGTGGCCCCGCCTCGAGGTGGTCCGCCGGGTCAAAAGAGACGGCTCCAAATATTACGGTCCTTATGTGCCTGCCGGGGACATGTGGAACCTCCTTTCTTTCATAAGGAGCAGCTTCAGAATCCCGACCTGCAACTATTCGCTGGACAAGCGGATGCGGCCCTGCATCCAGCATCAGATAAAAAGGTGCATGGCCCCCTGCGATGGAGGCGTGGACCACGATGAATATATGGAGATCGTGCGTCAGATCCGGTTTATCCTTGAGGGCAGGGACAAAAAACTCCTCGATAGTCTGGAGCGGAAGATGTCGGGTTATTCCGATGAGATGAGGTTCGAAGAGGCCGCTTTGATGAGGGACAGGATCAGGGCGATAAAAAGGGTGTTTGAGACCCAGAAGATGGTAGCCCCTGAACTGGGCGATGCCGATGTTATCGGCCTCTTCCGTGAGGGCGGAAGGGCGGCCTTCAAGATGTTCTTTATCAGAAACGGGATAATGACCGGGTACCGTCAGTTTGTCTTCAACAATCCGACCGGTGAGACGGACAAATACCTTATGAAGAACCTCATAGAGCAGTTTTATCAGAAAGAGATAATCCCTCCTCCTTTGATTATCTGTTCTGTAACGCCTGAAGACTCGCCCATACTCTCTCAATGGCTTTCGGACAAAAAAGACGGGGCCGTGAAGATCACGGTCCCCGTTCGCGGCATTAAGAGAAAGTTGATCGGGATGGCCATAGATAATGCCGGTGTCTTCCTTAAGACACAGAAGGGTCAGGTCGATGACAGGACTGTCGACGACGGGTTGACCCGACTTCTCGGCCTGAGGGCCGCACCGTCCGATATCGGGGCCTTTGACATCTCGAACATCTCCGGAGCTGAGCCGGTCGGATCATATGTGTACTGGGCTGACGGCGACTTCAGAAAAGACAACTACCGTCATATCAGGATGGATGCCGTGGCAGGCCCTGACGATTACGCTATGATGAAGGAGATGGTAAAAAGGACATTCAGACAGTCCGAAGAGGGCAAAGAGGGCGCGGGCCGCGCCCTTTCCGTGCCTGACCTCCTGGTCATAGACGGAGGGAAGGGACAGCTTGAGGCCGCCTGCAGGGCGCTCAGTGAATCAGGGATACACACAGCGGTCATAAGCATCGCAAAAGACCCGGACAGGGCTTTCATTCCGGGGCGCGCGGACCCTGTGAATCTCGGTGAAGGGGATGCTGCATCTCTGCTTCTAAGGAGGATCAGGGATGAGGCCCACCGCTTCGCGATAGGTTATCATAAAAAGCGGAGGGCGAAAAGAACTTTCGAGTCTCCCCTTGAGGCGGTCCCCGGCATCGGCAGAAACAGAAGGCTCCAGCTGCTCAGGCATTTCAGGAGCCTGGACGCCATTCGGGGCGCCTCTATTGAGGAATTAGCGTCAGTTAAGGGCATCAATCATGCTCTTGCTGAGAAGATATCCGAACTGTTGAAAAAAAACAAATGAAAGATGAAGGTGCGAAGATGAAAAATATCTATATCTCGGGATCACTTGCCTATGACAGGATTATGGATTTCCCCGGCAGGTTCTCGGACCATATACTCCCTGACAAGATCCACATTTTGAATGTCTGTTTTACCGTAAACGGGATGGTCGAAAAATACGGCGGCACGGCCGGCAATATCGCCTATTCGCTGGGGCTCCTGAAGGAGGACCCCTGTGTCATAGCGTCCATAGGAAAAGACTATGAAAGATATTTCGACTGGCTGAAGGAAAACGGCATATCGTTTGAGCATATAAAGATCGTCCCCTCTGAATTTACGGCAGGGGCTTACATAACTACGGACCGGGCCGACAACCAGATCACAGGGTTTAACCCCGGGGCGATGAGGCATGAAACCGACTACGGGTTCGAGGGCGCGGACCCTCAAAAGGCGGTGGTGCTTATCGCGCCGGGTAACCTCGCTGACATGATGAATTACGCCCGGAAGTCCAGGGAAAAGGGGCTCAGGTATATCTGTGATCCGGGCCAGTCACTTACGCTCTGGGACGGCGCGGGCCTGAGGGAATGGATAGCAGGCTCCTTTATTCTCATCTCGAACGATTATGAGCTGGAGCTTATCATGAAGATGACCGGTCTGGATATCAAGGCCCTGTCGGGTATGACGGAACATCTCGTTACAACACTCGGGGAAAAGGGCTCGGTTATAAGAAGCAGGGGGGCTGAAACCTTCATTCCACCCGCAAAGGCGGGCGACGTGGTCGATCCTACCGGCGCCGGGGATGCCTATCGCGCGGGCCTTGTAAAGGGTCTGTCGCTTGGAATGGACATGGTTAATGCTGCAAAGATGGGGGCGGTTGCGGCGGTGTATGCGATAGAACACTACGGTACCCAGGAGCATCGTTATACGTATGAGGAGTTTATGGAGAGGTATAAGACAAATTTTGGGGCGTTCGCATAGAATACGTACTTAAAATCTATTAATCTTTCTTATTACCGTTATTAAAATAATTTTTATAGTTTGGACTATAAATTTTATAATTTTTATGGTTTAATATCTTTGCTATCTTTTTTACCTATTTTAATCTGAATTTATTTAAGCAGGGGGAAAAATATGATCAATACATCTGCAACTTGCGAGCACAGGGACAGGTTTAATTTTAAAGCTACGGCCGGGACCCTGTTGTTTATCATCATTACGGCGGGGTTATTCCTATTTACGCTTGCACCACCTGTCGTTGCAGACACCTATCCTCCGGTTTGGGGCTCGGGCACTGCCAATGAGGCGGCCGGGCCGATCCATTTTGCCCCTGCTGCCTGGCCGGGCGAACCTGCTGACCCCGTAAATTGCGGTGTGAACTGCGGAGACTGGAAACCTTATACCAGGTTCCAAAGCGACATAGCCGACCCCAGAGTCCAGGACCCCTCAAACGGCGGCACAGCTCCCCAGAATTATGTAAATATAGCCTCTTCATGTATAGACAAGACATTACCCAGTATTTATTATTATCTCTATAAGGCCGCAGACCCTAAAGACGATGTAATCTTCTTCCGCTGGCGTGTCGAGCAGATCGCAAACAATTACGCCACCGGTCCGTCTGCAGGCTCTCATGGGGCTACCGATCCCTGGAGCTCGGCCTTATGGTCGGTTCTTTTTGATGTCGACGGAGACGGCTACCTGGATCTTGCGGCGCACCTGGACGGGTCATCGGGAGCGCCTGCAACCGCGGTAGACCGGATCGCCGGAATATGGAGCATGACTCCTACACAATCACTGGATTATCTGACTGACCTGAATGTAAAACTGATCGCCCATAATCCTACGGCCTTCACGTCCGGAAGCACGATCCTCAATTTTCACGACAATTACCCTTCTTCTTCTTCGCCTAATACCACCTGGCCTAGCGGGGATATTGCAAACAGCTGGGACTATGGCACGACGCGCGCGAAACTCGTAAGTTCAAATTCCTGTAATGAATATTTTGTTGACTACCAGATACCGGTCAGGATGCTCGATGCGTCTTCGACCGGGCCGACAAACCCTCATTTAAATGGCCCGAAGATCACCCGCAGCACTCCGATTTCGATGATCTTCTGTACCGCCAACAGCCTGAACAACCCTTTCCAGAAGGATTGCGCGCTCAGGAAGGCATGGATCGGGGCTGCCGGACAGCCCGCCCCTTTTGGAGACTATCTTTCGTTTGACCAGACCGAACCATACTCCCAGCCGATCGTATCGAGTGTTACCGCCTCGGCACCTTCCGGCTGTCCCGGAAGCTATTCGCTGACGGCGAAGGTCCAGGATACCCTGGCGGTTGTAAATGGCGTTGTGGTCCCTTCGGTGAAGGCGGTTGATTTTTACTATTGGTATGATGCCAATGGCGATGGAGATACTACGGGCGACATTGGAAGCGCATGGACAAAGGTCACTCCCGGCGCTACGCTCACCTCAGGCACAATGAATACCTGGACGGCCTCCTGGGATGCCTCCGGACTTCCCAAAGGCAAATATCTGATCGGGGTGCAGGCGGTGGATGACAACACGAAGGTTGATGACGGCGTAACGCCGTCGGGCATCGACAACCGCACATTTTCCTATGTGGTAGGTGATGCTTCGAACCGTATATATATCGACCCCACTTCATATGTAACGCTGCCTGCCCATTCTCCGGCGATGACTCCGGGCAGCACCGAAAACTGGTATGGCAATCCCGCCATAACCGGCACGCAGACCGCGCTCGTAGGTGTCGCCCTGAATAACTGCGGGAAGGCCCCTACGATAACGAAAAGTGTGAGCAACGCAAACCCCACTGCCGGAAGTACTGTTGATTTTACGCTCACTATTACGAATGAATTACTCACTGATATTACCCTGAGCCAGATATCCGATGTTCTACCGGCGGGGTTTAGTTTCAACTCAAATCAGGCGGGAGGCACACTATCGCCTTCTTCATCTCCCTCAGCGAATGCAACTGGAACGATCACATGGACCTTCCCAAATACGACTATCGGGGCCAGCGGAGGCACAGCTACGCTTATTTTCCGGGCGAACGTCACCAGCGTGCCCGGCACCTACTCAAACACCGCAACCGCAACGGCGAGCTTTGGTACGCTCATGAGCGACCCTGTGCAGCTCAGCGTCGGCACACCGCGTCTGACGATCAGCAAGACTCCCAGTACCTTCATCGCGACCCCCGGGAGTACGGTTACCTATACCATTACTTATTCGAATGACTCGCCTGCAAATACGACTGGTGTTACTATCACCGATACACTGCCCACGGGACTGACCTATGTCTCAAGCAGCTGCACCGGAACATGCACGTATACCTCGGGTACAAGGACCATTGACTGGACGATAGGCAGCCTCGCATCCGGAGAAGGTCCTTACAGCGTTACATTCCAGGCAACGGTTGACAATCCTTATACCGGGGCCGCGACCAACCAGAACACCGCTACCATCAAAAGCCCCCAGACCACGGATGCGTCCTCAACAGCCTCTGTCTATGTTGATATGCCGAGGCCTTTGCTGACCTTAAAGAAAACGGCCGGCGCCGCGCTTGTTGCTCCGGGGAGCAACGTCACCTTTACCCTCGCTTATACAAACAGCGGTAACGCAACCTCTTCCAGTACGGTACTGAGCGATCCCCTGCCGAGCGGCTTTACATATGTCTCTGCTACAGGTTCGCCCACCTCTGTACCAAGTGTGGGCGGCAACGGAACGGTCACTTGGACAATAGGTAGCCTGGCTGCGGGAGCGTCCGGATCAGTTACAGTTACTGTCCAGGCAAGCAATCCCTTCACCGGTGCAGCGAATCCGGCGACGAACACGGCAAGCATCTCATCGACTCAAGTTACCACCCCGGTAACCGACAGCGCCAATGTTGGAGTAACTCAAAGCGGATCGTTATGCAGTAATTATTACTTCCATTCGACCACAACCAATGTGGGCAATGGGGCGGACGGTGGAACTCGAAAGATAGCAAACATTACGTCGCCCACCAGCGAGACCGCATCGACGATTTCGTTTAATGCAACGACAACTCCTGCTTTCTTGGCGAGTTTTTTCCAGGACCCTCCTACAATAAATGATGTAAATTTCTCGGGGAACATTTCGACTTCATTCTATGTAACCAAGAGTTCCGGGCCACAATTGAAGATGGACGTGTATGTTTACGACTATAACCCTGTTACGGGCACGAAGACCTCGCTTGGGTCAAGCAGCTTTACACAGACGGGCAGCGGTACAAACCAGTTGTTTACCTTTACGTTGCCTCTTTCCGGCACTCTGCAAAAGGACCATCGAATTTTATGGTGGTTTGATGGCTATTCGAATAACATTACGACGATGACGTTCAACTATGATGGCACTGCAAGTCCAAGCGGCGCAAGCTTTTGTGTGACTCCCCCTGCCAATCTCATTCTCGAAAAATCGGCCAGCGCCGTCTCGGTGCAGAATGGTCAGGCCGGCCAGACCATTACCTATACCCTTAATTACGCCAACACCAGCGGCAGTACACAAGCCACTAACGTTGTATTGTCGGATATCCTGCCTGCCGGGACGACCTATGCCTCATCTTCCCCGGCGGCAACGACAAACCCCGGTGTAGGAAATAACGGCACAGTGACCTGGGACCTCGGCACTGTGGCTGCCGGCGGCTCCGGCAGTGTTACGGTGACGGTCAACGTTGACACCAACCTGTCGGCGTATAATTTACTGACGAATACATCTTCCATTCTAAGTGACCAGACTGCTGCTGTTACCGCCACGGCCTCTACCACGGTGTTGGGTAACGGCGATCCCGGCGGCACACCGAACGTTATCATATCCAAACAGGCCAGCGATACCCTGCTCGTTCCCGGCAATACAGTGACCTACACCCTGACAGCGGTCAATGCAGGGAATAAGATGGCCACCGGCGTGGTTGTAACCGACAACTTCCCGGACGACACTTATTTTACTTACGGCGGCTGCAGCACCGCGACCGGCGCCTGCAGTGAGACGCCAAGCGGTACGCTTACCTGGAACCTTGGTACTTTAGCCCCCGGGGGAAGCGCTGCATTGACCTTTACAATGACCGTCGGCGCGAATCCACCCTCCGGTGTCACGACCAAGGACAATACGGCATCATTAACGTATTCCGGCGGCGGGGTTGGTTCGGCGACGAGCAATACTGTCACCGTGTCGATCAGTACTAATCCCAATCTGTCCATTACAAAGGAAGTTGCGCCTCTGGGCACACGGACGCCCGGCGATACGCTTACATATACTCTCACCATAGTCAACAACGGCACAGGCAGCGCAAGCGATGTAGTGGTCACTGACCCGATACCTTCAAATACCGGTTTCAAAGGTCCTATTACCGCAAGTCAGGGCACAGGCAGTTTCGATGCGATCAATAACCGGGTGGTATTTTCAGTCGGCACCCTGGCAGCCGGCGCCGGCGCTACGCTTGGCTTTGAGGTGACTGTCAACAGCCCTCTGAACAATGGCGCGACAAGCATGTCCAATACAAATACAGCCACAGTGTCTTCTACAAACGCGGCCACAAGACAGAGTTCAGTTTCTTCCACGGCTAGCGCAAGCCCGGTCCTGTCGATAACCAAGTCAGGTCCGACGTCCGCTGCATACCCTGCAGCGGTCCTCGCGGCTGCAGCTGATTCCGCCACCACGCTTTTTATTTCAAGCAGTGCACAGTTGAGCATCGGTCAGCACGTAAAAATCGGAATCCAGACTGCACAGATTACCGGTCTGACCGCAGCGAGCATTTTGGTGGATACTGCAATTACTGCTCCAATAAATTCCGAGGTAATCGGCAGTGTCACCTATGACCTGCTCTATCAGAACACGGGCAACGCTAATTCGACATCTACCATAGTGACGGACACGTTGCCGTCCGGACCGCCGGCCCTGACGTATTTTTCGGTGTCTCCGGCGCCAACGTCGAATCCGGGTGTCGGTAACAGCGGCGATATAACCTGGAACCTGGGCACCCTGGCCCCCGGGGCTAGCGGGACATTGCACGTTATTGCATTCCCGTCTGAAGCCGGCACGGTGACTAACAGCGCAAATATTGACAGTGCCGAGACATCTCCCGTGACAGATACACTTAATACTATCTTCGGCGGATTGACTGTGAGCAAATCAACCAGCACTCCGACCATGACCGCAGGCAGCACGGCAAGCTATTCAATAACCGTGACTAATTCCACTTCATCGGCAATAAATAACGTTGATGTCAAGGACCTGCTGCCCTCCGGATTTACTTATAAGACCACCAGCACACTGATTGATGGAGGCGCAGCCCCTGATCCTGCATACGAGGCAGGAGACACAGGCCGCCCGATCTGGACAGTCAACGTCCCGGCCAATGGCAGTGTTACCATAGCATTTCAGGCCGACATCGCCTCCAGTGTGGGTGCGGCCACCTATCAAAACGGGGTGGAGCTGACCGCGGCTGGAGTCGGCATAACACCCTTTGATCCCTTGCTTACGACTGCAGAGGATGTGACAATCCTAGCATCCAATATGGGTATTCTGAATGGGTACGTCTATCGCCGCAATGATAGTAACACTACCTTTAATCCCGGTATAGATACCCCCTTTGGCGGCGTGAAGGTTATGATCGAAAAGACCAGTGGTGATTGCAGCATCCCGGGCAGTACTACCTGTTATATCGTATATACAGATACCGATGGGTATTATTCCCGAGTTCTGCCCGCCGGAGACTGGATTGTTACGGTTGTGGGAGGGACGGGCGATCTGCCGGGCAGTGGGATTTCACTTGTAGTCGGAACCAATCCTGAGACAGTCACTGTCCCGAATCAGGGAAGTGTAAGCAATGACAATGGCTATTCCCAAGTGGTGAACCTTGGGTTGTCGAAGACTGACGGTGTGACGACGGTAACGGCGGGCGGTACGACGACGTATACGCTTACGGTGTCCAATAGCGGCAATACGGCAAGCAGCGGGACGATCACGGTGGTGGATGTGCTGCCTTCAGGGCTGACGGTGGCTGATGGGGCGGTTGCTCTGGGTGGAGCGCAGGGCGCCAACTGGAGCTGTAGTTCTGCAAGCAATGTGATAACGTGTACGAGTTCGACTGCGATAGCTGCGAGCGGTTCGAGTGTGTTCAGCTTTACGGTGAACGTGAGTGCAAGTGCAAGCGGCACGGTGGTGAACAAGGCGCAGGTGGGCGGCGGGGGCGACCCGACGAACGGCAGTGCGCCTACGGGGACGACTGCGGGACAGTGCACGGCAACGGATGCACCGAATGAGGGTTGTGCAACGGACAGCGACACGGTGAATGTGGCGGCCGATCTTGACATCACTAAGACAGGGCCCGGCAGTGCAACGAGTGGTTCGAACCTGTCTTATACGGTAGCGGTAAAAAACATCGGGCCGTCTAATGCTACGAATGTTGTTGTGACGGACCCGACGCCGGGAGGCCTGACGTTTGTGTCTGCTGGTGCGCCATGTGCGGGTGGATTCCCGTGTGCTGTCGGAACGATTACTTCAGGGGGCACGGTCAGCTTCACGGTGACATACTCTGTGCCTGCGGGCTATGCAGGGGCAGACCCGATAGTGAATGCGGCGGCGGTCAGTTCTGATGTCCCTGACCCTGATCCGACGAATAACAGCGACAGTTCATCAACGGCAGTTGACAGGACTCCGTCGGCTGATCTTGCGTTGGTAAAGACAGGCCCGGCGACGGCAGCCCTGGGTTCAATGGTTACATACAAGCTGGTCGTGACGAACAACGGGCCTGATGATGCGCTTGGGGTAAATCTTTCTGATCCGACCCCGGCAGGCCTCAGCTTTGTATCTGCAACAGCGCCATGCAGCGGCGGGTTCCCGTGCGATCTGGGTACAGTCAATGCCGGCGCGTCGGTAACAGTGAATGTTACGTATGGGATACCGGGTGGGTATGCAGGCGGAACTATCATTAATTCTGCGGAGGTCGCGAGCACGACAAGCGATCCCGTCCCTGCCAACAATGAGGATGAAGTCAGTACTCCTATCGGAGCGGACACGGTGGATCTGGCGGTAGTGAAGACCGGCCCGGCAATGGTTGTATTAGGAAGCGACTTGACATATCAGATAAAAGTAACGAATAACGGACCCGCGGCGGCGACCGGGATTTCACTTGCAGACCCGACACCTTCGGGGCTTAGCCTTGCATCTGCAACAGCGCCATGCAGCGGCGGGTTCCCTTGCAGTCTGAGCAATCTGGCTTCAGGGGCAAGCACTACAGTGAATGTGACCTATAATGTTCCAGGCGGTTATGCAGGAGCAAACCCGATAGTAAACACTGCGACAGTGAGTTCGACCGAGACTGATTCGAACACTGGGAATAACACTGGCAGTGCACCAACTGGAGTGGGGGAAGAGACGGCTGACCTGTCGGTTGTGAAGACGGGACCGAGTATCGGGGTGCCCGGCGAACAGGTGACGTTCCAGATTGTTGTGACGAACAACGGGCCTGGAACGGCGACAGGGATTACGCTTAATGATATTACGCCAACGGGGCTGACTTTTGTGTCTGCCTCTTCTCCGTGTAACGGCGGGTTTGACTGTAATCTTGGGACATTAGTAAACGGTTCATCGATCACGGTCAATGTGACATACGGCATACCCGGAGGTTATACGACTCCTGATCCGATCGTGAACACGACTACGGTGAGCGCGAACGAGCCTGACCCGAACTCGGCGAACAACACCGACGATGCGCAGGTGGGCATAAATAATATCGCTGACCTATCGATAACGAAGACGGATGGAGTGGCGACGGTGACGCCTGGCGGGTCGGTGACGTATACGATAACGGCATCGAACGCGGGGCCGAGCAGTGTTACGGGTGCAACGGTGGCGGATACATTTCCGGCATCACTGACAGCGACATGGACCTGTGTGGGAGCGGGTGGAGGCACGTGTACGGCAAGCGGAAGCGGCAACATCAGCGACACGGTGAGCCTGCCTTCAGGGGGGTCTGTGACCTATACTGTGAGTGCAACGATATCTGCGTCTGCAACGGGTACGCTTTCGAACACGGCAACGGTGACAGCGCCGGCCGGGGTGACGGACCCGACGCCTGGCAATAATAGTGCGACCGATGCTGACACAATTTCGATCGTGTTGTTGCCGGATCTAACTATTTCTAAATCCCACAGCGGAAACTTCAGTCAGGGACAGATTGGGGCCCAATATACAATCACCGTTTCCAATCAGGCAGGTTCCGGGGCTGTTTCGAATGCGGGAACTACCGTAGCAGTGACGGACACACTACCTTTGGGCCTTACTCCGACCGGAGCTTCCGGCACAAACTGGGCCTGCGGTATAGTTTCCCAGACAGTTACGTGCACGCGGTCAGCCGCGAATAATGGCTTAAACGGAGGCGCAAGCTATCCTGCTATAACGGTGACAGTGAATGTTGCCGCTAATGCAGCGGCTTCTCTTGATAACACCGCAAATGTGGCCCTTTCGGGCCAGACGGAATCCAGTACCGGCAACAACTCTGACACTGATCCGACTGTAATAAACGTTTCGAACGTCTTTGATCCGCCCAGTGGATTCAAAACAGTGAACCCTGCCGGCTATCCGGAATTAGAGTGGAAGATGGTCTGGATCAACAGCGGCAATGCCGTAGCTACACTGGTCAGGGTCACGGACGATATCCCGTCTAATGTCAGTTATGTCCCGGGCAGCCTGCAGTGTACACCTCGCGGAACTTCAACTACTGTTATGTGCGCCTATGACAGTGCAAATCGTCGCATAACATGGCAGGGCAATATCGGCACAGATCCGGGCGCGGCGAACGAAGCTCAGGCATTAAATGAAGTGGTAATAACTTACAGGACAACAGTTCCTCCGGATGTTACACGGGTCGAAAACCGTGGCTGTGCGAACTGGGACACAAATGGCAATGGCTCTCTGGATGAAATAAACCTCGGGCAGACCTCTGTGTGTTCAGACGATCCGGGCACACCGCCGTCAGGAGATGACACTGTATGGACAAAGCAGGATACAGTGGTCATCCCGACACTTGACGAATGGGGTATGATCATATTCATCCTCCTTGCCGGACTCGTATCGATTTATAACATGCGCCGGAAGGCCAGAACTTAGTTATTTATAGTAATCAAAAAGGGGAAGGACCTCCTGAGAAACTCTCGGAGGTCCTTCCCTTTTAATAACAGCTATTCAAAAAATCCCAAGCTATTCCAGACCTTAAATCTATCTGCACCCGCCTATTTTCATGTACTTCTCCCAAATATCATACAGTTCCGCGGTGGCCTTTATGTCGCCCGCGCAATATTTTGCTATCTCCGTGTAGCGGCCGGACCGGTACAGGTCTTTGACCTCAGCGCCGGTGATGCCCTCTTCCTTGGGGCTCTTTATGCCGAAGGTCCTGCACCACATGTCGAGGCTGAACTTCCTCCTTGAGGCGCCGAAAAAGGTGAGCTGGTCGAAGAGGTCGATATGGACATCCCCGTACCTGTTCGGCATGAGGTCCCTCAAGGGTTTTATCCTGTGCACGGCTGACCTGACCATTATGAAAGGACAATCAAAACCCCGTCCATTGAACGTTATGAACTGTTTGCAGGCCTTTATCCTGTCCCAGAACCTTTTGATGATCTCGTCTTCGGTCCCGCTCTCGTAAGTTATCCCCTCATCTTCAAAGGGAAGAAGAGGGTCGCTGTTATTCTGGAAAAAAACAGTCCCCTTCCGGTCGTCAGGATCGAACATCCCTATCGCGATTATCTCCCCGGTCTGAGGATAAAAAGAGAGGCTGTCGCGGACCTCCTGCCGTTCCTCATCGCTGCCGGCCCATTTAAGGAGGTAGTCCTGGACCGGCTTTTCGAGAGAATCAAAGTCCTGTCCGGCCGTCTCTATGTCGAATATGACGCGCGACAAGTCCTACGATGCCTTAGGAAGTCCCTTGAATACGTTCCAGGTCTTAAGTATGTCTATCGCCCGCTGAAGCTGTATATCGTCCTTTTCGTCTACTTCAACCGGGGCTGTTTCCGTCTCTTCAGGCTTTACGTCAGACTGCTCGTTCTTCAAGTGCCTGGCAAGGTCCTTCTCCCTCATTACAGGGTGCTCTTTCGCCCCGTTTTTGGTCTCCAGCTTCAATACTATGTCGGGGGTTATCCCCGTGTTTTGTATGGAGGTCCCTTTGGGGGTATAGTATTTGGCGGTAGTGAGCCTGAGCCCGGCGCCGTCGCTCAGGGGTATGACCGTCTGCACCGACCCTTTGCCGAACGTCTGCGTGCCGAGGATGACCGCCCTGTTCCAGTCCTTTAAGGCCCCCGCGACTATCTCCGAGGCGCTCGCGCTGCCCTGGTTGACAAGTACTATCATGGGCTGGGTATAGTTTTTATCGCCTTCAGTAAGGAACTCGGATTTTTCACCCGACCTGGTCTTTGTATATACGACCAGTTTGCCCTTAGGAAGGAACTGGCCCGATATATCGACCGAACTGTTTAAAAGCCCTCCGGGGTTGTTCCTGAGATCGAGGATCAGGGCGCTGAACTTTTCCTCGCTGAGTTTCTTAAGGGCATCGGAGAGGTCCGAAGAGGTCTGCTCCTGGAACTGGAGTATCTTTACATACCCGATATTTCCTTCAATGAGCTTCGCTTTCACGCTCTTGATCTTTATGATTTCTCTCATTATGGTGAAGTCCTTCGGGTCTTTCCACCCTTCTCTTGAGATGCCTATCGTGACAGAGGTCCTGGGTTTGCCCCTCATCTTCGTCACGGCATCCTGAAGAGAAATGTCCTTCGTGGATTCCTTGTTAATGCTCAGTATCCTGTCACCGGCCTTGATCCCCGCCCTGAAGGCCGGGGTGTCCTCGATAGGAGCGATGACCGTAAGTTCCTTTTCTTTCATTCCCACCTGAATGCCGAGTCCGCCGAACTCGCCCTTTGTGTCCGCCTGCATCTCCTTGTACACATCCGGCGGCATGAAATTGGAGTGAGGGTCCAGGGAGCCGAGCATCCCTCTGATCGCGCCATATATGAGGTCCTTCGTCTTTGTTTCTTCCACGTAATGTTTCTTGACCACTGACATTACTTCCGTGAACGTCCTTAGCTCTTCATAGCCTTCGCCGGCCGCGTTGACGCTGGCTACCGACAGCCTCCCCACCGAAATCCCCGCCGCGGCGATGGCCAATACCAGCAAACATGTAAGTGCAACTCTCCTGCCCGCCATACTTATGTGACCTCCTGTTTAATTCCGCCTGCCTTTTAACCACTGCGCCGGGTCGAGCGGCTTCCCCTTGTACCTTATCTCGAAATAAAGTCCGGGGGAGTCCATAACGCCTGATGTGCCGGCCTTTCCGATCACCTGGTTTTCTCTTATTATATCTCCAACCTTCGAAAAAATCTCTGCCAGGTTCCCGTAGAGCGTGTGATAACTGCCTCCGTGGTTTACTATCAGCAGCTGGCCGAACCCCTTGAACCATTCGGCGAAGATGACCTTTCCGGAATAGACGGACCGTATATCCGCGGACGAAGCGGCCTTTATATGGACGCCGTTTCTGAAGATCGGCGTGTCGAATTGGGGGTCACGTTGTGAGCCGTAGGGTATGGCTATCCTGCCGTCAACGGGCCAGTGCAGCCGTCCCTTCAGCTTTCCGAAGCCCGAGGCGGAATACGCGTCGGATTTTGAGGACTCCCTTATTATTGCGAGCATTTTCCTTGAGGCCTCTTTCAGCTCGGCGAGCATTTTCTGTCTGGTCGCCTTTTCCTGCCTTACGGAATTGAGGATGACCTCTTTCGACTTTCTCCTGGTGGCCAGCTCCCCTTCTTTTGCTTTGATCTTTTCAGTATGACTTTTCAGCTCGGCCCTCAGGGTCTGGAGCCTCGCGCGGTCGGCATTGAGTTTCTCGATGCTGCTTTTATATTCGAGGAGAAGGCGGTGCTCATAACGCGCGATGCTCTCGAGATATTTCACCGTGCGCATCGCCTGGGGCAGTTCGGTTGAACTCATCAGCAGGGTGACCGCGTCTCCTGAGTATCCGTACCGGTGGATGGTCCGTAATCTTTTTTTCAGAAAGTTTTTCTGCCGGTCTATGCCGGCCGACGTCCTGTCGATCTCCGCGTTTGTCCTGGCTATCTCGCCTTCGGTTTTAGAGAGGTTTTTCCTGTATCTGCCGAGTTCAGATTCGATCGTGCCCAGCTTGATATTGACTTCCTCAATATCTCTCAGAATTGAGTGCTCGCGCTGCTGGACCTCCGAGAGCTTTTTCTTCTGCTCGTCCATCCTCTGCTGTATCTTGTCGTATTCCTCGGTAGCCGCGCCGTATGAGGCAGAGGGAAGGAGGAGGACAAAAAAAAGGGGAAGGACTGCGAACATCAGTACTTAAGCCGCCCGATCGCGACGAAGGCGCCGGTTGCGCCCAGCAGCATCCCGATAAGCGGCAGGGAAAGAAAATAAGACCGGGGAAAAAGCAGGGTCGAAAGCAGCGGGACTGAGACGCTGAGCCTGGCTATGACGATGTAATAAAATGTGAAGGCCCCCGCCAGGGCCACCAGGCCCCCTAAGGAACCCAGCACGCCGCCTTCAATTATGAAGGGCGCCCGGATGAAGGTCTTTGTCGCGCCCAGAAGCTTGAAGGTCTCGATCTCGTCACTCCTTCTGTAAAAAAGGATTTTTACCGTGCTGTAGCATACGAATATTATTCCGGTGGATATGATAGCAACGAGCAACGTGCCCACGGTCTTAACCCCGGATTTTACGGAATGAAGCGCGGCAAGAAATTTTTCTCCATAATCCGTTTCCTTTACCCCCTTGAGGGCAAGCGCCTCTGCGGAAACCTTTCTGGCCGTCTCGGCCGTCACGGCGTCTTTCCTAAGTTTGACCTCAAGGGAATCAGGCAGGGGGTTTTCGTCGAAACCTTCAAGCGCATAATTTGAGTTTTTAAGCATCCCCTTCAGTTCTCTCATCGCCTCCTCTTTCGGTATGAACCTGACCGAGGACACGGAACTGTTTTTTCTTAACGCGGACATGATGCCCTCCACCTTGTCCTTTGGAATCTCGTCTTCAAGATAAAGTGTCATGGCAAATTTTTCGGGGAGTCTTTTTGTGGCCGCGTCGATGTTATAGCCCACAAAGAACGCTACACTGATGACAAACAGTCCCGAGGCGATGGTAAGTAATGAAAGAAGGTTGATCCATTTTTCTCTGAGGAGACTCTGGAGGGCCTGCCTGATGGCGTAAGGTATTACCATCAGGACCTTCCCATTTCGATGAGGTTTCCCGAGTCGAGTCTCATTACGGGTCTGCCGGTGTTTTTGTACAATTCCCTGTTATGGGTAACGATAAGGATAGTGGTGCCCTTGGCGCTTATATCTCCGAATATCTTCATAACTCCCCCGGCTGTCTCAGGATCGAGGTTCCCGGTAGGTTCGTCAGCCAGCAAAAGCGGGGGTTCGGCCACGGTCGCCCTGGCTATCACTACCCTCTGCTGTTCACCTCCCGAGAGGTTGCGCGGGAAACTGTCCGCCTTATGCCTGAGGTTTACGGTCTTAAGAGACTCGTAGACCCTGGTTTTGACCTCCCTTTCGCTCACTCCGCGGACCCTGAGCGCCATGGCAACGTTGTCGAAGATATTTTTGTTGCTGAGAAGCCTGAAATCCTGAAATACAACACCTATGTTCCTCCTGAGGAAAGGGACCTCGGATTCCCTGATATTGTCCATGTCCCACCCCGCGACTCTAATCGTGCCGTTGTCGGGCCGCTCGGCTGAATAGACCAGCTTAAGCAGGGTTGTCTTGCCAGAGCCGCTCGGCCCTGTTATAAAGACCATTTCACTTTTTTTGATCGAAAAGGTGATGTCTCGAAGAGCGGTCTGGTTGTCGTAATGCTTCGTGACATTCGCAAACTCTATCATTATGGAGGTGTCCGTAGTCATTTCCCCCTGCTTATGATGAAGTCAAGAAGAATATCGTCAAGACTCCTGGATATGGCCGGCTTCTCGTCCTGTTCCCTGCGCGGCCCTTCGGGCACTGCCTCAGGTTCCGGTTTAGGTTCGGGTTCAGGTTTCGGTTCAGGTCCGGCTGTAAGCTCCGGAGGTCTTGTTTCAGTCTGCCTCTGAGGTCCGTCAACGGTATACTTTCCCCTTATCAGTTCTTTCATCATGTTTTTGTGCTGTTCTTTCATCAGTTCCCGGACCCTCTCTTTGCAGTCAGGGGCTGAAACGATATCGGCATAAGATGTTTTTTTTGATGACAGGATAGTGCCCTTGATATAAAGAAGCGTTACTATTGAAGGGTTTTTTAATCCTCCGTCTTCAGTCTGTATATGGTAAAGACTCCCCTTATACGGCACATTGGTGTTGTAGCCTACCAGCATCAATAACGCCCAAAAGAGGAAAAGAGATAAGTCCGCATAGCTTTATTCTAACAGATCAAGTATCAAGTGGGACGTAAAAAATGACTGAACTGACATAAATGACGGTTATTTCAGCCCCTTCTTTACGTCCTCCCTCAATTGGGCTTCATCATAATAACCCTTGAGCTTCTTGATGATTCTGCCCTCCCTGTCGAGAAGAAAAGATGCGGGCACATCGGAGATGTCTCCATAGTCTTTAAGCACCCGGCTGCCTGCCCTGGCGACAGGGAATGTCAACTTCATTTCGGAAATCAGGGAAGGAGAAATATCATCCAGCGCTATACAGATAATCGCGAGGCCTTTGTCGGAAAATTCATCGTAGACCTTCTGAAATCCCGGCATCTCGGCCCTGCAGGGCGGGCACCAGCCCGCCCAAAAATTTATCAGGACCATTCTGCCTTTAAAGTCGGAGAGTCTGACCATGCTGCCGGCCATGTCAGACAGGGCGATGTCAGGCGCCATCGCCCCGACAGCAGGGTCCTTTTCAGAAAAGGGGGTCCTGTTAATAAATATGATGACAGCCGCCAGTCCCGCTAACAGGACGGCGGCTGTCAGGACAACCCATCTGTTTTTTGCTTTCAACCTTCCCTTATTCGAGGGAGATGGACTTTTTTGTCTTGTCCCTTCTGCTTGATTCCTTTGCGGCGTACTCAGACATGCACTCGTCGTTTTTTCCTTTTACAAGCGAGCACGCCAGATAATCGGAGATCTCGATGATGCAGGCCCTTATGGCCTTGCCTGTGGGCGTCTTTTCATATTTCCCGAGGCTTCCGGAGAATATGCCGACGTGTCCGGCAAGGTTAAGGCCGCTCGAAGAAGAGGTCGCCTCAACAGTCCTTGCGTCAACGATCTCGCCGGTAGTCGTATCTATGATCTTCAGATCAACAGCCATATAGGCCTTCTCGGACTTTCCCCCTACGGAAAACCCTCCGATGCCGATGCCGCCGCCTGTTCCGCTGGTGTCCTCTTCATACGCGGAGACAGTGGCGGCTACAAGATACTTGGCGCCCTTGATCTTTCCGATTTTTGCCCTGGTCTTTTTGTCGACCCTTCCGGATTTACCCAGGTCCTGTTCGCCGAGGACCGCGTCTATCTCTTTTCTTTCGAGGACCTGGAACGACTTTGTGCTTGCGAGCTCAGAGGCCAGCATGTCCTGGAGTTCGTGGCCGACACTTGCCTTCCACCAACCGGCATGGGTGTTGTTGGTGAACCTGAGGACCCCCAGTCTGGGCTTCTCGGCAGCGAGGGTTGACGACGCAAAGACGAACAAAAGACAGGCCAGAAGGAACAACTGAAGTTTTTTCATGCGACTCTCCTTTAAAGATAATTTTGCCGTCTGATGAATAACACATGGATATTATAATAACGGGCGGAAAAAAATAACACTGGTATCTTTTTAAGTCTCGGTTAGCTACGTTCCGGAAGAATAACCCACCCCACTGCCCCTCCAGGGAGGGGACCCTGACAATTCCCCTCTCGGGAGGGGTGCAGGGGTGGGTTCAGCCCCCTAACTGTTACAGAACTGAATTAGAAAATAACGCCGTCTATTGTTTCGAGGCGATGTCTATGATCCTCGATCTTTCGTGCATCTGCTCGGTGAGGACCTCGCGCATAAGCACGCAGGCCTGTATGACCTTCGGGTTTGAGATACGATAGAATATGTTCACCCCGTCCCTGCGGGAATTGAGGATCCCCTTGAGCCTCATGACAGCCAGGTGTTGCGACACGTTGGCCTTCGGGACCCCTAAAATGGCAACAAGCTCTCCGACCGACTTTTCCCCCTCTTTGAGGGCGTTAATTATCTCAAGTCTCTTGGGGCTTGCGAGTGTCTTACAGACCTCGGCCTGCAGTTCGAATAAGGTCCTGCTCTGTTTCATAACCGATATTCTATTTTTAACTGTCCTAAAACGTCAAGGGAAATCGGCGGCGTCACGATATTTACCGCAGATTTCTTTACTCGAACCGGCAGTTTATGATAAATTAGATATTCTATAATATCTGGCCCAAGGAGTATCCGAAGGATTGCGATGAATAAAAAATACAGCATAGGCGTTGATCTCGGGGGGACAAATCTCAGGGTCGCCCTTGTCTCTGAAGAGGGAGAGATCGTCAGAAAGATAAAGAAGACGTCATCGGACAATGTCGTCGAAACGCTTTTCGAGTCTGTCAGCAGCCTTATGGACGGCGGGGTCTCAGGTATAGGGCTTGGGGTGGCCGGTCTTATCGACAGGAAAGACGGAAGGGTCCTGGCCTCCCCAAACCTGGGAAACATTGTCGGCATAGATCTTGTCGAAAACATGGGGAACAGGTTCAAGCTGCCGGTATTTATCGAAAATGACGCAAATGTGGCCGCCCTCGGCGAGAAAAAAAGCGGCGCGGGCAGGGGGTTCGACAACTTCGTCCTTCTGACCCTGGGGACCGGCATAGGCGGCGGGATCATACATAACGGCCGGCTGCTTGATGTGTCCGCGGAAGTGGGACACATGAGCATAAGCCATGACGGCGGGCGGTGCCAGTGCGGAAACATAGGTTGTCTCGAAAACTATGCCTCGGCCAGGGCTATGATCTCAAAGGCGGTTTCGATGCTTGAGAAAGGTCAGGACAGCCTGCTTAAGGGGTGCTGTAACGGGAATTTTTACAAGCTGACTCCTGAAGATATTTACAGGTCCGCGCTTGAGGGTGACTCGCTTTCCCGCGAGGTCCTCCGGGAGGCCGGCAGGGCGCTCGGGGTCGGGCTTGCCAATATCATCAATGTCCTCAGCCCCGAGGCTATCATACTTACGGGCGGCCTCATAGGCGCATGGAATATCTATGTCCAGGAGGCGATAAAGGAGGCCTCAAGAAGGGCCTTTAAAGAACTTGCCGATTCAGTGAAGATAATCCCTTCTTCGCTCGGCGACGATGCCGGCGTCGTAGGCGCCGCCTGCCTCGTATTTATGAACTTGTCGCAGGCCCTTTCCGACAAACAATAAATGTCAAAAAATATCCGTAATTTTTCGATAATCGCCCATATCGACCACGGCAAATCCACTCTTGCCGACAGGCTTCTGGAATATACCGGGGCACTCTCGGCGCGGGAGATGACGGCACAGGTCCTTGATTCCATGGACCTTGAAAAGGAGAGGGGCATCACCATAAAGGCCCATTCCGTAAGGCTTATCTACAGGGCGGACGACGGGGAGGACTATATCCTCAACCTTATCGACACCCCGGGGCACGTGGATTTTTCATATGAGGTCTCAAGGAGCCTTGCCTCGTGCGAAGGCGCGCTCCTTGTCGTCGATGCCACGCAGGGGGTGGAGGCCCAGACTTTGGCCAACGCTTATCTTGCGGTTGATCACGACCTCGCCATCATCCCCGTGATAAACAAGATAGACCTGCCGCGCGCCGAGCCTGAAAAGGTGAAGGAGCAGATAGAGGACGCCATAGGCATCGACTGTTCAGGCGCGGTCCTCGCCAGCGCGAAGGAAGGCATCGGCACCAAGGAGATACTTGAGGCGATAGTTAAAAATATACCCGGGCCCTCGGGAAGCGACGAAAGTCCGTTAAAGGCGTTGATATTCGATTCCTGGTTCGATAACTACCAGGGGGTCATCGTCCTTGTAAGGGTGTTTGACGGCCGGATACGGGCCGGACAGAAGATAAAGCACATGGCGGCAGGCACCGAGTATGAGGTGTCCCAGGTCGGGATCTTCTCTCCAAAGATCCAGCCGGTAGAGTCACTTTCCTCAGGGGAGGTCGGCTACATAATCTCAGGGATAAAGAATGTGCATGACACGAAGATCGGCGATACCATCACTGATGCCGGCAGGCCGGTAACCGAGCCGTGCCCCGGCTATAAGGACATTAAGCCGCTCGTTTTTTGCGGTTTATATCCTACTTCCACTCACCAGTATGAAAACCTCAGGGACGCGCTTAATAAATTGAGACTCAACGACGCGTCGTTCAATTTTGAGCCTGAGACGTCGCTCGCCTTAGGGTTTGGTTTCCGCTGCGGGTTCCTCGGGCTCCTCCATATGGAGATAATACAGGAACGGCTCGAAAGGGAGTTCGGGTTGTCCCTGCTCAGCACCGCCCCGACCGTTATATACAGGGTCACCAAAGAAGGCGGGGAGACCTTATATATAGATAACCCTGCCACGCTCCCTGACCGGTATGAGCTGATAGAAGAGCCCTTTGTGCTTACCACGATCTTCGTGCCGAAGGAGTTCATAGGGCCGATCCTCGATCTATGCCAGGAAAAAAGAGGCCAGCAGAAGAGTTTCGGCTATATCGGCAAGGACAGGATAAAGGTCGAATATGAGATGCCATTAAACGAAATACTCTGGGATTTCTATGACAAACTGAAGTCATTTTCGAAGGGGTATGCCTCTATGGACTACGAATTTATCGGCTATAGGGGGTCTGAACTCATAAAGCTCAATATCCTCCTTAATTCCGAGCTGGTTGACGCCCTGTCCTTGATAGTTCATAAAGACAAGGCTTATTATAAGGGCAGGCAGCTCACGGAAAAACTTCGGGAGATAATCCCCCGCCAGATGTACGAGGTGGTCATACAGGCCGCGGTAGGGAACAAGATCATCGCGAGGGAGAGCGTAAGTGCCCTCAGGAAGGACGTCACGGCGAAGTGTTACGGCGGCGATATAAGCAGAAAGAGAAAACTGCTCGAAAAACAGAAGGAGGGCAAAAAAAGGATGAAACAGGTCGGAAGGGTTGAGCTCCCGCAGGAGGCCTTTCTTGCCGTCCTTAAGGTAAAATGAGAAAACACAGAAACAAATCGACTATCAGGGAGACTATAGAAGCCGTAGTCATCGCGTTTCTTATAGCCCTGGTAATCCGGACTTTTTTGATACAGGCGTTCAAGATCCCCTCAGGGTCGATGCTCTCGACACTCCAGATCGGCGACCACATACTGGTGAACAAGATTGTCTACGGCACTCCGGTTGACATACCCTTCACCGACATAAACCTTTTCAGGATGCCGGGCTTCAAGGCGCCGCAACGGGGGGATATCGTAGTATTTAAATATCCGGAGGACCCCAAGAGGGATTTTATAAAGAGGGTTATCGGCGTCGGGGGAGATGTTATCGAGTCCCGCGACAAGGTCGTATATGTTAACGGGAAAAAGCTGGTCGAGCCGTATGTCCAGCATGTCGACGAAAAGGTAAAGGCCGGCGCCGGTGACCAAAGGGACAATTTCGGGCCGGTCACGGTCCCGAAGGACTCCGTGTTCGTCATGGGAGACAACAGGGACCAGAGCTATGACAGCCGGTTCTGGGGTTTCGTGCAGAACACACAGATAAAAGGCAACGCGGTGGTTATCTACTGGTCGTGGGACGGCGAAAGGACGCTGCCCAGATTAAACAGAATAGGGAGGCTCGTGCGATGAGAAATAATCACGTTCTGTCCCAGCAGGGATTCATAAAGGGGATTTTATGGATGTTTGTCCTGATAGCGCTGGGTTATGCCGGCATATCCTTCGGCCAGCCCTATTACCGGTACAACACCCTGCGGTCGCATACGAAAGATATGATCCTGATGGATATCGGCGATATCAATACGATCAAAGCCAGGGTCCTCAAAGAAGCCGCTGAGCTGAAGGTGCCTCTGACCGAAGAGAACCTCGACGTCTCCATAACCGAAAAAAAGGTCGTAAAGGTCAAAGGGCGCTGGTCGGAGACCGTAAACTTCTGGGATTATTATTCGAAAACAATCGATTTCGAACTGGATGTGGAGAACTAGCTTGTTTACCGGCCTCATAATCGGAATGGGAGAGGTGTCCTCCATCGTCAAGAATAAGGGCGGCGCCCGTCTCGGCATAAAATCGGGTGATATCGCTAAAGACGCCGGACTTGGCGACAGTATATCGATCAACGGGACCTGCCTGACCGTTGTCGGGATGGCAGGCGAGATACTGTCCTTTGACCTTTCGGACGAGACGTTGAATTCCACAAATATGGGCAGTCTTAAAATCAGGGACCGGGTCAATCTCGAACCGGCCATGAGACCTGATTCGAGGATGGGCGGGCATTTTGTGACCGGTCATATAGACGGGGTCGGACGGATAATCTCCAGGGCGCTTGAAGGCGAGACATATAAAATTTTGATAGGCGTTGACGAGGGTATCGCGGGCTACCTGGTTGAAAAAGGCTCAGTGGCGGTTGACGGAATAAGCCTTACCGTCGTGGATGTGACCAGGGACTCATTTTCAATCGTCATAATTCCCCATACCGCAAAGATGACGACCATCGGATACAAGTCGGCCGGTGATACCGTCAATGTCGAAGTTGATATATTGGGCAAGTATGTTGCAAAATTTCTCCGGAGACAAAAGACCCCGGGCCTGATGGATGCCCTTATCAGGGAAGGATTTGCATAATCCGGGAGGCGTTTAAAATACCGCCCGATCAAGCTTTCAAGGAGTGGATACAAGGATGCAGAAAAGACCTTTCAACACCATAGAAGAGGCGATCACAGCCATGTCCAGGGGTAAAATGGTCATACTGGTTGACGACGAGGACAGGGAAAACGAAGGTGACCTCTGCATGGCGGCGGAGAAGGTCACTCCGGCGGCCATAAATTTCATGGCGAAGTACGGCAGAGGGCTGATATGTCTTTCCCTTACGGGTGAGAGACTTGACGAGCTCCATATCCCGATGATGACCGACGCCAACACATCGTCCTTCGGCACGGCCTTTACGGTATCGATAGAGGCCCGAAAGGGCGTGACAACAGGCATTTCCGCGGCCGACAGGGCCACCACTATACTCACGGCCATAAACCCGGCCTCGGGTCCGGAGGACATCGCCAGGCCCGGGCATATATTCCCTCTAAAGGCAAAGCCCGGAGGCGTGCTCCAGAGGGCCGGACAGACCGAAGGATCAGTCGACCTCGCAAGACTTGCCGGACTCAATCCCTCAGGGGTGATCTGCGAGATCATGAACGATGACGGCACGATGGCGAGGGTCCCCGAACTGATGGAGTTCGCCCGTAAGCACAACCTAAAGATTGTGACCATCAAGGACCTTATTAAATACAGGACGCAGACCGAGCGTTTTGTCCACAGGGTTTCGACGACAAAACTGCCGACTGAGTACGGCGGGGACTTCACATCCGTAGCCTTTACAAACGACCTTGACAGCAATATCCATATTGCGCTTGTAAAAGGGGAGATACATCCCGGAGATGAGGTCCTCGTCAGGGTCCATTCAGAGTGTCTCACAGGAGATGTGTTTGGTTCGAAGCGTTGTGACTGCGGGGAACAGCTCCACAAGGCGATGAAGATAATCAATGAAAACGGGCAGGGCATCATTCTCTATATGAGGCAGGAGGGCAGGGGCATAGGGCTGGTAAACAAGCTTAAGGCCTACGAACTTCAGGACAAAGGCATGGACACCGTCGAGGCGAACCTGGAGCTCGGGTTCAAGGCCGACCTGAGGGACTATGGCATCGGCGCCCAGATCCTGGTTGACCTTGGTGTCAGGAAGATGCGCCTGATGACGAACAATCCCAAAAAGATCGTCGGGCTGGAGGGATACGGGCTCAAGGTTGTCGAGAGGGTCCCGATGGAGATCCATCCCCACGAGAAGAATATTAAATATCTGAAGACCAAGAAAAAGAAACTTGGGCATATAATAACAAATGTTTAGAAAACGGAGGCATGCATGAAGATCATCGAGGGAGACTTGCAGGCTAAGGGCCTGAAGTTCGGGATTGTCGTAAGCAGGTTCAATGATTTTATAACCGCCAAGCTCCTGGACGGCGCCGTGGACGCGCTGATCAGGCATGGGGCCAGGACAGAGGACATCGATGTGGTAAAAGTCCCCGGGGCGTTCGAGATACCGCTTACCGCCAAAAAAATGGCCGAAAAGGGTTCCTTTAGCGCATTGATATGCCTTGGCACGGTGATACGCGGTTCTACCCCCCATTTCGACTATGTCGCTTCGGAGGTCTCAAAAGGTGTCGCCTCAGCGTCCATGGAAACGGGCGTCCCCATTTCATTTGGTGTGCTCACCACCGATTCGATAGAACAGGCGGTCGAGAGGGCGGGCACAAAGAGCGGGAACAAGGGGTTTGATGCCGCCATGACCGCGATAGAGATGGCCCAGGTACTAAAAAAATTATAGGCCCTGTTTCTATATGAACCGCAGGAAGGCGAGGGAACATGCCCTGAGGCAGCTCTTCCGGGCCGAGTTCGCTATGGAGGGTGAAAATAATGCCGTCCCTGAGGAGCTCTCCGGGACGGCGAAGGATGTCGGCCAGGGGGAGAAGGGGTTTGCCGATGAACTGGTGCGCGGGACTTTGGGGCATGCCGAAGAGATCGACGCCATCATACAAAAAGCGGCCGAAAATTGGGAGATAGGCAGGATGGCGGTCGTTGACAGGAATATCCTCAGGTGTGCCGTGTATGAGCTTGTATACAGAAACGACATCCCGCCCGCCGTTACGATAAATGAGGCCCTCGAAATTGCCAAAAAATATTCTTCGCTCGATTCCGTGTCATTCATAAACGGCCTGCTCGACAAGATCGCGCATACTGTCGGGGAAAGACCCTAGAGACATCCTCCGCTTTACCGCGGACGTTCGTACAGCAGGTCCGCTATCTTCGCGAACTCCGCGAGACTGAGTGTCTCGGGCCTCCGCCGGGGGTCGATTCCGGCCCCGGTAATAACCTCTTTAATGTTGCTGTCGAGTGTCTTAAGTGAGTTTGAAAGCGTCTTTCTCCTCTGTGAAAAGGCGGTCCGTACGACCTTAAAAAATAGTTCCTCATCTTTTGGGGTCACTGCAGGCCTGTCAAGCATGGTTATGCCCACGACGGCGGAGTCTACCTTGGGGACGGGCCAGAAGGCCTCCTTGGGCACGATGAATTTCATCTGAGGCCGCGAATAATACTGGACCATTATCGAAAGAACGCCATAGTCCTTTCCGCCGGGTCCGGCGACAAGCCTCTCGGCCACCTCCTTCTGGACGGTCAGTGTTATCGATTCAAGATTGCCCCGCACCTCGAACAGTCTGAAGATTATCGGTGTCGTAATGTAATAGGGGATGTTGGCAGCGACCTTGAACCTGCCGATATCCTCATATGGAAATTTCAGGGCATCCCCCTCGATAAGCTCGATATTTTTATATCCCGACAGGACCGAGGTGAGTTTTATGCAGAGCTCATGGTCAAGCTCGATGGCGATGAGCCTTTTGACCCGATCGGCAAGGAGCTTCGTAAGACCCCCCGGACCGGGTCCGATCTCCACTACGGTATCATCAGGACAAAGTCCGGCCGCATCGACGATCCTGTTCAGCAAAAGATAATCGGATATAAAGTTCTGGCCGAGGTGTTTTTTGGGCATTCAGGACCTCATCTCCGAGGCCAGCCTTAGCGCCTCTGCCATGCTCGCCGGATCGGCCTTCCCCTGCCACGCAATGTCATAGGCGGTCCCGTGGTCGGGCGAAGTCCTTATGAAGGGAAGTCCTATCGTGGTGTTTACCCCTTTGTCGAAGGCGATCATCTTAAGAGGGATAAGCCCCTGATCATGGTACATGCATATTATAAGGTCCAGCTCTCCTTTATACGCCTTATGAAAGACGGTGTCAGGAGGATACGGTCCCGTGCAGGGAATACCTTCCCTGTTGGCCTCTTCAATTGCCGGGAAGATCGCGGTAATCTCTTCGTCCCCGAACATCCCGGCCTCTCCGGCATGGGGATTGAGGCCGGCGACCCCTATCCGCGGACTTTGGATGTTCAGCATGCAGCAGGCCCTCTGTCCAAGCCGGATCGTCTTTAATACGCGCTCTTTTGTGATCATGCCCGGCACGTCCCTGATGGCGGTATGTATCGTCGCGAGAACCACCCTCAGCGGTCCGCCGGTAAGCATCATCGCGTAATCCCTCGTGCCGGTGAGTTCGGCCAGCATCTCGGTATGGCCGGGCCACTTCAAACCTGCAAGCTTCAGGGCCTCTTTCGATATCGGCGCCGTGACGATCGCGTCAACCTCTCCCTTTAATGCGAGATCAACAGCCTGTTTAATGTATGAGGCAGCGGCACGACCGCCCTGGGCTGTTGCCGCTCCCTTTATTGTCCCTTCAAACGCGCCGATTTCGATAAGATTGATTACTGATGGATCCGGGACAGCCTCTGCCGCGGACTTGATACTCCTTAGCTTCAGGGCTGAATTCGATAGTCGGATGGCGTCCTCAGTCACTGCCAGGTCGCCTATTACGACAGGGATGCAGATGTCATGAACCAAGGGCGACGACAGGGCCAGGACTATCACCTCAGGTCCGACGCCCGAGGGATCACCCATAGTGACAGCGATTTTCTTCATTCCCCGATGATCTTTACGAGCACGCGCTTTTTCCGTCTGCCGTCGAACTCGCCGTAGAAGATCTGCTCCCAGGGGCCCAGGTCCAGGCCTCCTTTGGTTATGGCAACGACCACCTCACGGCCCATGATCTGGCGTTTCATGTGGGCATCGGCGTTGTCTTCGCCCCTGTTATGGTGATATTGCGCGACCGGTTCATGGGGCGCCAGTTTTTCGAGCCATACGTCATAGTCGTGATGCAGGCCTGATTCATCGTCATTAATGAAGACGGAAGCGGTGATATGCATGGCATTAACGAGCACAAGACCCTCTGTTACTCCGCTTTCGCGCAGACATTCCCTGACCTCGGGGGTGATATTTATAAAGCCCCGGCGGGCAGGCACATTGAACCATAGCTCCTTGCGATGACTCTTCATAGGACTAATGATAACAGCTCCTGATTAATACGACAAGGGACCGGCCCTCAATTGACTGGCCCCCGTCCCAGGCGTTATCATAGACCCTATGCAGACCCCGGAAAAACAGCTTGAGACCATAAAAAGAGGCGTTGTCGAGATCATAAGCGAGGAAGAGCTCCTTAAGAAACTGGAGAGGTCGTATAAAGAGCAGACACCTCTTAAGATCAAGGCCGGTTTCGACCCCACTGCGCCTGATATCCACATAGGCCATACCGTACTTCTCGAAAAGATGAGGCAGTTTCAGGAGCTGGGGCATGAGGTGATCTTCCTCATCGGTGATTTCACCGGCATGATCGGCGACCCGACCGGAAAGAGCGAAACGAGAAAGCCCCTCACAAAAGAGGAAGTCCTTCTGAACGCCGAGACGTATAAGGCCCAGGTCTTTAAGATCCTCTCACCCGAAAAGACCATGATCAGGTTCAACAGCGAGTGGCTAGGCAGCATGGGGAGCATGGAGCTCGTCAGACTCGGCGCCATGCAGACCGTGGCGAGGATGCTCGAGAGGGAGGATTTCAAGAAACGCTTCAGGGGCCAGCACGACATCAGCATACTCGAATTCTATTACCCGCTTTTTCAGGGATATGATTCCGTGGCGCTTAAGGCGGACGTAGAACTCGGGGGCACTGACCAGAAGTTCAATCTCCTTATGGGCAGGACGATACAGAGGAAGATGGGGATGGAAGAGCAGGTCGTCCTTATGATGCCGCTTCTTGAGGGGCTTGACGGCGTCAACAAGATGTCAAAAAGTCTCGGAAATTATATCGGCATTAACGAACCGGCGTTCGAATATGTAAACGGCGAGCTGACAGGCATGTTCAAAAAGGTCATGAGCATACCCGACAGCATCATCGGACGATATTTTGAGCTTGTCAGCCATATTTCAGTCGGGGAGTTCAAGGCGATGTTCAGGGATGCGAAGGAGGGCCTGCAAAGCGGTACATTGGACCCTGTGGAGCTTAACAAGGCCAGGGACTGGGTCCTCCGAAATGGCGAACTGGACCCAAGGGAAGTAAAAAAGGAACTTGCGAGGGAACTCGTCGAAAGATATCACGGGGAAGAGGCAGCAAAGAGGGCGGAGAAGGAATATGTGGATTTCCTCGAAAACAGGAAGATAAACCTGGATTCAATCCTGACGGTCGAAATCAGGATATCGGCCGCCGACAGAAACAACTGGCTCCCCCATGTGATGAAGGAAAACGGACTAGCTAAAAGTTCAGGAGAAGCGATCAGGCTGATCAAACAGCGTGGTGTCAAACTCAACGATCAGGCGGTCGAAAATCCGGACTCCGTCCTGCCCCCGGGTGAACATATCGTCCGTGTCGGCAAAAGCAAGATACTGAGAGTTATCGTCTCGGCCTGAGACCCTTCCATCATTCAGTCTGACAGGCTGCTGAAAAAGTGTTTTCAGATGTTTTTCCGTCATTCCCGTGCAGACGGGAATCCATTGTTTTTAAGGCATTTGGATACCCGCCTTCGCGGGTATGACGGCTCTAACGGAGGCTAATACAAGAGTTTTTCAATAACCGGCTAAAGACGTCTTCACCCGCCAGTCCGGTCAGATGCTCTGTTTTTTAAGTTCTATAGAAAAAGGTTTATCTTCTTTCAGCGCGCTTATCTTCAGGATCGAAAAGCCGATGACGTTTCCGTCGCTGTCGACTTTTTCCATAACGCATTCATTTGCAGTCTCCTTGAAATGCCCGGCCTTCCGGTCAAAAATCACTCCAAGATAATCCCCATCCTTGTCATACCAGACTTTGATCGCCTCGTTCATAACAGGTCTCCTTTTATTATATTTTTTGACCCAGTGTAAGTATTTTCACATGCGCATTACGTGCATGAATAATGTACGCAGCAGCCCGAGAAAAAATATGGATATGCCTTAAACTGGAAGAAAAAGAAGAAGATGCTGCAACAGCCCCGTACAGCCCCAAATTTCGAAACTCCTTTAAATTTATTTTGATCCCTTAAATACGTCCCGAATAAATAACTTTAAAGAAGCTATAAGGTTTTGTCAATAAAAATCGTATGTTAACGTAAGGCTTCAGTGAACGGGGAAACATAACGCCCCCTCCCCCCTCTTACCTCAAGAGGGGGTTAATTCCTCCCCTGAAGATAAGGGGAGGCGAGGAGGGGTTATGATTCTTCCCCGCTCCACTGAAGCCTTACTCTTAACGGTGCTGCTGTCATGAACGGACAATCTGCTATAATTAGACATGATCCCGACTTATGAAATGTTTTTTAAGCTGCTTTTAGGGACGCTCCTGGGCGGAATAATAGGGTTTGAGCGCCAGACCCACGGCCGGCCCGCCGGGTTCAGGACGCAGCTGCTGGTCTGCGTGGCGTGCGTACTCATCATGATGATTTCGGAGAGTTATTACGTCCAGGGCCTGAATAATCCCCTTCTCACGCGGATAGACCCCACCAGGCTCGCGGCAGGGGCGATGACCGGCGTCGGTTTTCTGGGGGCGGGTGTTATTCTCAAAACAGGTGTATCTATTCAGGGGCTTACGACCGCCGCCTGTATCTGGATCGTCTCGGCGATAGGCCTTGCGATAGGCGCGGGCCAGTATGCGGCCGGCATCTTCGGGTTTGTAATCACGGTGTTTTCCCTGTGGGTCCTTCGAATCTTCGAAAAACAGATACCCCGTATGATCTATAAATATGTAGAACTCGTTACCGACGAAACCGGCGAAGAAGGAGTCATCACATCGCTTTTTTCGAAGAGGGGGTTCGAGATAATCAAGATGGACTATAAAATAAGTTTCCCGAAAAAAGAGAAGTCATATATCTTTACCGTATCGGCAAGGGACGGGATCGAGATGGGAGATGTTATAAAGGATATAAGCGCATTCCCCTGGGCCAAAAAATTAGAGATCTCAAGCTGATTTTTTATCCAGAAAATCCTTCGCGAGTCTTATCATCCCGTGTACCTTAAGATCGATAAAATTGCCCGCCTGCTGCATTTCATTGATTGTGTCCGAGAGCCGCTCAAGAGGGACCTCGATAACCTCGATGTTTTCGCTTTCGTCCCTGTTGCCAATACCTACGAAGGAGAGCCCCGACGCCACGAAGACATCGAGTATCTCGGACGAGGAGCCTGAGGAGGCCGGTCCTGATATCATGAAATCGAGGTCCCCTGCTCTATAGCCTGTCTCTTCAATAAGCTCCCTCCTTGCCGCGTCCTCCGGTTTTTCTCCAGGATCAACAAGCCCGGCCGGAAGCTCGATGACATACGCGTCAACGGCAGGCCTGAACTGTCTGATCAAAATCACGGAGCCATCCCCCGTGAAGGGCACGATAACGACTATCCCGCTGCAGCCGACGCGTTCGATCGTCTCCCAGGTCCGGGTGACGATCCCCGCGGGCGGCTCAGGAGATTCCGCCTCAAGCCTTCCGTCGAGGTATTCCACAAGGACGGCCCTCAGGTACCTGCCTTCCCACAATATTTTTTTATTAATTACCTTCATATATAACCCTCTTTGTCAATTATCTCTTTATTCTGCAGTTACAAACAAACTTTCATATAGCCGGCCAGGGGCGCTGAAAAATGTCTTGTAGCGACACATTAAAGACATATAAAGGAGACTGCCAGCCTTTTCTTGAGAGGCTGTTGAAGAAGTGTTTTCGGCCGTTTTTCCGTCATTCCCGTGCAGACGGGAATCCATTTTTTTAAGGCGCTTGGATGCCCGCTGCTTAAAGCACCTGATATGTATTAAACCTGTCAATAGGAAACTTCGTAATCCGATAATTTATTTTAACCTCCTTATTTAAAGTGTCCATTTCGGTCAGGGCAGAAAAGCAATAAACGACGGTAGATCACTCTGAT
>JACRLQ010000033.1 GCA_016215155.1 Nitrospirota bacterium
ATATCAGTCTTGCTCGTCAGGCTGTTTTTTATCGCCCACCTCGTCTGGTCTTCCAGGGTCACAAGAAGAGATTGATCGAGTGTCACCCTGAAGTCAAAGACATCCCATATTTCGTCAAGCAGCTCCCTGTCTACCTTTATGAATTCAGCGACAAGCCGCCTTGACTCCTCGGGGTTTTGCTTTACGAACGCTTCGGCCCTGATAAGGGCCCTAAGGGCTTTTTTAATCGCCTCAGGACGCGCCTTGACGGATTCATGCAGGGCAGCCAGACAGAACGTCTCCGTATAGAGCGTTTCACCGTAAAAAATAAGCCCTTTGCCGCCTAATGACTTCAGCATTATCTGCAGGTGAGGGTTCCAGGTAGATACCGCATCTACCCTCCCGGTAATAAGGGCGTCATGCATCTCGTCAGGCTTCATATCTATGACCCTGGAAAGTTCACGGTCTATTCCATTGGCCGCAAAAAAAGCGTCTGCAAAAAAATCGCTTGTAGTGCCCAGGGTTACGCCGATATTTCTCCCCTTTAGATCGGCGGGCTCTCTGATTCCACGATCTGTGTTCGCGATAATTGCCTCGTTTCTATTTGACGTCTGGATCACGGCAAGGGTATAAATCGGACTGCCCCCCATAACAGCAAACATGATTGGCGTATCCGCCACTGTTGCCAGATCCGCCCGGCCATCGAGCACTGCCTTGAGTGCTACCTTTCCAAAGGCATGGGGCTGTGGTGTCACATCCAGCCCCTCGGCGATAAAGAAACCCTTCAGAAGGGCGATATGCACCAAAACAGAATTCGGCAGGGTCGAATAGGCGATGGTGATTTTTTCGGGCGGCCCGGCCGCCTTTTTCGATCTGCATGATATAAAACAAAACGCCAAAGCGGAAATCATGAGCATTACGGCCAGGGATCTTAGCAGGAAATAGCGCCTTTTACCGCCCGGATGCGACATATCGCCCCTCCTTTTCCGTGGTTGCATAAAAAATAACCGACTAAGAAATTCTTGCTGCACCCGGATCCCGCTTTTTCGTCATGATGCCACCGCGCAGGCCTATGGTAACATGCCTACAACTTAGCAGAAATTGAAGGGTCTGTCAAACAAAAGAATATTAATATTGAAACACTCCGCAGAAATGACGACTTTCCAGTCGGACGGCTCCGGGCCCGCGATGATTAGTGCGTTGCGAGAGACAAGCGCGCAGGACAGCGACGGCGTTTAGGGCATCCGCCCTCAAATGCTACAATTTCTCCAGCACCCTGACAAACACAGGTATCAATTCAGGGTCGAACTGGGTCCCTGACCCGCGTCTGATTTCAGAAAGCGCGTAATCCCTCCCTGCGGCCGTGCGGTAGGGTCTGTCAGCAGTCATTGCGTCATAGGAATCCGCAATGCAGAGTATTCTTGCTTGAAGCGGTATATCTTCCGCCTTAAGGCCATAGGGATAGCCCTTGCCGTCGTATCGCTCGTGATGATGGAGCACCCCGGGGATGACGTCGAGCAATTGTTTGATAGGGGTGAGTATCTCGGCGCCCTTTCTGGGATGTTTTTTCACGAGTTCGAACTCTTCTTCAGTAAGCTTCCCCGGCTTGTCGAGGACGATGTCATAGGTGCCGATCTTTCCCACGTCATGGAGAAGACCGGCGAGCCTCAACCATTCCAGCTCGCGCCCCTTCAGCCCCAGTTCCCTGCCGAGCTCCATCGCATATTTTGTGACTCTTGCGGAGTGACCGTTTGTCCAGGGGGATTTCGCGTCAATGGCTTCGGCCAAAGAAGTGATGGTGCCGACCAGCAATTGCTGAAGGTCTTCATAAAGCCTTGCATTTTCAAGCGCCACGGTGATCTGGGACGCGATGTTTTCCCCGGCTGACAGATGTGCAGGCGCCAGCCTGCCGTGAAATGTTGACCCTATATCGAGCAGACCTATCGTTTCGCCTTTGGTGACAAGCGGCACCAGCAGGGACGATCTGATCCCGAGGGCGCTTTGTTCCCCGTGATACAGACAGTCAGTGCCGTCTGATTCGACGTCAGGAATGAAAAGGGGGGTGGACGCCATCCCGAGCGCGTCGAAATGACTCCTGTTTACGCTGTACACGCTGCCAAGAAATGTCCCGACCCCCCATTCTGAAATCACCCTGTAGTTCTCTCCTTCCCTGAAAAGGATCGCAGCCCGTTCGCAGGGTATGATCCTGCTCACCATCGTAACCGCGGCCTTAAGTATGGCCCCTCTGTCCATTGTCGACAATATCTCCCTGTCGAGCATCGCCATCGCCTTTATTGTCTCGATCTTGCCTGAGAGCTCCATCAGTCTTTCCAGAGACTCCATGTAGAGCCTGCTGTTTTGAAGGGCTATTGCCATCCCGTCCGCAAGCCCCTTCATAAGCGACACGTCTCTTTGTTTAATTGCTTCGCCGCTCTTACAGTCTCCCGCTATCCCCCCTATTATCTTCCCTCTGGTCATGATCGGAACCAACAGGATGTTGCCAATTCCAAAAGTATCCACAAGCTCTTTGGTAAGCTGATCGTTTCCCTGCGCCTTCTCTATAAGGACGGTTTCACCTTTAAGCAAACTGCTCATGGCCGGAAAATCTCTTTCTCTGAATATTCTCGACAGCAGCATACCCTCATCCACAGGGCTCAGGCCGTATCCGCCCGAGAGCGTAAAACCCTTAAGGGATTCGTCATAGAGAAATATCGCAATTCTGTCAAATCTCAGGTAACTCGGGGCAAGGGTCACCACGCTCCTTACAAGTTCTGTTTCACTGAGGCTCGTGTTCAGAGCATTCACAATTTTCACAAGGGCCCGTGAAATCTCAGACTCTTCCTTTACCTGCTGATACAGTCTCTCCTGTTCCTGAACCTTTTTGTAAAGCTTCCGGGCGTAGACTTCCATCTGCATCCTGTCGAGTTCCGACATCTCGGCCGGAAGCTGGTCCCGAACGGGAAGCTGCCCGGTCTGATGCTTTTCAATTACTTCGCTGATGGCCTTGAAAAATTCCTCCATTTTCATCGGCTTTATAAGAAAAGACGCGGCCCCCAGCGCCATCGCCAGCTTTTCATCCTTCCGGTCGGTATAGGTGGTCGTATAAAAAACAAAGGGGATTCCGCGGAGCCGTTCATCCGCCTTTATCCTTCGGCACAACTCAAAACCATCCATTTCCGGCATCATGATGTCCGAAATAATCAGATCCGGAGGTGAAACAACGGCCTTTTGCACCGCCTCGACCCCATTGGCTGCGCTCTCGACGGAATACCCCTGTCGCGGGAGTGCCCGCTCAAGCAAACGCCTTGAGTCTATGTCGTCCTCAACGATCAATATTTTCATGTCGGTTCGTCAGTCAGTCGCCGCGTATCAACTGCCCGACGCCTTCCCGAAAAACCCGTTTTTCGAAATGTCGAGGTATCGTCGACTATAAAAGAGAGGGGCCCGGAGTTCCTATTCACTATTTTGAGATGCCACTGCATTTTATTCAGGGCAGCAAGTCCCCTCAACACACAGGAAGGTTTTCTCAAGTTCTTTAAGACTCTTTAGGGTCTCGTGGCTGTTTTGACCTCTTTGAACGCCATATGGCTCAAACTGTATGCCCACCTGGTATTTATAACTCCTCTCAGGGTTGGGGGCTATCCAGCTGACCTTGCCCTTAAGGTCGAGAGAAACCGCGTCATCGGAGACAAAAAGCTTCAAAGTGACTCTCGCCTCCACCTTCAGAGGGTTGTGGGTCAATAGGCGTAGACCTCCGCGGCTGATATCCACGACGGGGAATGAGTCCCCCGTAAAATGCCCGGAAGAGATGATGCCTTCGACCCTGTAAGAGGCCGTCGCCCCCGGGACGATAAAACGTTCGCAAGCCCTTCGCTCATGCGGCCTTTCAGACATGGACGACCTCCTTCAGAAGACCGCGGACACTGATGTTTTCAGTCCTGACATATTTCTCAATCCCATGTGAGCAATGCAATTAGCACCCGCGTCCGGTCTTTGTTCTTTATATTTCAGTTTAGAATGTGTCTCGAATGAAGTCAATAACTTAATCCGGACAACGTCAGACGGAGTATCTTTTTGTGACTTTCAGCCGCACGCGGACAATTCTCCGTGCGAGGCAATTGAGATGGCGGGAAAGCGGACGAGCAGGACTTCTTTTCCGCGCAGACATGGGCGGGGGATGAATTTTTCTCGCATTGATGAAGCTTACGTGGTAACATACCAAAGGGCCATGGTAAAAATACTCGTGAAACTGCAAAACGGTGAAGAGATGGAGGGGCGTCTTACGTCCTTCAATCCCAGGCTGCCGGTTTTTCATCTGGAGTCCGACGGTGACGGCGGGACGTCCCGCCGTGTGGCGGTTGCCATGAATTCAGTCAGGTCGGTCTTTTTCCTTAAGAAGGAATCCGAAGCCGGGTCTATTGTCCATACTGAAAAGATAGACCAGTCGGTCCTGGCAGGCGTCCATGGGGTGAGGCTCGACGTAGAGTTCAAAGACGGCGAGACCTGTCACGGGACCGCCCATAAATATAACCCCAACGACACGGGCTTCTACCTCGTGCCTTTGAATCCTGCCGAGCGGTTCGACCGGATATACATAAATGCGGCGGCGGTAAAAAATGTGGCCTGCAGAAGGCTTATGGGCGACATCCTTCTTGAACAGAATAAGATAACCCAAAAGCAGCTCTATGACGCGCTCATGTATCAGCGTCAGCAGAAAAAGAGGATGATCGGCGACATCCTTACTGAAAAAAATTATATAAACCATGAGCAGTTGCAGGAAGGTCTCCGGAGACAGAAGATACATGCCAGGTTCCTGGGTGAGATATTGCTTGAGGCCGGGTATATCACTGAAGACCAGCTGGTAATCGCCCTTAGGACCCAGCATGAAAACAGAAATAAGAAACTGGGACAGATCCTGGTGGAACTGAAGTATCTTGCCCCTAACGACATCTGTATCGCGCTTTCGACACAACTCAATCTGCCCTGGGCCGACCTTTCCAACCAGGATGTTCCCGCGGAAATCGTCCGGGCCCTGCCGGAGGATGTCATAAGAAACCTCCAGGTCTTTCCGATCGAGCTGAGGGACGATATTCTTGTGGTCGCCTCCTGCAAACCTGAGGAGCCTGGGCTGAAAGGCGAGATCGGAAAGCATACGGACTTTGGCATTGAACTCGTAGTGGCGTACGACGGATATATTTTGGAATTGATAAACAGATATTTTACCCGGGGGCCCTTGTGACCATACAGGTCCGGCCCTGCCCGGACGCCGGGAACTTTAACTGACATCCGCCGCTTTAGGCGGCATAAACCGGAGGACCCATGACAAACAAGCGAGTACACAAACGAGTCCCTATATCCGCAGTGGCTGTAATCCACTATGAAAAGGCTGGTGAAAACAGGGTCTCTCCGGCCATGGCCGGGAGCATCTCCTTCGGGGGCATCGGCCTGTATGCGGACGATCGTATCGACGACGGCACCGAGGTTTCCATCACCCTTCAGTTCATCTCGACCAACGGTTCGATGGAGACGGAGACCGTTGAAGGACATGTCGTGTACAGCAAAACAATAGGCGACATGCATTTTATGGGCATAAGGTTCGAGCAGGAGATCGGCATGGTCAACAGCCCGCCTCTTTATAACCAGATAACAACTGCCCTAAGGTTGAATGATCAGGTCGGGTGACGGATGAGAATGTCAAAATCGTCACGGGCCCCCTCCGCTGTTCGTTTTCCGTGAAGTCTGATATACTGAATATATACCGCATCCCAAAAGGACAGCCTTGAAATTTATATATTATATAATTGCAATTCTGCTTTTAGTATCGGCGACAGCCGCCTATCAGCTCTCCTCTAAGACCTCGCCCGACAAAGACAAAAATGCCGCGCTCATCATAAACGGGAAGGTGATAACTTATAATGAGTTCAAAAGCCTCTCACGGGCCGACGGGGACGTCCGCGACGACGAATTTATAGACTCCGTCATAACCAAGGAACTGCTTATTCAGGAGGCAAAAAAAATAGGCATCGATAAGGACGAGCCTTTCCGCCGCTCGATACAAAATTATTATGAGCAGTCCCTCATCAAGCTGCTTATAGACAGGAAATTCAGCGACCTGGATATGAAGGTCAGCGACGGGGAGCTCGACAGGCATATTGATTTTATAAACAAAAAATACCAGCTTACGATATTCAGGGCTTCGGACCGTGACTCCGCGCTAAAGGGAGAATACCTCGACCAGGGACAAAAAACAGCGCTCTGCGACGACCTGACGGACGACATCAAAGAAAGTATTCAAGGTCTTAAACAGGGCGAGAAATCCGCCCCTGTCAGCTCCGGAGAGGGCTTTATTGTCGTCCGTGTGGACAAGATTGAATCAAACAAGACAGCGGAAATGACCGACGCGGAGAAAGAAAAGGTCAGGGGCATTCTGATCGAGCGGAAAAAACGGGCGGCAATCGATTCATGGATCGGCGATCTCAGACAAAAAGCGACGATAAAAAACAGGCTCAAATAAAGACGGGGTGGCGGACATGGAAAAAAGAAGATGGAGGAGAAGGAATTTTTTTATAAAAAAGGAGCTCCAGGGCCGTTATATATTCACCTATTTCATCCTGGTGCTGTTTGGTTGCCTCCTGTTCACCGTTATTTTCAGCCTGCTTTCGTCCGATACGATGTCGATAACGTATCAGGATTCCACCCTCCGGCTCGGCACGACCCCGATCATACTTCTCACGGAGATACTTAAGGCCCAATGGATATTCATAATCATCGGAGGGTTCGCGGTGGTCGTAATATCGATGTTCCTTACGCATCGTTTCGCCGGCCCGCTTTTCAGGATCGAAAGGTCCGTTGAGGCGATGATATCGGGCGACCACTCTTTCAAAATAACCCTGAGGTCCGGGGACGAGGCAAAGGAACTCGCCGAAATGCTGAACATCTATAACGCGGGCCTGTCAGGGGACGTCAGGGAGATGAGGGGCAAAGCGGAGGCGCTTAGGGAGCGTCTTGCCGAAATGACCGCGGCGGGGGACATTAAAGACATACGGCAGGACATGGCCGAAGCCGTTGCGATGACGGACAAACTCCTTGAGAAGCTCCGGACTTATACGATCCAGAATGACCAGTAGATATGAAAGGCCATGTCTTGAGGACCGCGGTCATCGTTTTTCATCTCCTTTCGTACGTCACGACCGCGCATGCCCTTGAACTGACGACCGCCTATACCACGATAATCTATGAAAATGAGGACCTCCTGAGGAAATTCAACAGGGGGATCTCTCTGGGGAGCCTTTCCTTCATGCTCCGCAACAAAAAAAGCGTTACCCCGGAAGACGAGGTAAAAAACAAGGTGGACGTAGTCGTCGAACGGGTCGAGAATATTCTGGATATGCGTCCAAGGGATTTGAAATTCAGGATCGCCCTTCTGGCATCAGATAACGACGTCCAGAAAATATACGAAACGAGACACGCCAAAAAAGTGGATTACATAGCCTTCTATTCACCCCGTGACAATACCATATACCTTTCCGTCGACGACATCAGTATACGTGTTCTTGCCCACGAAATGGCGCATGTGGTAATTAACCGTTATTTCGGCGTTCAGCCTTCGGCCAGGATACACGAGGTCCTGGCCCAGTTTGTCGAGAGCCACCTTAAAGACTGACAACGTCAGAGATTACCGCAGGCCGGCCCCTTACAAAGTATATATCTGATATGAACAGGTTACTTTCCGGCTGATACGGAAAGCATCCGGACTATGATTTGGGTGCGACTACCATGGTTATGTTCTTGCCCTCGATGCGGGGGGGCTGTTCGATATGGAACTTTCCTGTCAGCTGACCTGATATCTTTTCGAACAGCTTCAGTCCGAAGTCCTGCCGTATAATCTCCCTGCCCCTGAAGATCATCACGACCTTGGCCTTGTCGCCGCCCTCGATGAAACGGTTGATGTTCTTGACCTTCAGGTCCAGATCGTGTTCGTTTATCTGGGGTCTTATCTTGACTTCCTTGACATCAACCGTCTTGCGAGCGGCATGTTTTTTGTTGAGCTGATACTTGTATTTTCCGAAATCAAGTATCTTGCATACGGGAGGGACCGCGTTGGGTGATACTTCAACAAGGTCAAGCTCCTTTTCCGCGGCAGCCGCAAGCGCATCCCTGACCGTCATCAGTCCGAGCTGCGCGCCTTCGTTGTCAATGACCCTGATCTCCCTGGCCCTGATCTGTTCATTGACCCTGATACCTTTAGTAATGTCCCTGTTACTGATGTTCTTACCTCCTGAGGTTGATCTCTTCTTCAAGAAAAGATATTAATTCATCGACGTTGAATGGACCGATATTCTCGCCATTTCTCCTTCTGACCGAAATCTTTCCCTCGGCCATCTCCTTATCGCCTATTATAACCGAATACGGGATTTTCCTGACAGTGCTCTTTCTGATTTTATTGCCTATCTTCTCATTGTCATTGTCGATCTCCACCCTTATATCACGGTCCCTCAGGGCCTCAAGGAGCTGCCCCGAGAATTCGGCGTGCCTGTCCGAAATAGGGAGCACGGACATCTGGACCGGGGCAAGCCACAGAGGAAAGACCCCTGAGTAGTGTTCGATCAAAATGCCGAAAAATCTCTCAAGCGACCCCATGAGAGCGCGATGCACCATTATGGGCCTGTGCTCCTTGCCGTCGGTCCCCCGATAGCTTATATCAAAACGTTCCGGGAGATTGAAGTCAACCTGTATCGTGCTGCACTGCCAGGCCCGCCCCAGCGAATCCTTCACTTTTATATCGATCTTCGGACCGTAGAAGGCCCCCCCGCCCTCATCCACCTTGCACGGAAGTCCCTTTGCCTTAAGCGCGGCATCGAGGGCGGCTGTGGCCCTCTCCCAATGATAATCGGTGCCCACGTACTTTTCAGGGCGGGTGGAGAGATAGGTGTCGAACTGCTCAAACCCGAAGGTCTTGAGCACATAGAGCGTAAAATCGAGGACCCTGAGTATCTCCTCCTCCATCTGGTCGGGGCGGCAGAAGATATGCGCGTCGTCCTGCGTAAAACCCCTGACGCGAAGGAGCCCGTGAAGGACCCCCGATCTCTCATAACGGTACACGGTGCCCAGTTCCGCATACCGGATAGGAAGGTCGCGGTAACTCCTCAGGAGGCCCTTATACACGTGTATGTGGAACGGGCAGTTCATGGGCTTGATCTCATAGGGATAGCCCTCCACCTCCATCGGGGAATACATGTTCTCGTTGTAAAAGTCCAGGTGTCCGCTTGTCTTCCAGAGGTCAAGCCTTGCTATGTGCGGCGTATAGAGTATCTGATACCCCGCCCTCAGATGTCCGTTCCTCCAGAAATCCTCTATGGTTTTGCGGATGATCGCACCGTTGGGGTGCCAAAGTATCAGGCCGGGGCCGATCTCGTCGTTGACGCTGAAGAGGTCCAGTTCCCTGCCTAGCCTGCGGTGGTCCCTCTTTTTTACCTCTTCCAGAAAATCGAGGTATTTCTTGAGTTCCTTCGGATTATCGTAGGCTGTCCCGTAGATTCTCTGGAGCATCCTGTTTTTTTCGTTGCCCCTCCAGTAGGCCCCGGCAACGCTCAGGAGCTTGAAGGCCGAAATAGCGCCGGTCGAGGGCAGGTGCGGCCCCCTGCAGAGGTCAAGGAACCCGTCTTCTTCATAGACAGAGACCATATCGTCCCCGATCTCTCTGATCAGTTCAGCCTTATACGTCTCCCCCATGCCCTCAAAAAGCCTGAGTGCCTCCTCCTTCGGCATTTCTCTTCTTACGAAGGGGGAGTCCTTCTTTATAATCGCCTCCATCTCTTTTTCGATGGCGGTAATGTCCTCGGGTGTAAAGGCCCTGTCGAGGTCGAAGTCGTAATAGAAGCCGTCTTCGATGGCAGGGCCGATGGTGACTTTCGCCTGGGGAAAGATGCGTTTTACGGCGTGGGCCATGACGTGAGATGCGCTGTGCCTGAACACCTCCCTGCCCTCCTCGGAGGCAAAAGTGACCGGCTCGATAAGATCGTCAGCGCCTGGATTTGTGATGGAAGAAAGGTCTGTAATCTCGCCGTTGAGCCTTACGGCTACCGGCTTGATTCTCTTTAAATGCTTCTGAAGTTCCGAAATATCAGGGACGTTGAACTCTTTTCCGTTTTCCGCTTTAAGCTTAATACCAAAACCTCCGTTATACCGACAATAATTTCACATATGATACCTGATATCATTTTTCTATTTCAATCAGGTTTATTTCATTGGTCCTATAAGGGGCGGCGGCTCAGTCCCTGTGCGACTCGAATATCTCGTCGAATTGCCGGTGGATGTCCCGGAATGCGGCCAGCACATCGGGGTCGAAATGTTCGGGTTTAGTCCTTCCATCGCCTTCGACGATTATCTTGTACGTCTTTTCATGGTCAAAGGGGGGCTTGTAGGGACGCCTGCACCTGAGCGCGTCATATTGGTCGACGATATTCATGATCCTGCCCTCAATCGGGATTTCCCCGCCCCTGAGGCCCCTGGGATAGCCGCCTCCGTCCCAGCGTTCATGGTGGCTGAGCGCGATACTTTCGGCCATTTTAAGGAAATTCGATGTGGCCCCGTGCAATATCCTGCCCCCGATCGTGGTGTGGGTTTTCATCAGGGCGAACTCCTCGGTGTTCAATCGCGCGGGCTTCAGTATGATGTCGGAAGGTATGCCTACCTTGCCGATGTCATGCATCGGACTTGCATAGGTCATTGTCTCGATGTCCTCTTCGGTCCAGCCCAGCCGCCTTGCCAAAAGAGAGCTGTAATACGATATCCGCTTGATATGAGAGCCGGTGTCCTCGTCCTTGAATTCGGCGACGATTGTCAGGCGGTTTATCGTATCTATATACCCTTTTTTAACGAGTTCCTCCGACCCCCTCAATTCTTCATTAGCCAGTACCAGTGCCTCCAGGGCGGTCCTCAATTCCACCGTCCTCTGCAGCACCTCGGATTCGAGCAGTTCGTTATGATGTTTAAGGAAATCCCCAAACTCCTTGACCTTAAGAAGGTTTTTCGTCCGGAGCATAAGTTCCACCGTGTCCACCGGCTTCGTCAAAAAATCGTTCGCCCCGGAGTCCAGGCCCCTCAGTTTTGCGTCCTTGTCGGCAAGCGCCGTCACCATTACAATGGGTATATGACTTGTCGATGCATCCGCCTTTAACACCCTGCAGACCTCATACCCGTCCATTTCAGGCATCATGATGTCGAGCAATATCAGGTCGGGTGAAAACGACCTGGTCTTTTCGAGGGCCTCCAGGCCGTTCATTGCCGTTTCAAAGGTGTACCCGTGGCCCTCAAGTATGATCGCGATGACCTTGACGTTCATCGGTTCATCGTCAACTATCAGGATCTTATGACTTTTTTTCTCAGACATTTATCCCCCTTGTTTCATTCGGAGTTTCCTTACTTTTTCCGGTATAACAAAAGCAAATCTGCTCCCCTTGCCGGGCTCGCTTTCGACCCATATCCTGCCGCCGTGGAGCTCGACCAACCTCCTGCACAGGCTGAGCCCAAGCCCGGTGCCGGCATACTTTCTGGTGAGGCTCGTCTCGATCTGGTGGAAAGGCCGGAACAGCTTCTTCTGGTGGTCTTTTGAGATGCCTATGCCGGTGTCCGAGACGGAGATTTCTATGAAATTCCCGTCAGTGCGGAAGCGCGGAAGCGCGGAAACTTCATCCTTCCAAACTTCAGAACTTCCGATCTTCCTTGCCGCAACCCGTATACTGCCTCCGTCGGGCGTGAATTTAAACGCATTGCTCAACAGGTTGACCAGCACCTGCTTGAGTTTTCTCTCGTCCGCGGTTATTTCCGTGATTGTGCCGTCGATATCCGAGCCGGCCTTGATCCCGTGCTTCATGGCCTTCTCCTTGAACATACTGAGAGAGCTCTCTATGATATCTCTCAGAACAAACGTCCGTGGTTCAAGTTCAAGTTTCCCGGCCTCGATCTTTGCAAGATCGAGGATATCGGTTATCAGGGACAAAAGGTGATTGCCGCTGGTTGATATATCAGTCAGAAATTCCTTCTGTTTTTCGGTCAGCGGGCCTGCCATGCCCTGCAGCATGATCTCCGAGAACCCTAAAATTGAGTTGAGAGGGGTCCTGAGTTCGTGCGACATATTGGCGAGGAAGTCCGTTTTCGAACTGCTCGCCGCGTCCGCCTCTTCCCGGCGGACCACCAACTCCCTGTTAAGGGACTGAAGTTCCCGGTTGGCGTCCTCCAGTTCCTTTGTCCGTTCTATTACCTTGCTCTCAAGCTCTTCGATAAGCCTCGCGTTTTCAATCGCGATTGCGGCCTGGTTGGCGAATATCTGGCATAACTTTATCCGGTCAGGAGTATAGTAATCGGGGTTGTCGCTGTAGAAGTTCAAAGCGCCCAAACACTTATCACGCGCATAGACAAGCGGCACTGAAACTGATTCACTATAGCCCCTCTTTTGGGCCTCGGCCTTCCATATGGCAAAGGCCGGCTCATTAATAGCCATCTTGGCGGGTTTTCTCGTTTTAATGGCCGTCCCGGTCGGCCCCAGGCTTGTTGGCGAATCGTCCCATGTGACCCTGATCAAGGAAAGATAGCCGTCCTCGTGGCCCGCGTAAGCAACCGGTTTTACCTGAAAGTTTCCTTCCTCTACAATACCGAGCCACACCATTTTCAGATCAAACACCGAGTAAATAATATTGCAGACCTCCTGATAAATATCCCCCAAATTCGTAATAAGCATAAGGGTATTGGACGCCGTATTCAACTCGGTAAGTTCCCTGCTGTAAGAAGCCAGGGCTTCCTCGCTTTTTTTACGCTCAGTGATGTCTCTTACAACGTGGATCAGGCCGACTACCTGATTATTACTGTCGAACCTGGGGATGGCCTGTATCTCGATATGCATCTTAAGATGAGGTTCGAACACCTCGGCTACGGAGGGCTTACCGGACACGAGGCATTGACAACTCGGGCAGCCCTCGGGAGGGCAGCCCATGCCGTGGAAATATTCGAAACATTTTGCCCTCGTCACTTCCAGAAATGGAAGCCCCAGTATCTTTTGGGCGGCCTTGTTGGCCCGTAGGATATTGAAGTCCTTATCGTGAATAGTGACCATGTCCGTAATGGTGTTGAAAGTCTCTACCCACTCCCTGGTTATCTGGGAGAGTTGTTCTTCCGCGATCTTTCGCTCCGTAATGTCCTGGAGGGTCTCAATGGCGGCGATGACGTTGCCGGAGCTGTCGTGGATGGGCGCCGCATCGAATACGATATACCGGTCTTCGCCGTTAATGTTTTTGAACCATCTCTCGCCCCGGAGCCCCCCGGGCATGAGGACAGACACTGAATGGGTCGAGTACAGCGAGGACAGGTCCTCAGGGGCGCCGCCGGGGATGACCATATCCGCCAGAGCTCTTTGAGTAATTCTTCACCTTTTTTTCTTGAGGTTTCGTTACGATACGCCGCAACGATGTTTCCGCAGACGCTCAGAAGAGGCTGGAGATGCTCCACAAGCTTGTCATCATACCCGGCGGGCCGGTTTGAGATGCCGACCATGCCTACTATAGCGCTGCCGTGATAAAAAGGCAGACCTAAAAAACTATCGAGCGGCGGATGGCCCTCGGGCAGCCCGCCGCTTCTCGGATCAGAAGCCGGAGTATTGGAGATGACGGGTTTGCCGCTGACTATGACCTCGCCAAAAAGTGTATTTAAATTGAAAAATTCGAGGTTAGGAGCGTATTTATCGTACAAAGCCGCTGTCTCTTCGTTCCAGGCGATATTGGTGATGGCATGTGTCCTAAGGTAAGGGTTTCCCTCTGCCGTATAAAGGACCTCGCCGACAAAACCATACTCGCTCTGCGTAAGGGAAAGGATGCTTTTTAGCAGATCAGCAAATATA
>JACRLQ010000034.1 GCA_016215155.1 Nitrospirota bacterium
CATATGCGGGGATGAACCGATCTTGAATAGCCTGAGTGCGGGCAAAGGGGCATGTTCCCCGCATATGCGGGGATGAACCGAGGAATCGGCTGCTGAATCTGATTGTCTTTCTATGTTCCCCGCATATGCGGGGATGAACCGGACTCCGACAGACTTATCATCATTGACGAGGCATGTTCCCCGCATATGCGGGGATGAACCGATGATCGGGTGGCCTTGTTTTTTGCTGTCCTGATGTTCCCCGCATATGCGGGGATGAACCGGCGCAGCAATGGGCCACGTTGCTGGCTATCACATGTTCCCCGCATATGCGGGGATGAACCGGCCGTATACTTGACAGTGTAACTCTGTAGAAAATGTTCCACGCATATGCGGGGATGAACCGTTCGCTCGGGACTGGTGATTGGTTCGGTGTTAATGTTCCCCGCATATGCTGGGATGAACCGTTGGATGCGATGATTCCGTCCACGTGCCCCAGATGTTCCCCGCATATGCGGGGATGAACCGTCTATCTCTCACAGACAGGGCGCAAGGGGGGGGCCGGTGTCAATGTGGCGGTCGATTACCTGATCTATCGCACAGTCGCGCCCCGCGCGGGCGCGTGGATTGAACTCTATGACGTTTTACGAGTTTCAATCAAGTAAAGGCCATAACGCTTCTAAAGGCCGGATTATTCCGGAGTGAGGACCGTAAACCCTTCGGCGGATGCCGCATTGTTGAGTTTTTCATCAAAGGATGAAAAAGACAGCGAGAGGCCGGCCTGGGCTGTTTTAAGCAGTATTGCGGCAGAGAGATGTACCGCATCGAAACCCCGCAAGCCGTAAACGTTCACCAGACGCCCCGCCTCCAGTTCGTCAAAGTCCAGTGCGGCAAAGCGTCTCCATTCACCAGAAAACCTTGCGACCAGGGCATCATATTGCGTTTCAGCCAAATCACCCTGCCTGAAACGCCTGTTTATGGCCGACATGGTTTCAGGATAGGCTATGCGGCAGGTGGCGACTATCTCAGCTTCATCGACCAATTTTTTCACTGACACCGAATGTGCCTCCTGAACATATAGCTTTACGAGACTGCTGGTGTCGAGATAGGCGATCACCGCCGTTCCTCAAGGACAGTCTTTGAAAGAGCCTTGCCTTTAATCTTGAGGTGGTCGAGTCCCTTGGGTTTTCCCCCCGACCATTTGGCTTTCCCTGAGTCGATAAGTGACTTGACCGCTTTCCTCTCAGGCGAAATCGGAATGACAAGGGCCACTTCCCTGCCGTGTTCGGTGATGACAACTTCTTCTCCATGCCGCACCCTGTCGACATAACTGCTGAGCTTTGTCTTCAATTCCTTTATTCCGACAGAAATCATATCAACCTCCAAAACGTATATTATGGTTACAATATACAATAAAAGTGATCACATAGACAAGAGGAGCGATATGCAGGACAGGGCGAGGCGCTGCCGCGCCGCCATGACTTATGATTTTTTTACAAACTTCCCGAAACCCTCAAGCACCTTAAGTCCCAGTTCCTGGCTCTTTTCGGGGTGGAACTGGGTGGCAAAGACGTTGTCCTTCCAGATCATTGAAGTGAAGGTCACCCCATAGTCCGTGGTCGTGGCGACGATGCCTTTGTCCTCAGGCACAACGTAAAAGGAATGGACGAAATAAAAATACGAATCGTCGGCGATATCGGAAAGTATCGGCGGCCTGTTGACCATCTTTATCGTATTCCAGCCCATGTGGGGGACTTTTTCACTGATCCGGAACCTCACCACCTTGCCCCTGAATATGTCCAGCCCCCTGCAGGCGCCGAACTCCTCGGACTCGCTGAACAGCACCTGGAGCCCAAGGCATATTCCAAGGTATGGCTTGCCCTTTTCGATGGACCTTACGATCGCCTCTGTAAGCGACAGGTCCTTCAGGTTTTTGATGCAGTCCCTGAAGGCCCCGACACCGGGGAGCACAACCGCCGAGGCGTTGTCAACGACCGAGGCATCAGAGGTGACCACGGTCTCTATCCCGACCTTTTTGAAGCCCTTTTCGACGCTCCTTAGGTTTCCCATTCCATAATCGACTATCGCTATCATGGTTTAAATTAATTCCGGCGCCATGAAATTGTCAACCTGACGCGGATAACTCGTTGACACTCTTGGATTTTTCCTGATATACTCGACTATAAAATAAGACGTAAAAAAACGGTCCTCACGGTCCGGATTCTAACGGATCACTATTTCTGAAAACCGGAGTTTTGGGCTATGAACAGGGGTAGAATCGAACAGTCAATGAACCATGTCCTGGCGCTGGTCCTTGCCGGCGGCAAGGGGGAGAGGCTTCATCCCCTTACGCTCGATCGCGCGAAGCCGGCGGTGCCCTTCGGCGGCAAATACCGCATCATAGATTTCACCCTCAGCAACTGCATAAATTCCAACTTAAGAAGGATAGTCGTGGTCACCCAGTATAAGTCTCTTTCCCTGGACCGGCACCTCGCGCTCGGATGGGAGCACCTTCTTAATCCCGAACTCGGGGAATATATTTTTTCCGTCCCCCCGCAGCAGAGGATAGATGAACGCTGGTATCAGGGGACTGCCGACGCTGTTTTTCAGAACATCTATCTTATCGAAAAGGAAAACCCCCGCTACATACTTGTGCTCTCAGGTGATCATGTATACAAGATGAATTATGCCGATATGTTCGATTACCACGTCCGAAACGGCGCCGCAGGGACCGTCGCGACTATAAAGATAGACAAAAAAGACGCCGGGGCCTTCGGGATAGTCGAAGTGGACGCCGGCTCAAGGATCATCGGGTTCCATGAGAAACCGGAATCTCCCGTCACAATACCCGGAGACCCGGAGCACTGCTACGCCTCTATGGGGCTCTACCTGTTTAATACGGACGAGATCATATCGGAACTCAGGGCCGACTCCGTGACGTCCTCCGCGCATGACTTCGGCAAAAACATTCTGCCTGCCATGATGGGCTGCGGGGGGCTCTATGCCTACGAGTTCAAGGACGAAAACAGAAAAGAGGCAAAATACTGGAGGGACGTGGGGACGATCGACGCCTATTGGGAGGCGAACATGGACCTGGTGTCCGTTGACCCCCATTTCAACCTCTACGACAGGGACTGGCCCGTCAGGACGAACCAGGGGCAGTACCCTCCGGCGAAGTTTGTCTTCGCGCAGGAATACAAGGGCGGCAGGCTCGGAATAAGCCTGGATTCGATCATAAGCGGGGGATGCATCATAAGCGGAGGCAGGGTCCAGAACTCCGTCCTTTCTCCGAATGTCAGGGTCAACAGCTTCGTTGACATTCGGGAATCGATCCTGATGGAAAATGTCGAGATAGGAAGAAGCTGCAGGATAAGAAAGGCCATTATCGACAAGGACGTCTATGTGCCGTCAGGGACTATCATAGGGTATGATCCTGAGGCGGACAGGGAGAGGTTCGTCGTCAGTGAAGGCGGCGTAGTGGTGATTCCAAAGGGCGCGGAGATCCGATGAGCCTTGTAGGAAGGCTTGAAGACCTTTCTCTTTCGGATATATTCCAGATCCTGAGCGTAGGCAGAAAAACCGGCACACTCGTGGTAAAGGGGAGTAAAGGGACCGCTCTCATAGTCTTCAAAAACGGTCTGATAGTCAGGGCCGAAACCGACGATATCGAAGGCAACATGGGGGACATCCTTGTACAATCGGGCCTGATCAAGGACACGATAATGTACCTCGCCCTGGAGGTCAAAAAAGAGCTCCCTGCCAAGCCTATTGCCGAAATACTCCATGACCTCGGCTCAGTGAGGCCCGAGATGCTCGAAAAGGCCGCTAAAAAGAGGATAGAGAGGGTGATATGCCGCCTCCTTTCATGGGAAGACGGGGATTTTCAGTTCGAACTGGATGACCTGGAACTTCAGAGCAAAACGGAACTTCCAGACCTCGGATGGGAAGTAAGCCGCGGACTGAGTCCGGAATATCTTCTGATGGAGGGCGCCAGGGTCCAGGATGAGATGTCCCAGCAGTCATACATCCCGTCAGAGGACCTTTCGGTCTCCGACTCCGGGGATGCGGACGAAGAGGGGGGCTGGGAGGAACCATTGGATAGCCCGTCGGCGGAGAGAAGGGACATCACGGCGCTTAAGTCTCTAACACAGGAACTGCGGTTCCCCAACTCCGCGTCGGAGATAACACTCCTGATCCTCCGTTTCGCCAGCGATATGTTCCTTCGCGGCGTGCTTTTTATGATAGGCAAAGGGGAGATGGTAGGTCTTGGACAGTTCGGGCTCGAGATCGAGAGGGCCGACGAGATGGTGCGGGCGACCGTGCTCAACGTGGACAAAAGCCCGTTTTTCAAAAAGATCGTGACCGAACAGCTCACTTATAAAGGCGCGCTTGAAAAAGACGAGGTCACGGCCAGACTGGTGGAAGTGCTCGGCGGCGTCTGGCCCAGAGACACCGTAATATTCCCCATAGTGGCGGAGGGCAGGGTGGTGGCGTTCCTCTACTGCGACAATTCTTCCGACGCCGGGCCTGTCGGGGAGACCGAAGGCCTGGAGATATTCATAAACCATGCCGGGCTGGCCCTCGAAAAATCCCTGCTCCAAAGAAGGATCCAGGACATGGAGACCGACCGGGGGACAGCCTGATGGGGAGAGATTTTTTACCGCGTTATCTGATAGAATCTAATACTGCGACAGGTCGTCTTGTTTCCTGTGGAGCAGGGAAATTCGTTAATCCGGTCAGGGCAGGAAAGGTTCAGTGAAGACTATTCTGATAGTAGATGACTCTGCCACAACAAGGGCCCTCATAAGGGCGGTGATCGATGAACTCGGAGATGTCGAGACCGTCGAGGCCGCTTCCGGATTTGAGGCCCTTAAGATGCTGCCCCAGCAGGACTATGACCTGATCATCACCGATATCAATATGCCGGACATAAACGGGCTCGAACTTATCAATTTTATCAGGAACAACGCGCGGTATGTCCACCTGCCTATTATCATAGTAAGCACCGAAAGAAGCGAAGAGGACAAAAAACGCGGCATGGCGCTCGGCGCCACAAGTTATGTCACCAAACCCTTCAAACTGCCTGAACTGCAGGAGATAATCAAAAGGACCCTGGGGCTGTGAAGGCTTCGAAAAAGGAATTCATAGCCGAGGCGGAGGAACTTCTTGAGGAATCCCAAAGACTCATTCTGGAGATCCAGGACACGTTCCTTACAGGTCTTAATCCGGATACCATAAACGCGCTCTTTCGTTCCATGCATACCCTCAAGGGGGTTTCGGGCCTGTTCGGAGTCCATGGCATTACGACCCTGAGCCACGCGCTCGAGACGCTCATGGACGAGGTGAGGCTGGGCAAAATCGACCTCAACCAGGACGTCGTCCAGTTCCTTTTCAGGAACCTTGACATCCTCAGGGAGATGACCGACGAGGTGAGCAAGGGGAACAAGGAAGGGGACGCAGAGCATTACGTCAAAGACATAGAGGCCTTCAGGGCGTCCCAAAAGGGACAGGCCGGGACCGACTCCCAGATATCAGCTATCGATGAGTCCATAATGAAGGTCCTGTCTGAATACGAGGAGCACAGGCTGAAATCGAATATCAGGGAAGGCAGGGGCATCTACCTTGTCAAGGCGGCCTTCAGTCTTGATACCTTCGATACCTCTCTTGAGGCCCTTACCAGCGCGGTCAAAGCGAAGGGCGAACTGATATCGACGCTTCCGACGTCCGATAATGTGCCGGAGGGGTCCATCGGCTTCAACCTTATGTTCGGGACCACGGCGCAGGCTGAGGAAATGAAAAAAGACCTGGAATTCGATATAGATACGCTTGTAAGTCCGCGCATAGCGGCCCGTGCCCCGGCACAGGCGCACGTTGAGGCTGAGGCGGAACCGCAACAGCAAAAGCAGGACACCCACTTAAAAAGCACCTCCACCACGGTGCGGGTCGACATAGAAAAACTCGACAGGATACTCAATACCGTCGGTGAGCTTACCCTCGCCAAGGGGGCCATAAAACGCATAGGCACCGAACTTTTAGAGCATTATGGACAGAACCACCTGGTCTATGACATACACAAGATATCCCAGGCGCTCGAAAGAAGGCTTGCCGAACTCCAGGACCAGGTGCTGGAGATACGCATGGTCCCGATAGGGCAGATCTTTACCCGGTTGGCCCAGGTGGTGAGGCGTTATTCAAGGGAGATAGGAAAGAATATCGACCTGGTCATGTATGGAGAAGACACTGAACTGGACAAGTACCTTGCCGAAGAGATAGTTGACCCCCTTATGCATCTCGTAAGGAATTCCATCGACCACGGCATCGAGCCGGCCGAGGACAGAAAACGCAAGGGGAAAAAAGAGACCGGCACGGTCATATTGAAGGCATATCAGCAGGGCAACCATGTTATCGTCGAACTCCGCGACGACGGCGCCGGCATAGACCTTGTAAAGGTAAGAAAGAAGGCGGTCGAGAAGGGCCTTTTGGAAGCCGGGTCCGAACCGTCCGAAAAGGAGATCATCGACTGTATATTCGCCCCGGGCTTCAGCACCAAGGACGTCGTCAGCGAGGTCTCCGGGAGGGGGGTCGGCATGGACGTCGTGAAGGAGAAGCTCTCCGCAATGGGCGGTTATGCCGTGGTCGAGACAAAGAAAGATATCGGCACGGTCTTCATGCTTACGCTGCCGATCACACTTGCCATAATCAAGGCCCTGATCGTGAGGGTCGGAAGCGAGCGCTTTGCCGTGCCCCTGACTTCGATGTCCGAGACCCTGATAGTTGAGCACAAGGACCTCCAGACGATCGAATGGAAAGAGGTCTATTATTTAAGGGGCGAGATGCTTCCGATGATCAGGGTCAGCAGTTTCTTTAATTTCGAGCCGACAAAGTCGGAGAGGTCCTTCGCCGTGGTTGTGGGTATCGGGGAACGGAAAGTCGGGCTGCTCGTCGACGAGATGTTCGGCCAGAGCGAGATAGTCATAAAGTCGCTCGGGGACTACCTAAAGAAGCTCAGGGGTTTTGCGGGCGCGGCTGAAATCGGAAAGCATGAGGTCATCCTTGTGCTGGACACCGAATCGCTTATAGACGATACCGTCGTGAAACAGAGAGGTATTTCCAATGTATGAGCAGTTTTACGGACTGAAGGCAAGGCCGTTTTCGAAAACCCCCGACCCGAGGTTCCTCTTTTTAAGCAGAAGCCACGAAGAGGCGCTTGCGCGCCTCCAGTACGCCGTTGAGGAGAAGGAACTCGTGCTTTTGACGGGGGATGTCGGCTGCGGCAAAACCACCCTTACCAGGGCGCTTATGGACATGACGGGGCCCCAGTATAAGGTCATAAATATAATCAACCCGATACTGACGCCGGCACAGTTCCTCAAGACCATCGCCATGAGGATGGAGATAGAACTGCCGTCGAACTATAAGGCGGAACTGCTCGATGCGATCTATAACAGGGTGTATCAGGATTTCGAGGCCGGGATTTATTATGTGATTATAATAGATGAGGCGCAGCTTATCCCGGCAAAAGAGACCTTCGAGGAGATACGTCTGCTGACGAATTTCCAGCTTGACCACACAAACCTCATAAGCCTTATCCTGGTGGGCCAGACTGACCTTAGAAAGAGGCTCAACCATAAGGCGTTTCTGCCGTTGAAGCAGCGGATCGGCCTTTTTTATCACCTGGGGCCGATCAGGGAGGAAGAACTGAGGGATTACATGACCTGCCGCTTGAGCCGGTCGGGCAGGGAAGACATGTTTTTTTCGGACGGGGCGCTGAAGCTGATCTATAAATATTCAGAAGGCGTGCCGAGGCTGATTAACAGCCTTGCGACATCGGCGCTGCTCGACGGTTTTGTCCGTGAGATTGAGGTCATCGATGAGATCCTGATTGAGGAGGCCTCCAGGGAACTGGGATTAAATGGATATAGCGAAAATTAGGAAAAAGGCCCTTGCCGGGGGCAGGCAGCCGGAAACCGAAAAAACTCCGTCGACGGAGAACGGACCTGTCGCGACCGGCGCCGGGGACCCGGAAGTCCTTCCGGACCCGACGGAGGGGCCGGAGAACGCGGACGCGGCGCATCTTACGGAGGAAGCGGCAGGTCCGGCCGACGGGCCTTCCGCCGCTGAAAATCCGGTTGCGGCGTCCCCTGACTCCGGACCGCGGGCAACGGAACTTCTCACGTTCAGTCTCGACAGGGAGGAGTTCGCGTTCAGGGTCCCTGAAGTCGAGGAGATCATCCGTTTTCAGAGGATCACCCGGGTGCCGACCGTGCCTGACTATGTGCTGGGCATAACATCTCTGAGAGGAAAGATCATCCCCGTGATTGACCTCAGGGCGAGACTCGCGCTCGACAGGCGATCGTCCTCAGGGCCTGACAAAAGCGGGCTGGCGGGGGACGGCGTTACGGAGCGGAAGGAGAAGATAATCATCCTCTCAGGGCCAAAAGGACTTATCGGGGCGATCATAGACAGAGTAATGGGGGTCGTCAGGCTTACGGAGGACATTATCCTGGAGCCCCCTCCCCACCTTACGGAAGAGGAGACCAGGTTCATAGAAGGGGTTGTGATCGTGGACAAAAGGTTTATATCGATAGTCAGAGCGGAAGACGCTATGGACATAGAACTGGAATAAGAGGGGAACGAATGCACGATAAACTTGAATTGAAGATTCTGGCGCTTGTTGCGGCGCTTCTTTTGATCGGGGTCCTGACCGCGGGCTTCATGGTATTTAAGATTGAAAAGACCAGTCTATACTCCATTACCGAAGCCAGCACGGGGGTGACCGCCAATATCATCGTCAAGGACATCGAGAGGATAATGCTTGAGGGCAGGGCCGACTTCGCGAAGTCCTATATGGAGAGTCTGCAGGGGGTGAGCGGACTGGATGAGATAATACTGCTTCACCATGACGGACACCTGGCGTTTAATCCCAAGTCGGAACTGACTGCCGACGCCGATATAATGAAAAAAATGCTCCTTACGAAGGCCCCTGTCGTCCAGCGGGCCGACAAGAAGCTCATTTTTTTCAAGCCCCTTGAAAACACCGACCGTTGCAAAGGCTGTCATGCGAATGACCCGGCGGTCCTCGGCGCCGTAAAACTGTCGTTTTCGATTGCAAAGGAATATGACAATTCCATGAGACTCATATTCATAGTCATCCTGGCTACGATTGTAGCGTGCCTGATATTCAGCATTATTTTGTGGGCCGTGATACGGAAGATGGTGATCACCCCGGTAAAGAAACTTGAAGACGCGGCCGTGAAGCTTTCCGAGGGCGACCTCGCGCTCAGGCTCGACATCAGCAGCAATGATGAAATCGGCAGGTTCAGCAGGGCCATACACGCTTCCCTGGTTTCGATATCCGGCATGCTGCTGAGGGTGAGGGAGGTATCAAGGCGCGTAAACCTGGTGGCCGAGGACGTCAGCAGGGAATCGCGGAAAGTCGTCGAGGGGACGGTATTGGAGACCGAGACGATCAATAACATATCCGCTTCGGTGGAAGAGATGAACGCGGCGATATCCGACATTTCCGAAGGCACCGATGGGCTCGCAGCCACCGCCGAAGAGACCGCGGCGGCAACGGAAGAGATGGTCATGAGCATAAACCAGATAACCCACAATACGCAGGAAATGTCCAGGGCGGTCGAGACGACTTCCGCCTCTATCGAGCAGTTCTCCGCTACCATAAAAGAGGTCGCCGCCAATTCGGGGGAACTGGCCGCCGCGGCGGATGAGACCCAGAGTGCGATCCTCGAAATCGCGTATGCCATAAAAGAGGTCGAGCAGCTGGCAAAAGAATCCGCTATTCTGTCGGACAAGGTAAAAAAAGATGCCGTGGGCCTCGGGATGGTCTCGGTCGAAAAGTCCATCCTCGGCATGCAGAACATAAAAGCGTCCGTCAAGAAGACGGCTGATTGCATATCCAAGCTCGGGGGAAGGTCCGAAGAAATTGGAAAGATACTCAATGTCATAGACGAGGTGACCGACCAGACCACGATGCTGGCGCTCAACGCCGCGATACTTGCGGCCCAGGCGGGCGAGCACGGGAAGGGTTTTTCCGTAGTCGCCGAAGAGATCAAGGACCTGGCAGGACGCACCTCGGTGTCCACCCAGGAGATAGGGGAGCTTATCCAGGCGGTGCAGCAGGAAGTCAGGGACGCCGTTACCGCCATGAATGAAGGGCTGGATTCCGTCGAGACGGGGTTCAAGGTGACGAACGAGGCGGTGGACGCCCTCCGGAAGATCGTCGAGAGCTCCAAGAGATCTTCGGAAATGGCCGCCGCTATCGAGCACTCGACCACGGAGCAGTCGAGGGCGGCCAGATTGGTCTCGGAGGCCATGGAGAGGGTCCTGGGCATGGTCGGGCAGATCGCCAAGGCCACCAATGAGCAGAGCAACGGGATGCAGCTGATAATGAGCGCGACGGAGAAGATCAACGATCTTGCCAGCCACATCAGAACGGCCTCCGCGGAGCAGTCACACACGAGCGGACAGATTTTCATGGCGGTGGAGCAGGTATCCGAAAAGAGCCAGCATATCTCCAACGCCATCCGGGAGCAGAAGATCGGGTCTAACCAGATATGGACCTCCCTCGAGAAGATCAAGGACCTCCCGCGGGAAAACAGGGAGCGGGCCTTTAAGCTTAACCAGATGGTGAACGAACTGGTCAAGGACGCCGAATTGGCGGCAATAGAGCTGGAAAAGTTCAAGCTGAGCACTGATGGGATAGAAGGACGGCTCAGGATGGGCATCGTTCCGCTTGAAGCCCCGGCGGTCATGTATAAGAAGTTCAGTCCTCTTGTGGAATATCTTGGGAAGAGGCTTCAAAGGAAGATAGAACTCAGGGTCGCCATCGATTTCGTGGGGGCCGTGAACGATCTCGGCAGGGGGGAGACGCAGTTCTGCTTCATGACCCCTTCGACCTACGTCGAGGCGCACAAAAAATACGGCGCCTCGGTCATAGTCAAGGCCCTGAGAAACGGGAAGCCCTTCCAGCACTCGGTGATCATTACGCGGGAGGACACCAACATAAAGGACATTAAAGACCTCAGGAACCGGTCGTTCGCGTTTGGCGATATCAACTCTACCTCCAGTCATATAGTCCCCAGGGGCATGCTGCTTTCAGAGGGGATAGACCTGAAGGACCTCTTCTACTATAACTATCTGGGTCATCACGACGATATTGTGAAGGCCGTGCTTGCCGGCGAATTCGACGCCGGCGCCGTCATGGAATCCGCGGCCAATAAACACAAGGCCGCCGGCCTTAGGATAGTCAGGGTCTCTGATGATATCCCTGAATTCAATATATCCGTTTCGGGCCGCCTCGACACGGAGGTGGTGTCCGAACTCAGGACCGCGCTTCTTGCCCTCAACGACGGAAGCGCCGAGAGCATTGACGTGTTAAAGGCGATCAACGAGAGCTATACAGGGTTCACGGAATCCAGCGACGATGACTACAGCGGCATAAGGACCATGATGTCCAGGATTGCCCTGATTTAAGGAGGATATATATGAATATGAGGGTACACGTAATTTGTATTTGCCTGCTGGCAAGCGCTCTGTTTGTTGGAGCGGCGGGGGCGGAAGAAAAGATAAGATTGGCAGGGTCAGGGGGCATGATCCCTATCATGAACGACCTGGCAAAGGAATATATGGCTGAAAACAGGAATGTCCGCATAGAGATCAACCAGAAGTCCATCGAATCAAAGGGAGGCATAATGTCCGCCGCCGAGGGGAGGGTCGATATCGGCATGGCCGCAAGGACGTTGAAAGACGACGAGAAGAACCTCGGTCTGCAGGCGACGGAGATCGCCCGCGTGGGGACCGTCATAGGCGTAAACAAAAACGTGTCCCTCAGGGAGATCACCAGCGAACAGCTCTGCAGGATTTATGAAGGCAGGCTTGCCAGCTGGGGGGAACTAAAGGCGGGCAAGGACAATATTATGGCGCTGACGCGGCCGAACCAGGATGCGACGAAAGAGACTGTAAGAAAATATATCCCCTGCTTCGCCGACCTGAAAGAGCCTGATACCGTTATATCGATAGCGACCGCCCCGGAGATGACCAAGGTGCTTACAAACAGGCCGAATACCATCGGTTTTACCGATGCCGTAGCGGTCGAGTCCTCCGGCGGGGCCATTGTTCCCCTTAAGCTCGACGGGGTTGACCCCACCCCCGACAATGTCAAAAGCGGCAAATATAAGGTGATCAAGAGTTTTTTCCTTATGACCAAAGGCCAGCCGTCAGGCGCCGTGAAGGAATTCATCGCCTTTGTCAGGGGGCCCAAAGGCGCCAGGATAATCGGCTCACATAAGGCGGTCCCCGTAAAGTGATACTCAATAAATCCATAACCGCAAAATTTATTACGGCGCTTTTTGTCGTTTTTCTGATCGGCCAGTTTATCGGGGGCATTTTCATAATCATGTTTACGAGATCGGCGCTTTTCGATTCACTCGAAAAGAGGATCAGGCGGACCGGTATCACGACGGCGGGTGTAAGTTCAGGCCCGCTGCTGAGTTACGATTATGGCCTGGTGGACCTCTTCCTCGAAGAAGTCCTCAAGGATGACGATATAATTTCCGTCCATATAATGGACGCAGGCGGCAAGGTGGTCAGGGAGACCGTCAAGACTTCGGACGTTAAATCTGACGGCATCAACCCGTTTACTTATAAGGGAGTAAGGTCGCTCAACGTTCCCGTCAATGCCGCGGGAGCAAAGATAGGCGAAGTGCGCATGGACTATTCGGCGGAAAGCATCAACAGAAATATAAACGACAGTATGATCACCATATTCCTTTATGAATTGCTGATGCTTCTGGTCATGGGACTGATCATGACTTATTTTTTCAACCGGCATATTAAAAAACCGGTCCTGCAGATCAACAAATCGATAGAAAAGATAACCCTGGGAGACCTTACCATAGAGGTGCCGAACCTCGGAGACAACGAGATAGGAAGCATTGCGAAAGGAATCATCTTCCTGGTTGAAAGGCTCACCCAGACCGTTTCGAAGCTCAATTCCACCGCCATAAACGTATCTATGGCCATCAAACAGGTGAATATAACATACAGTAATGTGACCAACGGAATGAAGAGGCAGTCCGACGCGGTCAGCGATGTCTCCCTCGCCGTACAGCACGCGTATAAGGCCCAGTCGGACGTAAGCGATAGCTCGGAAAAACTGGCCAGTTTTTCGATAGAGAACGTCTCATCCCTTATCGAACTGAAGGCCACGGCGGATGAGATCGCATCCAATACCCAGAGACTTCTGAAGGCCACGGAAGACCTTTACTCGGTAGTCTCCCAGATAACCCAGACCGCGAAGTCCATCTCAAAGACTTCCAGCGGCGCGCTGGTGGCGGTCGAGGACACCTCCACCTCCGTCGAAGAGATAGGCGCTTCGATCCGGGAGGTCGAGGAGCACGCAAGGGAATCTTCAAAGATGGCCCTGAAGGTCCAGGATATAACTTCCGATTTCGGCATGGACGCGATAATGAACGCCGTCGAGGGAATGGAGAATATCTCCGCCGAGGTGCAGAAGTCGTTCGAGATCGTCGAGAGACTGGATTCGAGGTCGGCCGACATCGAAAAGGTCCTTTCCGTGATAAAGGATGTTACTGAACAGACGAGTCTCCTTTCCCTGAACGCGGCGATCCTTGCCGCGCAGGCCGGTGAATACGGAAAAAGTTTCTCGGTTGTCGCCGATGAGATCAGCGCCCTTTCGGACAGGACGGCAAGTTCCACCAGGGAGATAAGCGGCATAGTCAAGACCATCCAGAGGGACATAAAGGACGCCGGCTCCTCGATAGTGTCCGCCAAGTCAAAGGTCGAGGAAGGCAACGGGTTGGTCCTTAAGGTAGGGGACGCTCTGAAAGACATACTGAACGCCTCCGAGCATTCCACTGAGATGACCATGGCTATCGAGAGGGCGACCGAGGAACAGTCCAGGGGCCTTAAACAGATTACCATGGCCATTGCGGAGATCCGCAAGATGATGATGAATATAACGAAATCAACTTCCGAGCAGGACCGCGCGCTCAGTTTCCTTCTTGAGAGTGTGGGCGAGGTCAAGGAGGTCGCGGACCTCAGCAAGCGGGGCACGGAGGAACAGGCCATCGGGACCAAGGGGATATCGAGGAATCTGGAGCTTGCCAATGAAAGGATAACGAGCATAAACCAGGCCGTCATGAACCAGAACAAGCTCAATGACTCCATTGTCGAGGCGATGGACAAGATAAAGGGCATCGGCAACGCAACGGTAAAGGACATGGACGAAGTGTCCGTTTCGCTCAATACCCTTTTCGGCGAAATAGAGGTGCTCAAAAAAGAGATGGAAGGATTCAGGACCAGATAAATGCGGAAGTTCGCCGTATTCAGGATATCAGATGAGGTCTTCGGCATAGCCATTGAAAGGGTCGTTGAGATCATAAAGGTGCAGAAGGTCTTTACCATTCCGGGCCTCCCGGGGTTTCTCTCGGGAGTCATGAATGTAAGGGGACTGGTCGTACCGCTGATAGACCTCAGAAAGCGTTTCGGGATGGAGCCCTCGGGTAAGAAAGAAAGGATCATCGTGGTAAGGTTCGAACAGGAAAAGGTCGGTTTCCTTGTGGACGAGATACTGGACATACTGCCGATTTCCCAGGAGGAGATGACGAGACCGCCTTCGATATTCAGGGGGTTCAAGACCGAATTTATTACGGGGCTCGGCAGGAAGGACAACAATATTATCATACTTCTGAATATAGACAATCTGCTGACCTCGGAAGAGAGGATAATGCTTAAAGAATCGATCGGCCTGATCGGAGAAGACCTTGCAGGAACTGATAAAACAGCTAAGTAGCAGCAATATAGAGGTCAGACGGGAAGTCGTCGAGAGCATGCGCGGAGTGAAGGACGACGCCTGTATCCCGGTCCTTCTTAAGGCCATGGAGGACGTCAGCTGGCGTGTAAGAAAGACCGCGGTGGACATTCTCTTTGACGAGTACCCCGTCGGGAAATATATACAGGGTCTCATCCAGCTGCTTTATATCGAAGACAATGCCGGCGCGAGAAACTCGGCCATAGAGTCGCTCATCAGGCTCGGGAAGAAGGCCACGGCATTCCTGATTGAGGCCTTTAAAACGCCGAACAGGGACGTCAGGAAATTCATCATCGACGTGCTCGGGGAGCAAAGGGACGGCAGAGCGCTGCCGCTTATGCTTGAGGCCATAAGAGACGAAGACGAAAACGTGAGCGCCACGGCGGTGGAGCATCTCGGCAAAGTCCGCGAGGTATCGGTGGTTGACGCGCTGATAGAGATCCTCGAAAACGGCGAACTCTGGACCGCCTATCCGGCCGCGGACGCCCTTGGAAGGATAGGCAATAAAAAGGCCGTCCCGCACCTTCTTACTGCGCTCGGCAAAAAACCTCTGCGGGAGCCGGTGCTTAAGGCCCTTGGCAGGCTGGCTGACCCCTCGACGCTTCCCGCTGTAGTGCCGCTGATGCAGGACGCCTCAAAAAATATCCAGGAACAGGCTTTGAGGACAGTCGAAATGTTTTATCATAACGGAGTTGACGCCGAATTTATCGTTTCCGAAATAAAGGGTATCCTCGGCGGTCCGGCCCTGGACCTTCTGATCAGGCATGCGTGGTCCAGCAAGCGGGAGGTCAGGATATCGGCGATACTCCTGCTGGGTCTCATGAAAGACGAAGCCGCCTATGGTCCGCTTCTGGACATATCGCATGAGGAGGAGTTCGCGGAGGATGTCAAAAACGCCCTGGTCTTTATCGGAAGGCATAACCCCGAGTCACTCCTGAAACTTTTTGATACGACTGATACCCACCAGCTGAGGTTTATATGCGAGGTGACTGAAAAGGTCAGTTCGCCTGTCTATTACGATGTCCTTGAGTCCCTGCTTCGCAATGATGACGGGCATGTGCGCGCGACTGCCGCAATCAGTATATCGATGTTAAAAGATGTCAGGGCGGCGGGCGGACTGAGGGAACTGCTTGTTGACCCGTATTCGGATGTCCAGGAGTCCGCGGTGGCGGCCCTTTCAAACCTCGGAGGAGGATTTTCCGACGATCAGCTGCTGGAGATGCTCAGGGACGACGACCCGGTGCTTCGCAGAAATACCGCTATGCTTCTGGGGAAAATGAGGTCCTCGGGGCTGGTTATGGAACTTGGGTTTGCCCTGAAAGATTCGGACAGGATGGTCAGGCAGTCGGTTGTCGAGGCCCTTTCGTCGATAGGCACGGATGAGGCTGTAAAATATCTCATGTACGCGCTTACCGACGAGGAGCCCTCTATCAGGACGGCAGCCGCGCTAAGCCTGGGTCGAATAGGCGGCCCCGGAGTCGGTGATTCACTTATGATCCTTGCGTCGGACCCTGACAACTCCGTCAGGGTGGCGGCCGCGAAGTCGCTCGGGACATTGAAAGACAAAGCGGCGATCGGAACGCTTGTCTGTCTTTTGGACGACAGAAGCGGTTTTGTCGTCACGTCGGCCATAAAAGCCCTCGGCGTGATAGGGGGGAATGAGGCGCGCGAAGCCGTCTTGTCGATGCTGTCCGCCTCCGACGATGAAATACGCCGGACCGCCATAATAGCGCTGTCCGCGTTTGAGGACATCGAGGGCCGCATCGTCCCCTTTCTCAAGGACAGGGACTGGGCGACCAGGATGGCGGCCGTCAGGACGCTGGGGAGCATGCCGGGGAAAGACGCGATCAGGGAACTTGAGAAACTCCTGGATACGGAAGAAGACCCGACCGTCATAAAGACTGTCGAGGAGATCCTGAGTGCTTGAAAAAGATGAAATTGTCCCTCTCTCAGAAGATGTCTTCAGGCTGATCAGGGACATCATAAGAGACTACTGCGGCCTTTTTTTTGATGACTCTTCAAGATACCTGCTCGAAAAGAGGCTTTCGCGTCGTGTGAGGAGCCACCACCTCGATGACTTCAGGGATTACTACCGGTTCCTCCGTTACGACAGGAACTCTTCACAGGAACTGTCCGAAATCATGGATATCCTCACTGTCAACGAGACCTACTTTTTTAGGGAGCAGAACCAGTTGAAGGCCTTCAGCCAGGAGATCCTGGAAGAACTCAAACATACGAATGCCGCAAGAAAGACCCTGAGAATATGGTCTGCCGGATGTTCTACCGGAGAGGAACCCTATACGGTCGGAATGCTCATCAATGAGAAGACTGAATTCAGGGACTGGGACATCGAGATCTACGGCAGTGATATCAACCAGCGGGTGCTGCAGACGGCCAGGCGGGGAGTATACAGGAAGAACTCCTTCAGGACGACGGAGCCCTATTTTTTGAGCAGGTATTTTGTTGAGGAAGAGGGGGGATCCAGAATCGCGGATGCTATAAAGAAGAACGTCAACTTCAGCTATCTCAATCTTCTGGACCCTTTTAAGATGAAGTTTCTGGGCAAAATGGATGTAATATTCTGCAGGAATGTTTTAATATATTTCGACACGGTATCGCGCAAAAAAGTGATCGAGAATTTTCATGACAGGCTGAATGACGGCGGCTATCTCCTCCTTGGCCATGCCGAGTCCCTGATAAACATCTCTACCGCTTTTAATCTGAAACATTTCAAAAACGATATGGTTTACCAAAAACCTCTCAGGGCGGAAATGAATTTCAGGGTCTGATCCGGGTTGTTCAGCGCGCCGCCCGTAAGACCGGTGCGGGTATTTTTCTATTAATTTTACAAGGAGCAGGGAGCAAGTGAGCGCCAGAGTTCTGATAGTTGACGATTCTGCCTATACCAGGCAGCTTATTAAAAATATAATAGAGCAGGAACCCCACCTTGAGGTCGCCGGGATAGCGTCCGACGGAATTGACGCCATGGCCAAGACCCTCAGGCTTAAACCCGACATGATAACGCTCGATTTTGAAATGCCGGGGATGGACGGGTTCAGTTTCCTTCGCTGGCTGATGCGGGAGCGTCCGACCCCGGTGATCATGGTAAGTTCCTATAACGATACAAAGACGGTCTTCAAGGCCCTGGAGCTCGGCGCGGTGGATTTTATAGCCAAGCCCACAAAACGCGCGTCGATCGAACTGAGGGGCATAGAGAGGGACCTGATCAGGAAGCTGAGGGGCATAAAAGATGTCAGACTTGAAAAGCTCAGTAAAAACCTCGAACTCCTTGACAGGCCTGAGCCGGTGTCCCGGACGGTATCCAGGGCGAACAACAGGGTGGACCTGGTGACGATCGGTTCGTCGACCGGAGGACCGGCCGCTCTCCAGATAATACTTACCAGATTGCCGGCCGATTTCCGGGCCGCGGTGGCCGTCAGCCAGCATATGCCGAGGGGGTTCACAGGTCAGCTTGCGCAGAGGCTTAACAAAATTTCTAACGTCTCGATAAAGGAGGCGCGCGACATGGACACCGTTGAACCCGGACATGTGCTGATATGTCCAGGCGGCTATCACATGGGATTCGAGAAAAAAGGAGCGGAGTATATCGTGTCCCTTAAAAAAGGGATGGTCGATGACAAATACACGCCTTCAGTCGATTACATGATGAAGTCTGCCGCCGAGATATTCGGGGACCTGACCATGGGGGTCATACTCACCGGAATGGGCAATGACGGGAAGGCGGGGATGGTGGAAATTAAAAATAAAGGCGGTTATACTATAGCAGAGTCGGAAGATACCGCTGTGGTATTCGGCATGCCGGGAGAGGCCATCAAGACGGGGGCGGTCGTCTCCGTGCTGCCGGTATCCGAGATACCCGCAGCGATCACGCGGATTGTAAACCGTCAGTCGGCAGGGAGATGAATGAGCGAGAAAGAGACAGCATATACCAATAAGGCTGATGAATTCCTCCAGATGTTCCGTAAGGGGGAGGAATTTACCAAGGAGCTTTTGAAGGAGAATGAAAAGCTCAGATACAGGATCGCCCAGCTGACGGAAACCGTTCAGCGCTCCGGAGATGAAGCCAGGACGAAGATCTATGAAAACAGGATACAGCTGCTGGAGGAAGAACTGAGTTCTCTCCGCGAGCGTTTCATGCAGGTTGAGCAGGAGAACAAGGACTTTGCCTCTAAATACATAGAGGTCGAAGAGGAAAACAATAATCTCGCCAACCTTTATGTAGCGAGCTATCAGCTGCATTCGACCCTGGATTTTTCCGAGGTGCTGAGGATTGTCCTCGAAATTGTAATTAATCTGATAGGGGCGGAAAAATTTACGGTCCTTCTTATAGAAGACAAGACGAATGAGCTCGTCGCGGTCTGCACGGAAGGCATGGCGATGTCGGAGGCGCCCAAGGTAAAAATCGGGGACGGCACAATCGGGACGGTCGCCAAAGAGGGAGAAAGTTTTTTTGCCCAGGACCTCAGCAATGTCAGGGAATTCAACCCCCTTGACCCGATCGTCTGCATACCGCTTAAGATAAAAGAGCACGTTATCGGGGTCATCGCCATTTATAAATTACTGGTGCAAAAAGATGGTTTTACCAATGTCGATTACGAACTTTTCAATCTCCTTGCGGGTCACGCGGCCACTGCGATCTTCTCCTCCCGGATGTATACTCAGTCTGAGAGGAAACTTACGACGATCCAGAGTTTCCTTGACCTTCTGAAAGAGAAGCCGAGGAGATAGGGGACGAGCATGCGTAACATACTGGTTGTGGAGGACTCACCTACCATGAGGCAGCTTATAAGCTTTGCCATTAAAAGGGTCCCGAACTCACACGTTATCGAAGCCACCGACGGTGTGGACGCCCTCAAAAAATTATCTTCGGAGAAAATAGACCTGATACTCGCCGATATCAATATGCCTGTGATGGACGGTCTGAAACTGGTGAGTCTCGTGCGGGGGAATCCTTCCTATAAAGACATCCCGATAATAATCGTGACAACTGAGGGCGCTGAAGAAGACAGAAAAAGGGCCATAGCGATAGGGGCCAACGCCTACCTCCCCAAACCCATCCAGACCCAGGAGCTTATCAAGCTGGTAAACGGTTTCCTGTAAAATAGCGCGGAAGTCGGGAAGCTGGGAAGGCCGGATGACAAAACAGAAATAGTGCCTGTTACGACCTGAATATTCCTGCAAATACCCTGATCAGCACAGGGTCATACACCGAGCCGCCTTTTTCTTCCATGACCTTCAGTGATTCCGAAATACCGTGTCTTGAGCGGTCCCCGGCCATGCCCGAGACCATATTGGAAAAATCGCTCGCGATGCTTACTATCCGGCTGAACACATTGACGTCTTTGCGTGCAGTATTGGCGGGATATCCCGACCCGTCAATATTCATGTGGTGTTCATGCGCCGTAAGCATCGAGAGGATCGAGGACTCATTGAGTCCGAAGGACCTCAGGATCACCTTTACCCCGTCCACGGGGTGACGCTTCAGCAGTTCGGCTTCCCCTGGGGTGAGACCTGTTTTTTTGTTGAGTATATCAGCGGGAATTTCTACTTTTCCGATATCATGGAAAAAAGCCGCCATCGAAAGCGCCCTCAGCTGGACCCTGCCCATGCCAAGCCTCTTTCCGAGGGTCGCTGCAAGTATCGCAACGTTCACGGCATGTATAAAAAAGGTGTTCCCGGAGACCTTCGCCACGGTCAATGACACAAGGTGGCTCTCGTCCGACAGTATGCTGTCCACCATAATCTGGAGGGCGCGTTTGATCCTCTTTAATTTGATCCTGGACCCGGACTTGATGGACTTGTCGATATCTTTGACCACACCGACCGCCTTTGTGTAGGCCCGCACCGCTACCGCCCTGCTGTCTTTTAAGTCGATCCCTTCCTCTCTCCTGAGGACAACCGGTCCTCCGATGGTGATGACCTGGGACATTTTACGGTCGACCGCGTTTTGGATGTCGGACGCCTCTGTCCCCTCTTTTATTGCATAGGCCAGGGTTATAAGGTCTTCATGTCTTATCGGCGCCCTGAAATCCAGGAGTCCGATCGATTTATTCCTGAGTTCGGCGGCCAGCGCGGTAAAGTTTTCGACGTCAGAGATTCCCGCCTTTATCCGGATGCCCTCGATATAGAAAGACCCCTCGATCATCTTCAGGGTTATCTCACCGTTTTCTCCGAGCAGCAGGTCCAGGTCCGCGGCAAGCCTTTTGGCCGAGTTCAGCACTGCGTCGTTCATGGAATCATAGATCCCGGTAATCCTGATGAGAATGAAAAGATTGGTGATAAGCGGCCTGCCGCGCCTGGTGACTTTGTCTTCTAATGATTCCATTATCCTTTTTTTGCCTCTTTGAGCGACTTAATACAGGCCTCTCTCAGGATGTCTTTGCGCGAGCCGGTTTCCTTCTCGATCATTGATAAGGCCTCGGGAGCTCCTGTCAAGGCCAGGCCGTATGCGGCCGCGGCCCTGATCTCAGTGGTCTCATCCTTTTCCAGAAGGCCTTTTTTTCTGAACAGTTCCTCCAAAAGAGGTAAGGCTTCTTTACCTCCTGTGAGGGCGAGCGTTTCGAGGAGTTCCTTTTTCTCAAGGAAGGTTTTTTTTCTGAACTCCTCGGCGGACACCGCTTCCCTGATGACCTTGAAATGGGCCGGGTCCCTGAACCTTCGTATGGCCCTCAGGGCAATTGTCCTTACGGACTGGTCCGCATCCGCTAAAGCAGAGAGAAAGGACTTTTTGGTCTCCGGGGTATTAATGCCGTCTAAGGCTCGGACCGCTTCTCTTCTTACCCTGACGTCGGAGTGGAGAAGGATTTTCCCGAGGTATGGGACCGCCTCGGGTTCCTTTGTCATGCCGAGAATCATTGCGATATTCCTTATGAGATACCAGCGCTTGTCCGTAAGGAAAGCGGCAAAGGACTGAATTCTCAGCTTTCCGATGTCTGAGAGGATATCGCAGAGAAGTTTCCTGTGCCTCCTGTCCTGGAGTTCACCGAGCAACTCTATTGTATTGGGGATGATCCTTGGTCCAAGACGAAGGAGATATTCTTTGATCTCCTCCGGGGGCCGCGTCTCACTGAAGAAAAGCGCGAGATTTTCAACACTGCCGGCGCGGGCAAGTATATCGCCTATCATCTCCTGCTGTTTTTGGGAGTCATATAAAGAGGAGATGTTCTGAAGTCCCTTTGATATCTCCAGGGCGCCTGAGATGTCCTTGCTCTGCATCCTCATGTCCATTATCTTGCCAAGGTTAAGAACGATAATCTGGAACGCATCGGCATCGCGTTCATTGGAAAGGAGGTCCATAAAAAGGGCGACGGACGATGAAAGGAGAAATTTATCGTCCAGGGTCTGAAGTTCATTTTTTATACCTTCGATATCTATGTCCTCCGAAGGTCCGACTTTGACTATTGACTCCGACACGCTCCCGCCCTCTTCAGCAGGGGCCAGTGTCACGCTACCCTGGTCGGTCGAGACCTCAGCGGTATCGTCGAAGATGAGGCTCTCCTCTATGACCAGGTCGTCGTCCACACTGTCTTCAACCGCGGTATATCCCATATTCCTGATATTTTTCGCCCAAAGAAGTGTCACGATGTCATCTTCATCCGCATTGTCGTCCTTGGGAGTGCGCCTGAGGATATCGACAAAGTCCTTTATTTCCTCGAAGGTAATGCCTTTATGAAAAGATATCTGTCTTAGTCCGTCCGCAAAAAGAAGCATGGCGGGGTTATCGTTGCGCTCCTCGCTCCGGAACACTTCATTGCCCTTAAAAGAAAGCGAGTACTGGTCTATATCGAAGGCCAGCTCGTCGCTGGTTTCAAAAAAGGCGTTGAACCTGTCAAAAAGTTCGCCGGAGAATTTCTGGTATACCGGATTGTCCTTCGGGTAAACGTTTACGGCCTTGACGGTCTTGGTGACGGTCTTCATGATTTCCTTCGCAAGACCGATATCTTTTTCGCTTATCTCCTCGACAAGATCTTCATTCACCATACTTTTTTATCATTTAACGCCCCGTTATGTCAATAAGGTCTCATCGAACGCGGTCCGCGCAGGCCGGAAATCCTTGGATATGGCCGCGACACAACGGGAAGAGCGGGCGTCTTTGGGGCCCCTAAAACCAACACTTTATTGCGGAGTCGAAGAGGACGGCTTACAGAAGAACTCGTAACCGTTTTTGCCCCTCTTTTTTACGCGATACATGGCCGAGTCGGCTTTCCTTATGAGGTCCTCGACGTCTTCTCCGTCAGAGGGGTAGATGCTTATCCCTACGCTTGAGCCGACATTGACCTCGCTTCCGTCGAGGGTAAAGGGTTCCGCGATCGATTCGACTATCCTGGCGGCAAAATGTGAAATCTCTTCCATGGCTGATATGTGCGAAAGCAGTATTATAAACTCGTCCCCCCCGAACCTGGCCACAGTATCGGATTTGCGCACACATCCCCTCAGCCTCGCGCCCGCCTCTTTAAGGAGCAGGTCGCCCATATAATGTCCCTTTTCATCGTTGACGGGTTTAAGGTTGTCGATGTCGATATACAGCAGGGAGAAGCTGTGCTTGTATCGTCTGGAATATTCTATGGCCTCGGTCACCCTGTCATAGAACATCTGCCTGTTCGGAAGCCCCGTCAGAAGATCGATATGAGCGCGTTTTCTGAGCATCTGGAACTCCTGGTGGTCCCGGACCAGCTTCTGAAAACGGATGGCAAACTCGGTCAGGTTAAAGGGCTTGGAGATGAAATCCCTGGCCCCCACTGAAAGGGCGTCCTTTTCAGGATATTCATCGGAAAATGAGGTCATCACCATGATAGAGATGTCGGGATGGAGCTTCAGAAGTTCCCGCATCAGGGTGATCCCGTCCATGGACGGCATCTTGATGTCCGTGATAACGACATCGAAGTTCACCTCGCTGCTCCTTTTAAGGGCCTCCGCGCCGTTTGATGCTGTTTCTATGAGTATGTTCCGGCCGGAGAGAAACTCCTCAAGGACGTCTCGTATGTCTTTGTCGTCATCGACGATAAGCACCCTGCATAAAGGTAACACCCGGAACAACCCTCCTGAAGCATATATTGCAAGTCTTGCATACAATATATCCTGAAAAGATCAACTATGCAACATGCGGCGATTTCTAGTCCCCGGGTTCGGAAGAAATTTTTTCCAGGGCTTTTTTGGCCGCGATCGTCTCTGCTTCCTTCTTCCTGTGACCCGACGCGGTCCCTAGTTTTTTGTCGTCCAGATATACGGAAACCGTAAAGGTCCTCTTGTGCTCCATGCCCTGCTGCCTGACAAGCCTGTATTCAGGCAGTTTCCCGTAGAGAAACTGCGTCTTTTCCTGCAGTTCGGTCTTGTAATCGTAAAAATCACCGGCTGAGATCGCCTGATCAATCTTTCCCCCGATGATCCTCAGGACCAGGTCCCTGGTTATCTCAAAGCCGCCATCGAGGAATACGGCCCCTACAACCGCCTCAAGCACGTCTGCAAGGATGGATTTTTTCGTCCTCCCGCCCGTTGCCTCCTCTCCCTTGCCGAGCATGATATACTTGCCCAGAGAGACAGAGGCGGCAGTCTCGGCAAGCACGGTCTCACTGACAAGATAGGATTTCATCTTGGCAAGCACGGACTCGCTGTGTGACTGACTGAGACGGAAGAGATATTCGACCACGATGAGTCCCAGGACGGAGTCCCCAAGAAATTCAAGCCGTTCATTATATTTCTTTACGGAGCCGCTGTGTTCATGGAAATACGACTTGTGGGTCAGGGCTTCGGCAAGCAGGGCGCTGTTTTCAAAAACATGACCAAGGCTTTTTTCCAGGTCATGGAGTCCGGACTTATGAGGAGGGCGGATCAACTCTGATATTTTTTGAAAATGAGGCATGCATTCGTTCCGCCAAACCCGAATGAATTGGAGATCGCACAATTGACAACAGTGTGTTTTGCCTTGTGCGGGACGTAGTCAAGGTCGCATCCCTCGTCAGGGTTGTCGAGGTTTATCGTGGGAGGGATCGTGTTGTTGACGATGCTGAGGACGGAGATTACGGCCTCGATCCCCCCTGCCGCCCCCAGGAGGTGCCCCGTCATGGATTTTGTCGAACTGACGGAAAGCTTGTACGCATGTTCTCCGAAGATCGTTTTTATGGCGGTAGTCTCCAACTCGTCCCCGAATTTTGTAGAAGTTCCGTGTGCGTTTATGTAGTCAATATCAGAAGGTCCGATACCGGCGTCCCTAAGGGACATCGCCATGCATCTTGCCGCGCCCTCGCCGCCGGGCGCGGGGGCGGTCATGTGATAGGCGTCACCGGCAAGCCCATAACCTGCCAGTTCCGCGTATATCCTTGCGCCCCGGGCCAGGGCGTTTTCGAGCGACTCCAGTACGACTATGCCGGAGCCCTCACCCATGATAAAACCGTCTCTGTCCCTGTCGAAGGGTCTGCTGGCCTTTTCGGGCTCATCGTTTCTTGTGGAAAGGGCCTTCATCGCATTAAATCCGCCTATGCCCATAGCGCTTATGACCGATTCAGTGCCTCCGGCAATCATGGCGTCGGCATCACCGCGCTGGATTATCTTGAAGGCGTCGCCTATGGCGTGGCTCCCCGTTGCGCAGGCCGTTGCAGGTGCCTGATTGGGGCCCTTTGCCCCGTGTCTGATGGATATCTGTCCCGCCGCCATATTCACGATGAGACTGGGGATAAAAAACGGGGTTATCCTCCTCATGCCTTTTTCGAGGAAGACCTTGTGGTAATGTTCGATGGTGGTAAGTCCCCCCATCCCGGCCCCAACGCAGACGCCGACCCTTTCCGCATTCTGCCCGTCGATTATGAGGCCTGAGTCCTTCACCGCCATAATGGAGGCCGCCAACCCAAGATGGATGAAACGGTCCATCTTCTTGATTTCTTTGGGTTCTATGTAGTCTTCGGCCCTGAAATCGGGGACCTCACCGGCTATCTGGGTGGGGAATGACGATGCGTCAAAATAGGTGATCCGCCTGATCCCCGATCTGCCCTGGACCAGAGCTTCCCAGCTCTTCTCAACGCCGACGCCCAGGGGCGTTATCAGCCCCAGGCCTGTTACAACGACTCTGCGTCCGGTCATCAAGCCTGTTTGTTCTTTATATACTCTATCGCGTCTTTGACCTTTGCGATCTTTTCGGCGTCTTCGTCAGGTATTTCTATGTTAAACGTCTCCTCGAATGCCATGACCAGTTCGACGGTATCAAGTGAGTCAGCGCCGAGGTCCTCGACAAAAGAAGCGTCCGGCACCACGTCCGCCGCATTGACCCCAAGCTGCTTGGCTATAATCTCTTTTACTTTTTCTTCAACCATTACAATACCTCCCGTTTAGTTTCTTTTTAAACTCAGAAAGATTATTTATAAAACCTCTCCGGACATGCGACAGGGTCCGGACAGGCTACATATACATTCCGCCGTTGACGTGAATGACCTGCCCGGTAACATACGCGCTTTCGGACGACGCAAAAAAAGCCACGGCGTTGGCTACGTCCTCTACCGAGCCGAATTTTCCGACAGGTATAGATTTTAACATTTCCTGCCTTACATTTTCAGCAAGGGCATCGGTCATGGCGGTCGCGATGAACCCGGGGGCCACCGCGTTGACCGTTATACCCCTGCTGGCGTATTCGCGGGCTATGGTCTTTGTCAGGCCGACAATGCCGGCCTTTGAGGCGCTATAGTTGGCCTGCCCCGGATTACCCATGAATGCGACCACGGAGGCAATGTTGATGATCCGGCCCGACTTCTGCTTTACCATGACCTTTACCGCCTCTTTGGAGCAGAGGAAGGTGCCCTTGAGGTTTATATTCATGACGGCGTCCCAGTCTTCGGCCTTCATCCTCAGAAGCAGGCCGTCCCTGGTGATGCCGGCATTGTTTATGAGGATGTCGACCCTGCCGAACTCCCTTATGATATCCTCGAAGGCCTTTGTGACTTCGTCGGCCTGGGAGACGTCAAGCTTGAGCGCGAGGGTCCGGACACCCTCCTGGGCGCCGATCTCTTTTGCCGTCTCGGCAGCGCTTTCATAAGAAATGTCCGCGACGACCAGGTCGGCGCCTTTTTTTGCCAGGCGGATTGCGATGGCCTTTCCTATGCCCCGGGCGCCCCCGGTTATTAACGCGATTTTACCTTTTAGTTCCATAAATACCCCCTAAAAAAACAGTCTATAATTTTAACAGAGTGGCCCTTTCTTTTCCAGTGTTTTGTCCATGCAGCGACATTCATTAAGGCCCTGCTCTCTGATGTATGTCCGAGTTGCCGGAAATTATGTAAAAATGCGGGTGCCGTGAAGGGCCCGGGGACGGGAAGGGTAAATCAGGGTCTGTTTAAACTATGAATTAGCGCCCGCGATGAGCGGACGTGCTTTCAGCCCTGGTCCGGAGGCGCGTTCATGATTTCATGAACATTTTTCAGGATCTCCCTGATCGGGGACGGTTTTGTTAAAAATCTCAGATTGTTCTTTCTGAAGAATTCAACATGTTCGGGGTTAGCCATGCCGCTGAAAAATATGATCCTCCTGCCTATATCGGGGTCATGTTCAGCGGCCTTTTTGTAAAACTCCATGCCGTCCATTACCGGCATTTTAAGGTCGGTGAGGATTACATCGAAATAGTTTTCCGTCACCTTCCGGAGACCCTCCCTGCCGTTTAAGGCCGTCTCGACAGTCCCTTCATCATTGAGGAGATTTTTCAAAAAACCCAAAATAGACGGTTCGTCGTCTATGACGAGTATTTTTTCATTCCACTGGGGCATTAGTCTTTTTATGGACGAAATATACTTCTCGCCTTCGGGAAGAGACCTGAAAAAGGCCTCTATCTCGAGGAGATGGTGGTAGATCCTTGACGGAACAGGCATGAATTGACGTTCTTTTTTCAACAGGTCCATTACATGGATGAAGATATAATTCCATTCAGAAAACTCGGCAGCGGCGAGGCAATCAAGCAGGTCCTGTCTGTTGAGTGCGCCTTTGTTCAGAAGTTCGACGCACCGCGCGAGCGGGGCCTCGATGCTATTTTTTGTCGCGGCATCAAGGATGATCGAGGATTCGGCAATCGCGTTGCGGCTTGCGAACTCCGCGGCGCTTTCGATTACTTTCAGATGCCAGGCCTCCTCGTCCGAAAGGTGCCGGAGGAATTTTGATACCGGCTCGTCCTCTCTGAAAAATACCGACGCCTCCCTGTAAAAAGCACTGGAAAGTCTTTCGATATGGGCCAGCCATTCGATAGTCTCTAACATGTAGGTCCTCCTCTTTTATTATTATCATAATAAAAGAGGATTGTCTATCTGATTAGCGGGTGTCCTGACCTGTAATGCCGTCAGCCGGGTACAGGGGAAGCAGTATCGTGAAGGTCGTGCCTTTTCCAAGCTCGCTCTTTACGTCTATCCTGCCTTTATGACTCTGAATGATCTTATAGGTTATCGAAAGCCCCAGTCCGGTGCCTTTTTCCTGTTTGGTCGTAAAGAAGGGCTCGAAGATCTTGGGAAGAACATCGGGGGGGATGCCGTGACCGGAGTCCGATATCGAGATAAAAACAAAGGTGTCCTGCACGCCGGAGCTGATATGCACTTCCCTCCTGTCGCCGGCGATCGAATGGACGGCGTTGTTAAGTATATTCAGAAATACCTGCTTTAGCTGATTGGGGTCTCCCATGATTATGGGCATAGGGTCATAACGCTCCGTTATCTTTATTCTGGCGTCCCTCAGCTGGACGCTGATAAGAGACACTGTTTCTTTCAAAAGTCCGCGGATATTGACTTCCCTGATCTCCAGAGGTCTCTTCCTGGCAAACTCAAGGAGCTGCTGGACGATGTTCCGCGCCCGCAGGGACTCGGTGCTGATGATGTCTACATCCTTCATTATGAGTTCAATGTCAGTTTCTTCTTTTATGAGTTCCGCATATCCCATAATGCTGGTCAGCGGGTTATTTATCTCGTGCGCGACATTCGAGGCGAGTTCACCGATTGCGGCGAGCTTGGCCGCCTGCACGAGCTGCTCCTGTGTTTCCTTGAGCTCGTGCATCTGGGCCTTGAGGTTCTCGTACAACTTGGCATTATCTATGGCCACGGATATATTGTTCGAGATGATGCCGATCAGTCTTACAGACTCCTCCGAGAATTCTCCGTCTTTTTTGTTGGCGAGCCGGATCAGTCCGATAAGTTCACCCTGGAGTCTGATCCACCCGATCAGCATATTCCGCGCATTCTCATCGGAAGGTCCTATAAGGCCGCGGGGCAGTTTCGCGGATTTAACGTCACTTATTACGACCGGCCGCCTGTTGTTGTCATAGTAAAGGTCGAGCAGGTCCTCCTTCTTTACCCTTATCGAGGCCGCCTCCTGTTCACTGAGGCCATGGGCAGGATGTTTGTGCGCTATGAAATTGCGGTCTTCGTCCTGAAGCATAAGGCCGCACTGTTCAACCCCTATGAGGTCGGCCACGCTGCTTGAGACCTCCCTGAATATCTCCGTGATGCTGGAGACGGAGTGAAAGGGCAGGGTGACTTTATAGAGTCCGGCGAGACGGTTCATATGCTGGATGGTCTTTTCGTTGCCGTCCTGCAGGGAACGGCTCATCTCATTAATGGACAAAGCGAGTTCTCCAAACTCGGTGCTGTCTTTATAGCCGGTGGTGTACCCGAGGTTGCCTGTGGTGATGTTTCGGGAGACGTCCATAAGCTCCCTGATAGGGCTGAGGATGTTCCTTATGAGCGTGACCGCTATCCAGAGGGCGATAATAAATGCCACCGCCAGAGTTATCGACAAAATAATCTGTGCGTGCCTGACCCCGTCGAGGGCCTTGCCTGTCCTCTCCTGCAGCCTCTTGTTCGCGATAAAGGCCATTTCAGTAGTGATGTTGAGGAGTTCCGAACCCGCCTCATAGGATTCCACTTTGAGATTTCTTATCCTGTCCGTGTCCGCCGCGGCCGTAATATAATGGCTGAGCGAGTTTTCAAATTTTTCTACATTCGTCTTGATCTGCGCAAGTTTCCGGGTGATGAGCGGCGAGTGATGACAGTTTGTGCAGTTGTTGATCGCCTTGTCGAGGTCCGTCATATTGGATATTATCTTGTCCAGTTTGCTTCCAAGTTCCGTATGGACGGTCAGAAGGTCCTGCTCGACGTTTTGTATCTTTATGATCAGGTCCTGCCTCAGGATCTCGACACCGTGGAGTGTGATCAGTTTTTTGAGCTCGGACGTGGTAAACGTGATATACAGCATGGATATGGCCGCGCCGAGCGTGAACACGAAGAACAAAAGTGACAAAAAACCTATAATTCGCCGTTTCATGGCAGGCAGCTTTGAAAAAGCCCTTTGTTTGGCATTATCATAATCATATTATAAACTTTAGATTGATCAAAAAGGAGAAATCATGGCGGACGTGACCATTAAAATCGGGGGGATGAGCTGTCAGCATTGCGTGATGAGGGTGAAGAAGGCCGTAGAGGCTCTGGCGGGCGTGGCCGGGGCAAGCGTCACCGTGGGTCAGGCGCAGGTAAGTTTCGACGAGACAAAGTTGACGCGGTCTGACATCGAAGAGGCGATAATAAGGGCCGGATATAAGATAACCGGCTGATTATCGCATCAGACCTTTGAAGAGCCATATTATTCCCGGAGCCCGGCCTCCTTCCCTGCTTGACCGGCTGCTTAAGGAAGCCGCTGCCATAGGCGATGCCGGAAGCAGGACAGCCTATATTTCAGGTCTTTTTTTAGGCACGCCGTATAAGGCATCGACATTGCCCGGACCTGACGGGGATGTCGAGACCCTCGTGATCAATCTTGCCGAAGTCGACTGCCTGACTTTCATCGAATATGTTGAAGCCATGAGACGCTCGGATTCATTCAGGAGTTTCAGCTTGAACCTTCTGCATACGAGATACAGGTCCGGACGGCCGGCTTTTCGGGACAGGAACCACTTTCTTACCGACTGGAGGGAGCATAACGGCCTTTTTTTTTTTGTTTTTACAAAAGAGACCGGCGGAGGTAAGGCCCTTGGCGTGCTCAAGACACTGAACAGAAAAAAAGACGGCTCCGAATATGTCAGGGGCATACCCGCCAAAGAAAGGGAAGTGGACTATATCCCATCCACAGCGATCGACCCAGTTATCTCAGACCGGCTTAAGACCGGAGATTATGCCGGGATCTATTCTGAGGAGCCGGGACTGGATGTTTCTCACGCCGGGATAATCATCCGCGCGGACGGGGTACTTATGTTCAGACATGCATCTTCAGTCGCGGGCAGGGTAGTTGATGAAGACTTTAACGATTATATGTCCGGAAGGCCCGGGTTGATTGTTCTGAGGCCGGTCTGATCACGTCCCGATTCAGACCCGGGTCCCGCTCAGTCCGGCTATGTCGCCCCTTAACCTCCAAAGCAGTACAAGTCCGGGTATCGCGGTAAATGTCGTTATGACGAAGAACCACCCCCATCCCGTCATTTCCACCACATAGCCTGAGGTAGGCGCGATAATGACCCGTCCCAATGCGGCAAGCGACGAAAGCAGCGCGAACTGTGTAGCGCTGTATCTTGCACTGCAAAGCGACATTAACAATGCCACAAATGCCGCAGTCCCCATGCCTCCCGTGAAGTTTTCGAAAGCGACCGCGAATATCATCGCCGGATAACTTTTTCCCGTCCAGACAAGAAGTATGAACGAAAGGTTTGAGACCGCCTGGAGTATCCCGAAAAAAAGGAGTGAGCGGAACATCCCGAACCTTATCATAAGGGTGCCTCCGAGGGTCGCCCCGAATATGACGGACAAGAGGCCGAGTCCCTTGTTTACGGTGCCGACATCGGTTGGTGTAAACCCGGCCCCCCTTATCAGGAAGGCGGTTGTCATTGTGCCGGCGTAAGCGTCTCCCAGTTTATAGAGGATTATAAGAAAAAGCATGACCAATGAAGACCTTCGGGAGAAAAAGTCCTTCAGCGGCCCGGTTACGGCCTCCTGAAGACTTTTGGGCGGGGCCATGACGGAATCCGGCTCAGGACCCAGTAGTGTCGTGCAGATGCCGACCGACATCAGACCGGCCATTATGAAATAGGTATTCTGCCACCCGATCCTGTCGGACATCACGAGGGCGAAGGCGCCCGAGATCAGCATGCCTATCCTGTAACCCGTAACGAATACCGCCGCCCCGACTCCCCTTTCCTTTTCAGGGAGAAGGTCTGTCCGGTAAGCATCTGCGACGATATCCTGCGATGCCGACACAAAGGCCACAGTCAGTGCCAGTGCCGCAAGGGCCAGGGGGGCGTCGACAGGAGAGGTCATGCCCATTACGGCTATGCCCGCCATGAGCCCGAACTGTGTCACAAGGACCCAGCCCCTGCGTCTTCCCAGCCATGGCGGCGTGAACCGGTCCATCAGGGGCGACCAGAGGAATTTCAGGGTATAGGGAAGCCCGACAAGGGAAAATATCCCGATTGTTTTTAAATCGACCCCTGCGACTGTCATCCAGGCCTGAAGCGTGCCGCTGGTAAGCGAGAGAGGGAGCCCCGAGGAGAGGCCCATGAAAATCATTACCGCTGTTCTGCGGTTATTGAATATTCTGAAATAGCCGGCGGGATCAATCTTCATAGGCTGTCATTATAAAGCAGGCCGGCGGCAACACGCAATAAGGACGTCTGTTCCCTCAATCCTTTATGACAGCGCTGGCGTGAATATCCATCGGGTTCATCCTTACCGCCAGGGAAAAAAGATAGGGATAGTCTTTCTTCAGATGTTTCATATACGAGAGCCATTCGGTAAGAAGGAGAAGGAAGGCCCGTTTCATGTCAACGGACAGGTGCTCGAAGTCCGCCCTGGGGAGGTCCGTCAGCGTAGTACGGGAAGTCAGCTCCTCAAGCAGGTGAAAGACCGCCCAGAGCAGGTCGGTAAAGGCGTCATGCTCAAGGAGGTTCGGGTTGGCAAGGAGGCTGAGAAGAAAGCCCCTCTTTGACTCGAGGAACTCCCTCACCTTTGTAAGGTCGTCCCTGGTTGAATCGAGGTGGGGGTTCGTCGAGGCCGCGAGGGCGCGGGCCTTCTCGAAATCCCGGTCCGTCCAATGCCCGGTGACAAGCAGGTGCCGGGCCAGTTCGCTCAGATCAGGGCTGAACCGCGAGCAGTGTTTTATAAGGTCCGAGCCGACTTCGCTGTAGAACGTGCCTATAAGCATGTTCATTTTTTTGAGGAGGGCGGCCTTTTCGCGCTCATTGAGAATCCGCTCGACAATAAGCGACACGATCAGGACCTGGATGGGGACAAAGGCGATGTCCTGCAGCATGTAAAAAAATGTGTCTTCGGGTTTTCGGAATATGATCAGCTGGGCGAAATACATGGCCGATGAAAGTAATAATAACGATACGGCCAAAGGACCATGCCATCTGCGACGTCTCACTGAGTTCCTCCGGGGTGTTTCGGCATATTTTTATCATATCACATGTACGCATCCCGGCTGCCGGGTTATGTGAAAGGACCTCAAAATTTGTATTTTTTCCGTCATGCCCGAGATCCTTAGTCGGGCATCCACTTGCTTTAGCTAATCTCCTTCCTGATAATAGAGGGAGAATCGAGAATATGAGTAATAGAAAGTATGCGAAGTATATAACTGGCTACACAATATTAACGGTCTATATTGCAATATTTCTGTCTGCACTAATGTTTTATTTCTTAAACGTTCAGCGCACTCCTTTTGCTGGTATCTATATTTTTATCGTTACATTGCCTTGGAGTTTGTCACTCATTATAATTCAATTTATAATTACTATACTGTTTCCAAATCATTTTAGTTCAATGATGGGGCTATTATTAATTTTATTCGGAGTTATTAACGCTTATTTTGTATTTCGCTTTGGTTGTAAAATCAGTGACGGAAATGATCAGCGGTAACAGACATAGAGGGCAGGACCATAAGTTACCGGAGGCAAAACAAATGGGACAGACTGGTTTAGTGAGTGAAAGTGAAAAAGAGATGCCGAGTATAGCAAGAGGAATAGGAGAAGGGATTGTATACCACGTTATTGATCGTGGAAATGGGAGACAGGAAGTTTTCCATAAAGAGAAAGATTATATGAAAACGAGAAATAAACAGCATTATTCGGAAATAACCGTAGGGGCGACCCGGTGGGTCGCCCATGAAACAGAATAATGAAAATTGAACGAATGACAAAAACGAACGGCGACGGCAACCCCGGGCGACCCACCGGGTAGCCCCTACAAAAGGCGAATCCACTGTAAAAAAAGACTGGCTGCTTCAGGCGGGAAGCTGCTGGAATAAAGAGGTGGATGCCCGACTGAGGCTCTCGGGCATGACGGGAAAGTATCAACTGAAGTTGAAGTGATAAACGAATAATCTTTTCTTGCAGGCAGGTTATATGATATGGTCATGAGGCTGTTATAATATCATATGGATCAGAACCTGACCATCTTCAACCTGATAAGCGAACTGAGCGGGATCATAAACTCAAGCCTGAGTATCGGCACCGTATTCAGGATCATGGTCTCGGAGATAAGGAAACTGGTCGGCTATGACCGCGCGAGCCTTCTGTTGTTCAATGAAGCGGACAATAACATGCTGATCTTCGCCCTCGATACCGAGATGAACACGGTCATGAAAAAAGGTGTGAAGGCCCCGGTAGAAGGCACCAGCGCCGGATGGGTCATAATGAACAACGAGCCCTGGATAAACTATGACCTGAGGGACCTCAGATTCCCCCTTGATAAAAAACTCTTCGACGAGGGCCTCAGGTCCACGATAAGCGTCCCCCTTTATCATGACAAGGTCCTGGGTGTATTCAACCTCGACAGTACCCGGCCTTTCAGATATTCCGAAGAAGACCTCCGGATACTGCTGCCTGCCGCGAAGCATATTTCGATAGCCCTCGAAAATGCGCTCCTTTTCCAGGAGATCTCGAGGGAGAAGAAAGAGTGGGAGAGGACCTTTGATTCCATTACGGACATGGTATGGATCGAAGATATCAGGCAGCGGGTGATCCGCGCCAATCAAACGCTTTTGAAAAAGGCCGGTCTGTCTTCGGTCGAGATTTCCGGCAAACGGTGCTGGGAGATTTTCTACAGGATAGGCATCAATACTCAGGAATGCGCCTGCTCCGAGACTGTCGCTAGCAGGAGGCAGTCGTTCATGGAATTAAAAGGCATGATGGGACAGATCTGCCATTTCTGGGCTTATCCGCTGACCGATGAAGAGGGGCGCCTGTATGCCGTAGTCCATTATCTCAAGGATGTCTCTGACCAAAAGAGGCTCGAACAGCAGCTGATAAGGTCCGACAGGCTCGCCTCGCTCGGCACCCTGGTCGCCGGTATTGCCCATGAAATCAATAATCCTCTTGGCATAATTGCCGGGTATTCGGAGGCCCTTCTGGACAGGGCTAAAGACAAGAAGCTGCTTGGGACGGCGGAGTTCGAGGATTTTCCGGAATACCTCGAAACGATCCATAACGAGATCTTCAGATGTAAGGACATCTTAAACAGTCTCCTTGATTTTGCGAGGCCCTCCGGAGGCATATACAGGGAGATCGATATCAATGAACTGATAAAGGAGGTCATCCTCCTTGTAAATCACAGGGCCAAACGTCTGGACCATAATATTCAACTGAGCCTCAACAGGGACCTGCCCAGGATCTACGCCGATCCCGGGAGCCTCAGGCAGGTCTTCATGAATATCATCATGAACTCTATGTACTTTACCCCCGGGAAGGGCAGGATCGTGATAAGGAGCAGCAGGAGCAACGGGATACAGGGGAAGAAATATCTGGAGAATGTTTCGAGCATCACCGTTTCCGTAGCGGATTCGGGGGCCGGAATCCCCGAAGAAAACATCGATAAGATATTCGACCCTTTTTTTACGACCAAGCCTGTCGGCGAGGGGACCGGGCTCGGACTTTCGATCTGCCACAAGATAGTCGAGGACCATAACGGCAGCATAGATGTAATAAGCGAGGAGGGCAAGGGCACGACCTTCAGCATAAGGCTCCCGGCGCGGTCCGGCCATGATTAGAATCCTGGTGGTTGACGACGAAGAGCCGATAAGAAGGCTCTTAAAAAAAGAGCTGACCCGAAAGGGTTTTTCCGTCGAGGCCGCCTCTGACGGCGAAGGGGCCTTAGGGCTTATCAAAGAAAGCATCTTCGACGTCATCCTCCTTGATATCGTTATGCCGGGGATAAACGGTATCGGGCTTATGAAGAAACTCCATTATGACCCGTCTTCCCCGGTAATAATCGTGCTTACCGGAAAGGCGACGGTCGAGACGGCCGTTGAAGCGATGAAGCATGGGGCTTATGATTACCTCACAAAGCCGTACAAGCTGGACGAACTGGTCATCGTCATAAACCGCGCGTATGAGTATGGAAAATTGAGCATGAAAACCCAGCTCCTTCAGCAGGAACTCCTGAGGGTAGAGTCAACGTCCGAATTTATATCGAACAGTCCGCAGATGAAGTCCATTATGGGGCTTATAAGAAAAATCGCCCCGACAGATTCCGCGGTCCTTATCCAGGGCGAAAGCGGCACCGGCAAAGAGCTGGTGGCCAATACTATATGGCATAACAGCGGGAGGAACAGGACCCCTTTGATAGCCCTTAACTGTGCGACGCTCTCCGAGAATCTAATCGAATCCGAGATCTTCGGCCACGAGAAGGGGTCTTTTACGAGCGCGTACCAGACCAAACACGGGATCGTGGAGGTCGCGGACAAGGGCACTCTGTTTTTGGATGAAATAGGGGAGATGCCGCTGGGGCTGCAGGCGAAGCTTCTGAGGTTCCTCGATTCAGGTGAATTCAGGAGACTCGGGAGTAACAGGACCCTTAACGTTGATGTGAGGGTCCTCGCCGCAACGAACAAAAACCTGCTGGAGAGAGTGAAGGCCGGGGCATTCAGGGAGGACCTCTATTACAGGCTGAATGTCATAAATATTACTATTCCGCCACTGAGGGAGAGGAGGGAAGACATCTCCGGACTCACCTCATATTTTATGGATAAATACAGCCGGAAACTCTCCAAGTCTGTCGCCGGAGTGAGTCCTGACGCCATTGAGGCCCTTGGTCGATATGATTGGCCGGGCAATGTAAGAGAACTCGAAAATGTGATCGAACGGGCCGTCATACTCTGCGACGCCGGAAGCATCTCGGTAGAAGACCTGTCGATTCCGGCGCTTTCTTTCTCCCCGGATGTCACGGGACGACAGCCGTCTCTTGAGGACATGGAAAGGGATTATATTCTAAAGGTCCTTAATGGGGCGCGGGGCAACCAGTCGAAGGCTAGCCAGATACTGGGCATTGACAGAAAGACGCTTTATCACAAATTGAAGAAATACGGGATAAACTAGGACCCCTGTCCGAGAAGTGCTCTGTACACTGCTTCGACCTGCTTTGACGTCTCCTCTTTTGTGCCGGTATTGTCTATCGAATAATCGGAAAGACGGATTTTGTCCTCAATAGGCATCTGTACCGCCAGTCTGGCCTCCGCCTCCCGAGGCGCTATCCCGGATTTTATCAGACGTTTCAGGGCCTCGTCTTTCGTCGTATAGACCGTAATTGTTTTGTCGAACCTGCCGCTACGGCCCGCCTCGAAAAGCAGCGGCACCTCAACGACCGCAACCTGCCGAAGGTCCTTCATATCTTTTATGAAAGCGTCTATTTTTTCGAATACCAGCGGGTGGATCAGCTCCTCCAGCCTGTTCCTGAGGACAGGATCATGGAAGACCCGGCGAGCTATGGCTTTTTTGTCGAGCCTGCCGGAACCCTCAAGCACCCCGCCGATCATCTGTTCTATACTGTCGATAACAGGTTGTTCTTCCAACAGCTGCTCTACGACCTTGTCGCAGTCAAGCACGGCGGCGCCAAAAGAGGCAAACAGGGAAAGAACTGAACTCTTTCCCATACCGTAATTGCCTGTCAGAGCGGCGACGATCATAATGGTTATATTATATGCATATCTGTGTGAAAGTAACATTCTAAGATTCCCCTCACCCCCGACCTCTCTCTCAATGGAGAGGGGGTTGTATTATTTCACCCGTGGCCGGAGGCGATTTTGATATTTCACCTTTTTATTCTGTAGGGGCAATCCCTCTGTGGTTGCCCGGTCTGACGAATATCCTATTTTAATCCCCTCGCCCTTGAGGGAGAGGGTCAGGGTGAGGGGGCTCTTAGGACGGCAGCAGGGGGTCTGAACGATTACGGTATGACCTCGGCATACGTCTAGATTTCCCTCCGGAATTGACGCGGTTTTACGCCCTGCGTTATAGTAAAGAAATAGAAAAAAGTATTATTCAACGGACGAGATTGATATTATTGGCCAGCATAATAATGAAAGGAGACGAATAATTTATGACGCAAAACATTTATTCAGAATATGGAGATAAGACCATTCAGGAATTCGTCCACCTATTCAATAACGGCCAATTAAATCTTGAACCGGGGTTCCAACGAAAATCAGTCTGGAACATATCGGATCGTAGAAAACTCATTGAATCTATCTTTCAAAACTATCCGGTGCCGTCAATCTTTCTTTACAAACAAAACCATAATGGTCGGCTATGTTACGACGTAATTGATGGTAAACAAAGGCTTGAATCAATATTGATGTTTCAAGGACTCGGTCGTTTTCGAGGTCAGCGTTATTCGGTGAAGGCACGAATAGATGAACATGAGGGGCTTGCCGAATGGAATTGGCAGCGCGTTACCAAACGTCGCCATGAGCATCGCTTCATGGGTTATAAGATTCAGATCGTTGAAGTGTCAGGCGAGTTTTCAGACATCGTTGATCTCTTTGTTCGTATCAACTCCACCGGCAAGAGCCTTGCCGGGGCGGAGAAACGTCACGCCCGTTTTTATCATAGCCCGTTCCTCAAACTTGCTGGCCGGCTTGCGGAGGGGAAAAAGAAATATTTTGAGGACAATCACATCTTATCAAAAGGTCAAATTAGCCGGATGAAGCATGTTGAATTGACGTGCGAACTTTTAGCATCCATCCATGCGTCAGGCCCAATAAATAAGAAAAAGGCACTCGATGGAATTTTAGCTGGGCAGTCGTTTGATCAGCGCAGTATGCAACGTTGTGTGAAAGACTTTGATCACACACTGAATCTCGTGAAACGTGTTTTCCCCGATCTTCGGACAACACGGTTTAGCAAAGTCTCTGACTTTTATTCGCTTTTCCTGATTGTTTGGGCAATGGACAAAGCCAACTGCATTCTTACAGACACGAAGCGGAATCAGCAGGCTCAGAAACTGTTGTCGTGGCTCTCTGATGGTGTCACAGTTGTAAGAGATCAAGTAAAAAAGGCAGAAGGGGCCAAGCCAGATCAGCGCATTTTTGCAGACTATTTGCTGACTGTGCAAGGTGACACTGACAGCATCGCAAATCGCAAACGGCGGGCAGACATTTTGCGCCAAATCGTGGGTGGCATATTCGAGCGGAAAGACGACAAAAGAGGATTTACCGCTGAACAGCGCAGTTTAATTTGGCATACGGAAGAGAATCAAAAGTGTAACAAATGCGGGCAATCATTAACGTGGAACAACTTTACAGTTGACCATGTTAAACCACATTCGCGTGGCGGTAAGACTACCTTGAGCAATGCGGCTCTCATGTGCCGCAGTTGTAATTCAATAAAAGGAAATAGATAGGAATAAGAGTACTTACAATAATCGAGGCATTCGGGAAGATCCTCAGTGGTTTTATTAAGGGCTGTTGGGCGTGTGCTAACAAAATACGATGACGAATAACAAATCAACGACACTCGATTTGTACAACTTCTATGCGCAATGTAATCTTGGCATGCATATAAATTATTATAATGAGCACAGACGACTGGTCCATAATGAGATCGTTTGGATTAATAAGAAATTGCAGGATAGTAACACAGATCAGAAGGATCTTATAGAGCTTGAAATCAAAAAACAGACGTATGAATCCTCATATCACGACTACATGATCATAAACTGCTACCTCATGATGTATGCCCATTTTGAGGAATGTTTGGCTGTAGCTTTTCGACTATTTCCGAAGGGTGAATATGTAACTAATGGAGCCGGTTTGAATAGATTCAATGAGGCTTTTCTGAACAAATATTCGATCAGAATAACTGAAGCTCCCTCATGGCCGTTTCTAAATGATTGCTCACAACTGCGTAATGTCCTGCTGCATGCAGCTGGTAACATCACACTTGTGAGGGACAAAAAGAAAATAGATACTATCATCAGCAGGCATAGCAATTTGGTGAGACTTTCAAGTTCTCGCATTAATCTAGAGGGGCAGATACTAAATGAATTCTCAAAGGCACTGTCAGAATTTGTAGAATGGGTGGGTTCCAAAATAGAAATGCAGCAAAACTCACTTAAGAAAGACGAAGGGAAACAAAGCGGCTGACCCTTAGCCGTTGCGAGACGCCGGAATTAGGGAATCAGCTGAAAAATGACGCCTGCACAGTTATTAGCGGGGAGGAAAATCCGCCGCTATTACGATGCGCAAACAGAAACCTGGTATTTTTCAATTATTGATGTTGTATCAGCGCTTACGGTTTCAATAAATCCGACGGATTACCTGAAAAAGCTCAGAAAAAGGGATATAGAACTTGGCGCCTACCTAGGGACAAACTGTCCCCAGGTAGAAATGCTGACAGAAACGAGAAAAAAAAGAAAAACTCTTGGAGGATCTGTTCAACATATTTTGCGGCTCGTTCAGTCCATTCCATCTCCCAAAGCCGAACCTTTCAAGCAATGGCTGGCCAAGGTGGGATATGAACGCATTCAGGATATGAGCGACCCCGCTCGTTCACTCGACCGGGCGCGTGAATACTGGCAACAGCTCGGCAGAAGTGAAAAATGGATTCAGCAGCGGATGATGGGTCAGGAAACCCGTAATAAACTCACTGATTACTGGAAAGATCACGAAATTACAAAAGAGGAAGAGTATGCCATTCTCACCAATATTATTCATCAGGAGTGGAGCGGAGTTGATGTAAAAAAGCATAAAGAAATAAAAGGGCTTAAAACACAGAACCTTCGCGACCACATGAATGAAGCGGAGTTGATTTTCACGGCGCTTGCAGAGCTCTCCACCAGGCAGATTGCCGAAAGCGTGAATGCTACCGGAGTGGTTGAAAATGCGGATGCTGGCAAAAAAGGCGGCAAAATAGCCCAAAAAGCCCGCTTGGAACTGGAGTTGAAAACCGGAAAAAGCGTCATCACATCCGAAAATTATCTTCCTCCAGTAAAAAAACAAAAGCGGTTAACCCATAAGTAGTGTCTGTGTATGAATTGCCTTTTTTTGGCCGTCATTCCCGCGAAGCCAACAGTAGACATAATGTATTAAACCTGTCCAACCTTAAGCGACGTGGATTAAGCTTAAGGGAATAAACCCAGAGGCTCAGAGCCACAATTAAGGAGGACAGGTTATGAAAAATTATAGCAAATACGTAGGG
>JACRLQ010000002.1:0-24288 GCA_016215155.1 Nitrospirota bacterium
AGTTTACCAGATATATGACACACATCCTTCGACGCCGATGACGGCGCTCGTTTCAGCGCCGGTGTCCAGGCTTGCACTGAAACCTTCGGTTAAATTTTTCCCTCCCCGAGCAGGGATCAGTAAAAAAATTAAAGTTTGTCTCCCATCCAGCAGAATGCTCCTCTGTCACCTATGCCTAAAGCCGTAGAAGGATGCTTCTTCTCATAAAAGTAGCCAGTCGTCTTTTCTGTGTCCAAACAGCCGGTAAACCGTAATATTCCATGATTTGCCCGGCGGCATCTCTTGATAATATCCCTCTTTTAACTTCTATTATTGGTTCTTCCGGGATTCCTGTGGACATTGGGATCACTGTCCCTCCCCTTGGGAGGGGAGGGACAATGCCCATACAACACCTGAAGAACCTATACAGGGACTGCGGGCTGTTTAGCAGACTATTGAAAAACTCTCATTTTCTCAGTTAGAGCCATCATACTCGCGAAGCCGACAGTTGGTGCTTTAAGCAGCGGGTTATCCGCACGCCTTAAAAACAATGGATTCCAGCCCTGCAGGGGAATGACGGAAAATATCTGAAAGCACTTTTTCAACAGTCTGTTAGATTACAAAGCCGGCAGGCCGCTCAGACGAGCCGCCTGCTTATCAGGGGCTCAAACGTAGCGGCAACATTCCCCTTTTCAAAAAGTGTGACCTTGCCGGTGCTCTCCGAAACTACCACAGCCACGGCATCAGTATGCCGCGTTATTCCGGCGGCGGACCGGTGCCTCGAACCAAGTCCTCTCAGCTGCTTCGAGGCCACGCGTCCGGCGTCCAGGTTCCTTCCAGCGGCCTCGACTACGCCTTCTTCGGAAATAACTATAGCACCGTCAAGTTGCGCCAGCTCCTTGAGGCTCTCTACGACCTCGGGGCGGGTTATGTGCCGTTCTTTTTTCGGATAGCCCTTAAAAGGATTAAAGACAAGCTGGTGGGACATATTAAGGACGTTTTTTTCATCGCCTATTACGAACGTGGTCCCTACAGATTTTCCCTCCCTGCCCAGTGCCCCTATATCCAGTGCTATGTCGATAACTGCCATGACAATATGAAATGCCTTCCGCTGGATGAGGGAGCGGACTTCGAAAGGGAACTCCTCACTCCAGGAATGGGCCAGGTCGTGGATCGTAATGGTATCCAGATGGGCCTTTCCTGACGGTCCCAGGACACAGATAACTTTACTGGCCGGGGTTATTACCCCCTGGAGCACACCCTTCAGGAAAGCATACTTGATCCTTGAAAACCTGGACTGGTTCCCGGCCCAGCTTCTGATGACCTTCATCCCTTTTTTTTGGCCGGAAGGGACCGGGACCCGGTCGGGGATCACTACGACAACCGCAGGATCACCGGAATGTTCGGTCTTAAGAAACCACCGGTATTCAGCGGCGGAATCGAGGAACAGCAGCAGTCTCCGGCTCCCGGTCTCCCTTACGAGGTTCAGCGCATTGGAGATTATATCGAGTCTCTGGTCTCTCATAACTCCCTTTGCTTACTCACTTCACTGCTATATTCTTTATAGTTATGCTTCCATCTCCACCGATTGTAAACGGTCCGGTGATAGTCGTCGGCACTCCGGAATAGTCGCTGAAGTCAGCCAGATATCCCCCATCAAGTACAACTGCTGCGGTGCCCGAAAGATTCAGGTCGCTGTCCGTAAGCTCCACCCCATGCGCCTTGATCGTGTACGCTGCCGACCCGTCGCCATATCCAGCCCCCATCGTCATAAAATAACTCGTCGTCCCATCCCGCCAGACCGGGTACGCAGCATACGTTACTGTCAGTGTGCAGTCTGCGGTGACGGGTGAAATATCATATGAAGTGTTGCCGGCATTAGGGGCTCCGATCTTGGCGCCTCCCGCCCCGCAGTTATCTGTTGCCGATACAAAATAATATGCTGCATTGGGCTCTATGTCGATCCCGATATTACCGCCCTGCCCGATTTCCCAGGACGATGGATTGAAGGTCTTTGCCGCTGAAGGCACGGCCTCCGCATGCAGCATATGTGAAGCCAACGTAGTTACGTTGAAGTCGCCGCTGCCCTCCCCTATGGTCAGGGTCGCTGTCGTGGGAGTAGAGTAGTTTGGAGACGAGGTCTGTCTCACGCAGACCGTATCGCCGTTTACAACAGTGCTCTCGGTGTTGATGAAGGTGGCAGTGCAGCCGACAGAATACTCCCCTCCGGTAATGGTCACCTCGGCGGGGACGTTGATGCCGCTGATGGTGATCGTATTGGAGGTATAAAGAGTGCTCCTTGCAGCCCCCGTGACAGGATCGAAGGGGAAGGGGTCCGGGGTCGTGTCAGGGGCGCACTTGCCCGCGCTGCCTGCGTTGTAGATCGCCGCGATTTCAGAGGCACTGAGTGCGCGGCTGAAGATCTCCACCTCGTCGAGGAGGCCGGTAAAATAATAACCCGAATAACCCGAAAAACTGCCCAATCTTCCTATGGAGGGATAAGCATCCCCAGCTCCGACGATATTAACACCGGGTTCGGAAACATCCGACGCAGCAGGATGTCCATCAATATATAGTTTTAATTTTCCATTGGCGGAATCTCTGACTGCGCTCACAAAGTGCCAGTTATCGTCGTTATATAAATTAGTAGTAATCACCCCATATCCAGCTCTGCTCGCCGGACCGATGTGAAACTCAACCTTTCCCTCAGGATTGAAGTAGACACCCCAATAGCCCCCGGAAAGGGCATTGTCGTACCATATAATGGGTCTATACATTCCAGAAGGTCCGGCAGTTCCGGATTTGAACCAGGCATCTATCGAAAAGCTGCTTGTCCCAAAATCCCATGTGCTGACTTTCGGTATTTGAATATAGTCATTCCCGTCCAAACTGAAGGCCTGGCCTACTTTGCCGGCGGCATAAGTTGCCCCGTTGACCGTGCCGTTGTTTGTCCCGATCATATCCAGGGAATTGTTGTTCCCGCCCCACCAGGAGACCATGCCCGAAGGCGGCGGGGTGCACGATCTGCACTTGCCTGCAGTCCCGGCATTATAGATCGCCTGGATTTCAGCAAGGGATAGGGCGCGGCCGAAGATCTCCACTTCGTCGATCAGTCCGTTGAAGGCAGTACCGCCATAGGGGCACCCACGGTCACCGAGGGGTTGCTCGAAAAGTAAGTCCACCCGTTTGCTCCCACTACCCAGATCGTGTTGTTGTCAAACCGGAGGTCCCAGCCATTACCACAATCCGGGCATGATTTTCCGAGTAAATAAGCGTGTGCTGTGGGATCACTTGCCGCATACATCCAAAAATCGACAGTAAACGGAGCGCTGCCGAAATCGCCCACACTGCTCCCCGTCATCTCTATATAATCATTGACTCCATCTAAACTGAAGGCCTGACCGACCTTTCCGGACGCATATGTCGCACCGTTTACCAGCGTGCCGTTGCTGGTCCCCACCATATCCAGCCCGTTGTTGTCCCCTCCCCACCAGGAAATCATTCCTGAAGGAGGCGGAGTGCAACTCCTGCACTTGCCTGCGGTACCCGCATTATAGATAGCCTGGATTTCAGCAAGGGATAGGGCGCGGTCGAAGATCTCGACTTCATCGACGAGGCCGTTGAAGGCAGACCCGCCATAGTCCGGGTTATCACCAATTCTGAAGGGACTGACGGTCGAAGATATGGCGGATCTCGGATTGGAGGCACTCACAGCTCCGTCGATGTAAAGGGTTATCGACGACCCGGTGGCTGCGAGGGCTATATGATGCCATGCGCCCACGGTCACCGAGGGATTGCTCCAAAAGTTTACGGACCACCCGTTTACGCCCACTACAGAGATCGTGCTATTGTCAAACCGGAGGTCCCACCCGGCACCGCAATTTGGGCACGATTTCCCAATCAGATAAGCATTTGACGTGGGATCACTTGCCGCATACATCCAGAAGTCCACGGTAAAAGGGGCGCTTCCGAAATCTCCCACGCTGCTCCCCGTCATTTCCACATAATCATTCGTCCCGTCGAAGCTGAAGGCCTGTCCGACATTGCCTGCTGCATACGTTGCGCCGTTCACCAGAGTGCCGTTGTTCGTCCCGATCATATCGAGCGCGTTATTGTCTCCGCCCCACCACGAGACCATCCCCGAAGGAGGCTGAACACAAACTGCAGCCCCGGCCGGCAGGGGGGCCGCCAGGCAGAAAAGAACAGCAGAAACAATAAGACACTTCCACATCCTCTGCTTGATCAGATTTCTCATGACCTTTCCCTCTTTCTTATATCGTTGATATATATGTCATCATCCATCGCCTTGTTCTTTTCCGTGACGATGCCACACCTGCCGGATTCCCTTATTGCACCGCGATCCGGTCCACCGTCACCGTCCCGCTCACGACCGTCACGACTCCTACAGTGGAATATCCGCCGTTGGTCGAAAAACCTTCGCTGTATCCGCCTTTGAGCGTAACCGATACAGGCCGGTCGAGATACAGGTCTCCGAACGGCCCGGACTGGGCCTGTATCTCCTCGGCGTCCCCGGCATCAGCATATGCAGCCTCTATTGTCATGTAATGGCCGGTGGCCACGGTTGTGAACCTCCTGACTGGATACTCCGAAAAGGTGGCCAGGATATTCTTGTTAGCGCTGATCCCCGCATTAATGGTGCAGGTTGCAGACCCTGTTCCGTTTGCAACTATTGAGTCGCAATCACCTGACCATGTGGCGTGGACCCCTGTATTCCCTGTGGCCAGAATAGAGACCGGTCCTCCCCCGTATATGACCTGTTCCGAGCTGGTCCCACCCGTTGCTGAGCCGTTCCAGGCTGCATTGATGGCGCTTCCCCCGCTCATCGTCCCGCCATTCACTCCGGCCCCGGTCACTGTAATAGTGAAGGTCTGGGCCGTTGTCACCGGAGAGATTGTCATATTGGATGTAAGGCTGTTTATCGTGCATGTCGTCGCGGTGGTCGCATCGCAGCCGGTACCCCAATCGATTGTCGTGCCTGCCGGCAGGTTTGCTGTGAGAATTACCTGTGAACCCTCATCGATATCGCCCGATGTGCATGTCCCGGCGGCCGACGATCCGTTCCAGTTGCAGGCGATGCTTCCCAGGTCGCTGGTGATCCCGACTGAGGCCCCGGCGGACATTGTGCCTGAAGGGCTGACCTGGACCGTATGGCTTAGCAGAGTCGTTACATCGAAATCAGCGCTCACCCCGCCGATGGTCAAGGTTGCCGTTGTCGGGGTGTTGTAGCTTCCGGACGAAGTCTGCCGGACGCAGACAGTATCGCCGTTTACGACCGTACTCTCGGTGCTGATGAAGGTGGCAGTACATCCGACAGAATAAGCGCCTCCGGTAATAGTAATCTCGGCAGGGATGTTTATGCCGCTGATGACGACCGTGTTGGAGGTGTAAGGAGTGCTCCTTGCAGCCCCCGTGACAGGATCGAAGGTTATGGTATTGGGCGTGGTATCCGCAGTGAAACACTTGCCGGCGTTGCCGGCATTATAAATCGCCGCAATTTCAGAAGAGGAAAGGGCACGGTTAAAGATTTCCACCTCATCGATCAATCCGCTATATGGGCCGCTGACGCCGTCAGCCAACATGCCAAGGGTAACGGCCAGTGCATTGTTCTCCGGAGTTCCCCCCGCGTCATATCCTCCCAAAGAAGCAGCCCCCGCATTTACTCCATTAACATAGAATTTCACTTTCTGACCGGCTGCGGCCCCGCCGTCATAAGTAGCTGCGATATGGTTCCACTGCCCGGCGGAAAGAACTATGTTGTCGGTTCGATATTGAGTAAATGCCCCTGTTGTGTTGCGCACCGAGACTAAAAGCTTTCCCCCGCTGTCGAAAGCCAAATAATAGCTTCGATAAGCATCTGCGTTATCCTTGCTCACCAAAACCTGAGCGCCTGTCAGGGAATCAGGGTTGATCCATGTGTCGATAGTGAAGTTGGATGGCAGATCGATGTCACCCGTCTGCATATAATCACCTTCCCCGTCAAAACTAAAGGCCTCCCCGACCCTGCCGGAATCATACCTTGTCTCCCCCTGAAGCGAGCCGTGGTAGGTGCCTACCGCATCGACAGTATTTCCATCTCCCTTCCACCAGGCGACCATCCCGGAAGGCACCGCGGCGCAGGAGCGGCACTTGCCGGCGGTCCCCGCATTGTAAAGGGCTGCTATATCCGGGGCGCTGAGCGCCTGGTTGAAAAACTCCACTTCATCAATCAGGCCGTTAAAAAATTGTGCGCTTCCCGTCGCGCCGATAAAGCTGTTGCCGGTAGTGGGGATATTAGGGGCCGTGGCAGCGTTGCCGGTGGTTATGGCCAGGGACACGCCGTTAAGATAGATTGTCCAGACCGCGTTGTTCCAGACAGCCGCCACGTGATACCAGGTATTAGGTGAGAGTACGGCGCCGGTTTGAATGTAGCCTTTACCTCCCAAACGCACAGCCAATGTGCCGTTGTTCATGAGGTATATACCGTAGCCATGAGCACTTACGTCGCCGTTATAATAAACCAGCTGATTACTGCCGGTGGCGCCGCGGAAATTTATCCAGGCGTCCATGGTTAGAGGGGTCGGACTGTTTGCAGATCTCGAGCCAAACGCATACTGGTTTGAACCGTTGAGGTTGAACGCCAGCCCAACCATTCCAGTGGCAAAGCTCGGTCCGTTCATCAGCGTATAATGGTTTGTCCCGATCACATCCTGAGCATTCCCGTCACCCGGCCACCAGGCTACCAGGCCCGAAGGGGGCGGCATGCACTCCGTCTGCAGAAAAACCGAGATCTTGTTTAATGAAGAATGGGCAATAGCAATATCAGTCTTCCCGTCGGCGTCGAAATCCCTGGCGACCAGAAATCCCGGGCCGGCACCCGTGGCAAAGTCTTTTCTCGTCTTGAAAGTCCCGTCGCCGTTGCCTGCGAAGACAGAAAACGTGGAGCCGACTGAATTTGCCACAACAAGATCCAAGTTGCCATCAGGATCGATAAATGCCGCAGCCAGTGCGTTGGGACCCGTCCCGGTGGATATGGGAGAACCTGACGCGGAAGTGAATGTCCCATCTCCATTTCCGAGGAGGACGGAAATAGTATTACTTGTATAATTGGTCACAATGAGGTCGGCCTCGCCGTCGTCATTCAGATCGGCGTTTATGATTCGTGATGGAATTGTTCCGACCGTTATGGGCGAGCCCGACGCCTCGGTGAAACCGCCGCTGCCGTCTCCCAGGAGAATCTTTAAAGTCCCGCTGTCGAACATCGTGACTGCCAGATCGAGATCAGTATCATTATTGAAATAACCCGAAGCAACGCCATAGGGTCCGGTCACGGAATCTCCTACGTTCGTGCTGGAAAGGGGAGTAAACCCTCCCGAGCCATCCCCCTTCATTATCTTGATGTGATCGTTCAATTCCGGATATCCGGTGTTCTTTGAAAGGGCCAGGTCGGTCTTGCCGTCATTATCAAAGTCCCCCGAAACTATATAGTTAATGTCGGCATCACCGGTCGTCGGATAGCCTTCGACACTGACGTCGAGCGAGGTCACATTCGAAAAACCTCCCGATCCATTACCTATAAGCAGAGTCACATCTCGAATCCCGCCCCCGTTGGCCACGGCCAGGTCGAGATTGGCGTCATTATTGAAAAACCCGGCTGCTATGGAATTAGGATGCACTCCGACCGATACCGGACTTTGAACCGTGAACGTCCCATCGCTGTTGCCAAGAAAGACCGTGATTGTGTCTGCGGACCAGTTCGCGACAATAAGGTCTGTCCTCCCGTCATTATTGAGATCGCCGCTTGCGATAAAGGCCGGATTGGTCGATGTGTAATCCGCCCCCGGGGCAAAGGCTGTCTCGGCGCCGGCAACTGATGAAAAAAGGAAGATCGCGAAACTCACAAGGAAAAAGATCTGGATAGAAAGTACACTTCTTTTCATGTCTGCCCCCTCACTCTAAGGTGATTTCAGAATGAAATATTATAAAGCATCCCCTCCGGGTTATAAAAGCTCAATAATTCAAGTCTCGGCACTTGCATCAGGAAAGCTCCAGGCAAGATCAGGACAATAAAAAAGGGGTCCAATAGACCCCTTTTTTATTGCTTTAAGGACGTTGACTACATCTCGGTCAGGGTAACCGCGCCGGATGAGCATACGGCCGTGCAGGTCTGACAGCCTTCGCAGTCACCCGCGCGCTCTGCAACCGCTTTCGAATCGACAAAATCGAAGACGGTCACCGGACAGTTATTGACACACTCCTCACACCCTTCACACTTAGCTGCATCGACTGCTACGAGATACATGGCGCTCCTCCTGTTTTAATATTGTCCTATTATACAAAATTTAGTGGCTCCCTGTGTCATACGCATTATCTTCCTTTATGCTGATGGCCACCTTGTATAGCACGGTCAGCACCAGGAACCCCACCGCGTAAACGCCAAGGGTGATGGCAAGTTCAGGGATTGTCGGAGTATACTCCGTGACCTTCTCAAACGGGTTCGGAATAAAGCCGCCCACCACAAGCCCCATGCCCTTGTCTATCCATGCAGAAATGAATACGGCGATGAGCGCAAACGGAAGGATGCTCTCGTTCTTTCTGGTATTGGGGTTGACCAGGAGGCCTATGCCAAGGAAGGCCAGGACAGCAGCTGTCCACATAAACGGGACGAGCTTCGTATGCCCGTGAAGCCCTACAAAGAGGTACTGAATCGGATGCGCATGGCCCGGTATGCCGCTATAAAGGGCGGTAAAGACCTCAAGCAGGAAGAAAAACACGTTCGCGATCATGGCATAGGTCACGATCTTCGCAAGCGACTGGATCGCCTCGGTGCCGGCGTCGAACTTGCTCGTCTTCCGCACGAACATTACAAGCAGGATCAGAAGCGCCGGCCCGGCCGCAAACGCGGAGGCCAGAAACCGTGCCGCCATGATGGCGGTAAGCCAGAGGTGCCTTCCCGGCAGACCGGCATACAGAAACGCCGTCACCGTGTGAATGCTGACCGCCCATGGTATCGAAAGATAAATAAGCGGCTTTACCCAGTCAGGGGGGGGGACTGATTTACGCTCGGCCCCAAGGGTCGTCCAGCCGACGATCAGGTTGATAAAAAGATAGCCGTTTAGGACCAGCGCGTCCCAGAACATGATCGAATTGGGCGTAGGATGGAGCACCACGTTCATGACCCTCATCGGCTGCCCCATGTCCACAAGGATAAAGAGCATGCACATGGTCACGGCGGATATGGCAAGAAACTCACCAAGGATGACGATCTTGCCGAATTTCTTGTAGTTATGCAGGTAGTAGGGGATTACGAGCATTACGGCGGAGGCCGCCACGCCGACCAGGAACGTAAACTGGGCTATATAAAACCCCCAGGAGACGTCCCTGCTGAGGCCTGTGATACCCAGCCCCTCTTTAAGCTGATACATATAAGCGATAAACCCGATCCCGATTATGCCAAGCAGGACGATAATCCAGGTCCAGTATCTTTTACTTCCGGTCAGGGCCTTTTCAAGCATGCTCACTACCTCCTATCACGTAATAAATACTGGGTTGGGTCCCGAGTTCCGGCTTGCGCCTGAGGGTATATCTGGAATTGATGATCTTTCTGACCTCGGAATTGGGGTCCTCAAGGTCGCCGAATACTATCGCGCCGCCGGAGGCCTCGGCACATGCCGGCTGTTTGCCTATGGCGAGCCTTTCATAACACATAGTGCATTTCTCGACGACACCGATGGTCCTCGCCGGGAAGGTCTTGTTTTCGACCTTGATAAGGGGATTGCCCTTGTCGTCCTTACCTCTGGGGTCCCTGTAGTTGAAGCTCCTGGCGCCAAACGGACAGGCCGCCATGCAGAACCTGCAGCCGATACAGCGGTGCATGTCCTGCATCACCACGCCGTCTTTTCTTTTGAAGGTCGCCTGTGTAGGACAGACCCTCACGCAGGCCGGATTGGCGCAGTGGTTGCATAAAAGCAGGAAGTTCTTCTCCTTGAACTCCTCGTTCATGTATTCGTGTTCCGTCCCGGGGAAAGAATGCTCATATGTTTCTTTCCATATCCATTTTACCTCATGGTTTGTGTTTTCTATGCTCGGGACATTATGGATGTCGTGACAGGCGTCTATACATTTCCGGTAGTCGGCGTCGGTCTTGAGTTTGCTGACGTCGATTGCAAACCCCCACCTCTTGGCCGTCAGAGACCTCGGGTCCGGGGATATCTGAGATGCCTCAAGTCCGCTTCTGCTCAGCCCGTTGATAACGGACGCTCCGCCAAGTCCCAGCACAGTGGAAACTCCCGCCAAAGTTAAGAATTGTCTCCTGTTCATGCTCATGACTTGTCCTCCTTCGGTTCTATATGACAGCTGAAGCAGTATGGTTTTACGGCCATATAATTATGACATCTGTCACAGAACTCTTTTTTGTTTGAATGACAGTCCATGCAGGTGTTCTGAAGGCTTATGTTGAATTTCTTCCCTTCAGCATTGGAGTAGATCCGGTTGTTGTCGCGCACGACCGAGTCCCTCCAGTCGTTCAGAAGCTGCATATGCTCCGCCCGCATGAAGTCCCGCGACTCAACGCATTTCTTTTCCGCAAGTCCCATGATGACAGGGGTGTTGAGCTTGGGTTCAGGCCTTGCGTTGGCCCTGCCTAAATTGTAATAAAACGGAAACGCAAAAAAAGCCACAAATACAATCAGCCCCGCAATGATCTTTCCTCCGTTATACATGATCAGTTGCCCTCCTTTCCTGGAAGCGGATCGCCTCGTAAATCGGTTTCGCGCTCCTTCTCGCCCTTCATGACAAGGGCGTTCGCGACGAGTTCATGGACACCGGTCACCCTGGTGCCGGGCACCCAGTAATCCATAGAGGCGGAAAGGGTGGCCCTGTCTATCGCGCAGATATTGGCGAGCGTATTGACGCCGTGCTTTTCCTTTACGAACTTTACCGCGTTCGCCCTCGGCAGGCCCCCGCGCATCCTCAGCTCCATATTTTCGCTGGCATTGAGGCCGGTGCCGCTTCCGCAGCAGAAGGTCTGCTCCCTTATGGTGTTGTCGGGCATTTCATGGAATGAATTGCAGACGTTCTTTATGATGTAGCGCGGCTCGTCCAGAAGCCCCATGCCCCTTGAGGTATTGCAGGAATCATGGTACGTGACTACCAGATCGTTATTTCTTGAGGGGTCGAGTTTGAGCTTGCTGTTTTTGATCAGGTCCGCGGTGAATTCCGTGACATGGATCATCTTGGTGGACTTCGCGTTTTCGAAGCGTGTCCCCGTTATGGGCGATACCGGGACCTCGAGGAAGTCGGCAGGCCCGTTCCAGGTGTCCATATACTGGGTGAGGACCCTCCACATATGTCCGCATTCGCCGCCTATGATGTATTTGACCCCGAGCCTCTTTGCCTCCGCGTATATCTTCGAGTTAAGCCGTTTGGCCATCTCGTTCGAGGTGAAGAACCCGAAGTTGCCGCCCTCGGAGGCATAGGTCGACCACGTATAGTCAAGTCCCAGTTCGTGGAACAGCATCATGTACCCCATCGCGGTATACGTTCCGGGGTCGGCGAAGAGATCGCCCGAAGGCGTCACAAAGAGTATCTCGGCGCCCTTGCGGTTGAAGGAAGGGTTTATCCTGATGCCGGTAATCGTCTCGATGTCGTCCACCATGCCCTCGATGCTGTTCATGATGGCATGGGGTTCAAGACCCAGGTGGTTGCCCTTCATGTAGCAGTTGGCAACGGGCCCGGATATCCAGTCGGTATTAAGACCGAGCAGGTTCACCAGCTCCCGGCCCATCATGGTTATCTCCGCGGTATCGATACCGTAAGGACAGAACAGTGAACAGCGGCGGCACTCGGTACACTGGTAAAGGTAGTACCATATCTCCTTCAGCACGGGCAGAGTGAGTTTCCTTCCTCCCGCCAGCCTGCCCAAAATCTTCCCGGCCATGGTGAAATCGTTTCTGTAAACCGACCTCAGGAGTTCGGCCCTCAGCACCGGCATGTTCTTGGGGTCGCCTGAACCGATGAAGAAGTGGCACTTGTCCGCGCAGGCCCCGCATCTGACGCATATGTCCATGAATACCTTGAAAGAGCGGTATTTGCCCAGCAGGTCCTTCATACCGTTTAGAAATATCTCCTGCCAGTTCTCGGGGAGCTTCCAGTCCTCTTCAGAGGGGTTCCAGTCCCTCGCGTTGGGGAATTCGACTATATTGAGGTTCTTCGCCTTCGCGCCCCAGCAGAATGTCCCCGCCTTTATCTCCGTCGGGGTGTCCATCCATTCGGTCTGGGGAGGAGCGTAATTTATATTCGAGAGTTCTTCTGGTTTTGGTGTTTTCGCCATGGTTACTCCTTCTCGACCGGCAGCCCGGCCTTTTTCATTTTTTCCCTGAAGTCGTTCTCATACTCTTCATATGTATGCACATGCACAGGGTAATTCCATGGGTTTACATGTCTTACCTCGCGGCTGTTGCTTGCCATGTTCCTGGTCGGGCTGAGGAACACCCCTCCCATATGCATCAGTTTGCTGAAAGGGAAATACAGCAGCAGTATGCTCACCAGGAACAGGTGTACGTAAAATATGGCGCCGATACCCTCAGGCACGACCGGACTGAAACCGACAAGGCCCATCACGAGTTCCTTTACCCCCACGATATGCACCTTCGTAAAATACCTCATGAGGACCCCGCTTACACCTATCCCCAGCACAAGGAAAAGCGGAAAGTAGTCCGCCGGCAGGGATATATATTTGATCAGGGGCATCGCAAAGCGCCTGAACACCAGAAACGTCACGGCCGCCAGAAGCACGACGTCCGTCATATAAAGAAGCGGCGCGCCTATCTGGAAAAAGCTGTCCACGCCCTCGATCATCTGGATTACGGAGGGCACGTCCTGCATGAAGAACCTGAAGTGTCTGACGAAGATGATAAGAAATGACCAGTGAAACGCAAGGCCCGCGGCCCAGAGAAACTTTTCAGACCCGTACGTAAGAGTTGGGCCTTCCCTTAATTCGGTTTTGGTATTCCTGAACAGGGAACGGAACACCAGCACCTCAAGGGCCATTCTCACTATGACGCCAAACGTGCCGGACGGGTTGTCGATCGTGTTCTGTTTTATCCATGGAAGTGATTTCTGCTGCCCTGCGGTCGTCGGGATGCTGAACGGCACCGGAGATTTACCCCACACTATCACGCGGTAGATAAACCCGGCGATGAAGACCGCGGCGGCGGCGTAAGGGACCATCACGCCAAAAAGAAACTGCAGGTTTGCTATCTTAACCCCGGCCAGTGCGACAAAGACGAGCGCGATTACTGCGGCGAAAGGGAGCACGATTTTCATTTGGTTACCTCCTCCTGTTTTATGTTATCAACATCATCCTGTGCGGCGGGAGCAGAGGCATCAAAGCCCTTCCCGCATACCATGTTCGCTCTTTCGAGGAGCCTGTATGTCATTTTTTTCAGTTCATTTGCCTTGATGTCATAGAGTTTCTCCCTGCATTTCATGAAAATGTCGAAAGAAACAAGGGCCAGACAGTCTATCGTTTTATCAAGGGCGGCGAGGTCTTCAATCGGGAGGCAGGTCTTCGGGTCTTTTGCTGTTTCATCCCTTATAACGTCTTTCAGGGTGAACATGAAGGATACCGCCCCTGAAGGCGGAAAATCCTGGACCGCCCTTATCCGGATGATATTATCGAGAAACTCCGTCATATCGCCGGTCCCGGAATTGGCGCGCAGCGCATCGAATATATTGACAAGACTGTCGGTGAGAGTATGACCTACGGGATTGGCAAAACGGTTTTGGTTCTTTTTTATGAAGTTCGAAGAATCCGGCTGATACGTTGACAGCACTTCGTCAACCCATCTTTCAAGGATAGCTGACCTTCTCTCGGACAAAAAACTGTTGAGGATGGCGCCCCATGAGTTGCCTGATGGGACGCCATTTTCCTGGATAACCGTCAAAACTGAAAACTATACGCAGCCGGTAGGCTTAGGAAGTCCGGCATATTTACATGCCTGCTTCGCGGGACCGCCCGGATAAAGTTCATACAGGTATTTTGTATTGCCTTTTTCCGGACCCATGGCCTTGCCGATTTCCTTGACCAGGATCTTGATCATCGGAGCTATCTGATACTGTTTGTAGTACTCCCTGAGGAAATTGATGACCTCCCAGTGTGCCGGTGTCAACTCGATGCTGTCCTGCTTGGCCAGTGCTTCAGCCAGTTCCTTCGTCCAGTCGTCAAGGTTCAGGAGATATCCATCATCATCAACCTCGATCTGTTTGCCCTGAAAATCCATTGTTGCCATTTCTTTCTTCCCCCTTTCTGAATTAGGTGATTTAATTTTTTGCGGGACCAATTCCCGGCAAAGTGCGTAGACACCTTGATATTAAAAATATTCAAGATTTCATTCACGGGTATTATAAGTCAAACGAGACATATAAGACCTATAATTTTCTGCTTTATATAAAGCTATAGTTAATAAGTCGAGTTATAAAAGGTAATATACATTCATGGACTTGGTCAAATTAAAAAAACTAATCCATCAATCATTTATACTTATCACCCCAAGTGACCTTTATTAATCAGGTGTTAGAATCAGGCGGGGCGGGATTTTCCGGTTTATTTTCGTCCTTCAGCCGGATGAAAAGATAAGTGGATTTCGAGCCTCTCCTGGCTGTCAGGAATTTGTTCCTCCTGGTGTCCGCGCTTAATTCGATGATTTCATAGTCTTCGTCAGGCACAAGGCCCCACGCCTTGTCCCAGTCTCCGCCACAGGCATACGCCAGTCCGTCCACATAGGCCTCGCCGAGGCTATGCCCCGAACCGTCATAGACAAACACAGCCCCGCAGCCGCACCGGCCGCCGCTGAAGGTATTTCCGAACTTCGTGGTTATGTCCTCCGGACTTCCTATGGGGCTGTCACAAAAAGGACAGCGGAGCATCGCGTCTTTTGACGTATTATTTCTCATTTTTATCAGTTTCCTCACTTTCGGTCAGGATTTTCCGGACAAGCCCCCGAATCCGGAAAGTAACGAACTCTCCGTCTTCATAAAGTCTTACCTCAGCCTCGTCCCCAGCCAAAGGCTGAAGTAAATCAAACAGGTCCTTGTTCTTCAATACCCCGGCCAGCATGACGGCATATGCCCTCGTTATCGGGTCCGCGTGTCCCATATATTCCCTGACAAGCGTATGCTGTTCGGCGACAAGGTCCGGCCTTACCCCGCCTATCCTCGCCATGGCCCGCAGCACTCCCTGCCGCAGGATCTCCTCCTCATGAAAACACGCGATGATGGGCGCCAGGTCGGCCAGCTGCTCCGGCAGATTCCGCACCATCTCCCCCAGCATGTCCGGCGCGCTCCATGGGTTGTTGCCTGACTCCTCACGCAGCATCCAAAGCAGCCTCTGGGCCATATTCCGGACCCTGCCCGGGTCCGTAACGGAAAGCCCGCCGGCAAGGCGGCCGACCGCCTCTATGGCCCTCCAGGAGGTAAGGCTGTGCCTGTCGTACGTCATCGAGATCAAGGTCCTGAACAGCCCCGGGTCCTTTTTGGCATAACTCAGCACTGCGTCAAAATCACGACCTTCGAGAAGCCGGGTCACCTCATCTTTTTTTGACAATCTTTCTTCCTTTTTTTCTGTAAGCTTCCGCCTGTCTGAGCATTCCATCGGCCCACTGAGGGGCGCCATACGCGTGCAGATGTGTATATGAGGCAAGGACATTTTTATAAAATATCCCGTCTTTCCGGTTTGAAATCCCCTGCCCCCGCTCCATGTCATACGCGTATTTGCCGGGCGCGGCCCCCTTCGTAATTATCGCCCCGGAGTAATGGAATTCATGCCCCCTGAGAATTGTGCCGACCGCGAAAAAAGGGTTCCTCCCCGACACCCTGACTACCGTATAGCCATGGGCGGCCGGTTTTGAAGACATCTCGAAATCAAGAGGAAATACACCGGTCATCGGGTAGCGCCTGCCCTCAAGGACGAGCGAATTGCCCAGGTACATCAGTCCGCCGCACTCCGCATACACCGGAAGGCCCCTGTCGATTTCATCCCGCAGAGACCCCCTGAAGGATCTGTTCCGCGCAAGCGCGATGGCATTCGTCTCAGGGAAGCCCCCCCCTATATACAGGGCGTCGATATCGGGCAGCTTTTTTTCCGTCAGCGCGCTGATCTCGACGAGCTCCGCGCCTCTTTTTTGGAGTTCTTCAAAGTTCTCCGGATAGTAGAACTGAAACGCGGTATCACGAATGACCCCGATCCTGGCTGCCTCGTTATTAATGCGGGTATTATTAAAACCTTCTCCCCCGGAGGGAGAGGGCGGGGGTGAGGGGACTTTAAGCACATTCCCGGCCTTCAAAGGTTTCGCGCCGCGCGCAATATCCAAAATCCGCGCAATGTCCACATGCCGCCTTACAGTCTCCGCGGTAAGGGATATCGACACGGCCACCTCGGGGTGTTCCTGGAAAGGGGTCAGTCCCATATGTCTTTCCGAAAGAAATTCTTTCTTCAGCCCCGGCAGCGCGCCAAGCACCTCTATACCGCAGTACTTCTCTATGGATTCGCGTATTGTTTTTTCATGTCTCGCGCCTGATATCCGGTTTAAGACAACGCCCCTGATATCTACCCCGCGGTCAAACGTCTGCATTCCATATACCATGGCGGCGGCGGTCCTTGTGACCTTTGTGCAGTCAAGGACAAGTATGACCGGGGCCTTCAGTATTTTGGCCAGCTCCGCCGTGCTGAAGGCGCCCTCCGAGTCCATCCCGTCATAAATCCCGCGGTTGCCCTCGATGACGGCACAGTCCGCCCCTCCGAAATGGTCCAAAAAAGAGGTGAGGACCCTCTCCCTTCCTATCATAAAGGGGTCGAGGTTATAACATGGCCGTTTGGCGGCGGATGAAAGCCACCCCGCATCAATGTAGTCAGGCCCTTTTTTAAACGGGACGATCCTGCTCCCCGCTCCAGCGAGCGCGGCTATCAGGCCCAGGGAGAGGGTCGTCTTTCCCGAGCCGCCGCGCAGCCCGGCTATCACTATCCTGGGGTATTTTGTGGACATCGGTTATTATAGCCGACGGACGTCTGAAGAAAAAACAATACACCTTCGACATAAAAAAAGGGGCGATGACCGCCCCCTCATATATTTTTTATTGCGGGATATGAATGTTACTTTATCATCCCTTTTTCTCTGAGGTATTCCTCACTCGGGATCTCTACTGAACTCGCGCCGCCGCCATAGGAATACATCAGTCTGCCAACATCGATCATGCCCCTCATCGCCTTCTTGACAACATCCTTGTCAAGGGTCAACTCGGTGCTGACGCCGTTTATAATGTCCTTCTCTTTCAGTTTCTTCTTGCCCTTTGCCGCCTCAACGAAGGCAAAAATTTTGTCCTGCAGTTCCGCTGTCTCCATCTGATCCACCCCCGTGATTGTATTTAGGTTTATATTGAGCGGCGGCCCCGATCAGGGGCCGCCGCCATGTCTATATTACCACTTGAACGTTGAGGATGTCCTCAAGGTGTCTCTCATAAAAGTAAAGTCGTCGATGGACTGGAACGTAAAGTCGATACCGGTAAGAGAGAAGAACCTCTCCCAGCCGATTCTCTCGATCCATTCGCCGACCCTTTCGTTCTTCCTTGCGTTTGCGGCATAGACCTCAACGATATGCTTGATCGCCGCTACGGCCTTGGGCCATCTCGGCGGCTCGTTGGAGATATACGGGATAACGAGTTTGGAGAACTTGGGGTTTGTCCTCAAGCTGTTTATCTTGCCGCCGACCACTATGGCAACGCCGTCTCTTTCGGGGTCCTTGATGCTGATGGGAGGACATACCGTGAAGCAGTTACCGCAGTACATGCACTTTTCGGCATTGATCTTGACGCTCTTGTTGGCGGGATCAGGGCTGATAGCGCGGGTCGGGCATGAGCCGATGACCGTCGGAAGCTCGCACATGTTCTTGAAGTTCTCGTGGCTGACGGTCGGGACCTTGGTATGGACCGCGACAACCGCTATGTCGGAGCAGTGAACGGCGCCGCACATATTGACGCAGCAGGCCACCGCGAGCCTGACTTTGTTGGGAAGGGACTTCGACTCAAAATATTCATAGAGCTCGTCCATCATCGCCTTGACGAGCCCTGAGGCGTCGGTACAGGCGCTGTGGCAATGGACCCAGCCCTGGGTATGGACGACGTTTGTAATGCCGTAGCCGATACCGCCCATCTTAAAGCCGCGGGCGGTAAGGTCTTTTTTCATGGGCTCGAGCTTGCTCTCGTCGGAGACGAGGAACTCGACGTTGTTCCTCGTGGTGTAACGGAAAAAGCCGTCGCAGTATTTCTCCGCGACATCGCAGTGCTCGCGGATCGTATCGGTGGAAAGAAGTCTCGGGGACGCAACCCTGACGGTCCAGAGCTTGTCACCAGTTTCACCGACGTGCACCATAGTGCCGTGGTTGATGACTTCATGGTATTTCCACTTGCCGTAATTTTTCTTTATTACGGGCGGCAGGAACTGATCATATTTCGGTGGGCCTATATCTGTCTGTCTCTGTGGTACTGCCATAACAATCCTCCTTAGTTAATTTATTTAGAATTTATACTTGCCGGTCTTCTTTTCTTCGGCTTCCTTTGCCTTGAACGCGACCATATCTTCTTCAGTATAGAACATGAAAGGATCTTTCCTGGGCTCTTTGATCTGCTGGGGCATTGGAGCTACTCCGATACCTTCGAGGAAGGACCTCATGCCCTTCATCTCGATGACTTCGCCGATCCTCTCTCTTGGCTTCGCGTTTTCATCCCACCAGTCCCATATCTTTCTGATAACGTCCTTAAGCTCGGTATAGGGGGCTTCGGCCTTTATGAAAGGGACGATGACCCAGGACAGGAGTGATCCGACAACGATCGGGGCCTTACTGCCTATGCAGATGGTCGCTCCCCTTTCGCCGCTCGGCCTGAGGGCCTTGGTCATCCTGGTGATGCAGTGCATGCACCTGTTGCACTCGGCGTTATTGATCTTCATCTCTTTGCCGTCATAGCTCATGCAGCTGGTCGGGCACATATTGACGACTTCCGCGTTGATGTCCATGCCGCTTGCGGCATAGTTTTTGATCTCGTTCTGGTCGATGAGGATGTCGCCCTTCCACGTGCCGATGATGGACATGTCGGCGCGGGCTATCGAGGCGACGCAGTCGCACGCGCATCCCGACATCTTGATCTTGAACTTGTAAGAAAACATCGGTCTGTGGATCTCGTCCTGGAAGGTCTGGGTCAGGTCATAGCAGAGGTCCATCGTATCGTAGTTGGACCATTCGCAGCGTGCGGGACCTACGCAGCAGCTGGGTGTCCTCAGGGCTGAACCGGAACCGCCCAGGTCCCAGCCTCTGGAGGAATACTCCGCGAAGATATCTTCAAGCGCGTCCGTCTTTGTTCCCAGAAGGACGAGGTCGCCTGTCGAGCCATGTACGTTGGTGAGCCCGCTTCCGTATTTGTCCCATATATCGCAGATCTCCTTCATTGCCTTGCTGGTGTAGAAAAATCCGCTCGGCTGGTTGATTCTGACGGTATGGAAATGGGCGACGCCCGGGAACTCATCACCAAGCTCGGAGTATCTGCCGATGACCCCGCCTCCGTACCCGAGAACACCGACAATACCGCCATGCTTCCAGTACCCAACCTTTGTGCTGTAGCATTTTTCGAGATGTCCGACTGCGTCGTTTGCCATCTCGTTGTTTTTTCCTGCCTTCTTCATCTCTGTGACGAAGCTGGGCCAGGGGCCTTTTTCCAACTCGTCGATCAACGGCGTATTATACTTCTTCATCAAATCCTCCTTTATCTTAATTTTTTCGAAGCCTAAAATTATAACTACAGGCATGACAGATTAAAACACCTTCCACACTGCGGTCAAATAAAAAAAATTAATCACCAGATGACAATTACTTATTCACCTTGGGGCCGGCGGTAAACCGGCCCGGGCCGAGGCATTCAACGGCATTTTTTATGTTTACATTATACCCTGCCGGGGTGCTATACTTAACCTGCCCGATATCATAAAAAACCGCCGTCAGGAGATAAAAATGCGCAAGCTGGCATTAATTATTTATTTATGTTTATTTTCGATCAGCGTTGTACATGCCCAGAGTTCTCCGATCGTAAACAAGATCGAGATCAAGGGCCTGAAGCGCATTGAAGAAGGCGCCGTAAAGGCAAAGATAGGCCAGAAGACGGGAACAGCCCTGTCACAGGACAAGACCAATGAAGATATCAAGTCCCTCTTCCGGATGGGTTATTTCGAGGACGTCAAGGTGGATCTCGAGGCCTTCGAGGGCGGGATCAAGCTGATATACACCGTCACCGAAAAACCCACCATAATAAAGCTGGACTTCCAGGGCAACAAGGAGATCGAGGACTCCAAGATCAGGGAAAAGATCGCCGTCACCTCAGGGTCAATCGCCGACACGGTGCTCATTCAGGACAATGCGGCAAAAATAAAGAACTTTTATGAGGAAGAGGGGTATTTCCTCGCGAACATCGTGCCTGTGACCAAAAGGCTGACGGCGGATGAAATAAGCCTTACGTACCAGATCGAAGAAGGCAGCAAGGTAAAAATCAGTAAAATAAACATCGTGGGCAACCAAAACCTGTCCGCCTCGAAGATAAAAAAGGCCATGGATACGAGCGAGTGGTGGCTGCTGTCGTTTATCAATTCCACGGGTTATTACAAAAAGGCGGCAATGGACGGCGACATCGAAAAGATCCGTAATCTTTATTTCAATGAGGGCTACCTCAAAGTGGTCGTGGGAGACCCGCAGATAACGCTCGCCCCTGACAGGAAAAGCCTGAGCGTCACTATCGGCATCTCCGAGGGGGACGCGTTCAATATATCCTCGGTCGACATTACCGGCAATACCGTGTATGACCGGGAGACGCTATTCAAGGCCGTCACTCTGAAGCCCGGCAGTACCTTCAAAAAGATGGTCCTCGAAAAAAATATTCAGGCCATCATGGGCATTTACTCCGAGTCAGGGTATGCCATGGCCTCCGTCGTCCCTGACCTCGTCCCCGACGAAAAGAACCGGACGGTGGCTGTAATTCTCGCGATCAATGAAGGCATAAAATACAGGGTAGGCCGGATAGAGGTCTCGGGCAATACAAAAACAAGAGACAAGGTCATAAGACGGGAGTTCAGGCTTGACGAGGGGGATCTGTTCGACAGCAATAAATTAAAGAGAAGCTACGAAAGGATCAACAACCTCAATTACTTCGAATCTGTAGATATAATTCCAAAGCCCAAAGCCGAACAGAAGGTGGTTGACCTCGAGGTGAAGGTGAAGGAAAGACCGACCGGGATGTTGAGCGTCGGAGGCGGGTACAGTTCCGTAGACAAGCTTATCGGCACGGTGGACCTTACCCAGGGGAACCTGTTCGGCAAAGGCCAGTTTATAAAGGTCAAGGGTGAACTCGGAGGCAAGAGTTCTTTTTATGAGTTGTCGTTCAGAGACCCCTGGTTTATGGACAGGCCGATATCTCTTTCAACGGGCATTTACCGTAACAGCCGCGAATACACGGAGTATACGAAAAAAGGGTTCGGCTTTTATGTGGGCTTCGGCAAGGACCTCTCGGAATACTGGAAGGGCGATATTACCTATAATTTTGAGAGGGCCACAATATTTGATCCTAAACCGTCAGCCTCCAAGATCATAAGGGACCAGGAAGGGACGAAGTCGACCAGTTCCATAACTCCATCGATTGTCAGAGACAGCAGGGACAACTTTCTCGATCCCTCCCGGGGGTCGAGAAATGCCCTGTCGTTGACCTTCGCCGGGCTTGGCGGAAACAATAAATTCATTAAGGGGTCCGCGGACTCCGCCTGGTATTTCCCGATAAGGGAAACGACCGTCATGGTGAGGGGCCGCGTAGGCTATGCCACGGGGATCCAGGACAAGCTCCTTCCCCTTTATGAAAGGTTTTATGTGGGCGGTATATATACCGTCAGGGGACTTGGGTACGGGAAGGCGGGCCCCCTTGACCCCGGCACCGGAGAGGCGATCGGCGGGACGTCGGAACTGATATTCAATGCGGAATATATATTCCCTGTGCTGCCTGAAATGAGACTGAAGGGGGTAGTGTTCTTCGACGCGGGAAACTCTTACGACGAATTTCACGAATTCGGCAAGCTCAGATATACGTCAGGGGCCGGCATACGGTGGATTTCACCCATGGGTCCTATCAGGATCGAATGGGGCTATAATATCAAAAAGAGGTCCGGAGAGAGCGCGGGGAAATTTGAATTCGCCTTCGGGAGCTTCTTCTAAGATCAGGCGATAATAATTATCAATAATCAACAAAACAAAAGGAGAATCAATATGAAAAAAATCGCGGTTTTACTTGTTCTTGTAATGTTACTGGCGGCGCAGCAGGTCCACGCGGCCGATCTTAAAATCGGCGTAGTCGACCTGATCAAGGCCTTGAATGAATCGAATGCCGGGAAAAAGGCTAAAACGGACCTGGAGGCCCTTATCAAATCTAAGCAGACTTCAATAGATGAGAAGGGCAAAGAGATAGAAAAATTAAGGAACGACCTCGAAAAACAGGCGTCCGTCCTTTCCACCGAGGCGAGAAAGACAAAAGAAGAGGAACTGGAGAGACTGATCAGGGAATACCAGAGGATAGTCACCGATTCACAGACGGATGTAAAAAAGAGGGAAAGCGAGTTCACTTCCGAGATCCTCAAGGACCTCAGAGCGATAATAGAGAAGATCGGGCAGGAAGGCGCATATACCATGATCATCGAAAACGCTGAAGGTATCGTGCTTTATTCCAAGCCGGACCAGAACCTGACGGAGACGGTCATCAAAAAATACAATGAGACCAAAACTAAGGACAAGGACAAAAAATAAGACTACAAATTATGAAGACAGGAGAGTTCGCAGAGATCGTCGAAGGTGAGCTGACAGGCGGCGCCGACGTCGAAATTACGGGCGTAGCCGCAATAGAAGACGCCGGACCGGGTGATATCACGTTTATAGCATCTCCGAAATTCATGAAATATCTGTCGGCGAGCAGGGCGTCATGCGTAATAGTCCGGGAGTTCGCCGAAGGGCCGTCCGTCACGCAGCTGAAGGTAGCGAACCCTTATTTTGCCTTTGCGAGGGCGCTCGAATGCCTTTATCCCCGGACCGTGGACACTCCGATTGACGGCGGGCGGGCCGTCGTCTCTGAAAGCGCCGTACTTGGCGATAAGGTAACGGTATTCCCCTTCGCCTATATATCCGACGGGGCCTCGATCGGCGCCGGGACCATTATTTATCCCGGGGCATTTATCGGCCGCGATGTGAAGATAGGCCGCGATTGCGTCATACATGCCAACGTGACGATACGGGAGGAGTGCAGCCTGGGCGACCGTGTAACGGCGCATGCGGGCTCCGTCATCGGGTCCGACGGGTTCGGGTATGTCCTTGAGGGCGGCGTCCACTACAAAATCCCGCAGATAGGAAAGGTCGTTATTGAAGACGATGTCGAGATAGGCTCGAACGTCTCGATAGACAGGGCGACCATCGGGGAGACGCGCATAGGAAAGGGGACGAAGATAGACAATCTTGTCCAGGTGGCGCATAATGTCAAAATGGGAGAACATTGCATCCTGGTATCACAGGTTGGAATAAGCGGAAGCTGTGATATAGGCAGCCATGTCACCATTGCCGGCCAGGCAGGCATAGCGGACCATACCACTATCGATTCAGACGTTATCATCGGAGCGAGGGCGGCCACAATGGGAGGTCATGTAACAAAAGGGTTTTATCTTGGGGCCCCTGTTACTCCGCACAGGGAGTTTCTGAGGGCACAGTCCCTGTTTCTGAAACTTCCGGACATGAATAAAAAAATAAAAGAGCTTGAGGACAGACTGAATAAACTGCAAAAGGAGAGTAAAGATGATGCTTCCGGTAACTGAAATAATAAAAAGCATTCCTCACCGCTACCCGTTTTTGCTGGTAGACCGGGTACTGGACCTGAAGCCGCTTGAATTCATAAAGGGCATCAAAAACGTTACGATAAACGAGGCTTTTTTCCAGGGGCATTTCCCCGGCCAACCCATCATGCCGGGGGTGCTTTTAGTCGAGGCGATGGCCCAGGTCGCGGGGGTCCTGGCCAACCGCTCGGGTATTGAGGGCAAGTCAACATATTTCATGAGCATCGAAAACGCGAAATTCAGAAGGCCTGTCGTCCCCGGCGACCAGCTTGTGTTTGAGGTCAAGGTGCTTAAAAACCGCGGCAATGTCTGGAAATTCTCAGGGACCACCAAGGTAGACGATAAAATCGTCGCTGAGGCCGATT
>JACRLQ010000002.1:24324-42042 GCA_016215155.1 Nitrospirota bacterium
GGCATCCGATATACACCCTACGGCGATAGTTGACCCAAAGGCTGAAATCGACTCCGGGGCTGAAATCGGGCCCTACTGTATCGTCGGCGGGGGAGTGACTATCAGGCGGGGCACGAGGCTTTTCTCGAACGTTATCGTCGACGGATGCACCGAGATTGGGGAGAATTGTCTTATATACCCTTTCGCGACGATCGGCCTCCCTCCTCAGGACCTGAAATATAAAGGCGAAGACACAAAGCTGATAATCGGCGGCAATAATATAATAAGGGAGTACGTCTCCATTCATAAGGCCTCCGTCGGCGGCGACGGCGTCACTGCCGTCGGAAGCAACAATTTCTTTATGGCCTATGTCCATATAGCCCATGACTGCAAGGTCGGCAGCGGTGTGATTATGGCCAACTGCGCGACGCTCGGCGGGCACGTCATTGTTGAAGACGCCGTAGTCCTTGGCGGCCTTGCCGCGATCCATCAATTTGCCCGCATCGGACGCAACGCGATGATCGGAGGACTTACCATGGTGCGTCAGGATGTGCCGCCCTTCATGATATGCTCCGGCTCCGAGGCAAAGCTTTTTGGCCCTAATTCAATCGGGCTTAAGCGGCATGGTTTTACCGACGCGGAGATAAGCGCCTTGAAGTCAGCTTACAAAATCCTCTTCAGGCAGAAGCTGCCCCTCAACAAGGCCATCGAAAAAGTCCGTGCCGAGATCGATCCGAACAGACATGTGGACCACCTTCTGCATTTTATCGAACAGAGCAAGCGTGGCATAACCCGCAGCGTGTGAAAAAGCTCGGGCTGATCTCGGGAAGCGGTGAACTGCCGTTTGCCGTTGCGACGGAGGCCCGCTCCAAAGGCTATCACGTCACTGTTCTCGGACTTGAATCTCTTGCATCCCCCGAACTCTCCTCATATGCCGATGAGGTGCACTGGGTCAATGTCGGCAACTTGGGGAGGATGATCAGCCTTCTTAAAGGAGCTGGTATTAAAGAGGCTATCTTTGCCGGCAAGGTACATAAGTCGATCATATATAAAGGCGCGGTGATGCCTGACCTGCCGATGATCAGGATATTCTTAGGGCTTAAAAACAGAAGTGACGACGCCATAATGCTTGCTATTGTGAGGGAGTTCGAAAAAGAGGGGATCACCATGCGCAATACCACCGATTTTACGGAAGCTCTCATGACACCGGAGGGGGTGCTGACCCGAAGAAAACCCTCTGCCGGCGATTACAGGGACATCGAGTTCGGATGGAAGATCGCAAAAGAGATAGGCCGGCTGGACATAGGCCAGACCATAGTAGTGAAAAAACAGGCGGTAATGGCCGTCGAGGCGATCGAGGGGACGGATGAGGCGATCCGAAGGGGCGGGCAACTGGCGGGAAAAGGGGCCGTCGTGATAAAGATAAGTAAACCGCAGCAGGACTTGCGCTTTGACGTTCCGGTGGTCGGCCTGGAAACCCTGCGGTCGATGACCTCGGTAAAGGCCGGCGTCCTCGCCATCGAGGCCCAAAAGAGCATTCTCCTCGATAGACGGGCATTTATTGACGAGGCCGAGCGGTCAGGGATAGCGGTAATCGGTTATCTTCAGCGGTAATTTTCGGGGACCCGCCTGTAACAATCCGCCCTATTATACTTATTTATCTGCCTATAATTTATTTTAATTGGATTAATGGCCTTGTTTCAGTATTATATATCCTGTTAATTACAGCTTTAGATATTCAGTGCTATTCATAAGAAATAGCCAGTTAATACTATTATGAGGTGCTTATGTCAAAAAAATTACTGATGATCGTTGCACCGCTTTTGTTTCTTGCCCTGGGACTTCCTTCTGCGGCGCTGTCCTCGGAAACGGCCGGCTGTCTTGCCTGCCACACCTCCATGAAGGGTAGAATCAAGACCGCGGGCGGCGCGATTATCGAGCTCAATGTCGATTCAGACCGTTTCCAGTCGTCCGTCCACGGGGGCCTTACATGCACCGACTGTCACGCCGGATTTACCGACAATCCGCATGGCTCCCCTTCCGCTGCGGTTTCCGAGCCTGTCGCGTCACTTTCACGGAAGATATCCTCCAAGCATACCGTCGATCCCGTCGCGGCAGCGGCCTGCATCAAATGCCACGAGGAGACTTACCAAAAGGTGCTCGCCAGCGCGCACGGCAAAAATATCATCGAAAAGCATCAGACGGACGGAGCGCTCTGCGTCGACTGCCACGGGTCTCCGCATTACATAGTAAAGGCCAAGGACCCTGCCTCAAAAATCGGACGCGCCCATCAGGTCGAGACCTGCGGAAAATGCCACGGCGACATCAGGATAATCGAAAAGTACAAGCTCCAGGAAAACGTGATGGAGAGTTTCAAGGAAAGCTTCCATGGCCGTAAACTCCACCTGGGCCACACAAAGGTGCCCGTCTGCGCAAGCTGCCACAACGCGCACGACATCATGACCAAAACAGACCCCAACTCTCCGGTATTCGGTAAAAACAGGCTGGTGACCTGCGGGAAATGCCATAAAGGGGCCAATGAAAAATTCATACCGGCGATTACGCATCAGAAACCCGGTCCGATCCCCCATTACACGGAGAAGGCGCTTATCGTGCTGCTTTTGAGCACCTTCGCTTTTATCGTCATACATGTGCTCCTTGAGGCCTTTTCGGACATAAGGGACGCTATATTCAGAAAGGGGAGGGAAGAATAATGAGCAAGACCGCAATGTCTGAAACAAAGGAAATCCCTAAGGAAATAGAAAGGTTCGATATCATATTCAGGATCCAGCACGTAGTCATGTTCACGACCTTCCTGCTTCTGAGCTTCACCGGCTGGGGCCTGAAATACGCCCATGAACCGCAGGGCGCCGCCAGCATGTGGATACGGGTCTGGGGGGGGGCCGAAACTGCCGGACTCATTCACCGCATCGCCGGCGTTACCATGCTCCTGGACTTTGTCACGCATGTGATATATCTGGGATACCTGATCGCCATGGGAAAGATAACCTGGAGTACCCGGACGACCGTCATCCCGATTCCAAAGGACGTGCTCGACGTCGTGAAGAATTTCATGTACTTCCTCGGGCTGTCGAAAGAAAAGGCGAAGTTCGGCAAATTTTCTTACGCGCAGAAATTCGACTACTGGGCGGTCTTCTGGGGCATGTTCATCATCGGGACCTCGGGCTTTGCCCTTGCCTTTCCGATCTTCTTTTCGAACTTCATCCCCCAATTCACCGCGGGCTGGATATGGGAAGTCCTGTCGATCATGCACAGCGACGAGGCCCTTCTCGCCATCGTCTTCATCCTGTTCTGGCATTTTTACAACGAGCACCTTAAGCCGGACGTATTCCCGATGAGCTGGATATGGATAACTGGAAAGATATCGACCGATACGCTCAAACATCACCACCCTCTCGAATATGAACTGCTCTTCCCTGAAGATACAGGGAAAACCAAAAAGGACTGAAGGAGGCACAATGCTCAGAATTGCGGCCATTTTGTCTCTGACCCTGGCTCTGTTTTCCTGCAGCTGGAAGACGGACCACAAGGCGGCTGAGGGGGAAAAGGAATCCCCGCTCATTTCATCCCTGAAGGACGCCTCTTTGCCTTGCTTCAGGTGTCATTCCTATGAAAAGTTTTCCGTCGATCAGAAGGGAAGGTTCTCACACGAAAAGCACGCCGGATTGGGGGTCCATTGCAACCAGTGTCATCTTATAAAGCCCCACAGGGAGATGGCCCTTAATAAAGACACCTGTAACGGTTGTCATAAAATGACCTCTATTTCATTTGCAAGTTCAGGCCTGCCGGTCAATTTCTCGCACCAGGACCACTCAAAAAGGCATGGCTGCAGGGAATGTCATCCTGTTCCTTTCCGCATGAAAAAGGGATCTAACCAGATCACCATGGAAGAGATGTATAAAGGCGGCACATGCGGTAAATGTCATAACGGGAAGGCGGCCTTCTCTTCGAAAGAATGCGCGAAGTGCCATAACCTCTCCGCGATCAAAAAAGACCTGGTGTATCCATCGAACACCATGTCGGCCGCGGTCTTCAGCCATGAGACCCATACCGCCATGTTCGAGTGCGGCAACTGTCACACCTCGATATTCAGGTATAAAAAGGGCGGCTCAGGCATGAAGATGGACGATCTGTATGAGAATAAATTCTGCGGGAAATGTCATAACGGCGAGGCCGCGTTCGGCTCGTCGGAGTGTCAGAACTGTCATAAATAAGAGTAGGGGCATGGCATGCCATGCCCCTACTTCGAGATCTGCCTGAGGTTTTCGCAGGCGCTCTGGCTTCCCATATCGCAGGCCTTTTTAAGGTCAACCATCGCCTTTCTGACATAGGCGACACCGCGCGAGGCATACGCGTTGACATCGCCCGGCCTCAGTTCAAGCACCTTATTGTAATCCCCTATCGCCTCGTCATACTTTCCGGAGTTTGCATAGGCGATCCCGCGGTTATGGTAGGCGTCGGGGAAACGGGGATTGGCCGCGATCACCTTTGAGTAGTCCTCGACCGCGAAATTATATTGGGCGGTCTTGAGGTAGGCGAGCCCCCTGCTGCCATAGATGTCCGGCTTGTCATACCCGTTCGAGACGGCGTTGTTAAAATCCGCGATGGCAAGGTCGAGCTTACCCAGCCTGTAGTATGAAAGCCCCCGGTTATATGAGGCCGCCGCATAGCCCGGGACGATCGCAAGCGCCCTGCTGTAAGCCTCGACGGCCTTATCATACTTTTCGTCATTATAATAGGCGTTACCGTCGTCGAAATAGGATTCGGGTCCCATCTGGGCGGCAATGGCAGGCAGACAGCCGATCAGGATGCATAATGTCATGGACAGGCATATCAGTAATTTCATCGCAATTATACTCCTTTATAGACACATTAAGAGTCAAAGCCGGGCGACCACAGGGGATCGCCCCTACCTGCTCATATCGAAATTAAAGAGCTGGAACGATTCCCCCCCGTTAGGGTCTGTTGCAACGGCGGTGTAGGAGCCCTTTTCCCGGTATGTCTCCGGGACTGTCCATGTAACAAGCCCTGACGATGCGTCGATACTCATGCCGGCAGGAGGGTTCTTCAGGGAATAAGTGATGGGATCGCCGTCAGGGTCAACCGCCTTGATCTTATGGGTGAGCACCGAGCCGTCGAATTTGAAGTCCTTATCGTCGATGATCATCGGCGGCATGTTTACGATATCATTGGTCATGAAGGCAGGACGTCCATACTCCTCTCCGTCGAAAGGTGTGATTTTTACGCTCACCCTGTCTCCTTTTTTGACAGGTCCATCGAAGCGGCTCCCGGTCCCCGCCATTTCACCGTTTTTCCTCCATTCGTAAATGAATGTCACCTCGTCTCCGTCGGTATCAGTGCCCATGGCCTCGACTCCAAAGGGCTCAGTCGGGTTAAAGAGCCTGGGCACCCTTTTGATTCTGCCTATAACAGGCGGGGTATTGCTGATCTTGATCGTGTTTGAGATCACCTCTTTATCCGCAATCGTGGCCCGCGCATGAACAGTATCCCCTTTTTTTGCGATCCCGCCTTTGAGCGTGGGGGCGTTCTCTCCCGTGTACGGCAACGTGCTGTTTATAAACCACTCTATCTTCGCGTTGCCAGGATTAAAACCTTGTGCCTCAAGAGATAAGGTCGTGTTAGCCCTGGCAGTATCGGGCCTGAGAATAAGGGCATATGACGCGCCCCCCCCTCCTGGACCTGCTGCCGGACCGGATAAAGGCTGTATTACCGCCTGTCCTGAGGCGCTGGTACCGGTGACCGCCGGCTTCTCAGAAGTGCAGGCAGCAAATAACACTGCGAAGGCTAAAAGAACCACTATATTTTTATTCATAATATGCCCTATTATCATACAAATTCGTCCATCAGTAAAACCACAAATCTGATCTGACGACCGGGTTAGTAATGCTTCGAAAGGAGTAATACAACTCACCACCCGCAACTGAAGATTTTACACAAAAGGTAACGGATTGAGTAATAGGCCTCTGCCGTGAGGAAGCAGCAGGGTGGGTCAACCCCGGTGATGCATTACCCTAATATCCGTAAAGCACCGAATAACGGGAGCGTTCCCTGGGGTTTGCGGTATTCTGGGTCTGGACCTCTATCCTATGTAGATATGGGATAGGCGGCGGCGTAAAAGATATGTCCGCAGTGGCAGTAACAACGCCCTCCGTCCTGAGGTCATCTGAAAGGACCAGCCCCCCCGGGTCCGTGTTTCCCTGGATAGTATCGATTATCTTGATATACGTTTTAAAAGAAGTCCCGGGAGGCCCGGGAAGATCGACCGTCATGTCGGGACTGACTGTGGGGTCCTCGCTGAGTTGGTCCGCACCGCAACTCGGCCATGTCGATGGAACCGAGGAACCCCCGGTAGTCGAGAGCTTCTGAGTAAGGCAAGCATTCTGCATGACTGAAGTCCAGGTGAGCGTCCCCCTGTTTTTTATCATCTCACGCACTGCGGATACTCCCCCGATACCCGCCTCGTCAGCTGACTTGAACACCTTATGGTAGCCTGACACCCGGGTGCCCTGGGTCAGCATATAAAGAAGGGCGGAGACGATCGCAAGCGCGATCATGGAGAGGACCAGGACCATGACAAGCGCTATGCCTTTTTCATTTCCAATGTATCTTATATGTCCTATAGGTCTTATAAGTCCTATTTTTTTTCTCATTTTAGCCTCGTCATTTGAGATTATAAGGCGATATAATAAGCGTATATAACTTCCACCTGTAGTTGAGATAATTGGCCCCTACAGCCGCCAGCAAATTCAGGCCGGGGGCACTTGCAGGCGGGCTCGGCCCATAATTTAATAAACCGGCATCAGGATCTTCTATCTTATATATGTGCGGCTGTAGTAAATTAGCCTGATTGGTAAACTGATATGAGGGGTCCATCTGCCCGTCGTGAGTGAGGATATATATCCTTATTTCCTTCATCTGGTTTCGGACCGTCTCCGCCGCGGTGGCCGAAGCACCCGGAGTGGAGGTCGAATATAAATTGACCTGCCCGGTCCCCGTGGTGGAAGTGTCGGAGCCTATTACGACCTGCATGTCTGCGACACAGTCCAGAAGGGGCAGTTCAGTGAGCTTACCGTCTGCGTGGTTTACAGTGGCCTTATACAGCATCCCTGTGCCGGGCGCGCACCTTGACGGCACATTCGACTGGGGCCTTCTCACGTAATAGTCGGCCCTGTTAAAGGGCATCCTCGGGGCGGTAGTCTTGCCGATACCATAGACAATGAATGAATTGCTGCTAAATAGGCCGGGCTGAAAGGCAGCGGTGAAAGATCCGACGGCATTGAAGGTGGTCCAAGTCCCGGCGGCGTTGCCGTTGTTGATCAGCACCCTTTTGTAAGTGGCCATCTGATTAGGCTTCTGAACAATCACATAGTCGCCCGTGGCGAGGTTATCGTCGGCGGCATTCCATGTGGTCATTGTGTTGAAACTCCCCCAGTTATTGATTTGCGAATATTTGTGGGCGGCATTGTTTGTGCCCACATTGGTGGCCCTGACAACCAGATAATCGGAATTATTGAGGCCGGGGCTATTTGCGTCCGGCGGCGCTATATTATCGGCCAGGACAAAGGCCCGGGGAGCCGCGGAATCATTATGCAGGGAAGCGTTCCATGGGTTGCTCGTGACCGGCGCCCCGGGAATGGCCTCGCTGTATGTAGCGGTAATTCCACTCCATTCAAGGACCCACGGCAGTCCGAAGCCGGCCTGCTCAACATCATACCTCAAAAGTTCGAGCCCCACTACCCCTTCGATATTACTTTCGGCCACCCTTGACTGCTGCTTGAACTGGCCTAACAGGCCCGAGAAGATATTCGACATCGCCGCAACGACGAAAACGAACATCACCATCGTGATCATCAGTTCGACCAGGGTAAACCCCTTATGATCGAAAATGAGCGCGGGAGAATTTTTTCTGATCATTGCGCCTGCCTCAGGATCGACCTGAACATTATGGTGCTCCAGGCATTTCTGTCGGCATACACGACCGAGATCTCGACCTGTTTGATGTTAGTATTACCGGGTATCGTAGTCCACCTTGACACGGAATAGCTCTGCTGGCGGCTCCTGAAATTTCTGGTCACAGTCGGCCAGCTTAAATTGGCAACGTTTTCCCAGGCGGTGGACCTGGTAGCGGCCATATACTCCGAGCCGATCCTGGTCGCCTCGTCCCTTATCTCGTTGCTCAGGTTGTTTTCTATGCTCAAAAGAGACGCCTGAATCAGACCCATGAACACAATAAGCATGATGACCATCGCGATCATTACCTCTACGAGGGTAACACCGGATTGGGTGAGCCGCTTATTTCGAGAGACAGCCATATGGGTTTTCCACCTGCGCCACACTATTATAGGCATTCTGACATGGATTATTCCCGCCCAATGCCGGATCGGTATTCTGCATCTTCAATTTCCCCAGCTTTATCGATGTCTCAGTCAGATTAATACAGTCATAATCAGGGCTGTAATCCGAAGTCCCGTTACCGTCATAATCCGTGAACAGGCAGATACTCAAGCCGTAACTCGCCGGGAATGTCCCGGCATTCTGGATATTCGTCTGACCTATCATGTTTTTCATTATGCCGCGTCTGTCAAACCCCAGCATAAAGTTATTGACACCTGTCAGGGGTGTGGAGTTGCGGGCCGCATAGAGCCCTGCCAGAGAACCTGTTTTGGTCGTTAATTCCGTCTTATGTGAAAGCGCCGTAATGGTCCCGTCAGTCGTATCGGCCGCCCCCCCCCAGTTTACGGGGGTTGAGGCCTGTATCGCAGCCCATGCGGCCTGGGCCTGGAATATCCCGTCACCTTCCTTGGGCTTTGCCGCGGCGGTGCCTTCGCTGTCATCTTGGGAGATGCGGTAAAATTTGCCGTCGGTAGAGATATCCATAAAATAGGTAAGATTGAACTGGACGGCCCGGGTCCTTGCGTCAAGCATCGCCGCATAGAGCTGCCTGATCTCACGCTCGACCTTATAGCCGCCCATCCATCCGACATAGGAGAAGCCCAACGCCACTGTAAGGATCGCGATTACCGAGGTGACGATGAGCAGCTCCGCGAGTGTTACACCTCTGTTGTCGAGCCTTCTGACTGTCTCGAAAGCAGCCTCTTTGGTCGGCATCCCCGAGTTCCTTTGCCGGGGATCCATTCCTTTCAGAAAGTTGCGCGCACCTTGATTCCCGCCTCCGCGGGAATGACGTCTTTCTAATAGTTCATCATTAAAAACATGACAACGGCACATATCCTATTTCTTCCTAATATGAAAAATCGTATCAATAGGCGGCGGCGGGCCGCTAGGCGGGGCCCCGCTTGCAGGGGGAGCTCCCTGAAGCATGGCCGACCTTCGTCCTCTGTTGGTATTAGTGTCAATCCGCTCCGTGAAGGCGGTGTCGAGCGAGATCTGATCGATGGCTCCGGTAGAAAGCTGTACGATCGCCTTGCCTTTGAGCACACCGGCAGGTATCGCCCCGCCGGTGTCATACCTGACCCCCCACAGGTGCGTCACACCGCCATAAGAACAGACGTCGTCACTTGGTTTGCTAGTCGTAAAAAAGACCGCCCCCAGGCGTGTTGTAGTAGTGTCGGTCGTTACCCGCTCCGCAGTGTAGCCAGTACCCGCCGGATCAAGCGGTATGTACCAGTTGTCAACGTTCGTCACCGTCTGGCTATCCGTATCGAGCGGGGCCGTCGCGGCAGTGGTACAGGTTGTGTCAAGGCCGGAGACGGAATAGCACGGCTCGATCAGACCGAAGAGCTTTCTCTGGGAATTAGCGTCGTCAAGGATGCCGTTTATCTTGTAATAGTACCTTCCGGTCCCGAAATATAACCGCAAAATGTTATTTCTAGTGCTAAGGAGCCTCCCGACTGAGGTCGTTACAGGACCCGTGTTCGTGATCAGGGGTGAGACGGCCCAGTTTGCGGGGTTAAGGTCATTTTTTGTAAAAAGCCGCGCGACGCCCCCCTCTGTCCAACCGGGGAACACATACCATGAATCAAAGAGCAGAGTCGTAGGAAGAGGGGTGTCAAGGGTCATGACCTTTTTCCATGCCACGCAATTCTCCCCGGCCGGACAGTCTCCGTTTACCTTACAGGTTGTAGCTGTAGTGACATTGCAACGTTTCGCGATATCGTAGGCGGAAATCAGTCTCGTCATCCATCTATTCGTCGAGTCGACAATTTCGATAAAGCTCCCTTTATAGGCGTCAGGCACGTTGCTGTTAGGCCATGCAACCGTCTCTTTGAAATTCAACTGATTATTTCCGGTCATTGCGCCGTCAGGATGAAAATTTGAAACACCTACGGAATCAAACCTCCCCGGCGCCGAGTCACGGCTCGTCCTGGTATAACCGAAATACATCGCGTCATCGGAATAATCTCTGTTTAAATCAATGACCGAATTCACGATGGACCCGACGAAGCCTGAGTGATATTGCCAGGAAGGCGACAGACCGAGCGTAGTCTGGAGGCTTCCGTCTTTGAGGTCCAGCACAAACAGTCTCGGTTCCGTATTCTGATGCCAGTTACCCGCGTTGTCATAGTGAGAAGTGATGCCCAGAAACTGGTGTGCTGCCGGGTTTACATATCCGTTGGGGCCGTTTCCCAGCAACACAAACCATCTGCCGTTAGCGGTAGAGTCCCCTTTGCAGGTCTCAGTGGGAGGGCAGTCGGCGTCCGTGTTACAGAATGTCGCGGTGGTTAACGAGCATTTTTTGTTGTTGATCTTGATGAGTGAGGGGCCTGATGTTGACATGCCGAGATCAGGGTTCGAATACTCCCACATAAGGGCCGGATTAGAGGGGTCGGTGACGTCCAGCGCGAAATAAGAGGAAAACCCCAGGTCAGCTGAAGGGGTTTTGATGCAATCCGCGCAGGTCGAAGCGATGTCACGGCATGCGCCGCCTAACCTCATGCTGCCTATGAGCACCGTTTTCCAACTGTCTTTGGTCTTATTGCATTTCCAGTACTCGGTTGAATTACAGGCGGCAGGCTGCGCGACAGTGTTGTCGATCGCAATACTGGCGTCGAACAAAAAAGGCGTCGCGTCGATGGAGTATATATGACAGTATGACCCGTCAGCCATATATTTGAGGTATGGGAGCGCGTGCTTGGGGATGAACCCCCAGGCCTCTTTGCCGAGGTCGGAATCCATGACACAGGTCTCGACGCCGGGGCATGACGGGTTCGCCGAGGCGGCAGCGCACGGGTATGTAAGGGGACTCCGGCAGATACAGGCCCTGCTCGTGGTGACCGAGCAGTGCGCGCCCAGGGAGGCCTTGACGTCAGTCTCATTAGGGACAACACCAAGAAGGCCAAGCTTAAAGGCATGGAGTATCCCGTCGTTTCCTCCGGCATAGACCATACCCCTGGACTTATAGGCGTTCGTCGAAACAAATTCCTTGTAGCTTACGTCGCCATAGGCTTCGTGATAGAGGTTCAGTGGTGTCCAGGACTGGATCCTGGGGGTCGAATTTACGATATCCCCGAGCTTCCAGGGCTTTGTCTCGGTCCCGATGGTGATTGTCCGGTTCCTCGTAGTATTGCCTTCTACCGTGCCTCCGTCGACGCCCCTCACGTAATTTATGACCGCGGAGGCATTTGTGTTGTCGTTATATGGCGCATTAAGGTTAAGAAAGGGCCTTATGCCTGCGGCATTTGTATCAACGAAAGACGTAAGCGCAAGAGTTGCGTTTGTCGGGTTGAGGTTCGTGTAGATCGTTCTGTCGGAGGCGGCCCGGCTGAAGAGCATGCTCCCTGCCTCCCACAGGTTTTTGACAGTGTCGAATGAGGTATAAAGGGGGTCAGGGGTAGCGGCCAGCCGGGGGCAGTTGGCATCGGCTATTCCGTCTCCGTTTGCATCCAGCTGAAGCCTCGCCTTCGTCTCGCTGGTAACCGTATCAAAGACATACGTGGAAAGACAGTCGGACTTCACCTCGAGGACTTTATCGACATTAGAGTCCTCCCTGATGCTGGAGTTGGAGAGTTGGGGATCTATGAAATACCAGAGGTTCTGCAGGATACCCGTCCAGTCGATCTTGGTCGCTCCTACCTGCCTCGAAGGGAAGAAGATCGCCTGAACGATGTTCGCGCCCGAGCCCTCCCCCGAGGCCAAAACCGAGGCCGCGGTACCCGAGGCCGACTTCGAAGAGATGTTTTTCAGCGCGTCGGTGAGGTTCTCTCTGAGCTCTGTAGGGTTAGTAGGGTTATAAAGCGAGGTCCCGCCGTTTGTGGCGGTCTGGGACATAAGCGTCTTCGGGTTACACTCATCGGCCTGGGTCGTGTCTTCCTCACCTGTAAAGACCACATGGGTCGTGATGAACTCGCTCAGGTTCGACGGGGCGGCCGTAGAGCCGCCGGCGGTGCTGAAGGTCTTGATGTTCCTGTTTTTAGCGAGCCAGGCGAGGTCGTCGAGGTTCCTGCTTCCGCCGTATTTTGGACAAGCGGTTGCCGCCGTGGCGTTTGTGGTGGTAAAACCGTCGCCGTCATTATAAACGCTCACCAGGGCGTTCATAGAGGAGTTGCGGTCCGCGGTTGACATACCGTCCGTTATCAGAAGTATATTGTTAGCCTGGCATTTATACTGTGAGGGGTTACGCCTTAAGTCATAGTCAACGCACCTTTCGCCGGCAGGGCATTGGGAGTCATAACTGCACGCCGTGGTTGTCGTGGTAGAGCAGACCGCGTTGAACCTGAACCCCCTGCTCGGAAATCTGTTACATTGTCCTGATGAAAACCCGAAGACACAGTCAGAGTCATTGTTACAGGCAAAGGTCTGGTCGTTCGAGCAATATTTCGGGGCCAGGCATGTGCCGCCCGGGCAATCAGCGTCCTTCGAACAAAACGCGGCCGGATTGTTTGAGCATGTCTGCCGGCGGGCTAAGAATCCCATGGCATCGGTAAAGGCCTCGGCATAGGGTGTCCAGCTTGAGGCAGAGATGTCGTCAATAGCTTTTATGAGCCCGGAGTAATGTGTGCCGGCGGAGTCCTCGACATAATTTATTATCTGTCCGCCGTCCATATTCTTCGTGTCCTTCACTGAGCAGGTCCCGCCTCCTGAGCAGTCCAGGGAAGTCTTACAGACCTTTGTAGCGTCATTGGAACAGACGAGGGGACAGGGCACCGGATAGGTGCATGTGCCGGCAGGCGCAGGAATAGAGCAGTCTGTATCGACTGTGCAGGTCCTGGCATGGTCGTTCGTACAGTATTTATTGCATTCCGAGGCGGTACCGTTATAGTTAAAGGTCATCGCCCCCATACGGATGAGTCCGGAAAACTCCTGGAGGACGTTCTTCGGCTCGGACCTAGGTTTTACGAGTACGTTGAGCTGCTTTATCCACTGACCGAGCTGCCCGCCTATGCCGATGTCGCTTAATATGGCGGGAAGGTTCGAAAATTGTGAGGTATCAGAAGGCGCGTCGGTCGGGTCAACCACCGGCGGAACATCGGCTGCGTTGCAATAGTCTTCATACATTTCCTTGACGCATTCATCGGCAGAAGCGTATTGCCTCGCCCTCCATGTCGTGGTGAGCCAGTTGTCCGTGGTCGAAGCACAGTACCCGGCATATGAGGTGCTGCAGAGGAGCACCGGGCTTCCCGGTCTTATCGCGTTCGGGCCGTTTATGCATGTGGCCGAAACGCCGGGACACTCGGCGGTTACTCCCAGTGTTGTGCAGACCTTTCCGTCGTTTGAACCTCCAAGGCAGGTCTTATACTGCGTATATATCTGGCTGCAGCCGGCGTTGTTGGTTACCTGCTGGACTTCGTCACTTCCGGGGACGTTCGGTGTCCCCTGCAGATACTGGTAGCAGGAATGCATGCTCTGGCCATAGGTCGATTTGATCTGGACATCAGCGGGAGGGAGGCATTGTCCAAATCCTGTTACGGTGAGATCACAGTCAGAGTTCGCCGTGCATATGGTTGCGGGCGGCTGGCCGGCCGTGCAATGGGCCACGCCCGAATTGCAGTCAGCATTGATAAGGCAGGAGGTCGTGGCCGGAAGTCCTGCGGTGCATGAACCGGAATTACAGCCTGCAGGAACGACACAGGACAGGCCGAATGTCTTTCCGGGGTTTGTGCATGTCTTGAGGTCGCAGTCCGCGGCGACCGCACAGGGCGTCTTTCCGATATCGCCTGTAGTGCATGCGCTGAAGGCGCAGAGGCTGTTATCACTGCCGTTGTTGGTGCCGCAGACAGCCCCTGCCCTGCCGCCGCCCACGCAATATCTGGTGCAGGTTCCGCCGCCCGTGCAGTTGGCGTTTTTTGTGCAGGCAAAACCGTTTTTCGACCCACCGACACATGTCCCGTTGGCCGCGCCCGAGGCCGGACAGGCGCCGTTATCTATATTACAGGTTCCCGCAGTCGTGGCAGTGCATATCCCGCCGCCAAGGGGTCCGCATATCCCGTCTGGAGCGACCCCTCCGCAGGTCCCGGGGGTAAGTGAGTAGCCACAATCTGCGTCCGTGGTGCATATTATGCTCTGGTTATACTGGCACGTATTTCTGTTCGATGAGGTATAGCCGATACAGCTGCTGATGGCGCCCGTCAGCACCGCCTTAGATGCCCCCGTTTCAAAGGCCTCGACCGCGGCCTGGCATTTGGACTGATCGTAGTCCCCGACGAATATGTCGATCGTCGTCAGGCCGCCCTTTGACACTGCAGTCGGGTTTGTCGCATCGACGGGCCCGTGCACCCCGAAGGTGATCCCTAAAGAGTTGTTCGGATCGGTGCCGGTGCCGATAGGGTTGTCTATGTAATTTACAAAATCGGCCGTCAGGGCCTCCTTTATGAAGCTCCTTCCGACGCATCCCCTCGACTCCGCCTGGAGCCTGCCGGTGCAGGTCTCTCCCGCGCCGCAGGCCGGACACGCCGGGTTCTGGCAGTCGGCATCGGTATAACAGCTCTGGGTCGTGGTCACTGAGCACTGGCCCTCGATATACTTGCCGCCTGTCAATATCTGCTTTTCTATATCGAACTTCGAGGCCGTAAGCCAGTTCATATAATTGCCCTTTGCGACGAACCTTGTGACCGTTGCAGGCGTGCCGTTTATGCATAGCTGGTTGGCTATGAACTTGTCGCAAAAACCGGGGAAAGCGGCCGTCTGGACATAAAAATAGTTATTTGCAAAGTCGTATTCATAATTCTGGTCGGATTCGAAATATCCGACGTATGTGGTCCCGGAATTATAGGTCTCGTCATAGCAGTAGTAAGGTTTTCTATTTATCGTAGCACCCGAAACATTGCCCTTATCCAGATAGGAAAGGTCGAACATACTCGACGAATTGTCGATCAGCATAAGGAGGTTGGGCGTGACACCGCCTACGATAAAGGGCGGGTTCATGCAGTAATCCGTCATGGCGGCCGCATGGAGGTCGATGACAGGCACGATTACGGTCAGCACCAGCGCCAGGATGGACAACAGGATTTTTTTCATAAAGACCTCCTCGGTAAAGACTGCCATTGGCAGAAGACGTATATTATTTCGTTCGGCAATATCATAATGATACCTGATTATAAGCAAAGTCCATACCCCTTTTGTAACTGCCTGATAACAAAGGTTTCCAATAAAATATCGGCATTATAAACGGGTAGTTCGTTACCAAAACTATGTAATCGGTTACACAGTTTTGGTAATCAGGTCCATGAACAGCAATTTTTCACCGCAGGATTATATTTTCTACAGTGACTGTTCCGCTTCGGATGGTCAGCGTCCCTGAAATGACCGTCAGCCCCGTCCGGGACCCAAACCCCGAGTCATATCCTCCGATGAGGCTGACCGCTATCCCCGGGACCAGGTTGAAATCAGGATCTTCGGTTATCGTCGTGTTCCTGAGTTTAATGATGTCCCAATACTGACTGTTCCCATAGGCGGTCTGTATCGATGAATACAGCCCGACCGTGACGCCGGAGCGGACCAGGGCGACGGAAAAGGGGGAGACCCCCGTGCCGGACAGAGGGACATCAAGGACGGAAGTAAGGGGATCATCAGAGGCCACCTGAAGGAGGGCGTTTTTCGGGCCCACAGTGACCGGACGGAAGTACGCGCTCACGGAGCAGCTCCCAAGTGACGGGAGTGTGACCCCGGAACAGGCGTCGGCCGAGATAATAAAGTCTCCGGGATCGGCGCCGCTCATCGTGACCCCGCCGGGGCCCGCGTCTATCGCCAGGTCCGCCGTTCCCCTGTTGGCGATCAGAAACGTAACGACCGGGGAGCCGGTCCCCGAGGCGACATCGCCAAAGGCCATGGACGGCGGAGACGAGGCGATCTCTGAAACATCTCCCTTGATCGCGATAAAGATATCTTTATAGGCGGCCTCGATATTTAAAAGGCCATGGCCTGAGTCGTTATTCGGTACGGGGGCCCCAAGGCCCGTCGCGGTCTGCTCCAGGGAGGTCTCGAGCTCAGACGGCGTCAATGACGGGAATGCGCTCAACAGCAAGGCCATGGCGCCGGAGACGTGCGGCGCTGAGAAGGAAGTGCCCTGGACCGTCCTGTATGCGCCGGCAGGGGCGGACGTATATATGCCCACTCCGGGGACGGTGTTGTCCTTAGTCCCCGGCGCGACGATATTGGGAAAGACCGTCGTCCTGTCAGGACATGCCGAAGGCCCCCTGCTGCTGAAACCAGCGACGGCATCACTGAAGTCCGAGGCGCCGACGGCGAAGTTTCCGGAGTAATTGGCAGGGCTGGCGCTTGTCGAGGGACCCGGCCCTCTGTTGCCCGCTGAAAAAACAACCGCCATCCCCGCGCCTCGGACGGTCCGGATAGCAGTGTCGAGGGCTGAATGGAATTCGCAGGCAGTGCTGTCGAAACCCCAGGAGTTATTTACTACATCCGGGGCGTTTGCCGGATTTCCTCCCGGGGCAAGCAGCCACTGAAGGGCCGAGATGATGGTGCTGACACTCGTCAACCCGCTGTCGTCGAATATCTTGGCCGATATCCATGCGGCCTCCGGGGCCACGCCGTAACGGTCAACCTGAGAACTCCCCAGCATGAGGCCCATGACGCCCGTCCCGTGGCCGGCAAAGGAAGACCCCGCGCGGTCATACGGCACGGTAGAATTTGTATGCGGATCATACCAGCTGTCGCAGTCGGGCGGCGTCGCGCAGGCCCCTCCCCTCCACCTCTCATGGAGATCGGGATGAGTGACATCCACCCCTGTGTCCAGGCTTGCCACCACAATCCCCGTGCCGGACAATCCCGCGTTCCACAGTGAGGGGGCCTTGATCCTGCTGATGTTCCATTCAGTAGCGGAGGCTGCCCAAGGGGTGCTCCGGAGGGAATCAAAAGCAGGGGCGCGGATGACGGTGTCAGGCTCGATCGATCCGACGGAAGAAAGCCCGCTGATTTCATCTATCAGCGAAGCCGGGACGGTCGCGGCGACGGAGTTGGTGAGCCAGAGCGGTTTTATATTCTTCGCGCCCCTCGTTTTAAGAAGGGCTGCCGCCTCCCCCTGCGTCCTATCGGCTTTGTCCTTAAGAGCTCCGACAAGCGCGCCGTATCTCGCGGCCTTCCCGCCCGTCCCCTTTGCGCCTGAGAACGCGGAAATATCCTCGGGCCGGACACTGTCGGCAAGGTTTACGACGACGGCTATTTCGTCAGATGACCCCGCGGCGACAAGCCTGCCCTGAAGTTCCGTCGATATGAGCGCTGAATCGGCCGATGAAACGGCCAGGGAAATTATGAAGACTACGGTATATACATATCTGCTGCTCG
>JACRLQ010000016.1 GCA_016215155.1 Nitrospirota bacterium
CGTCCATAAAAGTCGCGCCTGGGTCAGGCGTAATCGTAAATGTTGGGCTGGATTCGTAGGTGACGATTGCCGTATGAGGTGATGTTATCCATGCCCCGTTTGAAATTGTACTGGGGGTAATCGTCCCGCCTCCGCCAGGCAATTCGGTGATGGAGAACGTCTTAATTGCAAATCCGGCGATTACAGTTTTATTCGAATCTAGCGTGACGGAACATTTTGATGGTTCCTGCTGAGATGGTGGACATCCTGTCCATCCGGTGAAGTTTGAGTTTGTCTCACGCGAGGCGTTCAACCAGATTACAGTGCCGTCATTGACAGTCTCAGAGCAAACGGCGCCACAGTTTATAACAGATGGCGCTGTCCCGATAACGGCGCCTGCTCCAATATGTGTTTGTATTCCGGATCTGGACGTGCTCACTGTGAGTGTATATGTGCGAACAAAGTCGGCCGTCACGGCTGTGTCGGCGTTCAACGTTATCACGCAACTTCCCGTGCCGCTGCAGCCACCGCCTGACCAGCCGGTGAAGGCCGAATTTGCCCCAGGAGCGGCTGTCAGAGTAACTTGAGTGCCCCAATTGTACGGGGCTGCACATGTGGTGCCACAGTTTATGCCTGTAGGATAACCTGTAACTATCCCCGTCCCTAATCCTGATTTGCTGACCGTAAGTACTGGGTTTACTCCTATGCCGCTTAATGATGCGTTGAACGTCGGCGTCACAGGATCGTTGGAAGGGATCGCTAAATTTGCACTTTTTAGTCCAGCTGTAAGAACAGGGGAGAACATGACCCGGACTGTACAACGCCCCTGAGGGACAATTGTATGGCCTGTGCATGTATCAGCGCCTTTGGTGAAGTCTGAGGGATTTGCGCCAGTTAAAGCGATTGTGCGGATAACAAGATCCAGACTGCCAGAGTTTGATACGGTGAAGGTCTGGAGAGCTGAAGCATCGCCTACTTTAATGCTCCCGAAATCATTGGCAGTTGGAGAAACTGCTATCTTGGGCACTGGCGACGTTCCCGTTCCGCTCAATTGTACATCAAAACCCGGCAATGTAGTATCGGTAAAAGTGATGCTGAGGGACGCAGTCTTCTCTCCTGAAGTCGATGGCGCAAATCTTACCTGTGCGGCACAACTACTGAAAAGCGCCAATTCCGTTCCCGGGCAGTCGGTGCTTTGTATAGTGAAGTCAGTGGAATTTGGCCCGGTGATTTGGAGCGCCTGAATTGAAAGGCCTGAGTAGCCGCTATTTGTGATAGTGAAGGTCTGAATGGATGATGTGGCTCCTGATTCTATGTTCCCGAACGTATATGAATCCGGTGTAACTGTTATATAGGCGTACATCTTTGCCAATATGGGAGGCGGCACGATAAAATTAGTGTCCCATAGATAATATGAATTCAGCGTCCCGGCAGGTGTTACTATAGCGTAGAACATGTAAGTACTGGCGGGGAGCGCGGCAAGCGGAATATCGCCGAAAAGGCCTTCGTCAATTGGACCTGTAACGCTCTTTCTCCATGGCATGAAACCTTGAGAAAGCGGCTGGAGACTGAGATCTGGTTTGATCACGAAATAATCGGAGCTCACGCCGGGCGCATAGATGAAAAGATATATATCCACGGGACACGCGAACCACTGAAAACCTATTTGCAGTCTCATAATTCCGTCATCGGTTGCTCCAACGGCGAGGGGCTTTGCAGTGGCCGGATCAGTACTGAGTATAGGGTAAAGAGTCGAAGGATAGCTAGACGATATTACGCCATTCGGCGTCGCCATAGCTGGAATATCGCTGTTTCCGCCGACTTTAAATATCCAGGCTTCTTCTTTTTTACTGACGGTATTCCACTTGTCTCCTGCCAGGACATAACCGCCGTCGAAGGTTTGGAGGGCGGAGCCGATATTAGCATTAAAGGTCTGTCTCCAGAGGACATTGCCGTCATTATCAAACTTGATCAAGCCGTTGCCGCCCGCAGCTATATATCCGTCTGTAATCTCCCTTACGGAATTCGCTTCTGATATGTTACTATCAGTCTGCTTCCATATCTTGTCGCCGTCTTTATTCAGCTTGATTATCAAAGCATCGGAGTTGCCGAAACAGTCGATGCAGCCTCCCACGATGTAGCCGCCATCAGAGGTTTGGCGTATAGACAAAGGATGATCTTCTTTATGTATTCCTTCGATGCCGTCATATTTTTTATCCCACTGAATACTTCCATTTGCGTAAAGCTTCAAAACCCTTACATCATTATCTGATGTCAGTGTGTCAACCCAGCCGGCGACAACGTAACCGCCGTCTGAGGTCTGCTCAATCGCGGTGGCTCCATCAGGCGGCACCGCGCCACCCGCCGGCCCGCTATAGCTCCCGTGATAACTTTTTGGCCAGCCGTCTTCAAAAGCGCCCGCGGACGTAAGTTTCCAAATCTGAGTGTCCGTGTTTCCGCCTGAGGCATTTCCGGCAACTATATAACCGCCGTCGGATGTCTGTCGGGCGGCAACTTCGCCCGACTCAGCCTGCGTAACAGACTGCATCCATTGGATTGCGCCAACTGAATTTAATTTCAATACCCAGTCGTTCATAGATAAAATGTAGCCGCCGTCGGATGTCTGTCGTATATCGTAGCCATAATACGAGACATCCGGATCTCCGTAAGAATTCGACCAATCGAGAGCCCCGATTGAATTGAGTTTCAATACCAGCGCATAAGGAGCAGTCATAGGGTCTTTATTTCCTGCAACAATATAGCCGCAATCCTGCGTCTGTTCGATGGAAGAGATAAAATCATCGCTGTGGCTGAAGAAATTCTGCCATACGGGGTTTACGGATGGAGGAGTATATGATGAAGTCACGCTGACAGCACCAGAAAAAGTTGCGCTCGCGAGGAGCAAGTCGCTGTCGGTGATCTTATTGTCTTCGTCAATATCGAAATATAAATCTACATTGAGATCATATGTACTCGCAGCAGCATTCGCGGGCACCTTGAACGAACCAAATACATTATTATTGCTTCCTGAGGTAAGAGAGACCTTCTTATCATGGGCTGTGTCATAGATATTTGAGGATAACCCGGCATGGACGATAATCTGATTGTGGGTGTTTTCTGCATTATTAAGGACATTAATCCAGAACATGAACGTGTTGCCCGCTATCACGGAAGATGGTA
>JACRLQ010000010.1 GCA_016215155.1 Nitrospirota bacterium
CCCTCGCCGTCCCCCTCACCCGCGACCCCATCAACGACCGCTACCAGTTGAACCTGAGCAGCGTCATGACCTTCTGACTCCGATCCACGCTGGACCCCGCCCCACCCCTCACGCTAGAATCACAAGCCCAGGCTGGGTAGCTCAGGTGGTTAGAGCGAAGGTCTCATAATCCTTAGGTCGACGGTTCGAGTCCGTTTCCCGGCTCCACTTTTTTCTTTATCTTTAAGGGGTTTCAGGCAAGCACTGGAGCCCCTTAATTCCCTCCAACTATATTTCAACTATTTTCAAACTTATGAATGCCTATGCTGCCTTTCCGGTTGTGTTCTCGGCAAATGCGGTATTTAAGCGGTGGCATAAGGCAGAGCTTAGATCATGGGGGATCTATAAATGGAAGCCGCGAGCGGAGGATGGTTTTACCGCAGTTGGCGGGCGGCGTTTCTTTGATGCACTTATGAAACTTAGGGTGTGAATAGTAGCAAAGAAATTGATCATGCAGGAATCCTCACACTATTAAGGTGAGTTGCTTTGCCTGCACATATTGTAAATAGAATTGACAATATGTGCAGTACTGCGATAGCATACATTTATGATTAAGAGAGATTCCCATGCTTCATTGATGCGACTGGCACGCGGCTTTCCTATCGTCGCCATAACGGGGCCTCGTCAGGCAGGAAAAACAACGCTTGCCAAGATGGCCTTCCCCGACAAACCCTATCTGTCGCTGGAAGACCCTGATATGCGAAGTCTGGCCGAGTCCGACCCGCGCGGATTGCTGTCCCGGTTCCCCAAGGGCGCTGTTTTGGATGAGGCACAGCGCACTCCGCAATTATTCTCTTATCTGCAAACACATGTTGACGCGGATGCGCGCCCCGGTAAGTTCGTGCTGACCGGTTCTCAGCAGTTCGGCCTTCTGTCAGGCATAAGCCAATCCCTTGCCGGCAGGGTGGGGCTGGTGCAATTACTACCATTTTCTATGGGCGAGTTGATTGGAGCGAAACGACTCACCGGTGAGCTTGATGAGCTGCTGTTTCGCGGCCAGTATCCGCCGTTGTATGACCGCGACGTCAGACCCGGAGACTGGTTTGCCGGTTACATGACAACATATATAGAGCGGGACGTGCGCCAGCTTATAAATGTGCGTGACCTGTCTTTTTTTCAGCGTTTTGTGAAGATGTGCGCTGCGCGCACCGGTCAGTTGCTCAACCTTTCATCCCTTGCCTCGGATTGCGGCATCACACATAACACGGCTTCGTCCTGGATTTCGGTGCTGGAGGCGAGTTATATTATCCACCTGCTTCGTCCCCATTATCGCAATTTCAACAAGCGCCTCATCAAGGCGCCCAAGCTTTACTTCTGCGATACCGGTCTGGCTGCATGGCTGATGGGCATACGTGAACCCGAACAAATCTCTTTTCACGCTCAGCGGGGCGCGCTGTTTGAGACGCTTGTGGTGACGGAATTCCTGAAGGCGCGCTTTAATCAGGGCTTTCAGTCAAATCTGTTTTTCTGGCGCGACAGTAAAGGACTGGAGATAGACTTGGTGCTGGAAGAAGGGGATGAACTGAAACCAATCGAGATTAAAGCAGGGCAGACCGTTGCGCCGGATTTTTTTAACGGCTTGAAAAAGTGGGCGGCGTTGTCGAATACATCAGGCCGGCCGGCCTGGCTCGTGTATGGCGGCGAGCGGGAACTGTCCAGCGGAGACATTACGACCATTCCATGGAAAAAACTGTCAAGGATTATCCCTGTCGCAAGCAGCTGAGGTTAAATCTGTTGCACGTGCTGATTCGTAGGGAAGAATATAATCCACCTATGAAATAAGCGGGAAGCTATCTTAGGGAAAGAAGAAAACTGAGCAACAGTCAGGTTATCAACGCCGACGATTACCGGACACCCGGTAAAACCTGAAATTCGCGATCAGCAGGTCGGCGGTTCGAGTCCGCTTCCCGGCTCCATTAAAAAACAAGGGGTTAGCCCTCACAGGCCGGCCCCTTCGTTTTTATATTTGAGGTATTTGTGGAACTGTTTTTTATGCTATATCTAGCCATCGACTTTAGGCGTTCATATTGCCTGCCTTTGTCGGAAGTCCCGAAACCCCGCTCCGCTATTTATCCGAATATGTCTTCAGAAGCTGTTTCAGTCTGTCCACCGACGGAGGCAGGTCTTTTCCGACGCCCGAGGTAATGTCTCTGGGCGTGACGGCCTTTCCGTAGAACTTTTCGTTGGCCTCATGATCGATCTGAAGGGAGGCCCCCTCAAGGGAGAGGCCCACAAACAGTCCCCTGCTCCTTGAATAGGAATATATCTCCGAGCTGAGTTCGACGTCCGTGGCCGCCTTTGCCTCACGGCCGGCAGGACCGGCGGCTATGCTGGCGTCGGCCCCGAGCGTGAATTTCCCGGACATTATTTTGTCTATGCTTCCCGGGTTTTTAAAGACCAGGATTATGTCAACGGATTCGACCCCTGCCTGCCACCCTATACTGCCCCCGGCGATCGAAATAAATGAAGGATCAGTCCACCCGCCGTCTTTGCCGCGGGCTACCATTACCCCGGTGCCGTACCTTCCGCCGATGACGAACCCTGCTTTGATGACGCCGGGAATTATGGCGATCCCGTTTGCGCGGTTGAGGAGGGCCGGCGGGACCCCTTTTTCAGGGAGTTCCGTCATCGCTTTTAATACGTCAACAGCCTCCTCCATTTTGACCAGCCCGCTCGCCGCGGGGGAAGTAGAAGGCGTGATGAGATTCAATAAGAGGACGGCAATAACCGCAAAAAACAATGGCTGTTTCATGGTGACCTTTCTCCTTTGTGTTTAGAGAGCCTTTATTATTCCGGTCCGGTTATTCTTTCTGAAAATCGGACCGGATGCCCATAATCTATCGTCTGTTTCAATTTTTCATATTATTGCAGGTTATTCTTCCGAATGCTATATATTTGCGCGGGCAGCGCGCAAAGTCAAGACGATTTCATCGAACATACAAGGAAAAAGGGTTGTTTGACACGCCGTCTTTTTTTATGTTTAAATATCCCGTCTTTTAAGATAACCCCGAGAGGTTAATAAAGGCGAAGGAGTCGGCGTGAGCTGTGTTCAAATAAATATACCTCAAGCGATGCTTTCCCGGGCTGTAGAACCAGGTCTTTTTTATATTTTGTCGCCGGGCATCGCGGGGCGTAGCTGCATTACCATAAAAGAGTATTTCCATGCCTAAGGTCCTGCTCGATAAAAAAGACATTGAGCGGGCCATTACCAGAATGTCCCACGAGATCATAGAAAAAAACAAAGGCGTAAGTTCCATCCTGCTTGCCGGTATTCAAAGGGGCGGGGTCCATATAGCCCGAAGGCTGGCGTCAAAACTGGGGCTTATCGAAGGGACGGAAATACCTGTGGGCATTCTTGACATCGCGCTCTACAGGGATGACATAAATGTCAGGAAGGAGCAGCCCGTTGTGAGGCGGACCCATATGCCCGCCGAGATACACGGTCTGAAGGTGGTCCTGGTTGACGATGTCCTGTTTACGGGCAGGTCCATAAGGGCCGCCATGGACGCTATAATGGACCTGGGCAGGCCTTCCGCGGTCCAGCTCGCGGTCCTGGTCGACAGAGGTCACAGGGAACTCCCTATCAAGGCCGATTTTGTCGGCAAAAACATCCCGACCTCGCTTGATGAAACCGTGAGGGTACAGTTGTCCGAAGACGGCCTGGAAGATATGGTGGTGCTCGAATGAGCCTTCGCTCAAAAGATCTGACAGGCCTGAAGGACCTCTCGACCGACGACATAAACCTGATAATCGAGACCGCGGCGGGTTTCAAGGACGTGCTCGGAAGAGATATAAAAAAGGTGCCGGCCCTTAGGGGCAGGACGACCGTGAACCTGTTTTACGAGCCCTCGACAAGGACCCGGACATCATTTGAACTCGCGGCGAAAAGACTCAGCACGGATGTCATCAACGTGTCCGTCTCTACCAGCAGCGTGGTAAAGGGAGAGACACTCAAGGACACCGCCCGCACCATAGAGGCGCTTGGCGCCGATTTCATCGTGGTCCGTCATGCGTGCTCCGGCGCCGCCCATTTTCTGGCGGACAACCTCGGCTCATCGGTAATAAACGCCGGCGACGGCACGAATGAGCATCCCACCCAGGCGCTGCTCGATATATTTACGATAAAGGAGAAAAAAGGGAGTGTGGCCGGACTTAAGGTCGCGATAGTCGGGGACATCCTCCATAGCCGGGTGGCGAAGTCGAACATATACGGCCTTACAAAACTGGGGGCGGAGATTAAACTTATCGGTCCGCCAACTCTGGTGCCTCTTTGCTTCGGGGACCTGGGGCCTTCCGTATATTACGACATGGATGAGGGGCTTAAGGATGCTGACATCGTTATGACCCTGCGGATACAGTCCGAGCGTCAGGGGAAGGGTTTCTTTCCTTCGACCGACGAGTATTTTAAAAACTGGGGGCTGACGTCAAAAAGGCTCCTAAAAGCAAAAGAGGATGTAATGGTGATGCATCCTGGTCCGATGAACAGGGGGGTTGAAATCTCCTCGGACGTTGCCGACGGAGAGCGGTCCGTCATACTCGAACAGGTTACAAACGGCCTCGCGGTAAGGATGGCGGTGCTCTATCTTCTTTCGGGGGCAAAACAATGAATATTCTGGTGAAAAATGCGAAGGTAATCGACCCCTCCCAGGGGACCGACGGCATATGCGACATCACGATCGAAAACGGAAAGATAAAAGAGGTGCGGAAGAGCGGAGGCGCGGAAGCGCGGAAGAAAACTAATGCGGACGTCCGGACGTCCGCATACGCCGGCTTTGAGGTCATCGACGCTGAAGGCCTATTGGTCGTCCCGGGGCTGGTCGATATGCATGTGCATCTGAGGGAACCGGGGTTCGAATATAAGGAGACGATAAGGACCGGCACCGAGGCCGCCGTAAGAGGAGGCATTACCACGGTCTGCTGCATGCCCAATACAAAACCCGTCAACGACAATGCGGGCATAACCGAATTTATCATCAACAGGGCGGCAAGGGAGGGCGCCTGTAGTGTTTATCCGGTCGGCGCGATAACGAAAGGGCAGAAAGGCGAGGAACTTGCCGAATTCTCGATCATGCATGACGCCGGCTGTATCGCTTTTTCCGACGACGGCCGCCCTGTGATGGACAGCCTCCTGATGAGGAGGGCGCTTGAATATTCGAAAATTCTGAAGGCCCTGATAATATCGCATTGCGAAGACCTTTCCCTGGCTGCCGGCGGGGTCATGAACGAAGGGCTTGTCTCGGTGACCCTTGGTCTGAGGGGCATACCGCCCCAGGCTGAAGAGATCATGGTTTCAAGGGACATTGCGCTTGCCGAACTGACCGGCGGCAGGCTCCATATAGCCCACGTCTCGACAGCGGGTTCCGTTGAAATCATCAGGGCGGCCAAAAAAAGAGGGGTTGCCGACATCACCGCCGAGACCTGTCCGCATTATTTTCATATCACGGAGGAGGTCGCGGCCGGCTACAACACTTTTGCCAGGGTGAACCCGCCGCTTAGGACAAGGGCGGATGTCGAGGCGATACGGCAGGGGCTCTCCGACAATACCCTTGATGTGATCGCGACGGACCACGCGCCTCATCATATGGATGAAAAGACGGTTGAGTTCGACAATGCGCCCTCAGGTATCTCAGGGCTCGAAACATCTTTGGGGCTGAGTATGAAACTGGTCGAAGAGGGCGTTTTAAGCCTGTCTCAGCTGATAGAAAAGATGACGCTGAATCCAGCCAGGATATTGGGGCTGCTTTCAGGCGGGACTAAGGGAACGCTCAGGCCCGGCGCCGACGCGGACCTTGTTGTCGTGAATACAAAAGACGAGTACCGGGTCGATCCGGGCGGGTTCAGGTCGAAAGGGAAGAATTCGCCCTTCGACGGATGGACCCTGAAGGCCAGACCCGCAATAACCATCTCAAACGGAAGGATATTCCGATGGGAATAAAAGGATACCCTGCCGGCATATCGGCAAATATATTAAATGACAACTCTCTTTGTTTATCATTGTTGAGAATAATTCTTTCGATAGATAAGTACAGGATTATCTATATTGATCCCTGTCAATTTAAAGACGATGCCTTTGGGCTGAATCTTCGGGAAATGAATTGTCTTAGACCTATGGATACGCCTGAGGGCGTGGCTTTCGTTGCTCAGCATGATAAAAAGAAATTGCTGTTTTGTTTTGGCGATCAAGGCCCTGCCCGCCTGAGCGAAATAGCGAATATGATCAGGGACTCGGACAAAGGGCAATTCGACAGCATAGGCATCATGATAGTCCGCGACGAGGCCGGCATGAAGGACCGGCGGAGGGTTTCCAAAGCAGATGAGTGGCCGAGAGGGTTTTTTTCATGTTTTGAGGAAATCCGGAGAAAAGCTGAGGAATTAACCGCAAAGGGACATTCAGGGCGTCATACATGCGCTCCACTGACTGAGTCTCACATGCGAACGTCAATAATGTCCGTCATGGCGGAAGTCAAAGAAAATATTCCGGTTGGGGAAAACGGAGGCCATTATAAATTAAGATTTCAAACGGCCCGCAGCTTCAATGTAACGCCGGGACAATTTATAATGACGGACACGACGCCGCGGGGGCAGGATACAATTGCCGGACCTGTCGCGTTAGAGAGCATGAATTTCTCCCGGATTGCGCCCAGGTCTTACTTGAAAAGACCTTTCGGTATTCATAGGTCCTTCTACAGACATTTTGATAAAGACTACCTTCAGAAATTGTCGCTGCCTCCCGCGTTGGCCACGGTGCTGCATACCGTGTTTCCCGACGAATTTGAAATTTTCTATAAGGTTTTGACAAATGGCGTCGGCACAAAGGAATTATCCGGACTCAAAAAAGGGGCCAGGATTCAGATCGTCGGACCTCTTGGAAAGGACCGGATTATCAGAGAGATAAGAGACGAAGCTGTTGAAGAAATCCATGTAATTGGAGGAGGCGTCGGCATGGCCCCTCTGATTTTTATGGTTCAAGCCCTGAGATATTATTCATATAATGTAAAAGCCTTCATAGGGACGGAAAAAATAAGCATGTTAAAATACAAACGGGAAGCTTTCGACGGCTTGGATGCGACGTTTACTGATGAAGACCCTGCGATATATATTGATGATTTGTTGGAAACGGGACTAAAGGGTGAAGATATTTATGTTTCCAGCGCCGGGCCCGGGAGTTCCTGCGCAAAAATTCCGGAAAATAATTTATATGAAGGTTTCGTGAGTGATCAATACAATAAATATCTGCGTGATGCAAGCGCCGGGAGAAAAAAGATTTTAGCCTTGGCATGCGGGCCTACGGGCATGATGAAAGCCTTGGCGTCCATAACCGGGGGATACGGGATCCCCTTGAAAGTGTTGATGGAAAAGCGCATGGCCTGTGGAATCGGCGTATGTTTGTCCTGCGTCTGTGAGACAAAAAAACCCGGGGAGGCCGAAAGTAAATATTCTCGTGTCTGCGCTGACGGCCCCATTTTTAATGCCAGTGAGATAATATGGCAATAAACAAGTTAAAAGTCACCCTTAAACATCTGCGGTTGAAGACCCCCTTGATGACGGCGTCCGGCACGGCCGGACATGGCGATGAGTTAACGGTCCTGGATAATTATCAGGAGATACTGGGAGCTCTCGGGGCATTTGTGACGAAAGGCATCACGTTTAAACCCAGAAAAGGTAATCCGAAGATACGTGTAATAGAAACACGGATGGGTCTTTTAAATTCAATCGGCCTGCAGAACAGCGGGGTAAAGGTTTTTCTGAAAGATGAGCTGCCGCTGACGCTGCAATATAAACTGCCGATCATAGTGAATATTTCCGCTGATACCGTCGAAGAGTTCGGTGAGCTTGCCGCTTACTTAATTGATAACGACGTAAATAGCATAATATCGGGCATAGAAATCAATGTTTCATGCCCGAATCTTGGCGAGCATGGATCCATATTTGGAACTGACCCAAAAGCCGTGGAACGCGTGGTCGGGACCGTAAAGAAAAGAGTCGGTGATAAAGTTCTGGTGATAACAAAGCTTACGCCTAATGTAACGGACATAACGGGACCTGCGAAAGCCGCGATAGCGGGGGGGACGGATGTTTTGTCGATGATTAATACTCTCCGCGGCATTGCGATCGACACGACGAATTGCAGACCATTTCTGGGGAACATCTCAGGCGGACTTTCCGGGCCGGCAATCAAGCCGGTGGGGGTTTTTATGGTCTATGAATGCTATAAAAAAATACCTGAATGCATGAATAAAAGCGTCCCTATAATAGGAATCGGAGGCATTTCCACATATAGTGATGCGCTTGAATACATAATGGCGGGCGCAACCGCTGTCGGTATTGGAACTGCGTGGTTTGTAAATCCCCGCATATTTGAAGAAATAGCAAAAGGAATTAGTGATTACTTGGGTAATAACAATACTACTGTTGAGGAGTTAGTGGGCAAGGCGCATGGTCATTAACCGGAAAGAAATTCAGGAAGATAAAGAACTTGAGGGACATTATGAATAAGGCTTTACTTGTATTGTCGGACGGCATGGTATTCGAAGGAGAGGGATTCGGGGCGGAAGGGGAGACTATCGGAGAGGTCGTCTTCAACACCTCCATGACCGGATATCAGGAGATACTTACGGACGCCTCATATAAAGGCCAGATCGTAACAATGACTTATGAGGAACAATAATATTACCGGCATCCAGGGGATCGACACGAGGGCGCTTACAAGGCATCTTAGAAACTTTGGCGCACAGATGGGGATAATCTCCTGTGTCGACAATGACCCGTACAGCCTGCTTTCCAAAGTCCGCGCCCATCCCGGCATATCGGCCTTCGACTTCGTGAAAGAGGTCACGACGAAAGAAAACTACACCTGGAATGAGGGTGTATGGAAACTGCCTGTCAGTCTGGAAGCGAGGAAGCCTGGAAGCGCGGAAGCGAAAGACCTTCGGCCTTCCGACTTAAAGAAGGTCGTTGTCTATGACTTCGGGGTCAAGCTCAATATATTGAGGCATCTTTATTCCTCAGGATTCGAGGTGACGGTCGTCCCCGCGCATACCCGTGCCGAGGCTGTTTTGGAGATGGACCCTGACGGCGTCCTGCTCAGTAACGGTCCCGGTGACCCGGAGACGGTCACCTACGCCATAGAAACCGTGAGGAAACTCATCGGCAGAAAGCCCGTTTTCGGTATATGCCTCGGGCATCAGATACTGGGGCTTGCGATGGGCGGCAGGACTTATAAACTCAAGTTCGGCCATCATGGCGGAAACCATCCCGTGAAGGACCTTACTACCGGAAAGGTCGAGATAACCTCCCAGAACCATAACTACTGTGTCGATATAAAGAGCCTCGGCGACAGGGTCAGGCTTACCCACTCAAACCTCAATGACGGAACGGAAGAAGGCATGGCGCATGTCGAGCTCCCGGTTTTTTCCGTCCAGCACCATCCCGAGGCCGGCCCCGGGCCCAACGACTCGACGCATCTTTTTCAAAGGTTCAGGGACCTGATGACAAATGGGAAACTCTAGGTGGACTCAGGCGCGCAAAGTCCGAAATTTACTATCGAGGAAGGCGGAGATACATTGATCTTCACTACCGCATACCATAGTCAGGATGCCGGCAGTGTCCTTCATAGCGGGATATATAACCGCGAGTTTTCTTCCATGCTCGCCTCCATGGCCGCGGCGGTTGTTTCATATCCCCTTATCACCTTTTTCAGCCGGGAGGGGATTGCTCTTTACGGGGCGCTTTTTATTGTCGCGATACTGACCTTCCCGTTGTTCCGAAAATACGTCTTCAGGGGAAAAACGCTTAAGGCGGTATTCGACCTGTCCTTACGCAGGGCCGAATTTTTTCAGGTCGGACTCACGACCAAAAAGACCGGCTCGGTCCCGATTGACCGCATCAGCAGACTGATGATAGAAAAAAAGACGCCTGAAATAAGAAACCCCGACGGGGTCGAGTTTGTAAAGAAGATATCCCTGCAGCACGGGTCCGTTATCCCGGGCTTTGGAGATGAGACCCCCTTTTTTCTTCTGAAACTGGGTCTCTCCGACTGCGCCGACAGGGTCCTGTATTCCGACAGGGCCATGGATAGCGTGCTTGCGGCTTACGACGGAATAAATGGATTTCTAAGAAAATATAAAGTGTTATGAGAGGTTAACGTGCCCAAAAGAGACGATATTAAAAGCATTTTGATTATAGGGTCAGGCCCGATCATTATAGGTCAGGCCTGTGAGTTCGACTATTCCGGCACCCAGTCCTGCAAGGCGCTGAGGGACGAGGGTTACAGGGTCATCCTGGTGAACTCAAATCCGGCGACGATAATGACCGACCCCGAGACCGCGGATGTCACTTATATCGAGCCGCTGACGGCTGAGATCCTTGAACTTATCATAGAAAAGGAAAGACCTGACGCCATCCTCCCGACGATGGGCGGCCAGACCGCGCTCAACCTCGCGGTCGAGCTCTCGGAAAGGGGCGCGCTGGATAAATATAAGGTGGAGCTGATCGGCGCGAACATAAAGGCGATAAAAAAGGCCGAAGACAGGGAGCTCTTCAAGGAGGCGATGCACAGGATAGGCCTGGACCTGCCCAAAAGCGCGGCGGTAAATAATGTGGCGGACGGTATGGAGGCCGTTAAAGCGATCGGCTTTCCCGCGATCCTGAGGCCCGCCTTTACCCTGGGGGGCACCGGAGGGGGCATCGCGTATAACCAGGAGGAATTCAGCGAGCTGCTCGACAAAGGCCTGAAACTGAGCCCGGTGAGCCAGGTGCTTATAGAAGAGTCCGTCATCGGATGGAAAGAATATGAACTCGAGGTGATGCGGGACAAAAAAGACAACGTCGTGATCGTATGCTCCATAGAGAATTTCGATCCTATGGGGATCCATACCGGAGATTCGATCACCGTGGCGCCGGCCCAGACGCTCACCGACAAGGAATATCAAAGGATGAGGGACGCGTCGATCGCCATCATCAGGGAGATAGGGGTGGACACCGGCGGCTCGAACATCCAGTTCGGGCTGGACCCTGAAAGCGGAAAGATGGTTGTTATCGAGATGAACCCCAGGGTCTCAAGGAGTTCGGCGCTCGCCTCGAAGGCCACCGGCTTCCCTATCGCGAAGATTGCCGCAAAACTTGCCGTCGGGCTCACACTCGATGAGATAAGAAACGACATAACCCGTGAAACACCCGCCTCGTTCGAGCCTTCCATCGACTATGTGGTCACCAAGTTCCCGAGGTTCGCGTTCGAGAAATTCCCTGACGCGGACCCCGTGCTGACGACCCAGATGAAGTCGGTCGGCGAGGTCATGTCCATCGGCAGGACGTTCAAGGAGTCCCTCCAGAAATCCCTCCGGAGTCTTGAATCCGACACCTACGGACTGGAAGAGACCGTGGCGTCCCCTGATGTGATAAAGACCAGATTGAAGGTCCCCGGCGCAAACAGGTTATGGTATGTGAGCCAGGCGATCCGAAACGGCATGGGGCTTGACGAGATATTCGAGCTGACCAGGATAGACAGATGGTTCCTGAACAACCTCAGACAGATCATCGAAATGGAAGAAACGATAAAGGGCAGCCTGCGCACGGCCGCCATCAAAGACGAAGGGTTCGACCCTTCCCTGGTCAGAAAGGCAAAAGAATACGGGTTTTCCGACAGGAGGCTGGCCCGTCTTCTTGGTTCGACCGAGAAGGTCATCAGGGATTTCAGGAGGTCTGAGGGGATCGTCCCGGTCTATAAGATGGTGGACACCTGCGCCGCCGAGTTCGAGGCGTACACTCCATATCTTTATTCAACCTATGAAAGACCTTACTACAGGCTTGAAGCGCCGAAGCGCGGAAACGCGGAAGCCAAAAACTTCCCGACTTCCCGACTTGCCGGCTTAAGCCCTATCTTCGATTCGGAGGCAAATCCCTCGGACCGTAAAAAGATCATTATCCTCGGCTCCGGACCGAACCGTATTGGCCAGGGCATCGAGTTCGACTACTGCTGCGTGCACGCGGTATTTGCCCTTCGGGAACTGGGGTTCGAGACGATTATGGTCAACTGCAACCCCGAGACGGTCAGCACCGACTATGACACCTCAGACAGGCTTTATTTCGAGCCCCTTACCATAGAGGATGTACTGAGCATAATCGAGACCGAAAAACCGGTCGGCGTTATCGTGCAGTTCGGCGGACAGACGCCTCTTAAACTTGCCGTGCCTCTCGAAAAAGAGGGGATAAGGATACTCGGCACATCGCCTGATTCGATAGACCGCGCCGAGGACAGGAAAAGGTTCAAGGCCCTTCTTCATAAGCTGGACCTCAAACAGCCCGACAGCGACACCGCGATGTCCGCGGGCGAGGCGCTCGACGCGGCCGGGAGGATCGGTTTTCCGGTGATGGTGAGGCCCTCGTATGTGCTTGGCGGCAGATCGATGGAGATCGTCTATGACGAGGATTCCCTGAAAAACTATATGGAACGTATGATGAGGACCGTCCCTGAACACCCGATTCTGGTCGATAAGTATCTCAATGACGCCATCGAGGTGGATGTTGACGCGATATCGGACGGGACGACCGTGGTGGTGGGCGGTGTAATGGAGCATATAGAGGAGGCGGGCATTCATTCCGGAGACTCCGCCTGTTCTCTGCCGCCGTACTCGCTCAGCGCGAAGATAACCGATGAGATAAAGAGGCAGACCATCGCCCTTGCCAAAGAATTGGGGGTGATCGGGCTGATGAACATTCAGTTCGCGGTCAAGCAGGACGACATATATATCCTTGAGGTCAACCCCCGGGCATCGAGGACGGTCCCCTTCGTAAGCAAGACCACCGGTGTACCGCTCGCCAAGATGGCCGCGAAGGTCATGGCGGGCAAGACCCTGGCTGAACTGGGTTTCATCACGGAAAAGAAGTTAAACCACGTAGCGGTCAAGGAAGCGGTCTTCCCGTTCGATAAATTCCCCGGAGTCGACACGATACTCGGCCCCGAGATGAAGTCCACCGGCGAGGTGATGGGCATCGACGAGGACTTCGGACGGGCCTTTTCAAAGGCGCAGGCCTCGGTCAAAAACGTGCTGCCGCTTTCCGGAAAGATAGTTATAAGCATAAAGGACGCCGACAAACCCGGGATATGCAGTATCGTCGAGAGGCTGTTCGCCTCCGGGTTCTCCGTGATCGCCACCAGAGGCACCGCCGCCTTCCTCAGTGAAAAGGGCCTGGAGGTGGAGGTCATCAATAAGGTGATCGAAGGCAGGCCCCACATAGTGGACCTCATAAAGAACAAGGAGATCGCCTTTGTCATAAATACCGTCAGCGGCGCCCAGGCGCAGAAGGACTCATTTTCGATCAGGAGATCGGCCCTTCAGTACGGCGTTCCTTACACGACTACGGTCGCGGGGGCCCGGGCGGTAGTAAATGCGATAGAGATGCTGACCAGAAAGAAGATCAATATAAAATCCATTCAGGAGTATCATAAGAGTTCCTGACCTGTATTTCTTCCGGCCCTGGCCGTCCTGATAAGCGTCTTATGTTGTTCTTTTGCTTTTATTCGTCTTGTGATATATTATCAGCAGATAAGTTTTATTAATAAATCCATTGACGGAGGTCTTTATGGTGTCTATAAAAAGAATCGGCGTGATCACGAGCGGCGGGGACTGCGGTGGTCTCAACGCCGTAATCAAGGGCATAGCCAGAGAGGCATACTCCCTGGGCATCGAATCCGTAGTCATACCAAATGGTTATGCCGGGCTTTATAACCTCATCGACATGGAAGATATCGCGGTTCTGAACGCCGAGAGGGTAAGCAGGATAGAAGCCTCTCTCGCGGGATCGGAGGCCGGCCACTCCAGGGTCAAGATCAGCAAGATAGCCGACCCTGACAAATATGAGAGGATAAAGAAGGGGCTTAAGAAATTCGGCATAGACGCGCTGATCATTAGCGGCGGCGACGACACCGGCAGTGTGGTGGTGGACCTTTCGTCACAGGGAATCCCCTGCATACATGTGCCCAAGACCATGGACCTGGACCTCCAGCCGTACAGCGTCGGCGGCGATTCGTCTGTGAACCGCATCTCCGTATTCGCCAGAGACTTAAAAACCACGGGCCTTAGCCATAACCGTATAATGGTGGTCGAGGTCTTCGGCCGGTATGTCGGTCATACCGCCTTCCGGGGCGGCGTCGGGGCGGAGGCTGACTGCATCCTTATCCCCGAGGTGCCTGTGGACTTTGACGTAGTCTATGAGCATATGAAGGAGACCTACTTCGCGCGGGTGATCCGCTCGGACGTAAAGGCCGGCACATATATGATCATTGTTGCGGAGGGGCTTAAACTGGCCGGCGGCGAGATGCTGTATGACGAATCGGCAGGGGTTGACGCCTTCGGCCATAAGAAACTGGCGGGCGCCGGAAAGTATGTGAGGCAGCAGCTCGAAAAGAGGCTCAAGACTGATCCCGATGTAGTCGAATTCATGAAAAAGACGGGGATGCATGTGCCCGGAATATACATCATCCCGGAGGTCAGGGAGGTGACGCCCGGACATCTTGTCCGTTCCGGCGGGTCATCCGCCTTCGATGTAAACTTCGGGTATAAGGCCGGCGCGGCCGGGGTCCTGCTGCTCCTGGAGGGAAAGACGGGTAATACGGTCGTAAGTGTCGACGGCCCCAGGATATCATTTATGGCCACTTCCGAGGCGATAAAACACAGACAGGTCGATGTCAGTGAGATCGCCCTTTTTGAGAGCATGGGCACATGTTTCGGAAGAAAACTCTCTTCGTCGGTAAGGGTGCGGTCTCCCGCGCGGTAAACGACACGGAAGGCGAGACTCTTTTTACCTTCAGGCATGTTCTTGCCTTTATAGTAATCGAACAGCTCGATGCTCTCGATTAAATCAGATGTATACCCGCTGAAATACCGCAATACGTCATCAGCCGTGATATCGTCATCGAGAATTATGGCCATGTCCCGTTCGACTGAAGGATAACGGGGGATCTGGCTGTACGTCTTAGCCCGGGAGACCATTCCAAGGACCATATCCAGGTCGAGTTCGAAGACGACGACCTCGGGTTTGCTGATCTTGAGGTCCAGCTTTTCTATTATCGCAGGGCCCAGTTCCCCGACATAGCCGGCCCTGGCGCCGCGAATGAGAACGTCCGCGGCCTTTCCAGGATGAAGAAATGTCTCTTCAGACATCACATATGAACTTTCCTTTAGTCTTAGCTCATCCAATAGCGCCTCAAGGGCGCCTTTTACGAAATAAAAGGAGGGGAGGTCCTGCCTCCATATAGATGGGGAGCGGTCGCGGTAAAACAGGCCGCCGAGCCTCAGCCTTTCCGACGGCAGCCTGCCGCCTTCGTCTATGAAGACCTTCGAAAGCTCAAAAAATCTTATGTCTCTTACCCCGCGGGAGATATTATGCATAAAGTTCCGGATGAGGGCGGGGGCCAGCGTCGTCCTCATCGCCCCGTCTTCCTGCCTCAGGGGGTTTTTGACTGAGATGTATTTTCTTCTTTCGTCATCCGCCGGGATAGAAAGCATATCGAGGTCAGCCGTATTCATGAAGCTGTAGTTGACCGCCTCCGTGAACCCCGACTTCCGGACGGATTCCCTTACGGAACTGATGGCGGTCTCCCGCGGGTTCGTGCTTCCGTCGGAAAGCGCCGTCTTTGGGACCCTGGAGGGGATATTGCCGAAGCCGTAGATACGCGCTACCTCCTCCACCACATCGACCGTATGCCGGATGTCCCGCAGGTACGCGGGTGGTGTGACCAAAAAGGTCTCCCCCTTGTCCTCCGTCCCGATCCCGAGCCTGCCCAGGATCCCAAGTATGTCCTGCCCGGGGATGGCGGTCCCCAGCAGTCTGTTTACCCTTTCGTATGAGACCTCGACAGTAACCGGCTGATACCTGTTGAGGTAAACGTCCACTAAATGATGGATCGTACCGCCTCCGGTCTCTTTCATAAGCAGCGAAGCGCGATTCAGGGCGGTTTCGAGGAATTCGATGTCCGTTCCACGCTCGAACCTGTAGGATGATTCGCTCCTCAACCCGAGTTGTTTGGATGTCCGCCTTACGGAGGTCGGTTCGAAATAAGCGCTCTCGAGGAAGATGTTGCGCGTCGTCGCGGTTACGGCCGACCCCTCGCCGCCCATGACACCGGCGATAGCGACAGGTCCGCTTCCGTCCCAGATCAGGAGGGAATTTTCGTCGGGCTTTCTCTCCACTCCGTCTAGGGTCATGATAGCTGCGTCTCTGCCGGCACGCGCCACACGGATTTTTCTTTCGGCGAGTTTGTCGGCATCGAACGCGTGGAGCGGATGCCCAAGTTCAAGAAGGACGTAGTTTGTGACGTCGACTATGTTGTTTATCGGCCTTATGCCGCATTTTTCTAAACGGTCCCTCATCCACTTCGGTGATTCAGATACGGTGACGCCGCTTATCTGCCTGCCCGCGTAGCGGCTGCATAGGTCAGTGTCAGCGATTTCGACGCTGATTCCGGATGGAGTCAGTCCTTCTCCCGGATCAGCTGCCGGCATCTTAAGCGGAAGCTGGAAGGCCGCTGCGACCTCGCGGGCGATGCCCAATATGCTCAGGCAGTCGGGCCTGTTCGGGGTGACATTCACCTCAAAGACCATGTCATTCCCTGTATGGCCGGAATGGCCCATGCCCTCGACTTCGATGACCATGTCGCCATCGACCCGCTCGATGCCCTCTATCTCAAGGCCTGCCATCGTAAGCCTGTCGGCTATCTCGACCGGAGAGGCCTTTACGTCAACAAAATCTTTTATCCATTGGAGTGATACCCGCATATCGGCGCCTAAAATTGCCTCAGGAACCTGAGGTCGTTTTCGAAAAAGAGCCTGAGGTCGTCGATGCCGTATTTTAACATCGTTATCCGCTCGACCCCCATGCCGAAGGCAAAGCCGGAGTATTCGTCAGGGCCATATCCCGCCATCTCAAATACCCTCGGATTGACCATCCCTGAGCCTAATATCTCAAGCCATCCTGTAGTCTTGCAGATCCTGCAGCCCGAACCTGAGCAAAAAATGCAGCCTATATCGACCTCGGCCGAAGGCTCGGTGAAAGGGAAGTAGCTTGGTCTGAACCTCACCGGCGTATTGCTCCCAAAGAGATTATGGATGAAGAGCTCCAGCAGGCCTTTAAGGTCGGCGAAGGAGATATCCGTATCGACCATCAGCCCCTCGACCTGGTGAAACATCGGGGTATGCGTTACATCGGAATCGCACCGATAGACCTTCCCCGGCACGATTATCCTGAGCGGGGGCCTTCTTTTTTCCATCACCCTGACCTGTACCGGGGAGGTGTGGGTCCTGAGCACTACGTCGTCGGACACATAAAAAGTGTCCTGCATGTCGCGCGCGGGATGGTCTTTTGGGATGTTCAGGGCCTCGAAGTTATAGTAATCAAGTTCGATTTCAGGCCCTTCCTCGAGGCCGAAGCCCATCGAGACAAATATGGCCTTGATCTCCGAGAGTACCTGATTTATGGGGTGTGTCCTGCCGAAAAACGCGGGCCTTCCGGGGAGGGTTATATCGATCTTTTCCGCAAGCAGCCTCTGCCGGTAGTCGTCTTCGCGCAGGGCGGATTCCCTGCCTTTGATCTCCCCTTCGATGTATTCCTTGAGCTCGTTTAAGTCTTTGCCGAATTTTGGTTTTTGGTCCGCGGGGACGGAAGAAAGGGACTTTAACCGTGAGGTTAAAAGTCCCTTTTTGCCTGAATACCTGTTTTTTAGATTTTGAAGGTCCGCAAGGCTATTGACCGCGCTGACCTCGGACCGGAATGATTCTCTTAAGGCAAGAAGCTCATCCACGGGAGCTTATGAGGCCAGCTGTGTCTTTGCCGTCTCGGCAATGCTGCTGAAGGCAGCCGGGTCATTGTAGGCCAGATCGGCAAGGGCCTTCCTGTCGAGCGTGATATTGGCTTTTTTGAGGCCGTGCATGAACTGACTGTAATTAAGGTCCATGCCGCGGACAGCCGCGCTGATTCTGGTTATCCAGAGCGCCCTGAACTCACGCTTCTTGACCTTCCTGTCGCGGTAAGCGTACTGAAGGCCCTTGTCTACGGTCTCGGACGCGGCCTTGAACAGACGGCTTTTAGCTCCGTAATATCCCTTGGCCTTCTCCAGTAACTTTTTATGTCTCTGTCTTGTTTTTATTCCACCTTTAGCCCTTGGCATCGTATCCTCCTGATAAAGAACCGCAAAAAGGACAGACCCTCTGAAAGCGGCCGGCCTTTATAGTCCTGATTTAAATTGTTTACCCGTACGGTATAAGCTTCTTTATGTTATCGCGGTCACACTTGGCAACAAGCGTGCCCTGCCTGAGGTTTCTCATCCTCTTTGCCGACTTGCTGGTAAGCAGATGGCTTGTGAACCCCTTGTGCCTCTTGACCTCGCCTGATGCGGTCAGCTTGAACCTCTTTGCGGCGCCTCTGTGCGTCTTCATCTTTGGCATTTCTTCCTCCGAAACTTTACATAAACGGTTTATTTCAAAAACAGACTTATAATTATACACAATAAATCATTATTTGTCACTGGAAACAGGGACATCGATGAAATATTAAACTGATGGAGAAGTTGTTATAATAACAGAAAGGAAAGCTGAGGTCAAAAATGAAAAGATCGATCGTCATATTAACATTGGTTTTCATCACGATTTCCTCGCTGGCCCTGGCGTCGGAAGGCATAAGGTGGGTGACGCTGAAAGACGGCATGGAAAGGTCCAAAGCGGAGAAAAAGGCGATGATCATAGACTTCTTCTTCGGCCCGGAATGTCCCCGCTGCGCCAAGCTCCAGAAAGAGGTCTATGACGAGCCCGCCATCGCAAAAAAGATCATGGACGATTTTGTGCCTGTCAGGGTGGACCTGACAAAAAAACTTACCAAAGAGGAAGAGCGGCTGGGCGAAAAGTACGAATATAAAAACGACTGCCTCCTGCTCTTTATGGACTACGACAACAATCTCCTCAAGGACAAGGCCGGTAAGAAACTCTGTTTTGTGGACAAGGTGGACCCCGACGAATTCATTCAATACCTTGACCATATCAAGGCCTCGTTAAATAAAACAAAATAGTTTTTGCCAGTCAGTCAGACCACGGGCCTTTTGACCCGGGGTTCATGCCTATTTGACATTAAGAATCTTTATGCGTTATTATTAGTTTCACCATGACGCGGGATGGAGCAGTCTGGTAGCTCGTCGGGCTCATAACCCGAAGGTCAGAGGTTCAAATCCTCTTCCCGCCACCAAACAAGATCAAGGGTCTGCAGAAATGCAGGCCCTTTTTTTACGTTTAGCTGAGCTGCAGGGTCACCCGGTTTTGCGTTATCGTTTCTGTTTTTTGGTTTCATCATCAATCATTTCATTTATTTCCGTAGACATGGGCGTATTGCATGCGCCTGTGTCCGGTGCAATTGCCGTCGTAGGGGCGATCCGGTGGGTCGCCCGGTTTTTGCCGTTATCCGTTTTTATCATCGGGTCCGATTGTTGGATTCATGGGCGACCCACCGGCTCGCCCCTGCGTCTCTGGATAGACGCCCGATTCAACCTGCAAGGATAGCCAGTTCATAAGAATTATTAATCATATCTATAAAAATAATTACATAGACTTTCCTAATTAATCCATGTTTTAATTTTTTTGTTGACCATCGAAAAGGCAACATCCGGGTGACCGGATGACGCAAAGCCACCTGTCCTGAGTTTCAGGATCGAGGGGTTGTCGAAGTGGCGAGGGGATGCTCGTTCTACCTTTTCGGGGATGCTATCGGATCGAATACGCAACGGGGTGAAAAGGACTTGAGGCATAATATTGCAGGCAGGGCAATAGTCACAGTTATAGTATCTTTCCTTATTCTTATTTCCCGGTCCCCTGCTTTTTCAGCGGACGTTACCCTTTTTGAAAGGAAGTTCATCCGGTCCACGGGCACCCCCGTTACCGAAATAATCTCTCCGCTCAATCTACCGGCCCCTGCTGAAAGCTATCGGCTGATTATCACAAACGGCAATGCGGACGGCACGTCGAGATGCTCCAGTGCGACGGTTGAACTTGGCGGCACTGTCATCGTGGGGCCTTCAGACCTTAACCAGCAGGTACCCTCGCTGACTATGCCGGTCAAGCTTGGCGAGACCAACCGCCTCAGCGTTACGCTTAAGTCAAAGCCCGGTTCCTTCCTTGCGATATCCATCATTGGAACGGACTCGACCGCTCCACGATTGACGATAACCGCCCCAAATGAAGGGAATATCCTCGGAAGCCCGGCGATTGCGGTTTCCGGGACTATCGATGATCCCTATGCGTCGGTGACCATAAACGGCATACCGGCAACGAATTCAGGCGGAAACTTTCAGGGGACCATTCCGCTGACTTATGGCCCTAACACTGTAGTTGTAACTGCTAAGGATTATTACGCCAATGAAAGTGCGGCCTCGGTCAAGGTCATCCTGGACAATGTCAGGCCGGTCATCTCGATAGACCCTGTTTCTGAATTCACCACCAGCCGGACAATAGAGATCAAGGGAAGGGTGGATGACCTGACAGCGACGACTGTAAGCGTTCAGGGCAGGAGTATTACTCTTCCAGCCGGTGGCGGCGCATACTCTTTTATTGTCGATTTGACCGAAGGTCTGAATACCCTGACTGTTACGGCAACGGATAGTGCCGGGAATACCTCGAGCGGAAACCGTTCAATTACGCTGGATACAATACCGCCGGGGCCGCCCGTCCCTGATCCTCTTCGTGAGATAACGAACCTCACAACTATAGTCATAAGCGGGAGCGCGGAGCCTGATTCCAGGATCACCATAACCGGCGGCATCGAAACAATCACTGATGCCACAGGCAGGTTTTCCGCAACGGTCGGTCTGAATATCGATGCGTTGAATACTTTCCTGGTCAGGGCCGTGGACAAAGTAGGCAATGAAAGCAGCGCTGTAACGGTCTCGATCATGCAGGACTCCGTGGCCCCTTCCGTGCTGGGCTATGCTCTTATGGCCGACCCTAAGGTCACGCTGCTTATACCGGTCTCCATTACTCTTTCGAAGCAGCCCGATCCCGCAACTGTGACCGCGTCGAACATCTCGATCAGCGGCTCAGCCGGTGCGGTAGCCGGAACATACGGTATTTCCGGCAATGAGGTTGTCTTCACCCCATCGGCTGAATTCCCGGCCAACCAGACCTTTACGCTTACGGTAGGCCAAGGGTTGCGCGACAGGGCAGGCAACAGCCTCTCATCGATCTTTGTGGCGACCTTCGATACCATCAGGGGGCCGGCCTTTATAACTGGCGAGGTCTATGACGACACACTGGGCCTTCCTCTTTCAGACGACGAGATAAAGTTAGTCAGGATAAACGGCGCGCAGCCTGATCCGATGCCCTCCGGTGTTTCGGATGACATGGGCCGTTTCGGCCTCCAGTATCAGGGGGGAGCGGGTGATGCAATTCTGGAGATATCGAAGACGGGCTATACGAAGGTGTTCAGGAAGGCCCGGCTTTTGCCCAACAAATCCCAGGTGGTATTCGATGCGCGGCTTACGCCTGTCGAGACGGTGACTGTGCCTGTGTCTTCGGGCGCGGCCATTACGCTTGGGGAGAATGTCTTATCATTCGGGCCTTCATCGTTCGATAATGACGCCGGGATATCGATTGCGCCATTAAGCGGTCAGGGGCCGGGGTTAAGGCTCCCCACCGGTTGGTCGCCCGTTTATGGGGTAGATATCTCATATGACGGCGGTCCGCTGAAAGTCCCGGCTTCCCTTAGCATAAAAAATGTCTGGGCATTTACAGGCGCAAGCGGCCTCGTCGGGGCATATCTGGATGAGGTCTCATCCTCGTGGGTTGCTGTCGATCTTCAGGTCGCGGCAGGATCTATCGACATGGCCATAAACAGGCTGGGGCAGTATCTCCTTATCAAGGCCGACACTTTGCCTGTTGCGCCTGCCATGCCTCAGGGTGCGGGCGGTCAGATACTCACATCCGTCGATACGACGCCTGACACAGGGACCGCGACCGTGGCGGTGGAGCCTCCGGCGGTCCTATCGAGGACAGGCGCACAGGGCCTGACAAAGGTGGTGGTCACCACAGAGACCCCGATGCCCTCAGGCACTGCGCTTGAGGTGAGAATATCCGAGACCTACAGTCTTACCACAGGCGACAAAATAGATACAGCGCCCTTTACAGAGGACATAACGCTATATGCCTGGCCGGAGGACGGCGACGATAGGACGATCTCGGCGAGTTTCCCCGCGACACCCTCGAAGATATATCCGCTTGGGACGTTGATCTACGGCAAGGTCAATATCGATGCCTATCTTCCGTCTTCGGATGTACAGCCCTCCGACAACGTCATGGGAGATATGGGAGGAACGGTCACGGGGCCCGACGGACAGGGGATAGTAATCCCGCCATCGTCCCTTACCGAAGGCACGGTCTTTACGGTGTCGAATTTGAATGCATCGGACCTTCCGTCAATCAGCGGTTACCGCCTTACATATATCGGAGGTCTCACGCTAGATATGCAGGGCGGGTCATTCAAGCCGGGTGCATATCCCTTGTTCATCATCCCAGGACTCTCCGCTCCCGAGGGAACGAAGGTGATAGTGGCCAAGGTGGAGACAATAGGCGGCAAGAGTGCGCTTAGGGCGGTTGCAACCGCCCGAGTTGTTGGTGGAAGGCTTGCAGTTGATGGCTGTTTATCCGGTCCCTGGTCCCCGACAACCGGTCCCTGCATCCAAAGCGGCAGATACGCCTTCTATGCGCCGGACGGGCCGTTTGGTTTCATAGACGGCGAGGTATTGAAGGCCGGGCTTCCTTATCAGGGCGCGGTCGTCTCGGTTGACAACCTCCCGTTTAGGGCACTATCGGGTATTGGCGGAAGATTCAATGTTATCAGTCTTGCGGGCGGCTTTACGGCAAGCGCCGTCGATAGCACAGCCGGGCAGACGGCGTCAGCGACCGGCTCGATGGCGGACGGCCAGACGATGACGGTCTCACTAATACTCTCAGCGGTCCATCCGACTGTAGTCGATATCGCGCCAATAGACAAGTCAACCGGCATCGATCCGGCCGCAAGGGTCACGGTGACTTTTTCGAATGCGGTCGATCCGAATACGGTAAACGGCAATTCGTTTTCAATATATGAGGCCGGGTTCCCCAATACCCGCACGAAGATAAGCGGTCATATCTCCATGTCGTCAAAAAATACGGTGGCGGTATTCCTGCCGGATGCGGAGTTAAAGCCCGACGCGACTTATCACGTAAGGCTCACGTCAGACATCAAAGACACGTTTGGAAACACCCTTATTCCCTTTGAGTCGGTCTTTACGATTTCCGATGTCCTTTCAAACGACGCCCTTCCGGCCGGGGCGCTGAGGGCCAGCCTGCCTGATGCGGAGGGGTATGTGATAGTCCGTGGCGGGCCGGGGCTGGCCGCGCCGGGGTCGGCGGTGGTAGTCATCAATAAGACGAAGAATATCGTCCTTACCGTCATGGCAAATAACGACGGGAGCTTCGAAGGGAAGATACGGGCGGACATGACGGATGAGCT
>JACRLQ010000084.1 GCA_016215155.1 Nitrospirota bacterium
CTCTGGAATATCACGATACCGCTCGTTGACAATAATTTCTTCGCCTTTGCTTAAATATGCACGTAAATTGTAATAAACATGGTCCCCTTTTTCTGCTGGCGGACCTTCGCCTTCACGTTCTTCAAGTAATTTTATGCCTTTTTTAATATTCATTTTGCGCACAACATGTAATATACCAACTTCCTTTTTTTCCCATAACTGAGCATACCTTAACACAATCCCGGAAAATTAAAAAGTCTCAACTCCCTGTAATAAAACAATACCGCAGATTGCCAAGTTGGTATTTTGTGGTAATATAGAGCAAAGGGCAAGTTGATATTTTAAGACTGGGGGGATCAAAAAGATGAACGAACTGCTTCCGGAGTTCCAAGAATTTATTCGTGAGCGCAAACTCGCGCCTGAGAAACACATCAGTTATCTCGCTTACTGGGCCAGCAGATTTCTTCGCTTTGCCGGGAAAAGAGAAATCAACCAGGCCGAATATCATGAAACAGCGATCATGGAATTTCTCGATGAACTGCGGAACGACGCCCGCACGACTGAATGGCAGGCTCGCCAGGCGGATGACGCTATCAAACTCTATTATCTCCATTATCGCGGCAAAAAAAGCGGCAGCCTGCAGACCGACGCCTTAGTTTCTGATACTTCGTCAGCGCTCAAGGAGGCCAGGCGCCTTATCAGAGTCAGGCACTATTCCTACAGTACGGAGCGGACTTACCTTCAGTGGATCGAAAGATTTCTTGACTATGTCCATGGAGTCGGTAGCATTGCGAAACACGCTTCTGTCCATACCCTACGACATAGTTTTGCCACTCACCTGCTTCAGTCAGGCGTCAACATCCGGGAGGTGCAAGACTTGCTCGGACATAAAAATGTTGAGACGACGATGATTTATACGCATGTACTTAGAAATATGGCGAGTGCCCCGAAGAGTCCGCTCGACGCATTGTATGCGGATGACACGAAAAACTGATCTGCTTTTTTGACGGACCTGTCTGCGAGCGGGCGGGCTACCGCCGGTCCATGCACGGTATCCCGAAACGGCATGATATAGAAATGTAATGATATTACCCGCTGCATACAAACAATAATAAGAAAAAAATGGTCTTCTGAAACCCTGGTTGATTATAGGGAATGAGGAGGAATATGTAAAGAGGATTATTAGAGTGGGAGTAACCCTTCATCAGTTACAGGGGGTGGGTTATCTTTCCGGCTCAAAGCCACCCAAGACCGAAAGGTTGCGGATGGGGCCTGTCAGGTCGCTTTTTGAGTTGCAGAATCTGTCTCGTCCACAGGAACCATTTCAGCCAATAGGGTTTCCGGCTCAATATCCTGATTGTTCGGCCAGGTAACCGCACCAAACAGAATGCCGACTTGACCGAAGTAGCGCACATCCTGAAGCTCCCTCAAGATACCACGGTGCAGATAGGGTTTAACGTCGAAGATACCCTTGCGCCCATCCTCAATTTCAACATAGATGCGATAATCGGACAGCGGCTTTACAAATTTAACATCCCAGTACATGCAAACCTCACAACGGGGCGATTTTATAAGGCTCCTCACCGGCTATGGCCAGTTCCCAATCTGCCACCAGCTCGTCATGGTGCAGCTCTATCCATGCCTGCACCAACCGCAATTGTTTGCGGGGCAATTTGCCGGTCAATATCTCGCCGTCATCTATTTTGATGGAGGCCTCGAACTCGGCATACTTGGCATGAATGTGCGGCAGATTATGCTGCCCGCCGTCGATCAGATACAAGCGTATAATGATTCCGTAAAACATTGAAATGATGGGCATCATCAAACCTCCGGGCGTGCCAATAAGGACTGTTTGTTATTCTTGATACTATCAGAAATTGCAGGCATGGTCAAGAAAGCTGTCTGTCTTTTTTACGGGCTACCGCCGGGTCATGCACGGTATCCCGAAACGGCATGATAAAGAAATGAAATAATCTTCTCCGTCGCATACAAACAATAAGCCCTATAAAAAGCATTTGGCCACGGATAAACACGGATAATCACAGATAAAACAGGAACTTATGCCTATTTTATGGTTAACCTTATAAGGTGAAATATAAATTGCCTGTAACTCACTGAAAAATCAGCGTCAATCCGTGCAAATCAGCGGCTAACTGCCGTTTTGAAATAAGAATGGACTTCTGAAACCCTGCATAATTCTAATGAAACCGCCGTCGACTGTAAAGAGGATTATTAGTCAGGAGAGTGGAAGTCAGGAGAGTGGAAGTCAGGAGAGTGGAAGTCAGGAGAGTGGAAGTCAGGAGAGTGGAAGTCAGGAGAGTGGAAGTCGTGGAAGTCAGGAAGTCAGGAAGGCCGCATCACCGATAGTCGGCTACGACCCGCGTATGTCCTGGAACAGGATTGTGGCTGTGGTCCCCTTCCCCCCGGCGCTCTCGATCCTGAGTGTCCCGCCCTCTTCCTCGATTATGCCCTTCGCTATCGAGAGCCCGAGACCGGTCCCTTTAGGAGAGGTCCGCGTGGTAAAAAAAGGCTCGAAGATCTTTTCGAGTTTTTCGGGAGGGATGCCTTCACCCTCGTCCTTTATCCGGACCCTGACATAAGGGACCCCCCTGACCACCTCCCGGTCCGTCGTTAAGGTCAGTGTCCCGCCGCCCGGCATCGCATCGAGGGCATTCGCGACGAGTTTTTCGACCGCCTCACCCACCAGAGATTTATCCACCCGCACAACCGCACTGTCCCCGTATTCCTTATTTATGACAATCGACTGCATCCGGCCCCTTTCCTTCGATGCCTTCAGCGCCTCGTCGAGTATCTCGCGTATGTCATGGTCCTCAAGCAGCGGGCTCCTCTTGCGCGAAAAGGCAAGGACGTCCCTCAAAATTCTTTCGAGCCTGTCGACCTCTGAGCTGATATACTCGGCATACTGCCTTTCCTTGTCGCTGTCCGCAATCTTCCTGAGCCTCCGCGCAAAACCGCCTACCGCAGTGAGCGGATTTCTGATCTCGTCGGCCACATTGGCGGCGATCCTGCCCAGGGCGGAGAGCTTCTCGGCCTCGGCAAGCTGCTCCATCAGCCTATGTTTTTCATCCTCGGCCTTTTTTCTCTCCGTCACGTCCCTGATCGCGGCGACGGCGATTATGCGCCCTTCGGCCTCGATAGGACTCAGGCTTATATCCGCGGGGAATTCAGACCCGTCTTTTTTCAGCCCGAAGGCCGCGATATTCGTCCCCATATGCCGGACCCGGGGCTGTTCGAAATAGCCCGCCACATAGTCATGGTGGCGGTGACGGTAACGCTCGGGTATCAGGAAGTCTATGTCCCGGCCGAGCAACTCCTGTTCCGAATAGCCGAAGAGACCGCAGAGCTGCGCGTTGACCAGCACGATCTTAGCCCCCCTGTCCACAAAGACCATGGCATCCGGGGCCGACTGAAGGAGCTGTTCGTATCTTTTCTGGGCCTTTTCAAACTCGAAGCGGCACTCCTCCACCTCAACGAATTTACGATTCATCTCCTCAAGCTGTTTTTCGACCTCTGTATGACGATTAAAACGCTTCACCGGCACTCGCCCCCTTCACACTCTTCAGTTACCGCTTACCCGCCGCGCGGAAGTAATTTAGCAGTCTGTTGAAAAACTCTCATTTTGTCAGTTAAAGCCGTCATACTCGCGAAGCCCCCAACAGTCGGTGCTTTAAGCAGCGGGTATCCAAACTCCTTAAAAACAATGGATTCCCGTCTGCACGGGAATGACGCGAAAACACCGGATAAAAAATAAAAAGCTCAAGGTCACTTTTTGCCGAACGCCTTTGTTTTCCCCAGAAGCACGATCGACAGTTCATAGGCCGACCCTTCTTCTTCCTTTACAGACCTGAAAAAATCACACACCTCGCAGTTCGCGTATTTCTGGGCGAACGTGCCCTGGACCTTTCCGCCGCACATAGTGCCGGCGAGCACCCAGCAGGCCCGTCCGGCATTCTTCCCTCCGTGGACCCCGGCGAGGGTCTCACGCCAAGCTCCTCGGCCTTCTCTCCGCCGGGCTGTCTTCCGCACTTTTTAAACTCCCAGCAATTGGCCTTCTTCCTGTCCTGCTTCTCCATGACGGACCTCCCTTTTCACGGTTCACTACCTGATTCATTATGTAATAACGGGACAATTATTTCCAATGGAATTGTCCTCTGTCCGGTTCAGGAACGATCTTCGGGGGAGGGGGGGGAGGGGCTTCCCGATTGGGGGGTGCGGGAAGCCCCTGGGGGGGAAACTTATAATTCCTGGAAAGGGGATTTCCTCAGAAACGTAGGCAGATCTATAGCCTCTTCATATTTAAACCCATCGCTGTTTCTTCTCATCGTTTCGAAGTCAAGGGTCAGTGTCTTGGCGAGGACCCTGTCCGAGCCCTTAAAGCTAAGGGGCTCCTTTACCGGCGCCCACTTTTTGATCTGGGGGAGCTCGACCTTTTCTTTTTTCTCCTCAAAACCGGTGGCGATCACCGTCACCCGGACTTCATCGTCAAGGTCGGGGTCTATTACCGCCCCCAGTATAACGTTTACGTCCTCATGGGCCATATCATGCACAAGGGCCGCCGCCTCCTGGACCTCGTTGTGGGACATATGGATACCACCGGTAATATTCAGGAGTATGCCCTTTGCGCCCTCGATCGAAGAATCTTCCAACAGGGGGTTGGAGATGGCCTGTTTGGCGGCCTCGAAGGCGCCGCCTTCGCCCTTGCCTATGCCGGACCCCATCACCGCGCGGCCCATATTCTCCATCGTGGTCCTTACGTCGGCGAAGTCCACGTTTATCAGGCCGGGGACAAGAATTATGTCGGATATACCCTGTACCGCCTGCCGGAGGACATCGTTTGCTATCGAGAAAGATTTCAGCATCGGCGTCCCTTTTTCAACGACCAGGCTTATCCTGTCGTTGGGGATGACGATGAGGGTGTCCACATGTTTCGAGAGTTCCTTTATCCCTTCCTCGGCATTTTTGAGCCTCCGCCTTCCCTCATAGAAAAAGGGCTTCGTCACAACGGCCACGGTAAGGATGCCGAGTTCCCTGGCGATGCCCGCGATCACGGGGGCCGCGCCCGTCCCCGTCCCTCCGCCCATGCCTGCCGTGATGAAGACCATGTCGCAGCCGTCCATAGCGTCCATAAGCGCGGCCCTGTCGTCGATCGCGGCCTGTCTGCCGGTCTCGGGATTCGACCCCGCGCCGAGGCCTCTGGTGAGTTCGGTGCCGATCTGCACCCTTACTGGAGCAAGCGACGTCTCCAGCACCTGCAGGTCCGTATTGACCGCTATGAACTCCACGCCGTGGAGCGTCGAGGCGATCATATTATTGATGGCGTTGCCGCCCGCGCCGCCCGCGCCTATCACCCTGATCCTCGCCTTCTGACCTCTTATCTCTTCGATTTCGAACATGTGATACCCCCTTCTTTTTTATTTTCCGGATTTATGGTTTCTGAATTTCTGAATATGTCTTTTGCCCAGTGCCTCATCTTCGAAAGCAGGCTGTTTACGCCCTCGGTATTTACGGTCTTTACGCGGTCATACGAAGGATAAAAACCGAGGAGGCCGACGCCGGTCGAATACTGGGGATTTTCCATTATCTCCTGAGGGCCTTCCGTCATCGCCGGCAGTCCTATCCTCACGGGCAGGCCCAGCACCGCTTCCGCGATCTTATCGAGACCGCCCAGCATGGAAGACCCCCCGGTAAGCACGACGCCGCAGACCGCCTGTTCATAGCCGCGGCAGTCCTTCAGCTCCGCCTTTACCATATTCAGGATCTCTTCGCAGCGCGGGGCGATGATACCGGCCAGACACTGCGGGGTCACGGTCTTTACCTGTCCCCCCGCCTGCGTGACAAGTATGCCTTCAACGTCCGACTCATCGGTGAGGACCTTCGAACCGGAGGTTTTTTTGAGCGTCTCGGCGTCCGCCATCGGCAGCCGAAGACCTACCGCTATATCGTTTGTAAGGTGGCTTCCGCCGACGCCCAGTACGGACGCGTGCCTCAGCCGTCCTTCCCTGTAGAGGGCCATGTCCGTCGTGCCGCCCCCGATGTCAACGAGCATGACCCCTGAGTCTTTCTCGACTTTTGTCAGCGTGGCCTCCGCGGAGGCAAGCGGTTCGAATACAAGATCGACCACGTCAAGGCCCGCTTTTTCACAGCATTTAAGAAGGTTCTCGATGGCCGATATGGCCCCGGTAATGATATGCACTCCGGCCTCGAGCCTGGAGCCTGACATGCCGGAGGGGTCTTTTATGCCCTCCTGTCCGTCGAGGACATATTCATAGGGGATGGCATGGAGTATCTCCCTGTCGACAGGTATGCAGACGGAGCGGGCCGACTGGAGCGCCCGTACGATGTCCGCTGACGTCACCTCCCTGCCTGAGACCCCTGAAAAGCCCCTTGTGTTGAAACCTTTTATATGACTCCCGGAGATGCCTGCCGACACGGACTTTATCCTTACCCCCGTGCAGGCCTCGGCCTCGGCCAGGGCGCTTTTTATCGAGGCCACAGCCTCGTCGATATTTATGACCATCCCTTTTCTCATTCCCGCCGAGGGGGACACCCCCATGCCTAAAATATTTATTCCGCCGGCATGGGCCTCCGCGACTACGGCGCATATCTTGGTGGTCCCTATGTCAAGCCCTGCGATGATGTTATGTCTCATCAGCGGACGACCTCCCTTACGGGCTTTACAACGACCCTGTTGGCGAACCTGAGGTCGATATAGTCAACGGGTATCCGCCTGGTCCTGATCTCGTCTTCCAGTTCGAGGAACCTCGCCAGCTTGTTCTGGTAGTCGCCGCTGCCCACCTTCACCACGGCCCCGTCAAGATTGACGGTAAGGTCCTGCGGGCGGTTTGCGATCACCTCTATCCGGTCCTTGCGGGTCATGAGACCGGAGTCTTTTATCGCCCTGACAAGATCGATCGCCTCGGCGAAACCCTCCTTCTTTTCGAAGGGATTGCCGACGATTACGGGAAGGAAGGGGACCGAACCTCCCTTCATCTCCTCGAGCATCCTGCCTTTGTTGTCAACGATGAAGTGCCTGCCGCCCATCTCGAGAAGGGCGAAGGGCTCGGCCTCCTTTATGTCTATACTCAGCGTGTCCGGCAAATCCTTCCTGACGGAGACGGACTTTATCCACGGAGAGGCGGTCATGTTCTTATATACGACGCCTGACTTCAGCGTCACGAGGCTTTCGTCCCCCTTTAATCCGGTAAGGGTCCTCATGTCTTCGTCAGAGAGATGCCGGCTCCCGGAAAAAACCATATTCCGGAGCGTAAAGGAAGATTTCATGAAAACGGCGGCAAGATACACCGACGAAAGGACCGCCAGGACCGGAAGGACCCCCGTGGCGATCATTCCGGCCCTCGAAACAAAGGAGTCCGGGGCTGACCGGCCCTTTTCGACCATCGTGTTTTTTCTTACGTTCCTGCCTGGCTTCAAGCAACAGCTCCTTCTATTATCTTCTCCACGAGGGCCGCGAAATTAAGCCCGGCGGACCGTGCTATCTTCGGAAGCAGGCTCGTTTCGGTCATCCCGGGGATTGTATTTACTTCCAGCACAAAGGGACCGCCCGAGCCGTCTATGATAAGGTCCACCCTCGTGGCCCCGCGGCAGCCCAGCGCCTTGTGGGCCAGGAGCGCCGCCTCTTTCGCCGCCCTGTAGGAACGCGCGTCAAGTTCCGGAGGGATTATATATTCGGTCATGCCGGCGGTATACTTGGCGACATAGCTGTAGAACCCCACGGAGGGCCTGACCTCGACCCCTCCCAGGACCTTGTCGTTAAGTATCCCTATCTGCACTTCCCTGCCCGTGATATACTTTTCGATCATTACGGCCTCTCCGTATGCAAAGGCGTCCGTGAGGGCCTTCCGGAGTTCGGCGTTTTTTCTCACTATCTCGACCCCTACGCTCGACCCCTCCGCCGAAGGCTTTACGACCCACGGCAGGGTAAAGCCGGTCCTCAAAGCAGTTTTTTTGCCTCCGGTGTCACCCTGGCGGACTACCACAAAAGGCGGCACCGGGATGCCGTGATATATAAAGACCTTCTTCGAGGCCTCCTTGTCCATCGCCACGGCCGAGGCGCATATGCCCGAGCCGGTATAGGGGATATTCATTATCTCCAGAAGTCCCTGGACGGCCCCGTTTTCCCCGTGACCGCCGTGAAGGGCAATAAAGGCAAGGTCTATCTTTTCCTTTTTAAGGACGGCGCAGAGGTCAGTGCCCGCGTCTATGGCCTTCACGTTATACCCCCGGGACTGAAGCGCCTTCATGACCGCCCCGCCGCTTCTTAGGGAGACCTCGCGCTCCGACGACTGCCCCCCCATCAGCACCCCTATCTTTATCGTCTTCAACATTTTTTTATTCAATTCATTCCTCCTCTAAGGCCGTCCTAAAACGCGGATCTCAGGCTGAAGCGTCAGGCCGGACTTTTTTTCGATGATGGCCGCTACCCGGCCCATCAGGTCCAGGTAATCGGAGGCCGTGCCGCCTCCGTTATTTACGAAGAAGTTCGCGTGTACACGGCTCACCTCAATCGCGCCGGCACGCATCCCCTTGAGCCCCGCCTCGTCGATGAGTCTTCCGGCGCTTTGGCCCTCGGGGTTTTTAAACACACAGCCGGCCGAACGCTCGGATATCGGCTGAGACTGTATTTTCTCTTTCATGAAGCGCTCGGTCCTTTCGGACACCCGGTCTTTTTCGTCTTTCAGAAAACGCAGGTTCGCGCTGAGGATGATATCCGTCGGCAGTATGTCCGACCCCCGGTACCTGAACCCAAGCCCCTCCGCCTTGTACCTGTCGAGCCTGCCGTCGGCGTCCATGATGGCGACCGAAGCTACGACGTCTTTTATCTCGGACCCGTATGACCCCGCGTTGCCGAAGAGGGCGCCGCCCACCGTGCCCGGGATCCCGGCAAGTCCTTCGATGCCTGAATAACCCCGCTCCCTGCAGAAATTTACGAGTCTCTGGAGGGGCACGCCGGCCTCTACAAACAGTTCGGCATGATCGTCGCTTTCTTTAAGCACCTCTATCCTTCCAAACGCGTTCATCGAGATGACCACACCCTCGATCCCTCCGTCTCTGACAAGAATATTGCTTCCCTTCCCAAGCGCCATTGAAGGGACCTTCTTTTCTTTAAGCAGGGCCAGCAGGTTCCGAAGGGAAAGCGGATCGTCCGGGGTCATGAATATATCGGCCGGGCCTCCGATGCCAAGGACGGTAAAATCCCTCATCGGGGCGTTGAACCCGATATGCCCCTGGTACTTTCCGCGCAGCAGCTCCCTCCAGGAGGCCTCATTGACCTGCATTGAGCATCTCCAGTACCTTTTCCCCTGATTTCCAGACATCGCCCGCGCCAAGGGTCAGCAGAATGTCTCCCGGCCTGAGGACCGGGACCAGGTATCCCGGGGCCTCGTCTTTATTGCTGATACGAACTACATTCCCGTGGCCTTTTTCGACCATTTTTTTGTACAGGGCATCCGAGGTCACTCCCTCGATAGGTCTCTCTCCGGCCGGATAGATGTCCAGAAGCACTACCTGGTCGGGACCCTTAAACGACCCGGCGAATTCATCCATCAGGTCTGACGTCCTTGTATATCTGTGGGGCTGAAACATGACGAAGAGCCTCCCCTTTTTTTCGAGGAAGGCCATGTTCTCGCAGGCGGCCGTAAGCGTGGCCCTCACCTCGGTCGGATGGTGTCCATAGTCGTCATACACCCTTATGCCTCCCGCCTCGCCCTTGAACTCAAACCTCCGCTGTATGCCGCTGAACCCGGCAAGGGCCTCGCGGATCCGCTCGGGGGCCATCTTGACTTCGAGCCCTACCCCTATGCATGCAAGGGCGTTAAGCACATTGTGCATGCCCGGCACCGGCAGGCTGAACCTGCCGATATTTTCTCCCCTCACGACCACGTCAAACGCAGTTTTCATAAACCCCTTGGTAATGTTCGTCGCAAAGATGTCAGCCTGGTCTGAAAGGCCGTAGGTAATATATCTGCGGTGTATATCCGGAAGCAGTTCACGGATATACCCGTTATCGGCGCAGATGACGGAGACCCCATAGAAGGGGACCTTGTTGATAAACGACAGGAAGGCCTCCTTCAGGCGGGAGATGTCCTTGAAAAATTCCATATGTTCACGGTCGATATTGGTCACTACCGCGATAGTGGGCGAGAGCTTCAGGAACGACCCGTCGCTTTCGTCGGCCTCGGCCACGAGGAACTCGCCGCTTCCAAGCCGCGCGTTGCTTCCTATGCCTTTGAGCTTCCCGCCGATTATTATGGTAGGGTCCATGCCGCCATGACCGAGGACCGTGGATATCAGGGAGGTGGTGGTGGTTTTCCCGTGCGCGCCCGCAACCAAAATGCCGTATTTTAGTCTGGCGAGTTCCGAAAGCATCTCGGCCCTGGGGATCACCGGCACGAGCAGGCCCCTGGCGGCCGCTACCTCGGGGTTGTCGTCTTTTACCGCGGAGGAGATCACCACGACATGGGCGCTGTCTATGTTTTCGGCCTTATGTCCCAGGGCGATCTTTATCCCCATCGTCCGAAGTCTCAGAGTCGTCTCGGACTCTCTGAGGTCGGAGCCGGTCACTTCATAGCCCAGATTGGAAAGGACCTCCGCGATGCCGGACATTCCGACGCCGCCGATGCCGACAAAGTGTATCACCCGGTATTTCTCAAACACAGCCCGCTCCAATGGAGTTATTATTCCGTCTTTTCATATCTTCCTCATGAGGCTCATCGCGATATCCACTATCTTTGCGCAGGCATCGGTGCGCCCCAGCCCTTTGCTGGCGCTCTTCATCTCGTCCCTCAGGGTCTCGTTTCCGTACAGCTCGCGTATGTTCTGTGCCAGAGTCTCACCGCTCAGGTCGGATTCGGGCACTACCATCGCCGCGCCCATGTCCCGGAGCTTCATGGCGTTGAACTCCTGATGCCTGCCGGCCGCGTGAGGGTAAGGCACCAGCACGGCAGGTTTGCCCAGCGCCGTGATCTCGGCAAGCGTAGTGGCGCCGGCCCTCGATATTACGAGGTCGGCCGCGGCATAGGCCTCCGCCATCTGATAAATAAACGGGGCGACCGTGCCCCTGGCCCCCGCCTTCCTGTAGGCGTCGCGTATGCCCTCGAAGTCCCTGTCGCCTGTCTGGTGGAGGAACTGGACCTCACCTTTTATGTCCGACAGATGGTTAAGCGCGTCCACAACCGCCCGGTTGATCGCCCTTGCGCCCGAACTGCCTCCGAAGATAAACACCGTGAACATGTCCTTGTCCAGGGAGAAAAGCCGGCAGGCGGATTCATGTTCTCCCTTTAATATCCTGGGCCTGATCGGGTTGCCGGTAAGGAAAGTCCTGCTCATGGGAAACGACGTAAGACTCTCATGGTAGGTAACGCAGACCATTTTGACGAACCTGCCCAGGATTTTATTCGTAAGCCCGGGCACAGAGTTCTGCTCATGGATCATCGTCGGGACCGACTTAAGCGCCGCGGCAAGGACTATGGCGCCCGAGGCGTAACCGCCGACGCCGATTACGATGTCCGGTCTTATGCTCTTTAGAATGCCTGCGGCGTCGAAAAAAGACAGCCCGATCTTTATAATGCCCGAGACCTTATTCATAAACGACTTGCCGACGATCCCCTCCGCCCGAAGAAACCTTATCGGGTAGCCCTCGCGGGGGATTATCTTCGCCTCTATGCCGTGCTCGGTCCCTGCAAAAAAAACCTCCGTGGCGGGGTCCCTGTGCCGGAATTCCTCCGCCAGGGCGAGCCCGGGGAACAGGTGTCCGCCCGTGCCTCCGCCTGCTATCAGGACCTTCATGCGGGGTCCCTCTTTATCCCGTATATGTTTCTTCTTGCCACCCTTTTTGCCTTGTCCATCGCGTTGTCCTTCGGAGCGGCCTCTTCCTCGCCTTTTGAGATCTTAAGCAGGATCCCTATCGCGGCCATATTTACAAGCAGAGCGGAACCGCCGTAGCTCAAAAAAGGCAGAGGCAATCCTTTCGTAGGCACAAGACCGGTGACGACGGCAAAATTTATAAGGGCCTGAAGCGAGATCATAAGCGTCAGGCCATAGGCCAGATAACAAACGAATTTGTCCTCGGACCTGTTGGATATCGAGATGCCCCTCATGAATAAAAATACAAAGAGCGCGATGAGGACCGAGGCCCCCAGGAGGCCGAGTTCCTCGCCGACCAGGCAGAAGATGAAGTCGGTATGCGAGGCGGGCAAAAAGGAGAGCTTCTGTTTCGATTCCCCGAGGCCGAGACCCGTCACGCCGCCGGACCCGAGGGCGATGAATGACTGCACGAGCTGGAACCCGCTTCCCAAGGGGTCCTTCCAGGGGTCCAAAAACGAGGTGATCCTCCTTAAACGATACGGCTCCATCACAAGCTTGTAGATTACCGGCGACGCAAGAAGAAGGATGGACGCTATATATCTGAGTCTCATGCCCGATATGAAGAGCATCGCCAGGGTGATAAACGCAAGGCTCATGGTCGAACCGAAGTCCGGCTGCTTAAGAAATACCACCTGAAACAGCGCCATTACTATCAGGGGTTTGATGAACGACCGGAAACTCTCGGTATCGTACCCCGGCGACGAGAGATACCGCGCGAGGAATATCACCATGGCGAGCTTCACGAGTTCCGAGGGCTGAAATGTCGTCGGCCAGAGTCTTATCCAGCGTCTGGCCCCGCCGGCGGACACCCCGATATGCGGCAGAAATACCATTACCAAAAGGACAAACGATATCACAAGCAGCGGGACTGAGGCCCTGTTGAGGAATGACGGCTTCAAGCGGTACGCAAACAGCATGACGATGAAACCGAGCACCAGAGTAAAGATATGTCTTTTAAAATAATAAAACTCGGTAATGTTTCTCTTGGCGAGAAGGGGGGTTATCACCGAGGTCGAACTGTATATCATCAGCGACCCGAAAGATATCAGAAGCAGCATCGCAAGGAGAAGTCCCCTGTCATAGGTCCTTGAGACAGGCGCCTTCATCGAATGTGTCCGCCCCCCGGTCATGGCCTGAGCTCCATTACGAGTTTTTTGAACTGCCTGCCGCGGTCCTCGAAATCGCGGAACATGTCGAAGCTCGCGCAGGCGGGCGAAAGCAGCACCACGTCGCCGGCCTTGGCGACCCCGCGCGCCAGTGTCACGGCCTCTCCGAGGCCGCCGGCAAGGAAGACATCTGTCGCGCCGTCAAGCGCCTTTTTGATCTTATGCGAGGCCTCCCCGATCAGGACCACCGCCTTGACCTTCCGTGAGACAGGCCCTCTGAGCGCCTCAAAATCCCCCGCTTTGTCCCTGCCGCCGGCGATCAGCACGACCGGCTCACTGAAGCTCTCAAGCGACTTCAGCACCGCGTCGACATTCGTCCCCTTCGAGTCGTTGAAATATCTGACGCCGTCAAGCTCACGCACCGGTTCGAGCCTGTGTTCAAGACCGCTGAATTCTGCGAGCGCCGCCGTCACTGCCCGCGCGCTGCATCCTGCAAGGAGAGCCATGGCCGAAGCGGCCATGGCATTCTCCAGGTTATGGACCCCTTTTATTCCGATTGAACCGGCGGAGATCAGACGAAAGGCGGCCCCGTCAGAGCTGACAGGGAGACTGCACCAGACATCGCCGTCTCTGAGGAAGACACCGTTTACCTCTTTTTTTCTGCTGAAAAAATATACCTGAGGCCCTTCACCCCGGTCTACCGGCAGTTCTTCGAGGATTTCCATGGTGACGGGATCATCGGCGTTCAAGACAAGAAAATCTTCAGGACCCTGGTTCCCGGCAATCCTGGCCTTTACTGAACCGTATTCCCTGAGTGAATGATACCTGTCCATATGGTCCGGAGTGACATTGAGGAGCGCCGCGATACGCGGTCTGAAGGTCGATACGGTCTCCAGCTGGAAACTGGAGACCTCGGCCACGACCCAGTCAAACATCGCGGACACGGATGCCGGAGATACCTGAGCGGTCTTGCAGCGTTTATAAATTTCCTCCGTCAGCGAGTTCCCGATATTTCCGCCAAGGAGGGTCCTCGACCCGTTTTTTCTCAGCATGAGATCTGAAAGCGTAGTGGTCGTTGATTTGCCGTTGCTGCCGGTTATGGCCATAAAGGGGACTGCTCCCGGCCCGGCGGTCGTCAATATCTGATAAGCCAGCTCGAGTTCGCCGATGACCGGCACTCCGGCAGCCCTTGCCTCTTTAATCTGCCTGATCTCAGGGACCCCGGGGCTCACGACGATCATGTCCGCGGACATGAAAAGCTCGTCCGGGTGTCCGCCGAGGACCGTCCTGACCTCTCCGGAGAGCCCCGAGAGGTGGTCTTTCAGCGCCTCTTCCGGCTTGATGTCAGTAACGGTGACCGAGGCCCCCATCTCCGACAGGAGGTTGGCCGCCCCTGTCCCGCTTCTGGCAAGCCCGACGACGGTCACTTTATTACCCCGCAAATCCATTTTCACCGTTTTTAGCAATGTTCCGGTTCCTTGGTTTCTTTTTGGCGATGTTGATTTTCCTGGATTTCTTCTTCGCGAATTTTTTGTTTTGCCCCTTCTTCTTATGGGCGGAAAGCTTCGAAGACTTTTTGTATTTCGACTTTACGACCTTCCCCGGCCCTCCGTTTTCGTCCGTGGTGTAAACCGCATGCGATGCCCTGGAGGACTGAATATCAGCGCGGGCCAGGTATATGACCGGTTCCTCCGTCTTGCCGATGACCTTCGATCCAAACGTCATAAGTTCCTCGGACTCTTTCCAGAGAAGGTCTCTGCTGGGCGCGCCCAACAGGGACACGATGATCGTTTCCTTGTCGCGTTCACCGGCGCAGACAAAGCAGTGGCGCGCCTGTCTGGTAAAGCCGGTCTTCCCCCCCATGAGCTCACTGTCCGACCACAGGAGCTTGTTCGTGTTGGTAATAAACACCGTCTTTCCGGTCTCCGTCGAGACCTCGGTCATTCTCGTGTTGATTATCTCCTTGAGTACCGGATATTTGATCGTCTCTCTCATGATCCTCGTCAGGTCGTACGCGGTGATATACTGGCCCTTGCCGGGCAGGCCGTGGGCGTTTATAAATCTAGTATCGTTTGCGCCGATGGCAACGGCCTTCCTGTTCATGAGTTTGACGAACTCCTCCTCGGACCCTCCGACCGCCTCGGCCAGCGCCACCGCCGCGTCGTTGGCCGACTTCATCAGGGCCGCGTAGAGGAGTGTCTCTATCGTGACCTTGTCGCCCTCGTTGAGCCCTATTTTCGTAGGCGCGGCCAGGGAGGCCCGTCTGCTGACGGTCACGACATCACTCAGCTTCGCCCTTTCGACGACCACGAGCGCGGTCATGAGCTTTGTAGTGCTGGCCGGCATCAGCCTAAGGTCCGGGTTCTTTGCATAGAGCAGCCTGCCTGTTTCGGCTTCCATGACAACGGCCGCCTTCGACTTTACCTCCTGGGCAAAAAGAGGCGAAGCAAGGACTAAAGACAGAGCCGCCGCAAGCAGGAGACCCAATATTTTCGAACCCGCCGGTCCCGTGAGGGACTTTACCGCCCGCTGATGCTTCTTTGTCATGATCACCTCAATTTCAGCGTCGCAAGACTCAGCAACGCAAGCATTATTCCGACGATCCAGAACCTTATGATGACCTTCGACTCATGCCACCCCTTCAGTTCGAAGTGATGGTGTATCGGGGCCATCCTGAATATCCGCTTTCCGGTCAGTCTGAAAGACGCGACCTGGAAGACCACGGACAATGTCTCTATCACGAATATTCCTCCCACCAGCGCCAGCACGATCTCGTGTTTGGTGATGACGGCCAGGGTGCCTAACGCCCCGCCGAGGCCCAGCGAGCCCACATCCCCCATGAATATCTCGGCCGGGTACGCGTTAAACCAGAGAAACCCGAGGGCCGCTCCGAGCATCGCCCCGCAGACCACCGTCAGCTCGCCCGTCCCCTGAAGATACAGGACCTGGAGATATGAAGCGAACTTCGCGTTTCCCGATATATACACCAGGACCATATTCGCGAAGAGGGCGATCCCGACCAGTCCGATCGCGAGCCCGTCGATGCCGTCGGTAAGGTTCACGGCATTGGAAGACCCTACGATGACGAGGACGGAAAACGGGATATAAAACCACCCGAGGTCGATAAGCCATCTTTTGAAAAACGGGATGCTGAGCATATCGTTGTACGGGTCGTTCGGGTCCAGGTAGAGGACCGCCCCGATGACGACCGCAATGGCTATCTGCGCGCCGAATTTATACCAGGCGCGAAGCCCCTTGGGGTCCTTTCTTATGACCTTCAGATAATCGTCGAGCAGACCGATCGAGCCGAACCCTATCAGGGAGGCGATCATGATCCATACGTACCTGTTTCCAAGGTCGCCCCACATAAGGACCGTAACCAGGATCGAGACAACGACGATTATCCCGCCCATGGTCGGCGTCCCTGATTTTTTCAGATGGGTCTTGGGCCCGTCGTCCCTTATCTGCTGGGTTATGCTGATCCTTTTTAACCACGATATTATCGCGGGCCCCACGAGCAGGGAGATGACCATGGCGGTAATTATGGCCAGCGCCGTCCTGAAGGTGATGTACCGGAATACATTGAGCGGGGACACAAGTCCGTGGAGCCCGTAGAGGACCTTATAAAGCATTTCCGCTCCCCCCCGGCAAAGAGGCCTCAACTTCCTCGAGCGCCTTTTCCATGCGCATGCCGCGGGACCCCTTAAGCAATATGGTGTCCCCTTCCCTGCATATATCAGAGAGTATCGTCCCTGCTTGAAACGGGTCCTCGGCACGGTAGCAGCCCCCGTTGAAGACCGCTGAGGCCTGCTGCATCAGGGTCCCCGTGGCGATCAGCATGTCCACCTGAAGGTCGTTCAGCCTGACCATGAGCTGCGCGTGCGAATCCGCGGCGCCCGCCCCCAGTTCGAGCATGTCGCCGAGCACGGCGATGGTCCTGTTCCTTTTGAGGCGGGAAAGCTCCCTGACCGCCTCTTCCATCGATGCCGGATTGGCGTTGTAGGCGTCGATTATAAGGAGCATCCCCCCCAATTCCTTCATCTGAAGCCTCATCGGCACACCGGCGAAGGACTTGAAGCCGAGCCTTATTTCTTCGGCCGAGATACCGAGCGAGTCCGATATGGCCGCGGCCGCGAGGGCGTTTGAGATATTAAATCTTCCCGGCAGGGCCAGTTCCACGTCGAACTGCCTGTCCCCGCCGAGGCTGAGCCTGAACTCCGAGCCCCGCTCCCTCAGTACGATGTCGCGCGCGGTAACGTCGGCGGCAGCCTCGATCCCATAGGTGATCTTTCTTCCCTTATACGAAACAGTGCCGTCCATAAGAAAACGGTCGTCGGCGTTTACGGCGAAGGTCCGCGCATAACCCATGACCTCGAGGTCGGTGTCTCTCACCGCGGTGATGTCTCCAAACCCCTCAAGATGGGCCTGGCCCACATTGGTCATCACGGCGTAATCCGGTCTCGCGATGTCGCAGAGGAACTTTATGTCGCCTTTGGCGCTTGAGCCCATCTCGATGACCATGAAGTCCTCGTCCCCATCCATCCTTGTTATGCAGAGCGGCACCCCGATATGGTTATTGAGATTGCCGGTCGTCTTCAGGACCTTATGCCTTATCCCGAGGACGGAGCAGATGAGTTCCTTTGTGGTGGTCTTCCCGTTAGTGCCGGTGACCGCTACAACGGGCCCGGAATGTCTTGTCCTCAGGTATTTGGCTGTGTCCTGGAGGGCCTTCAGCGTGTCTTTGACCCGGACGACGGTCTTTCCTTCAACGGATACGGAAGGGACAACGGACACAAGGGCCCCGGCCCCTCTTTCAAGCGCCTGGGCAAGGTAATCGTGGCCGTCGCAGTGTTCCCCCGGGAGGGGGACGAAGAGGTCCCCGGCACGGATCGTGCGCGAGTCTATGGAAACGCCGGAAAATGTCTCCAGCTCCCTGTTAAGGAGTTCCCCCCCTGTCGCCTTTATTATGTCATCAAGTCTTAATTTTGCCATCGTCCGCTTGGCCCCCCGCATTTTATGACCGTTATTTGCCGGTTATAAAACGCCTGATAGTATCCTCGAGCACCTCCCTGTCGCTGAACTTGAGCCGTCCGCCCCGGATCTCCTGGTATTCTTCATGTCCCTTCCCGGCCAAAAGGAGGATGTCTCCGCGGTCCGCCATCAGAGCGGCCTTTTTGATCGCCTCTTTCCGGTCGGGCTCGACCAGGTAATTGTTGCTGACCACGCCGGCCACGATCTCCCGGATTATGTCATCGGGGTCCTCGTTCCTGGGGTTGTCGGAGGTGATGACCACAAAGTCGCTCAGTTTTGCGGCGACCGCCCCCATGGCCGGTCTTTTGCCCCTGTCCCTGTTGCCCCCGCAACCAAAGACAGTGATTATCTTTCCGCTTCCGAGTCCGCGGGCGGTTTTGATAAGCCTTTCGAGCGCGTCTTCCGTATGCGCGAAATCGATGATCGCCAGGAACTGCTGGCCGGCCTCGACGCGTTCGAAGCGGCCCCTTATGGCCCGCGCGTCTTTTATGCCGTCTATGATTGTATCGACGGGCGCTCCGGCGGAAAGACAGGCGCCTGTGGCCGCAAGTATATTATAAACGTTCTGGAGTCCCATAAGCGACGAAACTACGCGATGCTTTTCACCCTTTATGGCCATGACGAACCGCAGCCCGGACGACGTGTTTTCGATGTCCGCGGCCGCGATGTCCGAGGCGGTCTCCAGGCCGTAGGTCAGCGCGTTCGCGCATTCCCGCCTGAGTCTTCCGCCGTATTCATCGTCGGCGTTTATGACCGCATGCCCGTCTCCGCATAGCGGTCCCCTGAAGAGCCGCTCTTTGGCGAGATAATACTCCTCCATCGTAGTATGAAAATCGAGATGGTCGCGGGTCAGGTTCGTAAATACCACGGTCCTGAAAAGTGTCCCGTCAACCCGCCTCTGGCTGAGCGCGTGGGACGACACCTCCGTGACGACATGCGTACAGCCGGCCTTCAGCATCTCCCCCAGCAGCCGCTGGAATTCGGGGGCCTCGGGCGTGGTGTGGCTTGCCCGGGAGACTTTGCCCGCGACGATGTACTCGATGGTGCCGATCAGGCCGACCTTTTTTCCCCATCCCTCGAGTATCGACTTTATGATATAGGCCGTCGTGGTCTTGCCGTTGGTGCCGGTGACCCCGATCACATGCATTGAATGCGAGGGCCTGCCGTAAAAGATGTTCGCCGCCACGGCAAGGGCGGCCCGGCCGTCTTGCACCTGGATAAATGCCGCGTCCGAATTGAGGACGACCGCCTCGGACCGTTCGTATATTACGGCGGCAGCTCCGCTTCGGAGGGCGTCCGCGATGAACATATGTCCGTCAGTGACCTCCCCGCTTATGGCGACAAACAGGGACCCCGCGGTCACGGTCCTTGAATCGCAGGTCACGGACGTGATCTCACGGTCCGTGTCGCCGGAGACGTTCTTCGCGCCGACCTCTTTTAGTATCCCGTCCAGCCTCATTTCGAGACCATCAGCACATTTTTTTCCTTGCTGTCATCACGCGGGACATTAAGATATGAAAGCGACTGGTCCGCGATACTTTTAAAAACCGGCCCGGCAACCGTGCCTCCGTATATGGCCCCTTTGGGCTCGTACACGACCACTATCATGGCGAGCCTCGGGTTGTCGGCCGGGACAAAACCGACGAAGGAGCTCACGAAACGGTCTTTCGAATATCTCTTTGTCCTCCTGTCGATAAGCTGGGCCGTGCCCGTTTTGCCGGCCACCTTGTTGCCCTCAACGGCGGCCCCCGTCGCAGTCCCTCCTTCTTCGACGACCGTCTTTAAAATGTCCCTGAAGACGGTCGCGGTCTTGTCGGAGAGGACCCTTTTTTTCTGCTCTTCCTTGAAGGTAAATATTGTCTGCCCGTCATGCTTTTTTATTTCCTTGACGATATGGGGCGTCACGAGATACCCTCCGTTGGCGACGACCGAATAGGCGCGGACGACCTGCAACGGCGTTACGGCGACTTCCTGCCCGATCGGTATCGCCCCGATAGACGTCGCGGACCATTTCTCCGGTTTTCTTATCCAGCCGGAGACCTCTCCGGGGAGGTCTATTCCCGTACGGTCTCCGTATCCGAAGAGTTTGGCGTATTTATAGACCCTTTCCTTTCCCAGTTTCATACCTATCATGATGGACCCGACGTTGGATGATTTTTGTATGACCTCTTTAAAATTCAGCAGTCCGTGCCTGTGGGCGTCATGGATCACCTTGCCGCCCGCCTCGATCGTACCCCGGCTGCAGTCGAAGGCCGAGCCCAGGTCGTATATCCCTTCCTCGAGGGCCGCTGTCCCGACCACGATCTTGAAGGTGGAGCCCGGTTCGTAGATGTCGGTTATGGCCCTGTTCCGGACGTCGTTCTTCCCCGCCCTGCCGATCTCGTTCAAGTCATATGTCGGTCTGTTTGCAAGGGCCAGTATCTCGCCGTTTATGGGGTCCATGATTATGGCCGTGGCCGCGACCGACCGCCATTTTGTCATCGCCTTCGCCAGTTCCTTCTCCGCGATATACTGAAGGCCCTCGTCGATGGTCAGCACTATGTCGTTGCCGGTCGCCTCCATATCAACGCCTGACGACAGCATTTTTCCGCTGGCGTCCCTCGAAAACTGGATCTTGCCCCCGGCGGTCCTGAGGTATTTGTCGTACTTAAGTTCGATGCCCTCGAGGGGCTGGTTGTCCATGCCGACATTGCCGATGATATGGGCGGCCAGATCGCCCTTGGGATAATATCTCTTCGACTCGTTTATAAAGCCGAACCCCTTGACGGGGGAGTCCTTCGCCCTTGAGTTCATACTGAGGACTTCCCTTACTTTCATGACCTTGTCCTGCGGGAGCTTTCTGTTTATCCACGTAAACCTTTTTTCAGGGTCGAGCTTCGCCTTGACGGCCCGCGGTTCCATCCCCAGCTCGTGGGAGAGCCTGTTTATTCTTTCGTTATCGATCGTGGCCTCTTTGGCGTCACAATACAGTGACTCGAATTCCATGTTGACGGCGAACTCCCTGCCCCTCCTGTCGAAGATATTGCCCCTCATCACCTGGATGTCCTCGGACTTGACCTGCTGGAGTTTAGCCTTGTCGGAGTAGAGTTTGTGATTGTAGATCATCAGGTCCGTGAGGCGAAAAAAAATCACGATAAACCCGAAGATAATCGTGGTGTTCAATATCACGGCCCTTTTTCTGTTCAGACCGGCGTCTTTTGGGAGCCCCTGGCGCATTCGTCAGTTTTTTCCCTGTATCTCGAGCGACGCCCTGTACGGCTCCGGAGATTTCTTTTTTACAAGCACGACCTTCGTCCTGTCGGGTGTCACGTACCCGCTGTCGCCGAATCTGCTCTCCCCGGAGACCGTATCTTTCAACGACGACGTGACCTTCGCCAAAGACATAAGCTTAGCCCTCTCCGCAAGGAGCAGTTTGGTCTCCTTCCTGGCCTCCATCGTCCTTTCTTCAAGACTCCTTAAGTTATAGGTAAGCGACACGACCCCGGACCTGAGCCAGATCTGGAAAAAAAGCCCGGCCAGAAGCAGAAACACGCAGAGTGGTTTATATGTCATCGATATAAGGCTGCCGCCGGTCTTCGTCCTCATCATAGTTTTTCGGCTCCTCTTAATTTTGCGCTCCGCGAAGAAGGGTTCAGTCTGAGTTCCTCCTGTCCCGGCGAAAGCGGCTTTTTAGTCAGCGGTTTAACGAGCATCTGCCTTGCGTTGTCCCTTATGAAATTCTTGACGATCCTGTCCTCAAGAGAATGATAGGAGATCACGCAAAGCCTCCCGCCCTTTTTCAATAGCCTCAGAGACGCGTCGAGCGCGGTCCTGAGTTCTTCCATCTCCCTGTTGACCTCAAGGCGGAGCGCCTGAAAGGTCTTTGTCGCGGGATGCGTCCTTCCGGTCCTGCCGGTTGCGCGTTCGATTATTCCGGCGAGTTCGGAACAGGTATCGATGCTCTTTTTCTGCCTGTAATTCAATATCGACCGGACTATCCGCACCGCCCTGAACTCCTCGCCGTACTCGCGTAATATCCTGATCAGCTCTTTCTCGGGATAGGTGTTAACGACATCCCAGGCCGAAAAGGACTGCCCCTTGTCCATCCTCATATCGAGCCGGTCATCAGAGCTGAAGCTGAAACCCCTTTCCATGTCCCTGAGCTGCATCATCGAGACGCCAAGGTCAAAAAGGATACCGTCGGCGCTATCGACGCCTTCTTCCCTCATAATGGTTTCCACTCCGGAAAAACTGCCCTTCCTCAGGATGAGCCTCCCGTCATTTAAACGCAGGCCCGCGCGTTTCAGCGCCTCATCATCCCTGTCAATGCCGATAACTCTTCCATTGTGCCCAATCTTTTCCAAAAGCACCTCAGAATGTCCCCCAAGACCTACTGTGGCATCTATATAGGTTCCGCCCTCAACGGGTGAGAGCATTTCCACCATCTCCCTGACAAGAACCGGGAGATGGACTATATTCATCTTCTAGATCCCGAACGCCGTGAGTTTTTCTTCGACAGCCTTTCTGTCAATATTCGCAGGGTCGGTCACGAGGTCCCATTCGCGCCTGTCCCACAGGTCTATCCTGTCTATCTGCCCCACTATCACGATCTCGGAATTAAGCCCGGCGTCTTCCCTGTGGGCCGCGGGGACCAGGACCCTGCCCTGCCTGTCTATCTCGACTTCCTGGGCGGACGCAATGACCTTTCTTTTGAAAAACTTTACCGCCTCGTCCATGCTCGGCAGCTTCCGCACCTTTTCCTCGATGGCGCTCCACTCCGCGTGCGGATAAATATGCAGGCACCTGTCGAAGGCGTCGTTGGATATATAGAGCTTCGGGCTATAATGAGAGGAAATAATTTCCCTGAAAGGAGCAGGAATCATGATTCTGCCCTTGGAATCCGCTGTGTAATAATATTTTCCAGAGAAAGCCGGCACCTTTCCTCCACTTTCTACCACTATTTACCACTAAATATTAATGTAAGAAGAAGAAAGAGTCAAGGAAAAAAAAGAATACTAAACTTATTTAATTTACCTCTCAACAATATATCCGGGCCCACGTTCTCTCCTGTCACTGAGAAATGAAACAATATTGTCATAAATCATACAAAACTGTTTTTAGCGCTATCGTAAAGATACTGCCTTGTTGGCTTAAACAAGCCATCTTGAGTCTTGGCACGATTGATGCGATAGGAAAATCAGATCATAATCCAAAGGAGGCTACAATGAGACAGATAGCAATTTATGGCAAGGGCGGCATCGGCAAATCAACGACGACACAAAACCTGGTCGCGGCCCTCGCGGAGGCGGGCCGCAAATGCATGATCATAGGCTGTGACCCCAAGGCCGATTCTACCAGGCTGATCCTGAACCGGAAGGCCCAGAATACGGTCATGGACATGGCGCGTGAAAGGGGCACGGTCGAGGACCTCGAACTCGACGACGTGCTTCTGCAGGGGTTCAAGGGCATAAAATGCGCGGAGTCCGGCGGACCCGAACCCGGTGTGGGCTGCGCCGGCCGCGGCGTGATCACCGCAATCAACTTCCTTGAAGAAAACGGCGCCTACGGCGACGACACGGAATTTGTCTTCTACGATGTACTCGGCGACGTGGTCTGCGGCGGCTTCGCGATGCCGATCAGGGAAGGCAAGGCGAAGGAGATTTATATCGTCACCTCCGGTGAGATGATGGCCATGTACGCGGCGAACAATATCTCCCGGGGTGTCCTCAAGTACGCACAGAGCGGAGGGGTCAGACTTGGGGGTCTTATCTGTAACAGCAGGAAGACCGACATGGAATTCGAGCTCATCTCGGAACTGGCAAGCAAGCTGGGCACCCAGATGATCCACTTCGTGCCCCGTGACAACGAGGTGCAGCGCGCCGAACTCCGCAGGAAGACCGTGATCGATTACGCCCCTGACCACCCGCAGGCCGACGAATACCGGGAACTCGCAAGGAAGATCGCCGACAACAGGAACTTCGTGATCCCCACGCCGATCACCATGGATGAGCTGGAGAGGCTGCTTATGGATTACGGCATTATGGAAAAGGAAGAGGCGGCGGCGTAGACAAAGCGCGGAAGTTAGGAAGCGCGGAAGTCCTGAAGATAGGAAAGACCCGGTAACGGTTATCTGAAGCTTAGGATTTTACTTCCGCGCTTCCCGGCTTCCCGCTTCCAGACTATTACAAGGAGAATGATATGAGCACAGCGATTAAAGATACCCAGAAGATGATAGAGGAAGTACTTGACGCCTATCCCGAGAAATCGAAGAAGGACCGGGCAAAGCACCTGGCGGCAAATGACCCCTCAGGGCAGTGCGGCGCCTGCCAGGTGAAGTCCAACATAAAATCCCGTCCGGGCGTGATGACGGTCAGGGGCTGCGCCTATGCCGGCGCCAAGGGCGTCGTCTGGGGGCCGGTGAAAGACCAGATTACGGTAAGCCACGGCCCCATAGGCTGCGGCCAGTACAGCTGGTGGTCCCGCCGCAACTACTATAACGGCCAGACCGGGATCGATACGTTCGGCACGATGCATATCACCACCGACTTCCAGGAAAAAAACATCGTCTACGGCGGCGACAAGGGCCTCGACGGCGCGCTCCATGAGTTGAAAGAACTCTTTCCCCTGGCAAAAGGGATAGGGATACTCTCCGAATGCCCGGTGGGTCTTATCGGCGACGATATCGAGGCGGTCTCGAAACGGGTGGCGAAGGAGTTCAAATTCCCGATAGTGCCGGTCAGGTGCGAGGGGTTCCGCGGTGTGAGCCAGTCCCTTGGCCATCATATCGCCAACGACACCATCAAGGATTACGTGCTCGGCAAAGGCGAGCTCGATACAACGACACCCTATGACGTTGCCCTTATCGGGGACTACAACATAGGCGGCGACGCCTGGGCCTCTCGGAAGATCCTTGAGGAGATGGGCCTCCGCGTAATCTCCCAGTACACAGGCGACGCAACGATCAATGAGATCGCGATTGCGACCATGGCGAAGCTTAATCTGATCCATTGCTACCGGTCCATGAACTACATATGCCGCCATATGGAAGAGGAGTACGGCATCCCGTGGATGGAGTTTAATTTCTTCGGTCCGACAAAAACTTACGACAGCATCAGGAAGATAGCGGCCAGGTTCGACGAAAAGATACAGGAAAAGGCCGAGGCCGTGATAGCAAAGTACAAGCCGGTCATGGACGCGGTCGTGGAGCGATACCGCGCGAAGCTCGAAGGCAAAAAAGTGATGCTCTACGTCGGGGGTCTGAGACCGCGCCACACGATCGGCGCATATGAGGACCTGGGCATGGAAGTGGTGGCCTCGGGTTACGAATTCGGCCACAGTGACGACTATAAGCGGACCTATCCCGAACTGAAAGAGGGCGCGGTGGTCATGGACGACGCTACGCTATATGAGCTCGAAGAGTTCACCCGCAGGCTGAAGCCCGACATGGTCGGCTCCGGCATCAAGGAGAAATACTCGTATCACAAACTGGGGGTCCCGTTCCGGCAGATGCATTCCTGGGATTACTCGGGGCCATATCATGGTTTCGACGGGTTCCCGGTCTTTGCGAGGGACATGGACATGACGGTCAACAGCCCCACGTGGGATTTAATACGGAGGAAAAAATGATCAGGATCCTAGACCATAATGAGCTGTTCAATCAGCCTGATTACCAGGAGCAGTTCGAACGCAAAAAAGAGTTCGAAAGGCCCTGGCCCAAGGAGAAAGTCAGGGAGGTCTCGGAATGGACGAAGACCCCTGAGTACAGAGAGCTCAACTTCAAGCGGGAGAATATAAAGATCAACCCCGCAAAGGCCTGTCAGCCGCTGGGCGCCGTATTCTGCGCCTCGGGTTTCGACGGCTGCATGCCCTTTGTGCAGGGCGCCCAGGGCTGCGTCGCCTACTTCAGAAGTCACCTGTCGAGGCACTTCAAAGAGCCCTTTGCTGCGATCTCGACCTCGATGACCGAGGACGCGGCGGTATTCGGCGGCCTCAATAACATGATCGAAGGCATGGAAAATACCTATGCCCTTTATAAGCCGAAAATGATCGCTGTCTCGACGACCTGCATGGCGGAGGTAATCGGCGATGACTTAAATGCCTACATCAAAACGGCCAGGGAGAAGGGTGTTATCCCCGAAGACCTGCCCGTGCCGTTTGCGCATACCCCGAGCTTCGTCGGGTCGCACATCGTGGGATACGACAACATGCTCAAAGGCATACTGAAGGCGCTCTCTGAAGGCAGAAAGGGAGAATCAAACGGAAAGGTCAATATCATTCCCGGCTTCGATACCTATACGGGAAACTACCATGAGATAAAAAGGCTCATGGCCTTGATGGACGTCGGCTTCACGCTCCTTTCGGATGTGAGCGACACCTTCGATTCACCGAACACCGGTGAGTACAAGCTCTATCCCGGCGGCACACCGCTGCCCGAAGCCATGGACGCGGTGAACGCCATCGGCACGATCGCGCTCCAGAAATACTCGACGGTAAAGACCATGGATTATATACAGAAGGAATGGGGGCAGAAGACCTTCACCCTCCCGCCGATCGGGATCAGAAACACGGACAGGTTCTTTTCAGAGTTAAGCAAACTCACCGGAAGGCCGGTCCCGGCGTCGGTCGAGGCGGAGCGCGGCAGGGCGGTTGACGCCATGGTGGACTCGCATCCCTATGTCCACGGCAAACGTTTTGCCCTGGTGGGAGATCCCGACCAGCTGCTCGGGTTGATGAGTCTGATCATGGAGATGGGCGGCGAGCCGGTGCATATTGTCTGCACAAACGGCGACAAACACTTCGAGGCGGAGGCAAGGGAGCTTCTTGCGTCGAGTCCCTTTGGCGCGGGCGGCACGGTCTATATAGGCAAGGACATGTGGCATATGCGGTCTTTGCTTTTTACTGAGCCCGTGGATATTCTTATCGGCAACTCGTACGCAAAATTTCTGACACGCGATACGGGAACGCCTCTGATACGCATCGGGTTCCCGCTTTTTGACCGCCACCACCTGCACAGGCAGCCGATAATCGGGTACCAGGGCGTGATCAATCTTGTGAGCATGCTCGTAAATACGGCGCTCGATGAGCTCGACAGAAAGACGGTAGATACGACGAGTTTCGATGTAATACGTTAAGGCACTGCCGGATCATAACTCCCCATCCCTGCTTATCTTAAGAGGGGGGTGAAGAAGACACTGGAGGAACACAACTAGTTCCTTCCCCTTAAGGTGAGGGGAGTTTACCCGCCTCTGGCGGCGCCTCAGGCGACCAGGGGTGAGGAGGGGTTATGAAGCTGATAATTAATGACAAAAGGAAGATATACCGATGATAACCAACGTGGACAGACTTACAGAACATGGTTGCGGAGCAGAGAGGAAGGACAAGGTATGCCGTTCGCGCGGAGGGGAATCATGCGCCTTTGACGGGGCGATGATAGTCCTCCAGCCCATCGCCGATGCCGCCCACCTGGTCCATGGCCCTATCGCCTGCTGCGGCAATTCATGGGAAGGCCGCGGCGCCTTGTCGCACGTAGGGGCACGGCACGCCGTGCCTCTGCACAAAATGGGATTCACCACGGACATGAATGAGCTGGATATTGTCTATGGTTCCGAAGAAAAGCTCCTTCGGGCCATTTTGCGGACGTTCGAGGCAGTCAGGCCGAAGGCCATATTTGTCTATGCGACCTGTGTAAGCGGCCTTACGGGGGAAGACATCGAGGCCGTCTGCAGGAAGGCTGAGACTGAACTCGACATAAAGGTCATTCCGGTCAACGCCCCGGGATTTGTCGGCCCGAAAAACCTCGGCAACCGGATTGCGGGCGAGGTGCTGCTCAACCATGTTATAGGGACTGGGGAACCACCGGATTTATCTTCACCCGTGGAAATCATAACGCCCCCTGCCCCCTCTTATCTTAAGAGGGGGGAAGATGAATATATATCAGAGAAACTGAGGGGGGTGGACATCAACCTCATAGGTGAATATAACATCGGCGGAGATCTGTGGGTCGTTGAACCGGTCCTCCGGAAGGCCGGTCTTTCGGTCCTTTCGAGGATAACGGGCGACAGCGCCTTCGAAGAGATTACCTATGCCCATCGCGCAAAACTGAATGTCGTGGTCTGCAGCAGGGCGCTTATCAATGTGGCTGTCGAGATGGAGCGCAGGTACGGCATCCCTTATATTGAGGTCTCGTTTTTTGGAAAGACCGAGATGTCGAAGGCCCTGAGGCTGATAGCGCGGAAGCTGGAAGTCGGAAGTAGGAAGCAGGGTATATCTGAAAAAGTAGAGGCAGTCATAACACATGAAGAAAAAGTCGTAGATGAAAGGCTCAGTCCATATTCTTATCTCAGGGGGAAAAAAGCGGTCCTCTATACCGGAGGCGTCAAGAGCTGGTCTTTTATCTCGGCCCTGCTTGATCTAGGGATAGAGGTCGTCGGAGTCGGCACAAAGAAGAGCACGTATGAGGACGAAAAAAAGATGAAGGAGATCCTGGGGGCTGACGCGCCGCTTCTTGAAGACGTTACACCGAAAAATCTGCTGAAGACCCTCAGGGAGCATGATGCGGACATTCTGGTTGCGGGAGGCAGAAACCAGTATCTTGCGGTCAAGGAAGGGTACCCCTTTGTCGATGTAAATCAGGAGCGCCATATTGCCTATGCTGGGTATGAGGGCCTGGTCAATCTGGCGGAGCAGATACATAACAGCATAAGGTTCTACGCAGGGACCAGAGACCGGGAATCCGGGATCAGAAATTCTCAAATTGCCGGTCCCCGGTCCCCGGTCCCAAATCCCGTGCTTATAAATCCTTTAAAGCACTCTCCCTCGATAGGAGCGGCCATGGCGCTTCAGGGTATCCACCGCGCAATACCGGTCATTCATGGGGCCCAGGGCTGCACATTTCTCGGGAAGGTCTTGCTGACGAGACATTTCAGGGAACCCATCGCGCTTGCAGGTTCAAAATTGTTTGCCGAGGATGTTGTCATGGGCAGTGAAGATGCCCTGACCAGGGTCATTGACGGCCTGCTCGAAAAAAACAGCCCTGACGTTATCGGCATTCTCACCTCGGGACTATCTGAAGTCAAAGGGGACGACATTGCGTCAGTTGTAAAAATAATCAACGGAAGGCGGACTAAGACCGGGGTAATTCATGTCCCTACCCCAGACTATGACGGCAGCCTCGAAACCGGGTATTCTCGCGCGACGGAGGCCCTCTTGTCCCTGGCGGAAGGCGGACACGATATTTATATGCCCTCCGTGCTTCCCTTCGAAGCGGACCCCGGGCAGCGTGAAATCCAGATCAATGTACTGGCGGGTCCGCACCTCACTCCGGCGGATGTGCTGGAACTTAGGGAGATCATCGAGGCCTTCGGAATGAGACCGATCATACTCCCGGACCTTTCGGCCCTGGACGGCAGCAGGGAGGGGGTCTCTCCTCTGGCAACGGGCGGGACTACCGTTGATGAGATCCGCGCAATGGGGTCTTCGGAATTTACAATCGCGGTCGGCCCGAGCATGGAACAGCCGGCAAGGCTGCTCAAGGAAAAATTCGGCATTGAATACAGGACCATCGAAAGTCTCTCGGGGTTGAAGGCAGTAGACCATTTCCTGGAGCTGGTCAGTATGCTGAGCGGCTGCCGGGTCCCTAAAAAATACGAGCGGCAGCGACGGGTCCTGGTGGACGGCATGCGGGATGCCCACTTCTATACCGCCGGAAGGAAGGCGGCTCTGGCGCTTGAGCCGGACCAAGCGCTGCAGATGGCTAAAGTTTTGGCTGAGATGGGTATGGATATAAGTCTTGTGGTTACGCCGGTCGAATCAGCCGCAAATGCAAGGATCGCCGCGGATTGCGTGAGGACCGGGGACCTTTTTTCACTGGCTGGAGAGTTTGACATCATCCTTTCGAACTCACATGCAAAAGACAGGGCGAAAGAACTACGGGTCCCCTTACTGCATACAGGATTCCCGGTTTTTAATAAACCTGGGAATACCGCGAAGATGACCCTAGGTTATCGTGGGACACTGGAGCTTGTTAATGACATTGCCAATTTATTGGCCCAGGAGGTGCATTCATGAAGGTTGCCTTCGCAACGACGGATGGAACCAATGTAAACGAACATTTTGGAAGGTCCGGCAAGTTTGCCGTCTACGAACTGACAATGGAGGGGTACTCCTTTGTTGAGCTGAGGAGATTTGCCGACGGCAGGGACACCGGCATCGAAGAGACAAAGGGAATGGGGCAGGCACATGATCAAAAAGTCGAAAGCAAGATTGAACAGCTGGCTGACTGCCGGATCATCTATATGACCGAGATAGGAGGACCGTCGGCGGCGAGGTTGATAAAAAGAGGCCTGATGCCGGTCAAGGTCAAGGATGCGGTGACAATAGAGGAGTCACTCGAGAGGCTCCTCGCAACGATAAAGGGGTCCCCGCCGCCATGGCTTAGGAAGTTAGTCAGCGGTGAGAAGTAGGCGGTCCATGTCTGTCATTCCCGAAGTCCGTAATCGGGAATCCATTTTATCAGGGTGTCCCGGGTTCCCCTCGCCCCAGGCGGGTCAAGTCCCAGGATGACGACTCTTATTTTATGAGCAGAACCTTAACAGTTTCAGTTGTAATTAAATCAAAACAAGGAGGAGTGCAAAATGAAGATGATCAGGGCTTTTATCAGACCGGAAAAGGAACAGGAAGTGGTGCTGGCGCTTGAGGGGGCCGGGTTTCCGTCCCTTACGAAAATGCCGGTGTTCGGACGCGGAAAACAGAAGGGCCTTCAGGTCGGACCGGTACACTATGACGAGCTGCCTAAGACACTCATCATGATGGTGGTCAACGACGGAGACGTCACAAAGGTGGTCGATCTCATGATGGACAAGTCGCGGACGGGTTTTGTGGGAGACGGGAAGATCTTCGTCAGCCCTGTCGAGGCCACATACACGGTCAGAACGGGTGAGGCGGCGCTCTGATTCGGGAATATAAACAAAGGAGAATTGGACATGAAAGAAATAACCGCAGTCATAAGAAGAGATAAACTTCAGGAAACGAAGAAGGTGCTGGAAGATCTCGGGTTTCCTTCGCTGACAATCCAGAGCGTTGACGGCAGGGGAAAGCAGAAGGGCATGGTATGTAACAACGACCTCGATCCGGAACTTCCCGACAATTTCTGCACCTCGGTCAAACTGAACCCTACGCCGTCGGCCTATGCCCTCGAGCATTCGTTGCCGAAGGTGGCGCTTTTCGTGCCGAAACGGATGCTGACGATGGTCGTGCCCGACGACCTTGTGACCAAAATAGTAAAGTCGATCATCAGCGTGAATAAAACCGGAAAGACGGGCGACGGCAAGATATTCGTCTCGCCGGTCGAAGGCGCGGTAAGGGTCAGGACCTCGGAGACGGGCGGAGAAGCCATAGCGTAGAGGGCGGACACCCATTCATTTGAAAGTCCTCCTCTTTATAAGGGGAGGTACGGTGGGGTATTGGAAAATTTACCACTCCCTCTCAACCCCTGCTTAAGGCGCCTACTGTTGGTCCCTGTAAAGGCGGGGCCACTACCCGTACCAGAAAGGAGAATATTATGGCAATCGTAGGATATACAAGGGGCGGGGAGGCTTGGACGCCCCGCTTCATAGAGTCGATCGATGTTAATAAATGCATCGGCTGCGGACGCTGTTACAAGGCCTGCAGCCGTAAAGTTCTCGAGCTGATCGAAAAGCCTTTCGAAGGCGAGGACGAATACGGGGACGATATGGGCAATAAGGTCATGTCGGTGGCCAATCCCGGCAACTGCATAGGCTGTGAGGCCTGCGCACGCACCTGTACGAAGAAATGCCAGGTGCATATCGAACTGTGAGATACTGCTTTGGCGAATGAACGACCCCGATGCAAAGCATCGAGGAATTCTTTTGATTAAATAATGCTTTTTTTGTCATTGTCCGGCTTGACCGGACAATCCAGAAACGACTGAAGTGCTGGATTCCCCGATCAAGTCGTGGAATGACAAAACGAAAAGTTATTTTCTGCTTTGTTCGGCGTACTATTTTTTTTGTGATCTCTTATGGAGCTGATTATGAATGCTTATGATAGCTATATTCTCTGTATACTGATTTTTACCGCAGCGGTGCTTTACTCCTCAGTCGGACATGGAGGGGCCTCCGGATACCTGGCGGCTATGGCCTTGGTCGGCCTGGCGCCGGGGATTATGAAGCCGACGGCCCTTTTACTTAATATCCTTGTCTCCCTCATTGCCACGATAAGATTTTATCGTGCGGGGGGCTTTTCCTGGCCTGTTTTTCTGCAGTTCGCTGCAGCCTCTATCCCCTTTGCCTTTTGGGGAGGGACATTGTCTCTGCCGGGTACTTTACATAGATATATCATAGGGGTGGTCCTTATATTCGCCGCCTTCCAACTTTTTCGTTATACAAAATGCAGAGCTAACGGCGGCAGCAACCCTATTCCAGTTTCAGCGGCAATTCTTTGGGGCTCAGGGATTGGATTGTTGTCGGGACTTACCGGCGTCGGCGGTGGCATATTCCTGACCCCGCTTCTGCTTTTTACGGGCTGGGCAAAACCACGCGAGGCTGCGGGTGTTTCGGCCGCGTTTATCTTTGTAAACTCGATAGCCGGTATACTCGGATATTATTCCAAGATCCAGTTACTGCCGAACACCATCGTTATGTTCGCGATAGCTGCCGTTACAGGCGGCATCATAGGGTCGGGACTGGGAAGCCGTCATTATTCGGGCGGGACATTACGGCGTCTGCTTGCGACGGTCGTCGCCATCGCCGGCCTCAAATTTATATTGTCATAAACGGTGTTTCAGCGAGACCGGCAAGGTCCGAAATATAGTACTGTAGTTTGACTTCTTCCTGAAATTTGACAATCCTGAGAATTCTTCTTTTCAAAATCAACAAAATAATGTAACGTAATAGCGGGAATCAATAATGGCGAACTGCAAACATTCTCTGACTAATATACAAATTCCGATATTATCGGGGCGGGTGCTGTCGCAAAACTGGGGAACTAACGTCGGATTTCGGTTGTTACCCCCCTTTATCGCTCTAATTACAAGTTCTAATAGCCTTGTTTTAGATAATCCACTAATAACGCAAACTGCGGTGCTAACGGGTTCACGCGCACGCGCGCGTGAATGGATTAATAACTGGTTGGCAACGATAAGATATTGCACTATTATCTACTATTCTGGTAAATTCTAACTATGACGGTGAGAATGACAACATTCATTCGTGAGGATTCAAGAATTTGCCTTGGGGACGCTTTAACTCATTATGAGAAATGGCAGAAACCTACAGTTATAATTTCCGATGGCCCTTATGGGCTTGGAAGTTATCCCGGCGACCCAGAAACCACAGTTGAGTTGCCGGAAGTGTATAAACCCCATTTTGAAGCATGGTCCAACTATGCGCTTCCTTCAACAACTTTATGGTTCTGGAATAGCGAGCTTGGATGGGCTACCGTTCATCCGCTTCTTGATAAATATGGATGGGACTTTAGAAACTGTCATGTTTGGGATAAGGGGATTTCTCATATTGCCGGTAATTCCAATACAAAAACCTTAAGAAAGTTTCCCGTAGTAACCGAAGTCTGCGTTCAATATGTTAAAAGGGTAACATTTCCAATGAATGGTTCAATCCTTTCGATGCAGGCATGGCTGCGGCACGAATGGGAACGCACAGGGCTTCCTTTTTCAAAGACTAATGAGGCCTGCGGCGTCAAGAACGCCGCAACGAGGAAATATTTTACGAAATGCCATTTGTGGTATTTCCCCCCGCCGGAAGCTTTTGAATCGTTTGTGAAATATGCAAATAAAAATGGCAACGCTAAAGGACGTCCGTATTTTTCACTTGACGGTAAACGTTCCTTAACAGGAGGCGAATGGGAAAAAATGCGAGCAAAATTTTATTGCCACAATGGAACGACAAATGTGTGGCAGGAAAATGCAGTGCGAGGCATTGAACGGTTAAAAGAACAAAACAAATGCATTCATATGAATCAAAAGCCATTAAAACTTCTCGAACTTTGCATTAACGCCTCTTCAGATGAAGGAGACGTGGTATGGGAGCCTTTCGGGGGGTTATGCTCTGCGAGCATCGCCGCGCATAAAATAAGTCGTAGTTCCTTTGCTGCCGAGATTATTCCAGAATATTTTGATATAGCCTGTAAGAGACTGGATAACTACGATGTCTTCTGAGCCTACTCGTACATCTTGGCCGAAAAACTGGCAACATTCAGAATTGCATAAGCGCGTCCGCGAAGCTATTTTTGCGCTTCCATCATACTTTCGCACTTCAACAAATATTGAGGGCATATCAGCTACAGACATTTTTACTCTAAACAGCGCATTAGGCGCTACAATTGAAAATCAAGTTGTTAATACTCTTAATCAAATGCGTGCAGTGTGGGACCCTAACGAAAAATATCTTCTCTATTCATTTGTCCGTCAACCGCAGACATTTCCTGACGTTCTCTTAAGAAAGTCATCGACAGAACAACATGACATAATTCTTGGCATTGAGCTAAAAGGCTGGTATCTTCTTGCAAAGGAAGCAGAGCCCAGTTTCCGCTTTCAGGTCACGCCTGCAGCTTGTGCATCCCAAGACTTGATTGTAGTCGTGCCGTGGGCACTAAACAATGTAATTTCAGGTTCACCGCAAGTTTTCCAGCCATTTATCGAGTCTGCTCGCTACGCAGCAGACTACCGCAATTACCATTGGAAATATTTGAGACAGACGTCATCAGATTCAACCATTATTCATCCTTCCAATGTCTCGCCTTATCCCCGCAAAAGTGATCAAATTGGTGATAAGCCTGTTTCTGATAGTGGCGGCAATTTTGGTCGGTTCTCACGAACTGGCATCATGGATAATTATCTTTCAGTTGCTAAAGCAACATTGCTTTGTGGAATTCCAGCCCAAAACTGGCTTGAGTTTTTCAAGATATTTCAAGATCAAAAAGCCACAGGGCAAATTCATGATGAAATCCTTCGTCTTAAGAATCGATATGCTTCTACTCTGTCTGAGGGCACCCCTGTTGAAATTATTTTAAATCAAATAGAAAACCTACTGAAAGAATAGCGTCAAAAAAATTCACCTCCCGACAGATGTTACGCTTGTTGAGGGTTTCAAAACACGAAATGGCCTCGACATTGAATTGAATAATGATGAATACTCCCAACAAGTCATTCCAGCGGTGAACCCGCTGAATTCCGCGTTAGGCTCCAAGGAGGACAGATGAAGGCGAACATCCAAATCAAGGCTTCAGTTCTAAGCGCAATAATTTCCGAGGACCTCCGGGAAGTACGCGGACTTTGATCCTTGATCTATGACATTGTTTCACTTGTACGGGCGAGCCTTTGTCTGCTTTGCCGCCGCTTGAACCGTAAAAATAAATGGGACGTTTCTGTTTATAACAGCTGGAAACGTTAGAAAAAACTTAGGCGAATTGCCCCGTTCATCCATATCGTGAAATAGAAACAGAAATGTTATCATTTAATCAGATAGAAAGGAGTAAGACAATGCACGTAAAAGATATTCCGCAAATTGACAAGCTAAGTATACCGGAGAAGATTCTTCTAGTCGAGGATTTGTGGGACAACATATATTCTGCGGCATCTGACGTGCCGGTTCCCCAAAGCCATATTTCCGAGCTTGATAAGCGGCTGGCACGCCACAAGTCTAATCCCGGCGAACTTCTATCCCTTGACGAACTTCGGAAAAATATAGAATCAAGGATATGACTTATACCATGCAGTTTCTTCCTGAAGTGGAGGAAGATGTCATCAGCGGTTATGTTTGGTATGAGACTAAATCCATTGGCCTCGGTGCAGACTTTCTTCGCATGTTTTATGCCTCTGCAAATGAACTTCAAGGGAATCCATTGCTCTACCCCAAAGTTTATCAGGACTTTCGACGGCGATTACTCAGACGATTCCCGTATGCCATATATTTCATAATAGAGAACAACCAGATTATTGTATTTGGGCTTTTTCATTGTGCGCGTAATCCTCAAGCTGTAGAGACAACTCTTCAAAATAGAGAACAGTAGCGACGTCATTGCCTTGTGCTAAATTCTGGTCGAAAAGATATGCCGTACTTTTTCTGAAACGATATAAATAGGCCTTGAGGCGTTATATTCCACCCTGCGGTATCGCCTCAGCTTTTCCTACAAAATTGTCTCTATATCTACATTAGTGCAACCCTGCAATATCTATCTATTGCTAACCACCTGATTAATAAGACATACCAGCTGTATATATTCTGGCACCGCTATTGCAATTATCATGTTTGGATTAAATAATTCAGTCAGCGAGGTGCATGAAGATGACAGAGGCAAAGACATTTAAACCCAACAGCTTCATAAAAAACCATCCGTGTTTTTCGAAAGAGGCGCACCATAAATTCGGAAGGCTCCACCTCCCGGTTGCGCCGGCCTGCAATATCCAGTGCCGGTACTGCATCAGAAAATACGACTGCGCGAATGAGTCGCGGCCCGGTATCACGAGCAGGGTCATGAAGCATGACGAGGCGATAGAAAAAGTAAGGACACTCCTTGATCGGAATGACCGGATCAGCGTCATAGGCATCGCGGGGCCCGGAGACCCTCTCGCCAATGATGAGACATTTGAGGTCATGGCTTCACTGCACAGGGAGTTTCCCGAGATCATACTATGCGTCTCCACAAACGGCCTGTACCTCCCCGACCGGCTGGGTGACCTTATGAAGGCCGGGGTCCGGAGCCTCACGATAACCATAAACGCCGTGACCCCGGCGGTTGCGGAAAAGGTCTATGCCTGGGCCTCGTACAAGGGAAAAAGGTATATCGGAAAGGACGCCGCCGCCCTTATCCTTGGAAACCAGTGGCGCGGGCTCACCAATGCCATCGATGCGGGATTGGTTGTCAAGATAAATACAGTGTATATCCCGGGGGTCAATGACGTCGAGATACCGCTTATTGCCTGGCATGCGGGGGAGCGTGGCGCGGACATCATGAACCTCATGTCTCTGATACCCCAGGCAGAGTTCGAAAACGTCGAGAGGCCCACAAAGGATATGATCGCGAAAAAAAGGGAGAAATGCGGCAAGTATATCCCCCAGATGACGCACTGCAGGCAGTGCAGGGCCGATGCCTTCGGCATTCTGGGCGAAGACAGGGACATGGAGCTTGAAATTCTGAACGCGCGTATCGGCGAAGAATATTGCGAATCGGTCTGAACAGGAGGACAAAAGAGCATGATTGAGGCGGGCATAATTTTTTTCAGCGTGGTGTCGGCAGTGCTTTGTCTGCTGGTCATCAGAAAATACGAACGGATCGAGAAATCCGAACTGACCAGCTACGCGCTGCTTTTCGGTTGGGGCTCATTTCTTTTCGGATTGTCGTTGACGAGGCTCGCAGCGGTCATAAACCTTGCCGGCCCGGTCCGGTGACAGTCGCCATGGACCTGTTTATGGAATCTTCAGTTAGTGAAATGGAACGCTACAAACGGCAGCTGATGCTGGAGGGGTTCACCCCCGGGCATCAGGCGCTTTTGAAAAACTCAACCGCCTTCGTGGCCGGCGTCGGCGGGCTCGGAGGGACGGCCGCCCTCTACCTTGCCGCGGCGGGGATCGGGAAGTTGGTCCTCGTCCATCGCGGAGACCTGACGCTCTCTAATATGAACCGCCAGATCCTGATGAGGGAGGACTGGATCGGAAGGTCCAGGGTGGTCATGGCAAAAAAGACAATCGGGGAGATAAACAGCGGGGTCGTTGTGGATATACACGACCGGTGGATAACGGAGCCGGGTCTTGATGAACTCCTGCCGGGTGTTGACATAACTCTCTCTGCCCGTCCTAATTTCAGAGAGCGGCGTATATTGAACAGGGCGTGTATCGAAGGCGGCGTACCGATGGTCGAGGCGGCTATGGACGGGATGGAGGCCTATCTCTTTAATGTTTTACCGGGCATGACACCATGCCTGGACTGCGTATTCCCCGGTGATGACCCCCGGTGGCAGGAGCTCGGGTTCCCGGTCCTTGGGGCCGTCTCAGGAACGCTCGGATGCCTTATGGCGATTGAGACGATAAAGATACTGACCGGTTTCGGGAAACCGCTCGTCTCGAAAATGCTCACGTTTAATCTGCTGGATATGCGCTTTAAGACCCTCAACATACATCGGGACGAAAATTGTTCTGTCTGCGGCGGACCCGGCGACCGAAACGATCGGGCGCTATAATGGCCAAGGTATATCTCATAGACGTGACAAACAGGGACGGCGTCCAGACCTCACGGATCCTTCTGCCGAAGCTCTCGAAAACCATGCTCAACATATACCTCGATCAGATGGGCGTTTACCAGAGCGAGATAGGGTTCCCGACACTGAGGCATGAGATCAACTATATTAACGGGAATCTCGCTTTGGCTAAGGCCGGAGTAATAAAAAACATACGTCTGGAGGGATGGTGCAGGGCTATCCCCGAGGATGTAATCCTTGCCTTTAATAATTGTCCGGACCTTAGGGACCTGAATTTATCCATGTCGACCTCGGAGATCATGATTCAGGGGAAGTTTCTCGGCAGGAAGACCTGGGGAGAGATCGTCTCGACCATGACCGGGGCGGTCAGGGCGGCAAAAGAGCTCGGGGCAAGGTCCGTGGGCGTCAACGCGGAGGACGCCTCCAGGACCGATCTAAGCAGGCTGATAGATTGCGCTCTTGCCGCACAGGAGGCCGGGGCCGACCGCTTCAGATATTGCGACACGCTTGGGGCGGATGACCCGATAACCATCTACGAAAGGATCAGGGCGCTTTCACTCGCGGCAAACATCGCAATCGAACTTCACTGTCATAATGACCTCGGCATGGCCGAGGCGGTCTCCTGCGCGGGCGCTCAGGGGGCGATCGAGTGCGGGGTTGACGCCTTCATCAATACCACGGTCAACGGATATGGCGAGCGGTGCGGAAACTGTGATCTGGTCTCCACCATCCTTGCCCTGAAGTATTCACATGGCCTGAGCAGGAAAGTGAAACTTGATGAGCGGGTCAACCTCAGGGAAGCCTGGAAAATAGCGAAATATGCCTCGTACGCCTTCGGTCTGCCGATACCGATCGGCCAGCCGGGTGTCGGAGCGAACGCCTTTGCGCATGAGTCCGGGATCCACGCGGACGGGGCCTTGAAAGACAGGCGGAACTACGAGCTTTATGGCCCGGAAGATGTCGGCCGCGGAGAACCTGAACTCACCCAGACGGGCAGGATAATAACCACGGGGGAATATGGCGGGGTCAAAGGGTTCCGGCACGTCTATGACAAGCTCGGCATCCATTTCATAAATGACGCGGAGGCGCGCTCCATATTTGAACTCGTCCAGTACGCGAACCTGCACACCCAGAAGCCCCTGACCGATGACGAACTCCGTCTGATTGCGGAAAATCCCGATCCGGTGAGGAAAATTCTGACGATGACGGTGTAGGAAGCGGCCAGAGCTCTTCCGCACAACAAAATTGTAGCCTAGACACATAATTGTCCTACTCCCTTATGACATAAAACATTTTAAATCAGCGGGTTGCAACTTGGCATAAATCTAGCTATATACAGAGGCAGGTGACATTATGGATTCCCTGAAAGACAAAATTAAGGACCTGGAAAAAGAGGCGATCATCAAGGCGTTGAGCGAGTGCAACTGGGTCATGGCCAGGGCCGCGAAGAAACTCGGGATAACCGAAAGGATAATCGGCTACAAGATAAAAAAATACGGGTTGAGAATAAAGGAGGTGCGATGGATAGAGGACATGCGGCATTCAGAGGTCAGTGATGGGAAGCATAATACCAAATAACTTCATAAAAGATAATTCCAAAGGAGGAAAAATGAAAAAATTAATTACAAAAGCAGTTTTAACATTCATTATGGTATTGGGTCTGGCGTACGCTGTAAAGGCGGAAGATGCCAGGCCCGCGGCCAACCCGATGGCGGACATCAAGGCCGCACTCGGCCTGAGCATCTACCTGCAGGGTGGATACAACTATAATTTCGAAAGCCCCGACCCCAGTGAGAACGACCTGAGGGTCTTCGACCACAAGGCCAACAGCTTTACGTTTGATCTCGCGCAGATCATATTTGCGAAGGACGCCCCGGTGGGGGGAGCCGGCTACAAGCTGAAGCTGTCCGCGGGCGAGACGGCGAAATTCATCCATTCAAGGGGCCTGGGCAAGGCCGATGACGAATTCGATCTCACCGAGGCATATATAACTTATATGGCCCCGGTAGGAAAAGGACTGAAGCTTCAGTTCGGAAAATTCGTCACGATGCACGGCGCGGAGGTAATCGAGGCCAGGGACAACTTAAACTATTCGCGTTCCCTGCTTTTTAATTATGCGATACCCTTTACCCATACGGGTCTTATGGCCGGCTATGCCCTTTCAGACCAGGTGAGCGCAAACCTCTATCTCGTAAACGGGTGGGACAACACGGATGACAACAACAAGGGCAAGACCGCCGGGCTTACAGTCGGCTATACACCGTCAGAGCAGGCCGCGCTCATCTTCAATGTTATGTTCGGTCCTGAGAAGGACAGCAGTTCCGACAACAGGTTTCTCTTTGACTGGGTCGGCACCTTTAAGCCGGTGAAGAACACTACAGTCGTCCTTAACACGGACTATGCCGCTGAAGAGAAGTCGGCTGCCGGCGGCGGGACGGCAAAATGGTACGGCATAGCGGGGTACGTCAAATACGACTTCAGCGATCTGGTAAGCGGAACTATCAGGGCGGAGTATTTCAACGACAAGGACGGCCTGAGGACCGGGACCGCGCAAAAGCTGAAGGAAATAACCGTTACCCCGGAGTTCAAGATCGGAAAGTCGATCATAGTAAGGCCGGAATACCGGCATGATATTTCCGACAAGCTGTCCTTTAAGGGCGGCACAAAAAAGACCCAGGACACCATAGCCCTCGGCGTGATGTATACCTGGTAATCATAAAATACTTGCAGGGAGAATTAATATGAATAAAATTATAAGTATATTTTGCCTCATATGGTGTCTGCTTTCGGCTGGCCTGGTGTTCGCCGAAGAACAGGTGCAGAAGACTGTCCCTCCTTCTATAGCGGCTGAGCAGGGTGCGCCCCCTGCTCAGTCAGCACCTGCTCCCGCTGCCGCTCCCCTCAAGATCGACACCGGCGACACCGCCTGGATGATAGTCGCCACGGCGCTGGTCATGCTGATGTCCATCCCGGGACTCGCCCTCTTTTATGGAGGTCTCGCAAAGAGGAAGGACGCGCTCAACACGATGGCGATGACCTTCGCCGCGTTCGCCATCGCGAGCATATTATGGGTTGTCTTCGGGTACAGCCTGACCTTCGGAACTGATATCGGCGGGTTCATAGGAGACGCCGGGAAGCTGATGCTCAGCGGCATCGGCCCAAACAGCATCTCCGATCTCGCAAAGACGATACCGGAGTATATATTCATTGTTTACCAGCTGACCTTCGCCGCCATCACCGTGGCGCTCGCAAGCGGGGCCTATATCGAACGGATGAAGTTTTCGGCCTGGATCATCTTCTCGGTCTTATGGATGACGCTCGTGTATGTCCCCGTGGCGCACTGGGTATGGGGCGGCGGCTTTCTGGCCAAACTGGGCGCTCTTGATTTCGCCGGAGGCACCGTGGTCCATGTCAATGCCGGCATCGCGGCGCTGGTGGGGGCGCTGATACTGGGCAGGCGGCATGAAAAGGCCCTGCTTCCGGGCAACCTCACTCTGGTCGTCACGGGCGCGGGCCTTCTCTGGTTTGGATGGTTCGGGTTCAACGCCGGCTCCGCGCTGGCGGCAAACGGAATAGCCGGAGCGGCCTTCATCAACACCAATACCGCGACGGCGGTGGCCGCGGTTTCATGGATGGCGGTCGAGTGGCTCCATTCAAAAAAGCCTACGGTCCTCGGTCTGGCCTCCGGCGCTGTAGGCGGGCTGGTGGCGATAACCCCGGCGGCCGGTTTTGTGAACATAGGCGGCGCCATGATTATCGGTCTGGCCGCGGGCATCGTGCCTTTTTTCGCGGTGGCCTGGCTTAAACCAAAGCTCGGCTATGACGATACCCTGGACGCCTTCGGCATTCACGGCATCGGCGGGACCCTCGGGGCCGTCCTGACAGGGGTGTTTGCCGATCCGTCCATAAACGAGGCGGGCAAAGGCCTGCTCTACGGCAATCCCGGCCAGCTCACCACGCAGCTGATAGCGGTCGGAGCGACCATGGCATACAGCGCAGTGATGACGGCAATTATTTTTATGATCATAAAGGTGGTCGTCGGGCTCAGGGTCGGCGCCGAAGAAGAGATAATCGGGCTCGACGAGAGCGAGCACGGCGAACGTGCATATAACCTGTAACAAAAGGAGCGTACATGAAAAAGATTGAAGCCATAATTAAACCTTTTAAACTGGATGAGGTAAAGGACGCGCTGAACGATATCGGCATTCAGGGCATGACCGTGACCGAGGTCAAGGGCTTCGGCAGACAAAAAGGCCACGTCGAACTGTACCGCGGCGCCGAGTACGATGTCTCCTTCATCCCCAAGGTAAAACTGGAGGTGGTTGTCGGCAATGACCTGCTGGACAAAGTCATCTCGGTCATCGAGACAAAGGCAAAGACCGGCAAGATCGGCGACGGCAAGATATTCGTCTATTCTCTCGACGACGTCATAAGGATCAGGACCGGCGAAAAAGGCGAAGCCGCAATCTGACATACAAGTAATAAGTCAGTAGTAAGTGATAAGGCGGGGGCCCGCGGCCGTGACATCGGCGGGCCCCCGTTTTATTTCAATTGCAGTGTGCTCAGGCCCGCGGACTATCGGTTAAGAGCCCCAAGAGCGTCCACAATAACAGGCCGATCCATAATAATCCCTGATAATTGCCCGCCTGATAACTTTCGGGAGTTCCCCCAATAAACAGGGTATAGGTCTCGCAGGGTCTTGAGCAATAAGGATTTAAGGGCAAATCGAAGTGGTCGGAGACTGTTTTTGAAAAAATGGGGGAACTTTTTGCGAGACACGCGGTAAAATTAAGGCCGTCATTCCCGCGCAGGCGGGAATCCATTTTTGTCTTATAATCCTGCATATGAAAGAAAACTTTTACGTGTATATCCTTGCGAGCCAAAAGAGAGGGACTCTTTACATAGGAGTAACTTCAAAGCTGGCAAAAAGAATTTATGAGCATAAGAACGACGTAGTTGAAGGGTTCACAAAGAAATATGGGGTGCACAGGCTCGTTTACTATGAAGTTGCGCAAGATGCCAAGGCGTAGCACTAGCTAGGGAAAGGCAAATGAAAAAATGGGATCGGGTATGGAAGCTCAAGCTTATTGAGGAGCACAACTCTGAATGGGCTGATTTGTACGAAATTTTACCGACCTGAAAAGAGTGGATTCCCGCCTTCGCGGGAATGACGGCAAAAAATGGGGGAACTCCTGGATAAATTTCGCTTGACAAATAATTAAAAAACATTAATATTTAAAGTAAGGACAGTAAGAACTATATAAATATACTGATTCAGGCAACTGGTCGGAAGGGATTTGAAAAATGCTCGCCGGGCTACACATTGAAGACCAGACAAATCGGTGTGTATGCGTTTCAGTCCTCATAGCTGCGCGCCTGTCTTTGCTTTCAAGAGTGTTGGCGCCGCCGCATTGGAGCGGTAAAAGGCAACCGGCACATGTCTCGGAATCGGCTCAATGTGTATGTCAAAAAAAACAGTATTTTTGCTTGACTTCGGTTTTATTAGTGGTAAGTTGTAACCAGAAGGACCAGTTAAGGTCCGGACATTTGAGACGGAAGAAACAGACGAGGAGGTGATGGCGCAAATTTTTAACGGGTTCGGAGAGTCCATATTTGGACGGATTATCTTAATAACGAAGCACTGAGAAAGGGGGAAGAAATGAAACAGCTGATCGAGAGACTTCATAATGAAAAGGGCCAGACCGCGATTGAATACGCGCTCGTCGCCGTTCTTATCGCAATCGTTCTCGTCTTTGCCTTCAAGAATGTCGACGTCGGTATATCGACAGCGGCCAGCAAGGTAAACAGCGCTCTGGTGCAGTAAAGATGTTTTGCGGGGGGAATTATTCCCCCCGCATCATTAATTGACATTAAATTTAACGTAATGAAACATGAAGGATTCCAGATGAAAAGAACAGCGAACAGAGAGGGCCAGACAGTCATCGAGACCGCGATCCTTATGATCCTGATACTGATGCTTTTTTTCGGGATCGCGGAAATAGCGAGGGCATGGTGGTATAAAGGACAGTTGAACAACGCGGCAAGGGTCGGCGCAAGGGTGGCCATAGTCACACCCTCCCTGACTCTGCCATCGTCGGCCTCCTGTTCGTCGTCGGCCCCGGTAGTAGCGGCGGCATGCGCTGCAATAACAAGCTCTGATCTCAGGAGTTCAGCCTCAGTTAACGTAGCCTGCAGTATCAATACAACTTGTTCGTCCCCGGCGGCGGCGGGTGACTCGATAACCGTTTCAGTAAGCGGCGTTTTTACAACAGTAGTCCCGGGCATGGCGTCCCTTGCAGGCAGCCTTGTGCCCGACTCAACGACCCTCACCGCGCAGATGGCTATGAGACACGAATAAAGATGAATATGACCACAACATTTATATAGATAGTTATCCGGAAGTTTACAGGTCTCGTTTTCGAAATTTTCATATAACTTTAATAAAGGGGGCAATTATGGCAGCGAAACCCAAAGCGGTAGTAATTATAGGGATAGCGTCTCTGGTTGTAGCGGCGTTTGCGAGTTATTCGCTCTACAGCTATCTGAAGGGGCAGGAGACGAAGGTAAAATCGGCGGTCGCCACATCAGGCGTGGTAGTGGCGGCGCTTGAGATACCTGCCGGGAGCGCCATCAACCTTACACAGCTTAAAACCGTCAACTGGCCTCAGAGCGACCTTCCAAAGGGGTTTTATACATCTGCCGACCAGGTGGCGTCCCGCGTCAGCATGGACAAAATAGCTCCGGGAGAACCGGTCCTCGAATCAAAACTGGTGCCGAAGGACGGCCAGAGCGGCATACTGACCTATAAAATTCCCGAGGGCCATAGGGCGATGACGGTCGGGGTGGACCCTGTCTCCGGGGTAGCGGGCTTTATCATGCCGGGCAACCGGGTGGACGTGGTCCTTACAACAAGCCAAATGTCTGGCCAGCAGCAGCCGGTCAGCAAGATCGTCCTTCAGAATGTCCCTGTGCTTGCGATCGGCCAGGTTGTCGAACAGCAGAAGGACGGCAAACCCCTGGCAGTGCCTACGGTCACCATGGATGTCGTCCCTAACGATGCCGAAAGGCTTGCAATAGCAAGCACGCAGGGCAAGCTCCAGCTGGTATTGAGACGGGCCGGAGACGCGGACATCGCCAAGACCTCGGGCGAGACGGTCGTCAAGGTAATAGGCATGTCAAGTTCGGCGTCCGCGCCCAGGACCTCTTCAAAAGAAAAGCCTGCTCCAAAGACACCTAAGATGTCAAAAGATTCCAAGACGGAAAAGCCCGCGGTGAAACCCGCTGAAAAGCCGGCTGAAAAACCGGTCGACATGATGAACGTTGATGTCTGGAGGGGGAGTCATAAATCCACCGAGCACTTCAAAACGGAAAAACAACAAGAGATGACAAAATGAATAAAACTTCGAGACATGAGGAGGAAATATGAGAAAAAATATTATCTCAATAATGCTATCGTGCCTTATTCTAATTCTGCTTTGCTCCATAACGTGGGCGGCTGTCCCCGTGAACGTGTCGGTTGGAAAAGGCACTATCGTCACTCTTAAAGAACCCAGCAAGCGTGTCTCGGTATCGAACCCCGAGATAGCGGACATGAGCCTCGTCTCCCCTTCCGAGATACTCATAAACGGGAAAAAGATCGGGTCAACAAACATGATCGTCTGGGACACGACGGGGAAGAAGACATTTTTCGATATCCTCGTAAGCGGTGACCTGAGCCTGCTCGAGGCCCAGATTAAAGATCTGTTGCCGGGCTCCGATATCACCGCCGAAATGGTCGGCGATACCCTCATCCTGAAGGGCGGCATAATAAATGAGCAGTCAAAAAAGAAGGTCGAACAAGTGGCGCAGGCCTTCGCCCCCAAGGACGCAAAGATCGTGAATTTGATGGTAATGAAGGACGCCCAGCAGGTGCTCCTTGAGGTCAGGGTGGCTCAGATCGACAAGACCAAGCTCCAGCAGTGGGGGGTCAGCGCGATCGCCGGTAACATTCCCGGCATCAGCTCCATAAACCCCCTCAACATGTATCAGATCGGTATTTCATACTTCAAAAGCGGCGTCGGCATAGTCCTCAAGGCGCTTCAGGAGCAAGGCATCGCAAAGGTCCTGGCTGAACCAAACATGGTCGTCCGGTCCGGCGAAGAAGGGAAATTCCTTGTCGGCACCAGGGTCCCGATCCAGGTGGTCACAGGCGCAGCCGGAAGCCAGACGGTTTCGATACAATATGAGAACGTCGGAATCAAACTCAATTTCAAGCCTGAGGTTATGGATACCGGCGCAATAAGACTGAAGATTGACCCCGCGGAAGTCAGCAACATTATACAGTTCATATCCTTCGCAAACGGAATAACAGCGCCGGAGATAGACACCAGGGAAATAAGGACAAGCGTTGATCTCAGGGACGGAGAGAGCCTTATCCTTGCAGGACTGCTGACCGAGGACACCAAGAAGAACATTCAGAAGATCCCGTTTTTCGGGGACATCCCGATATTTGGGGCGCTCTTCAGGAGCACCTCGGACGAGCTTGCAAAAAAAGAGCTGGCGTTTTTCATTACACCAAAGCTTGTAAAACCGATCCCGGCCGGTGTAAAGACCCTGCTGCCTGGTGAACGCGCGATAACTCCGGAGGAAGAGAAGGAATTCAAATGGATGCCACTCGGAAAACAGGAAAACTAGGCACGTCAAAAGAAAATGGCTTCGCCACTATCCTCCTTGCGGGGATAATGGGGCTTTTTCTGATCCTCTTCTTTGTCGTGGGGATCGACTTTGCCCGCATTTATTACGTAAAGGGCGAGCTACAGAACGCAGCAGATGCTGCCGCCCTAGCGGGTGCTGCTGTGCTTGACGGTACAAACAGCGTTGCCCAAGCAGCCGCGAGGACCGCAGCAGTGACTTTCGCCGGACAAAATAATGCGGCAGGGACTTCTGTTGGCCTTGCCTCGGATGGCACTAATGCCTTGTCCGATGCAAACGATATATTAGTCGGCAACTGGAATGGGACGGATTTTTTGGAGACAAGGAAACCGGTGAATGCCGTTCAGGTCAGGGCAAGAAGGACTGCCAATTCACCCGGCGGTCCGGTAGTGCTTCTTTTTGGGAATATGGTCGGGTGGGTGAATATGAGCCCGGTGAGGAATGCGACTGCCTCGCGAGTGCCTCCGCCGCTCGGGCCTTTTCCGATCTGCCTTCCGAGCTGCGACCGCGCGACCCCTATTGACGGACAGTGGGAGTTTGACGGCAATCCAACCGCTGATATATTTGCGCCCGGCGGCACCCCTGCCGGGTTCAAAGCTGAGGACGCAGCAACATTATGCACAGACACCAGCACAAGTACTCCTGGCGTTGTCAGCCCTGCCGGTCAGCACTTTTATCTCAACTCATCGCAAGACATGGTAGGGATGGCATGGACGAACTTCGACCTGACAAATGTTGAAACATGTGGCGCTGCTTCCAAGTGCGGCGATAATCCTGATCCTGACGATATAACGCCTTACATAAAAGGCGAAAAAATCCCGCCCGACATCTGTGGGAAGGCCATATGCATAACCAACGGCACAGGGACCGGTCCTTTGGTCGAGCTGCTTAAGAATGAGTTGCCGAAGCGCGCGAAGGACCACATAGTCGGCGGAAAGACTATCCATGGATGGCGTATAACCCTGCCGATAGTCCTTGACTGTTCAGGGGGTCAGTCGTGTCCCGGCGATCCCACGGGCAGGCCGTATCCGGTCATGAACTATGCCAATGTGATTATCACTGAGGTGCTTTCTTCCGGAGATGACCCCAAAAAGGGTATGAGGCTGGTCGGGACCAGCGACCCAAGGACTATTACCTATACCTGCAGGGACAAAAAAGGTATTGACACGACAAGGACGAGGACCGTGACCAGTATCGGACCCTCGGGCGTCTGCGCTTCCTGCAGCGAGCCGATAATCGATGGCTCTCAGGTGAAGCTCGTCAAGTAATGATTTAAGTGCCAGTAAATATATTTAAGAGCGAGGAGTTTAATCAGAAATGACACAGGGCATCTCGATAGTCATCATAGACAGCGACGCCGACATACTGAGCTCCATTTCGAAGTGCATCAAGGGCCTCGGCGACGGGGCTACCGTGGACGGGGTTTCTACCAGTTTCGAGACCGGCTTCGAACTGATCCACAAGAAGAAACCGATGGTCGTGATCATGGAAGTCAACTCAGCCAATCTCGATCTCTACATCGAGAGGATAGGCACGATCCTCGGGAGGTTCCCCAGGGTCTCGCTCTTCGCCCTGTGCGACGACAAGTCCTCGGACACGATACTTAAAGTCATGAGGGCCGGCGCGACCGAGTTCCTGCTTAAGCCTTTGTCGGAGGTGGACCTCGTCTCCGCCCTCCAGAAGGTCGGAAGGCTCTGGATACAAAGCCCCCCGGCGGAGGCGGAGACGGGAAGGATCTACACCTTCTTCAGCCCCAAGGGCGGAGTCGGGGTGAGCACGCTTGCCATTAACACCGCGGTCAATTTATATGAAATCACGAAAAAATCCACGCTCCTGGTCGATCTGGACCTCGAGGCCGGGGATGTCAATACTTTTTTAGACATGAACCCCACATATACCATAAGCGACGTGACCGCCAACATGACACGGCTCGACAGGACCTTCCTCCAGAGCGTCATCACCAAGCACAAGTCAGGGATATATGTGCTCGCGGAGCCTCAGCGGATCGAGGACATCGTCGGGGTGTCGGCCGACGACATCAGAAAAGTCCTTGGACTTCTGAAGACGATGTTCAGGTATATTGTCGTCGATACCGAGGCGGGGCTCAACGAGAGTTCGACCGCGGCCCTCGAAATGTCCGACATGATTCTTCTGACCTTTGTAATGAGCCTCCCCGGCATAAAGAACATGCAGAAGTATCTTAACTATTTTGTGAGGCTCGGCATACGGAAAGACAAGATAAACCTTGTTGTAAACAGATATCTCAGCAAGGGCGACATCAAGATCGAGGACGCCGAACGGATACTCAAACATACTATTTTCACTAGCATACCGAACGATCACGGAAGCGCGATTGCCTCCCTGAACAAGGGTGTGCCGTTGAACGAGTTCGATCCCAAATCAAAGCTCAGCCAGGCCGTCAAGGAACTGGCCCTGTCACTTACGAGACGCGACAGGCAAGGAGGATAACAATATGGCAAATGGTGAAATCAAGGCCACAAAACCCCAGACCTACCAGACGCTGAAGTCAAAGATCCACCGGAGGCTGATCGACGGTATGGACCTGGCCAATATGGACCTTATAGACAAGAGCGTGCTCGTAAGGGAGATCGGCCACGCGCTCCAGACCCTCATAGACGAGGAGAACATACCTCTCAGCCAGGCCGAAAGGGAGAGTCTGATAGTTGACATTCAGCATGAGACCTTCGGCCTTGGTCCGCTTGAGCCGCTCCTGGCGGACCCCGACATATCGGACATCCTTGTCAACAGGTACAACCAGGTTTACATCGAAAAATTCGGCAAGCTCCAGAAGGTGGACATCATGTTCAGGGACGATAACCATCTCCTGCAGATAATCGACAGGATCGTCTCCAAGGTTGGCAGAAGAGTGGATGAATCCTCCCCTTACGTTGACGCCAGGCTCCCCGACGGATCGAGGGTCAATGCGATCATACATCCGCTTACGCTCGACGGACCGTCCCTTTCGATAAGGAGGTTCGGCGCCGACCCGCTCAAGATGACGGATGTCCTTGCGTTCGGGGCCCTTACCCGCGATATGGCTTTCATCCTGGAAAATTGCGTGAGGACAAGACTTAATATACTCATTTCAGGAGGCACGGGCACAGGAAAGACGACTCTTTTGAACATCCTCTCGGAGTTTATACCGGACAACGAGAGGATCATCACGGTCGAAGATTCCGCCGAACTCCAGCTTAAGCAGGAACATGTCGTGAGGCTCGAGACCCGCCCCCCGAACATAGAAGGCAGAGGCGAGGTCACCCAGAGGGACCTGGTGCGTAACTGCCTGAGGATGAGACCGGACAGGATAATAGTCGGAGAGGTCAGGGGCGGCGAGGCGCTTGACATGCTCCAGGCGATGAACACCGGTCACGACGGCTCGCTTTCCACGATACACTCCAACTCCACAAGAGACGCGATGTCCCGGCTTGAGACGATGGTCCTGATGGCCGGTTATGACCTCCCTGAGAGGGCCATAAAGGAGCAGGTGGCATCGGCGATCCAGGTCGTGCTCCAGCTTGCCCGTCTGTCCACCATAGTAATGCAGGACATATTCGTCTTCAGGAGGACCGGGACCGCTCCTGACGGAAGGGTGCTGGGAGAATTCGTGCCTACAGGTGTAAGACCGAGATTCATGGAAAAATTCAAGGTACACGGCATCGATATCCCGCTGCATCTTTTTGAAGGGAGGGAGGCATGACACTGCACCTGATCGTAATCCTTTTTTTTGTGGCCATCCTCCTCGGTCTGGTTGCGCTCTCTCTGGGTTACGAGGCGGTAAGGACATCTCCGTCATTCGAGCTGAAAAAGAGGCTCAAAAACATGGCGGTGAACTCGGATGAACGCATCCCCTTCGACCTGAGGGTGGAGATCATGCAGGGGACCTCTCCCTTTGACAAGCTCCTCTACAGATTCGGGGCCGTCAAGCGCCTGGACCGGATGATCGATAATGCCGGGGTGAAGATGGACGTGAAGGTATTTATTCTGATATTGATAGCGTCGGCCCTGGCCGGAATGGCCCTCGGCATCGTGCTTGGCATACAGAGCATTCTTTCCGCGGCCCTCGTCGCCATGGGGGTCATCAACGGGTTTCTAAGACAGGTGGTCCTTTCCTTGGTCCTCGGCTTGCTGGGGATTATAGTGCCCTTTATTTTCCTTAAGTTCAGAAGCGACCGCAGGGTGCTGACATTTACCGAGCAGTTCCCCAATGCTCTCGACATGATAGCCCGTTCCCTCAAGGCCGGGCACGCGCTGTCAGCCGCGATCCAGATGATCGGCAAAGAGACGTCAAACCCTACGGCGGGTCTTTTCAAGACCGCGTATGACGAGCAGTCACTCGGACTTACGATGAAGGACGCCCTTGAACATATGCTTCAGAGGATGAAGAGCTCCGACCTCCAGCTCTTCGTGGCGGCAGTCAACATCCACAAGGACATCGGGGGCAATCTCTCCGAGACGTTAGAGAAGCTTGGTGAAACAATTCGCGAGCGTTTAAAGGTCAGGCGGCAGGTCAGGGTCTTCTCCGCCCAGTCGAGACTCTCGGCTATCATCCTTGTCCTGCTCCCCCCCCTCATGACCGTGTTCTTCTATTACAGGGTCCCGGGCTATATGGATGAGCTTCTTACTAACGACATAGGGAAGATGGGCATCGCATACGCGATAGTGTCCCAGATTGTCGGCATAATCATAATAAAAAAGATCATAGATATAAGGATTTAGATAATGAACGAAACGAAGGCTCACTATAAGATCACCGTCGCTTTGAGAGTCGGAACCAAAGTGGCGGCTGAAGGAACCGGATCGGAGGTCATATGCCGGCATCTATTGTAATATTACTCGTATTTATCGGTACGGCGTCTCTCGTGGGTTTTTTTCTTTATCTGGTGATTTCCAGGATGACACCGCTTGAGGAAAGGCTCAAGAACCTTGAAGAAGGCCCTTATGAAAAACCTGACGCCGCAAAAACCCCGGGCGGTTTCAATAAGTTTCTCGGGCGTTTAGGGGCCAACGTCCCCATGAGAGTTGAGGACTACGGGAAGTACCAGCGTTACCTGGCGGCTGCCGGCATAAGAAAGGAGAGGCTGCCCCTGTTCATGGGGTCCAAAATCTTTCTGACGGCGTTACTGCCCGCGGCCTATCTGCTTTTCTACGGCCTGCCGGTCGAGCATGAACCCACCACGAGGCTTCTCCTGACCGCTATGGCTGCGATCATCGGGTTCATAATCCCGAGCGTATGGCTTACCAGGAAGATGAAGAACAGGCAGCTCCAGATATTTCTCGATCTGCCTGATGTCCTTGACCTGATGACCGTCTGCGTCGAGTCGGGGTTGAGCATGGATGCCGCGATGGTCACTGTCTGCGAAAACCGGCACTTAAAGAAAAGTCCGCTCATACAGGAGATGACCGTCGCCCTCCGTGAAACGCGCGCCGGCAAGGAGCGGACCGAGGCCTTACGGGACATGGGTGAAAGGTCGATGGAGGAAGACCTGAAGTCTTTTACCGCAATGCTCATCCAGACGGAACGCCTCGGGACAAGCCTTGCCCGGGCATTGAGAATCCATTCGGAATCATTGAGGACGATAAGGATCCAGAGGGCTCAGGAAATGGCGGCCAAGACTTCGATCAAGCTTCTCTTTCCGCTTGTGTTTTTTATACTGCCTGCACTTTTTGTGGTAATGCTGCTTCCGGCAGTAATAAGAATGGCCAGGGTCATAAATGCCCTGTAACCGGACGTTGCCTTATCGGAAGGACTTTGGGAAAAAACTTCTGTACGGAGGGAGGTGAAGATATGCACTGGGATTCCAACACTATCGTACTCCTTATCATCGCGGTCGAAATTGCGCTGGTCTATGCGAGATTAGGGCAGAAGAAGGCTTAGGCTTTTTCGGAAAGTATTAATGTGTACCCTTAATGCGCCTGTTGCCGCAACTGAGCAATCTCCTCTCCCTGTGGAATGGCCGACACGGGAGAGGAGAGCGGCCTTTTGCGTAATCAGCTCCAATTTCGGCGCGCGATGAAAGCGCTCAACCTGACCACAAAAAAAGAGTTGGCCTCTGAAGTCACTGTCGCAAGAGGGCTGCTCGGCAGGATGAAAGGCCTTCTTGGGCTGAAAGAGATGCGGCGGGGGACCGCTCTTGTGATTGCGCCCTGCAAAGGGGTACACACCTTCGGCATGAGATTTCCTCTTGATATTATTTTCCTTGACAGGCACAACCGTGTAACGGCCATGGTAGAAAATCTTGCCCCAAACCGGATGACCTGGTTTTATCTCAAAGCGGTAAATGCAATTGAAATGCCGGCAGGGAGTCTTGCCCCGACCCGGACACGGATTGGAGATGAAATAGAGATTGCGTAAATGGCTGAAGGACACGGACATCATATGGTATATATCTTTTTTTCTGCTGGTAGTGGTTTCGAGAGCCCCCTTTATCGGCTCGATGCTCTACCACATGGACGCGGTCCAGTTCGCCCTCGCGCTTGACCATTATGACGTCGCGGCGCATCAGCCGCACCCTCCCGGATATTTTCTTTATGTAATGCTCGGCAGGTTTTTTCACCTGTTCATTCAGGACGCAAACAGGTCCTATGTATTTCTGAATATCCTGCTGAGCGGCCTCACCGTCTCGGGTCTGTATCATCTGGGCAAAGAGATCGCGGACAAAAAAACTGGTGTGTTGGCGGCTGCCTTTGCCCTGGTAAGTCCTACCCTCTGGTTTCACGGGGGGGTCGCGCTCTCCTACGCGGCAGACGCCTTCTTCAGCACTGCGCTTGCCGTTGTCTGCTGGAAGACCTATAAAGGTGAAGAATCTTATGTATGGCTGTCCGCCGTGGTCCTGGCCATTGCCGGAGGAGTGAGACAGAACACCGCTGTTTTTTTGTTGCCTTTTTGGCTTTTTTCCCTAAAGGCGCTCCCCGCCAGGAAGGTGGTCCTGTCTATCGGCCTTTTCGGCGTTACATGTATGCTGTGGTTCATCCCGATGGTGCTGATGACAGGGGGATGGAGCACATACAGGCCGGCGCTCGAACAGATTATCGTACCGGGGGCCTACTCTTTTCCGGGCGCTGTTGCGGGGGCGATGCGGGTGCTTCCAAGATTGGCGGCGGAAGGACTGGGCGCCGGCCTCTCTTTAATATTCTTTGCGGCGTACCTGCTTGTAAGACGTTCCGGACCCGGATATCCGGACAAATCAAAAACGGCCTTCCTGGCCCTGTGGATATTGTCCCCCATATTTTTCTACGCGATTACGGGACTGCATCCCAGGATTTCAGGGTACGCCCTGATTTTTCTGCCGCCTCTGTTCCTCCTGACAGCCGTATCGGCCGGGTACGTCCACGATTCCTTGAAAATGACATTTAAGAATAAATATCTTCTGCCGGCCTTCGCCTGTCTCCTCGGTATCAATATTTTCCTCTTCGTCTTCGGCCATACGGTCGTCTCATACGCTGAGATAAAACAGCATGACGAATTTCTCTCGCGGGTTGTAGGCGGGATAAAGACCTTAGACCCTGAAGCGACCGTCATAATTACTGACCCATGCATGTTTTTCGGCTATAATGAGCTTATGTACTATCTTCCGGAATTCAGCTTGCCGTCGGTCCGGTCTCGATGGTCCGTTCCCTGTACCCGGACCTGAAAGTTATCGCCCAAGGCAATAATGGCTTATGAAAGGCGAAGAGCTCCAGCTGCACGCGCGGATCGAGGACTCCCACTGGTGGTTTAAGGCCAGGCGGGAGATAATTTATTCCCAGCTCAGAAGGTTTGTGCCGGCGGGATGCGGCAGTATGGTTGCCGAGATCGGCTGCGGCGCCGGAGGGAACCTGAAATTTCTGAAGGATTACTATGAAGTGCTCGGTGTGGATATCTCTCCCGTGGCGGTCGCGCAGACCCGCGAGAGGGTCGCCTGCCGTGCGCTCCTGGGGGACTTCAGAGAGGTCCCGGCTGACGACTGGGACAGGATCGATGCGGTCATCCTGGCGGATGTGCTGGAACACGTCGACTCTGACCGCGAGTTCCTCGGGGGGATCATGACCCGGGTAAGACCCGGCGCTGTAGCGGTAATAACAGTGCCGGCCCATATGTATTTATGGAGTCATCATGATGTCGCGCTCGGACATCTGCGCAGGTATTCGAAAAAACGTCTCCGTTCGCTATGGAGTGACACGGACGTTGAGGAGCTTTTTTTCTCTCCTTTTAACTTTCTGCTTTTTCCGTTGATCGCCCTCCACCGGAGGCTGTGGCCTGAAAGCGGCAACGGCGGCGGCAGCGACCTGAGTCAGCCGTCTCCGGTCATCAATCGTCTTCTTTATAATATCTTCATCGCCGACAGATCGCTGATGAGACTGTCCCCCCTGCCCTTCGGGATCAGCTACATGGCTGTCCTCAAAAAAAAAGGCCCGGGCCGGGCCGCGGCCCTGAAAACAGGCCGCAAATCCGGATTTACGGCATGAGCGCCGTCAGGACGCCGATATCGCTCCTCGTGCCGTCCCTTGCGGACATCATGTTCCTCTGCATATTTCTTTCCATTTCGTTGACCGTGACAAAGGGCGCCGATCTCCTCGTTGACGGAGACACCGGCTATCATATCAGGGCGGGGGAATATATACTGAAGAACCATTCAATCCCGACTCATGATATATTTTCCTCGACGACACCGCCCCAGGAGTGGACCGCGCACGAATGGCTCGCCGAGGTGATCATGGTCATTGCGCACAAATTTCACGGGCTCACCGGGGTGGTCCTCTTTTTTGATTTTTTGATCGCGGCCGAATTTTACCTGCTCTTCAAAATAGTGCAGTCCCGGGGAGGCAACATCCATGCGAATATCCTGATTGTAGTGCTTGTCATAGGGTCGTCCCAGGTCCACTGGCTTGCGAGGCCCCATATCTTTTCTCTTATGCTGATGACCCTATGGTATTACGCGCTCGACCGGTATCAATGCCGGAAAAATAATTATATATATATTCTCCCTTTCATCATGGTCCTTTGGGTCAATCTTCACGGCGGTTTTATCGCGGCCTTTTTACTGACCGGCAGCTACCTTGCCGGAAATATCGTCCGGTCCCTGTTTGCGGAAGGCGCAAAAAAAGAGGAGTTTAAAGGGAATGCGAGGGCCTATGGGCTGGTGGGCGTATTTTGTCTTCTCGCCGCGCTCGTCAACCCCATCGGCGTGCATATATTGGCGTTCCCCTTTAAGCTTACCTTCGACTCGTTCCTCATGGACAACGTACATGAATTCCTCTCCCCGAATTTCCATGAACAGGTCCTTTTTAAGTTATTGCTCCTGCTCTCGCTCGCGATACTTGCGGCTTCGAAGATCAGGATGGATGTTACCGAACTCATCCTGTTGCTTATCTTCGCTAATATGGCCCTGTATGCCGCGAGATACATACCGCTCTTCGGGGTCATCGCCGCGCCGATACTGTCCCGCCATGCGGACGGGATAATCGGTCAGAGCACCGGGAAGATCGTGGACTTCCTGAAAAAAAGAGCGCTGAAGATCGCCCGGTTGGACGCGTCGGCGCGAGGGTTCGTCTGGCCTTTAGCGGCGGTATTTGTAATTACCGTCCTTGCCGCGAACGGACGGATACGGTTCGGCTTTGATGAAAAAAGAATGCCTGTTGCCGCGGTGGAGTTCCTGAAAAACGAACGGATAAACGGGAACATGTTCAACACTGACGAGTTCGGCGATTATATTATCTACGCCGCCTGGCCTCAGTACCGGGTCTTCATTGACGGCAGGCTGGACATGTACGGCAAAGAAAGAATAAAGGACTACTTCAAGCTTATCCGGATCCGGAGCGACTGGGAAGACGTAATCAGGCGGCACGATATCGGCTGGATCATCTATAACGCCGACGCGCCGCTCACCGTGCTCCTGAGGGAGAGGCCCGACTGGAAGCTTATATATGCGGATAAAGTGGCCCAAATATTTGTAAGAAACATTCCGGCCTATCAGGACCTGATAAACAAATATCCTGACGTCAGGCCTGTTCCGCCTGAGCCGGACAAGGCAGGCAAATGAGGCCCTATGACGACAATGCCGGTTTCGGCGCACAGCTTGTCTCGTCCTTGCTCATGCATGCCCTGGTGCTGATCCCTTTTCTCGTAATGCCCGCGAACCGGTTCGGCCTGTCCGTTTGGTCACGGCAGGGGAATTTTATTTCGCTCGTGACCGAAGTGAAGCTGCCTGACGCCGTGCCGGGACCCGTAAGGACAATCGGCGCAAAAAAAACCCGGGGTCCCCTGATAAGGGAAAAGGCCGCTCCCGGTCCCGTCAGTGCGCCGGCCGGTCAGTCGCCCTCAGAAAGAACAGTGGCGCGGTCCGGGGCGGCGGCCCCTGCAAATATAACAGAGGAGGATATTCAGGTCCCTTCGTCCGGCCATGCGCCCGGGCAGATGGCCGCTATCACTCCGGATGCCGCCCCTGAGGTTTCAGCTCCTCCTGATATTGAACTGGTCTTACTCCCTCCTGATGACGCGGGACAGGCCGATCCTGCTGTCCCTGGCCCGCCTGTCCCCGCGCAAACGGCCGGCACAGCCGGTCCGTCGACGGGTCCTTCCTACGGCGGCGGCAATCATTCCGTGGCCCCGGACAAAGAAGAAAGGGGGAACGACATCGCTCCGGTCAGCGAAAAGGCCATACCCGAGGCCTCTGCCGAAGCCCCCGGCCTCTCCACTGCCGAGACGGCAGGAGGGACTGCCGGAAAAGCCGTCGCCGAAGCCGCGCCTTCAGCCCCTCCGCAGGGTCTTTTCTCGTTCATTAAGGAGGTGTTAAAGGGCGGTTCAGAGCTCAGGCCAGAGGCCAAAACACGGCGCGAGATCATTCTGGCCGCGGCAGTTCCGGAAAAGACTTCGGGCAGACCTGACGATAAAATATTGCCGGGGGAACTGGGTCTCCCGGTCGTCGCGGACATACCTTTAAAGGTCCGTGTCACACTCAAGGAGGGCGGTTTCAGGGACATAAGCATGCGCCTCATTCAAAAACCCCATCTCTCCGATGCGAAGAAAAAGGTCAAGGCGGCAGGAAAAGAGGTGGAGATATCGGAAGGACCTCTGCCCGGCGCCGACCCGGATAATATCGCGCCCGTAAAACTTTTTACGGTAGCCCGCGGCGAACGGGGCAGATACGTCCTGAGCATAAATAAAAAGTCGGACGCAGTCATAATTGCGGATGTCGTATTTTATTTCTTCAAGGGTCAGCTCAAGACCAGGACGAAGGAATACCTGTCCCTTAAGATGGAGGACGACAAGGGCTTGTCCTTCAGGTTCATGCTGCCGGAAGCGGTCTTTTGGGATGACGACGACAGGTTCTCCGGAACGATCGAGGACTCCGATTCAATCACCAAGTTCAATGAAGACGCCGGGCTTCTGTGGAAAGAAGAAAAAGAGGACTGAGTTTATTCAATGAAAGAGCAGGGAGGAATGATATGGAAGATCTAATAGGAAAGAAACTCCTGGAGGAAAGGGTCATCACGGACGAGCAGCTTTTCGAGGCCCTCGAGAGGCAGAAAAAGCTGGGGGGCAGGACCGGCAGCAATCTCGTCGCCCTCGGCTATATCACGGATGAGGAACTCAATAATTTTCTTCACCGGATCCCGTCCGTGCCGAGGACCGCGGAGGAGACCGGGATGGAGCTCTCATTCATCGCGGACCTGATCATGAAAACAGTGGTTTTCACCGGAGATTTCAGGCTCTCCGATATAGTGGAGGCGGTGAAGCTTCCGCTCGAAATTGTGGATCCGGCAGTCGAAATCCTGCGGAGAGACCAGTTTGTCGAGGTAAAGGGCGCGGCCGGCTACGCAAAGACGACTTACAAGTTCAATGTTACCGGCAAGGGCAGAAAAAGGGCGGAGGAGCTGCTGGAGATCTGCCGCTATATCGGACCGGCCCCCGTCACTTTGAATGAATACAGGAATATGGTCAGCGTACAGACGATAAAACATATCATTGTCGATGAGGGGAGCGTCAAAAAGGCCTTTTCGCATCTGGTCGTCAGTGAGCGGTTTCTGAGCGTCCTCGGGCCGGCCATAAGCTCCGGAAAGGCCATCTTTATATACGGACCTCCCGGCAACGGGAAAACCACGATTGCCGAGACGATCGGTCAGGTGCTTCCGGGGACGGTCTATATTCCCTATTCGATTATCGTCCGCGGACAGATAATAAATATCTTCGACCCCGTAAACCATCTGCCTGCGGATAACGGGACTTCACCGACTACCGACCATAGATGGATTGCGGTCAAAAGGCCTTCTATCATGACCGGAGGGGAGCTCACGCTGAAGATGCTCGATCTCGACTTCAATCCTATTTCGAAATTCTATGAAGCGCCGCTTCAGATGAAAGCGAACAACGGCCTGTTCATCGTGGACGACTTCGGAAGGCAGCAGATGAATCCTCACGATCTGCTGAACAGGTGGATAGTCCCCCTCGAAAGAAGGACCGATTTCATGACGCTTCATACCGGCATGAAGTTCGACATCCCTTTTGACCAGCTCGTCATCTTCTCGACGAATATTGAACCCCAGAAACTGGTCGACGAGGCCTTCCTCAGGAGGATCAGGTATAAGATCAGGATAGACCACCCGACGGAAGAACAGTACAGGCTGATATTCAGGCAGGTATGTGAAACCAAGGATATCGAGTTCAAAGACGGCGTCTTTACTTACCTGATGGACAATTACTACAGGAGGCTGAACGTCAGGCTCAACGCCTGCCATCCCCGGGACATCATAGACCAGATTATAGACGACGCGCACTATTACAACCATAAACCCGAACTCACGACCGAGGGCATTAACATGGCATGGAACAATTATTTCGTGGAAATGTAATATGAAAGAGTCCCTTTCCGTCGTAATTCCGACCTTCAATGAAGAGCTGAGGATACCCGGGACTATCGAGAAGATGTCTGCATATCTGGACGGCATGGATCTGGATTATGAGATAATTGTAGTTGACGACGGGAGTTCCGACGGCACCGTAAGGCTGCTCGGTGAACTCGGAAAAAGGTTCAGCGGATTAAGGCTTTTGACCCTCGGTGAAAACACCGGCAAGGGGGCCGCCGTCAGAAAAGGGGTCCTTGCTTCGAGGGGAAGCCTTGTCCTGATGAGCGACGCCGACATGTCGACCCCCATCGAGGAGATCGAAAGACTGCTGCCTTATATGCGGGACGGTATCGACATAGCCCTGGGCTCACGGGGACTCAGGGAATCCGATCTTGAGATCAGGCAGCCGTGGTACAGGGAATGGATGGGGAAGACGTTCAACCTTCTGGTGAGGGGTCTGGGAATCAGAGGCATTAAGGATACCCAGTGCGGCTTTAAACTCTTTAAAGGCGATATCGCCAGAAGGCTCTTTGCGCAAAGCAGCATCAACGGGTTCAGTTTTGACGTCGAGATACTTTTTATCGCAGCCAGGGAGGACTGCTCCGTAAAGGAAGTCCCGATAAGATGGCTGAACTCCCCGGCCTCGAAGGTGAACATATTATGGGACCCCGTCGTCATGCTGATAGAACTCTTGAGGATAAAACTCGACTGGCATCTGGGGAAATACGACAAGGCCGCCGGCGCCGGACCTGTCAAACAATGAAAATCCATAGCTGAAGGGCCGCAGATCGACGCACGATCCACTTTTAGTGTTGATGAACAATATGTTATTTGCATATAATACGTGAGGAAAGGTTAACCATGAATAAAAAATCTTTGCTTGTCTTGTCAGTCTTTATATTAATGACCGCGTTCGGAACTGCCGGGGTCGCCCAGGAAAAATCCGGCCTTACCGGGCAGGAACTTTTCAAGGAACATTGCGCCGTCTGCCACCCTGACGGGGGCAACATCATCAACACGTCCAAGACCCTCAGGAAGGCCGACCGCGAGGCCCATGGCATCAGAAACCGGTCGGACATCATCGAAAAAATGCGGCACCCCGGAAAAGGCATGACCTCCTGGTCTGCCTCTACGATCTCGGACCGTGACGCGGCGGAGATCGCCGATTATATCCTTAAGAACTTTTAGCAGCCGGTCGCTTTATATCTCTACCCCAGAAAGGATGGCATCATGGAAAAAGTCTCGTATAAGGAAATAGGGCTTGTCAACACCAGGGAGATGTTCCGGAAGGCTATGGAGGGCAAATACGCCATACCTGCCTACAATTTCAACAATATGGAGCAGCTGCAGGCGATAGTCATGGGATGCGTGGAGTCCCGTTCCCCGTTCATCCTGCAGGTTTCAAGCGGCGCCAGAAAGTACGCGAACCAGACCCTGCTGCGCTTCCTCGCCATGGGCGCCGTAGCGATGATCAGGGACGCCGGGTCGCCGGTCAAATTCGCCCTGCATCTCGACCATGGTGACACCTTTGAACTCTGCAAATCATGCATAGACTCAGGTTTTTCTTCCGTCATGATCGACGGCTCCCATCATTCCTACGAGGAGAACATAAAATTGACCCGGCAGGTCGTCGAATATGCGCGCGACCACGATGTGACGGTTGAAGGAGAACTGGGGGTCCTCGCCGGGATAGAGGACGAAGTCTCCGCGGCTAAATCCACCTACACAAAACCCGAGGAAGTTGAGGACTTTGTACAAAAGACCGGCGTAGATTCCCTGGCGATCTCTATCGGCACGTCCCATGGCGCGATGAAGTTCAAACCCGAACAGTGTACCCGTGACGAAAGGGGCGTGCTCGTGCCCCCTCCCCTGCGCTTCGACATCCTTGAAGAGATAGAAAAGAGGATACCGGGGTTTCCGATAGTCCTTCACGGGGCCTCATCGGTTGTCCCTAAATATGTTGAAATGATAAATAATAACGGCGGCAGACTGAAGGATGCAGTCGGCATACCCGAGACGCAGCTCAGGAGAGCTGCCGCAAGCGCGGTCTGTAAAATCAATATCGACAGCGACGGCAGACTGGCCATGACAGCCCTGGTCAGAAAGGTATTTGCCGAAAGCCCGGCTGAATTTGACCCGAGGAAATATCTGGGGCCGGCCCGCGATGAGCTCACGAAGATGATAATCCACAAAAACAAGGAAGTGTTGGGGTCTGCCGGACAGGCCTGATACTATCAAAGGGGGCCGAAAGGCCCCCTTTTCGAAATAACATTTCCGCCCATAAAACCCTTAGCCGTTCATTGCGGCAAGAGCTTACCCGGCGGTTTCAGAACGATCCAACAGGGGCCGGTATCAATACGTCCGTTGACGACCCGTTTCCAAGCTGCCCGCTGCCGTTATTCCCCCAGGTCAGGACCGTACCGTCATTCCTGAACGCGGCCGAATGAGCGGCGCCGGCAACTACGGACGTTATATTCGACAGCCCGACTGACTGGACCGGGATGAGTGCCTGAGTAGTAGTCCCGTCTCCGAGCCGACCGTTAGCGTTGCTTCCCCAGGTCCAGACCGTCCCGTCATTTTTCAGTGCTGCTGTATGGGCGGTCCCGGCTGATATCGACGTGACATTAATCAGCCCCGCTACACGGACAGGGGAATTCTGCTGGATGGTGCTCCCGATGCCGAGCTGGCCGTTTGCGTTGTTACCCCAGGCCAGGACAGAGACGTTTACACCCTCGTTTCTGAGCGCGACGGTATGCGTGTCGCCCGCCGAAACGGAGATGATATTCGTCAGGCCTCCCGCCTGGACAGGGGAGTTCTGCTGGGTGGTGCTCCCGATGCCGAGCTGGCCGTTTGCGTTGTTACCCCAGGTCCAGACCGTGCCGTCACTTTTTAGGGCAACGCTATGGGCGCCGCCGGCCGAGATCGCGGTCACCACGGTAAGTCCAGACACCTGGACAGGCGCATTTGACTGAAGCAGGCTGCCGATGCCGAGCTGGCCGTTTGCGTTGTTACCCCAGGCCCAAACCGTGCCGTCACTTTTTAGGGCCATGCTGTGCGCGGTCCCCGCGGCTATCGCAATGACATCCGTCAGACCGGGCACCTGTACGGGCACGGTGGATTGGGTCGTCGATCCATTTCCGAGCTGACCGTTGCTGTTATTGCCCCAGGTCCAGACAGTGCCGTCATTTCTAAGGGCAACTGTATGGGCATCTCCCGCGGAGACCCTTGTTATGCCGGAGATGCCGGGCACCTGAACAGGATTTGAAGACTGTGCCGTGCCGCCATTTCCGAGCTGCCCGTTGCTGTTATTTCCCCATGCCTGGACAGTGCCGTCGGTTTTCAGAAATAAGGTGTGGTTTTTGGCCGCCAGCCTGCCTTCATTGCTTGCGCTGAAATTGAATCCGATCGCATCCAGTCCCTGGAGCCAGACCTTTCTGTACGGGGGGCTGAAAAAAGAAAATCCGGTCGGGGAAGGTGTCACCTGAAATATGCCTCCCTGTACGTCGTTGAAGCTGTATCTGCCGCTCGCGTCGGTAGTGGTCACCATAGAGGCATCGCCGGAAAGAGTGACGGTCACCCCGGGGAGTCCCACGCCGCCGGACGTCACAGTCCCGGTAATTATATATTTCCGGTCGTCCCCGCATCCTGAGAGCAGGACCATCGGGATCAGACCCATAAGGACCACCGCCGCCGCGGTGAATATCCGTGTGCGCGTCAGTAAGTTATGTCTAGCCATGTTCATTATCTCCTGAGGTTGCTTAAATTATTATATCGCCTGTATCGACGGGATCTCTCATCAAAATGCCCCCGGTCGAAGGCCGGTATAAACGTCCGGGATTAAAACGCCCTTGGTCCGGTAATACGGTCAAATTCTCATGTATATGATACAGATATGCCGGCTGTTTGTCCATCAGCCCGACCGCGGGAAATCCGGCAGATCTCAGGCAGACCCGCTGTGTCCCGCCCTCTGCCCTGAATCCCAATACCCGGGAAATAAAAAAAGGCAGGTCCGGTTTTGTCCTGACCTGCCCCAGTAAAGAGGAGAAAAAAGATGAATTAATCAAATTAAATTACATCTTACGTATTGATGATACCAGTAAATCTTGAACATATTATGAATTTATGGAATGTTAGGACCCGTTTTGATTTCTTATATAAGAATAAGAAGACGCCGGATGGTATAATTTTAGTATGGTAAAAGCAGTCATGTTCGATTTTGGAGGGGTCCTCGCGGAAGAGGGCTTCAGGGAGGGCCTAAGGGCCATCGCCGAAAATAACGGACTTACTCCGGGGGAGTTCTTCGGAATTGCTGAAGACCTTATTTATAAGACGGGATATGTGACGGGGATGACGGACGAGGCCTTCTATTTAAATGCGTTAAGGGGGGCGACGGGGATCATTGAAAGTAATGAGGAGATTAAACACGGGATACTACAGAGGTTTATTTTGAGACCTGAGGTCATAGGCTATGCCGATGAATTGAGGTCCAGAGGTCTTATCACCGCGATATTGAGCGACCAGACCAACTGGCTGGATGAGATCAACGCGGAGTCCCCCTTCTTTCATCATTTTGATTATGTCTTTAATTCTTTCAGACTGAAAAAGGGGAAAAGAGACCCCTCGGTCTTCAGGGACGTCTGCGCGGCGGTCGGACAGGCGCCCGGGGAAACGGTATTCATCGACGACAACCCCGGCAATATCGGCCGGGCATTAAAGGAGGGGCTCCACGCGGTCCAATTTATAGGCATCGGAGACCTGAAAAATAAACTGGAAAAATATTTGACGGAGTAGTCCCGACGGTTACGGACGGTCACAGGGGACCCCGCGGCCCCGGTTTTTGAGCTCGGATCAACCCAATTTCATGGACCCTCTTGCTCTCAGGGAACTACATCAATGTCATCGCTGTCTCTATCTTTGCGGCGTTTTTATTAATTTTGAGGTGTCGTAATGATGAACTTCTACCAGCCGTTTGAGTATTCCTTCATAGGTTTCATGTTCCATTGTCTTTGTTCTGCATAATATCCACAAATATTTGCGGTGAGGATGACCTATAACGACATATGAATAATCATCCGCAATATCAATAATCCAGTAGTCTCCCGCAAAGGGCCGGAAAAATGATACCTTTAATTTAGAATTTGTCTCTTTATCAACAACCCATGCTTTACCTTTTGCAGACCTTAGTTTCCCATTAAATGAGCCATCATAGCACTCATTCAGGACGGAGACCTTACCGTTATCCATAAGACTATATGTTGCCCTGCTTCCGACACAGCCCTTCTGAAAGCTGTTGGGGTATCGGGCAATCTCATACCACACCCCCATATAACGGGTAAGGTCAACATGAGAAACAGTATCCAGTGGTACTGCTGGTTCTTTTTCCATATATTTGCATCCTGCCACAATAAGCAAAATTGAAGCGACAGCTGCAAGAATAATTGATGGTATGTATTTGTTCCTCATCCGGATTGCCTACGCTCGACAACAATACAATTACATCCCTTTTGCCGTAAGATTTCAATCTGCCTTTCAAAAGGGTCAACAAAAGCGGTCTGGATACTAATTCCTTTAGCCAGGGTCTTGTCCAAAGGACTCTTATGATGATAGCCCCGTGCAAGCATCTCCTGAACTATATCCTCATGGACCCTGAATAATGCCTTCAGTTTACCTTTCCATCTTTTTGTTTCAGGATGATTTGAATATCCTGTCTTTCCCTGTGTCAGTACATTCCACATGGCATGAAGTTCATTATGCTCACCGAGCAGATGATTACGGCAAAGTTTATCAGGAGGGATGTCCCATATCCTCATATCTTTATAATATCTTCTATTGGCAGAATTTTCATCAACGACGATCAAATAGAGGAATGGGCAGAAGCCGCCGAATGTTTTTATGCCTCCTCAAAAAACAGGTGGAGCGACTGCCACGGCGTAACACTATGGATTATTCCCCTTCGAGTGTTGAGTTTTGGCTTGGGCTGCAGGCGGATTATGAAACTGCCATCACACGGGGAACTATCGAAAAGGCCCTGGAAGCAATCAGGCCCTATCAGCCTGCAGCATAAAACCTTTATTTCCCCCTATTTCACGAAAAAGCAAGGGAAAAGACCCTGCAGCGACTCAGCAGCGAAGGAGAACCAGATGATGGCTCTAGATTAAATGCGAAAGATTCTTGACACTATCCCGGGCACTCCAAAGATCAAAGGCCTGACCCCATTTATGACCCCATTTAACTCGTAAACTATTGACAATGACCATGCGCGGTTCTATGATGGAACTAATCAGGAAATCATTCCGAACATGAAGCGCCGCCCAGGACCGCAGGAAAAGGAGTAAATATTATGAACGAAGACAGCAAGTGCCCGTTAACGGGCAAATCCGGCAGAACCACTGCCGGCAGAGGCACATCGAACCGCGACTGGTGGCCCAACCAACTGAACCTGGACATCCTGCACCAGCACGCGCCGGCCTCCAACCCGATGGGCCCCGATTTCAACTACGCCAACGAATTCAAGAAGCTTGATCTGGCCGCCTTGAAGAAGGACCTGGCTGCGCTGATGACCGACTCTCAGGACTGGTGGCCGGCGGATTACGGACACTACGGAGGCCTGTTCATCCGCATGGCCTGGCACAGCGTCGGCACGTACCGCACTGGTGACGGACGCGGTGGCGGCGGCACCGGCAACCAGCGTTTTGCGCCGGTCAACAGTTGGCCCGACAATGGCAACCTGGACAAGGCGCGCCGTCTGCTCTGGCCGATCAAAAGGAAATACGGCAACAAGATATCATGGGCCGACCTGATGGTTCTAACCGGCAACGTGGCGCTGGAGTCCATGGGCTTCAAGACCTTCGGCTTCGGCGGCGGCCGCGTGGACATCTGGCAGCCCGAGGAAGACATCTACTGGGGTTCTGAAGCCGCATGGCTGGGAGACAAGCGCTACACCGGTGACCGCGAGCTGGAGAACCCGCTGGCCGCGGTGCAGATGGGCCTGATCTATGTAAACCCCGAAGGCCCCAACGGTCACCCCGACCCCGTGGCTTCGGGCCGCGATGTGCGTGAGACCTTCGGCCGCATGGGCATGAACGACGAAGAGACCGTCGCGCTGGTTGCCGGCGGCCACACCTTCGGCAAGGCGCACGGCGCAGGCGACCCGAAACTGGTTGGCCCCGAGCCTGAGGCCGCCCCTCTGGAAGAAATGGGCCTGGGTTGGAAGAACAGCTTCGGTACCGGTAAGGGCGTACACACAACCACCAGCGGTATCGAGGGCGCATGGAAACCGAACCCTACCAAGTGGGACATGGGGTACTTCGACATGCTCTTCGGCCACGAGTGGACACTGACCAAGAGCCCTGCCGGCGCCTGGCAATGGCAGGCCGCGGAGGTGTGCGAAGAGCACATGATACCGGATGCGCACGACCCGACGAAGAAGCACCGGCCGATGATGACGACAGCTGACCTGTCGCTGCGCTTCGACCCGATCTACGAGCCCATTGCGCGCCGCTTCCACAAGGACCCGCTGGCTCTCGCCGACGCTTTCGCCCGCGCCTGGTTCAAGCTGACACACCGAGACATGGGTCCCAAGGTCCGCTACCTCGGCCCTGCAGTCCCGGTCGAAGACCTGATCTGGCAGGACCCGATTCCCGCCGTGGATCACCCCCTGATCGATGCCAAGGACATTGCCGATCTCAAGGCCCAGGTCATAGCCTCGGGATTGTCGGTGGCGGAACTGGTCTCCACCGCCTGGGCCTCGGCCTCCACCTTCCGGGGCTCGGACAAGCGCGGCGGCGCAAACGGCGGCCGCATTCGCCTGGCGCCTCAAAAGGACTGGGAAGCCAATCAGCCGGCGCAACTGGGCAAGGTGCTTGGCGTGCTCGAAACCATCCAGCGGGCCTTCAACGGCCCCCGGACAGGTGGTAAGAGAGTCTCCATGGCCGACCTGATCGTGTTGGCCGGCTGCGCAGCTGTTGAAGCGGCGGTCAAGGCTGCCGGTCACGCTATGGATGTGCCCTTCACCCCGGGTCGCGCTGACGCCTCGCAAGACCAGACCCACGTGAAATCGTTCGCCGTGCTGGAGCCTGAGGCCGACGGTTTCCGCAACTACCAGAAGAAGGCCTTCACAGTGTCGGCGGAGGAGATGCTGGTGGACAAGGCGCAGCTCCTGACCCTGAGCGCACCAGAGATGACTGTACTCGTCGGCGGCCTGCGCGTGCTGGGCGCCAACGTCGGCCAGTCGCAGCATGGCGTCTTCACGAAACGGTCCGGGACTCTGACCAACGACTTCTTCCTCAACCTGCTCGACATGGACACCGTGTGGAAACCCACGTCCGATGCCAAGGATACATTCGAAGGGCGCGACCGCAATACAGGCGAGCTCAAATGGACCGGCACCCGCGTGGACCTGGTTTTCGGCTCCAACTCGCAGTTGCGCGCCCTGGCCGAGGTCTATGCGCAGGACGATGCAAAGGAAAAGTTTGTGCGTGACTTCGTCGCAGCCTGGAACAAGGTTATGAACTTAGACCGCTTCGACCTTTAATTGTGTGCAAAGGCAAATACGTTTAAACCAACAAAGGAGTAATACGTAATGAAACAGATACTATTGATTGCACTTGTTGTCGTAGGGCTTCTACCGGCGCTCCCGGCGTTTGCCACTGACGTGGAGGTAACAATGAACCTGGTAAACGATCAGGGCATCGGCAAAAGCATAGGCACGATAACGATCACTGAAGGGCCGAAAGGCCTGGTATTCACCCCGAAGCTCACTGATATTGCGCCAGGGCTGCATGGGTTCCATGTGCACCAGAACCCGGACTGCGGAATAGGAATGAAGGATGGGAAAGCAGTCCCGGCGCTCGCAGCGGGCGGACACTTTGACCCAGCAGGCACAGGCAAGCATGAGGGCCACGAGGGCAAGGGACACTTGGGCGACCTCCCGGCACTCACAGCCGGGGCGGAGGGAACAGTATCCACTGCGGTCGTCGCTCCGCGACTCAAGATGGCAGATGTCAGGGGCCGCTCGCTCATGATCCATGCAGGCGGGGACAACTATTCCGATCAGCCGGCTCCTTTGGGTGGCGGCGGACCGCGTGTTGCCTGTGGTGTGGTGAAGTAAGAACGATTTGAGAACGATTAAAAAAGGGGTCACAGGAAACCCTGCAACCCCTTGAATTTACTGGTGAGCCGTGCAAGATTCGAACTTGCGACCCGCTGATTAAGAGTCAATTCTATATGACCGGCAAGGCCTTGAAAATACCCATAAAGCCGCATTAGAAGCCGTTAGAAAAATCAATAGTTATTTCCAGGTCCCCTTCGGGGTCTCCGGTTTTCGTGTGCCGTAAGACACTTTGCATGGATTTTAATTTTTTATGCTATTACGCTGAGAGCCGGGAAATTTCGACCCGCCAGCCCCCAGCCGGGCGGCTTCAATTAAAATGCAGATGCCTTTAATTCATGGACCTTAGGCGGATGTTTTGCCACATTCCAGAGGTCCAGCTTTGCCTGCATGTAAAGCCAGCTCTCCGATGATGTGCCCGTTGCCAGAGCTATTCTTGTCGCCATCTCAGGACTTAGTGACGCTTTGCCGTTGAGCAGGGCAGAAAGCGTTTTTCTGGTCACCCCCAAACGTAACGCGGCTTCAGTCACCGTGAGACCGAGCGGCTTTATAATATCTTCCAGCAAAACTTCTCCGGGATGCACAGGTCTTCTTTTTCCTATCATTTCAAATCCTCCTTCTCAGTTAATGATAATCAAGATAGTCCACTTGGGCGGCGTCATTGCCCTCAAATCTAAAGACCACTCGCCAGTTACCGCTTATATGGACGGCCCAAACTCCCCTCTCCCTTCCTTTTAATTCGTGCAATTTGAAGCCCGGCAGGTCCATATCGTGAGGGGATAAGGAGGCATCCAGACGGTCAAGTATCCGTGCCAGCCTGCCGGCATGGTCCGGATTAATCCCGGCTTTATCGCCATCATGAAAAAATCTTTCAATGCCTTTATGCTTAAAAGATCGTATCATTATAAATTAGACTAACATGTAACGCGTTACGTTGCAAGTTACAGTAAATAATATATTCGGAAGTTATTTCCCGGCCCCGGGTCCCGAGAATAACTGAGGGCTTGACATCAGGCCTGTCAGGATTGACAGGATGCACTCTTTTGTTTATAGTTACCTATCGGATGTCAGAAAAAATATGGGGGGCTTGAGATGAAAATATACTTTGCGACGCTATCCGCCTGGAACCTTAATGCGCGCAATTGGTAATTTTATCTGGCTAGTTTTTGGTGGTTTTTTTATGAGATTTGCCTGGTGGTTTTTTGGTCTGTTGGCCTTTATGTCGATAATCGGGATCCCGTGGGGAAAGGCTTGCTTCGAGAAAGACTCGAAAAAGAGCATGATTTTTCCGCTGAATTGTTACGATTTATGACGGTCAAGCGTTTCAGAACGAAAAAAGGACTTAGGAAAAGCTCCTAAGTCCTTGGATTTACTGGTGAGCCGTGCAAGATTCGAACTTGCGACCCGCTGATTAAGAGTCAGCTGCTCTACCAACTGAGCTAACGGCCCTTCTATAAAAAAAAACGACAGACAATAGTAAAACAAATAAAGCTGCCTTCAGTCAACCTGACCGGGCGGACGAAATGAAAATATTTCCACCTGTCTCTTTCGCTTAATGGCGCGCCTGAGAGGATTCGAACCTCCGGCCCTCAGCTCCGGAGGCTGATGCTCTATCCAGCTGAGCTACAGGCGCATAGAAAAGTCGTAATAAGGGATCAACAGGCCCGTTGTCTGAAACAGCTGCCGCAACTAAAACTTTTTAAACCACAGAAGCGTTAAACATACCCTGATTTCCCAAATCCGGCCGGCTTGAGGTTATGGGGTGAGCGAGGGGACTCGAACCCCCAACAACTGGAACCACAATCCAGTGCTCTAACCATTGAACTACGCTCACCATATCAAGCCACTTGTGATCAGGGACACACTATTATAAACCAAACATCGAAGGTCCAGTCAACAAAACTGACCCGACTGGTCCTTTCTTACATAAAAGCGGATCGTTCTCAGGGCGGGACATCGTTCAGGCGCCGTCAATCCTTACAGCATATCTCCTCATCTCCCGGAGCGAAAGCAGCCGCTTTTTAAGTCCCGCGGAATCGAACCTCCCGTAGGCCTGCGAACTGCTGTCGAGATCAAGGGTCTTTTTCACTGTATCAATGGCCCATCGTCCGCCCCCCACGACGCTCCAGCAGGGATCCTGTATCCTGAAATTTGTCCTCCCCGGGTTCCAGACGCCGGGCAGTTTGTTCAACCCGCAGAACCTCTCGACGATGTCTGCATGGTATGTCGATAGTTTTACCGGGGAAAGGATTATGAACTCCCTGTCGTTACATACATCCCTCAACTGGACAAATTTCCCGCCTCTTATCTCAGGCACAGGCTCACCCGCGGTCCCCTCATAATAATCCGTGGAATAGTCGATAAGCTCAAAACTCATCTTTTTTTTCGCTTCCCCCCGGGCTCAACACCGATCCTGGGGTCTCCCATCCTGATCCTCTCGGCAATCTCCGTCGCCTCAGATTCAAACCCCTCTGAAGTCTCCGAAAGATACAGCCATTTCTTAAGCACAGGATGTTGGATAACGTCATGGAAGTCCTGCCGTATGGACTCATGGAACTGATGATCGGTCGGGATGAGAAGGCCGTTCCATGGCTCTTCCCCTTCGGTCAGGGCAAGGACAAGCCTTCCATAAAGATAGATCGCCAGGCACCCGAACATCGGCCTTTCGAGATAGCTCACTTCATCCATCAGGGGTTCGACCACCCAGAGGAGCGGATGAGGCCTGCGCTTTTTTGAGGGGGATTTTTTCACAAACCGCCGTCCGGATTTTGTTTCTTTTCGATCTCGATAACGGCGACGTTATCGGCCTGCTTTCGGGCGGTGACTATATAATCGCCTGTCAACTGCTCCACCGACCTTACGTTGAGCGTGGCGGCATTGGATTTTATCGTGATCACCGGCATACCGGCTTTGTCCGAATCGCCCACAATAATATCCAGTTCCATTTTGGCGGGCTGTAAAACTCCTGCCGTATCAGGAGTTGAAGGACCCCTTCGGAATAACAGGTTCGTGAGCTTCGATGCGACATAGCCTATCAAGACGATGGCAACCAGATAAAGGACCAATCTCATAAATGTAGTATAAAAGCTTAAGCATGAAAACTAAAGAGGCGGTAATTTTGAATGGTAGGTCACGAAATTGGACATTGTATCAGTGCCATTGACTACTCACCGGGGTCTTTGATTGTGCCGGGGGTGTTTTGCAGGTTCTCCAACATCGCCCTTAAATCGAGACTCTGTTCAGCTCTCATAATCCACAATTCCAGCACCGGGTCCACAATGGTGTAGTTCTCCCCGCCCACCTTCTCGATGACATCCTTTTTCACCATCTCATCGACACTTTTCTGTATCCCCCCCAGGGACACATTGCTCCTGGACAGGAACGCCTTGGAAAAGACCGGGGTATGGGGGTTCAGACACAACCGTTTCAGAACCGTCTTCTGGGAGGGGGATAAAGACATGAAGATGCGTTCCATCTCATAGGACTCGGAATTGAGCAGACTATTCAGGCCGTCCTCAACCGCCTTTACGGAGCAGACCTTCTCCGTCGCATCCCATGAGAACATGGCGAGTTTCTGTATGTATCCGGGATATCCCTTCACTGTGTTATACATCAAAGACGCTATCTCCGGCGGGCATTCCTTTTTCGTCGTCCTGAATTTTCCGGCTATATGCGCATTGAACTCATCCTCGGGTATCTTCCCCAGAACATAGGGGATGGCCAGTTTGTAAAAGGGCCGCGTCTTTTCCATGAACATATCCTTCAGAATCCCCCTTCTACTTCCTATATAGAGAAAAGAAACATTCTTCATGCGTTGTATATGAGACCGAAGTATACCCTCGATTTTCTTACCCTCAGACAATCCGGCTATCTCCTGGAACTCATCCAGTATGACTATTCCCCTTTTGTCCTCGGACTTCATATATTGTCCGAACCCTTTCATCAGTTCATCCAGCATCACATCCCCTGTCCTGTATTTCGTAGGGTCGAGGCCGAGGGAAATTTTGGTGGACCCGTCGGGTTTCATCTCAAGGGAGGGGGTGAACATCCGGAAAACCTTTTTTATTTTCTCCATCATCCTCTTCGGAGACGAAACATCCCTGCCGACCATTTCGAACACTCCGGAGGAGAACCTCTCCATGAAATCCCGCTCGGATGACACTGGGAATAAATCAATGTAGCTCCCCATGAAACCGTTTTTTTGAACCTCCATCAATATGTTCAGTGATAATGATGACTTCCCATATCTGCGGGGGGAATACATCACGACGCTTCTGCCGTTGGTCAGATGATTGTAGAGTTCTTTCCTCTCCCTTCCCCTGTCGCAGAAATCGTCCCCCTCGGCCATGCCCATTATGAACGGGTTTCTCATTCTCAACTCCTCCGTATATATTATTCCATATGGAATTATTCTATTTAGAATAGTATCATATGTCAATTATAAATCTTAAACCGGAAAACTAAACAGACTGCCATGAAGAAGAAGGGTCACCCGGCATCTTTTGAGGCTTTGTGTCTTTATGCCGAGCCGGAACAGCACAGGGTCTATTGTCCGGTCGTGATATCTTTAAGCGGGCGCAATGACGACCGCCTACCGGCAAAACAGACTCAGGCAATCTTTCAAGGAATCAATCTTGTAGGGTTTGTTCAGGACCGCTGAAAAACCGTAGGTGCGATAGTCTGCTATCACCGGATTGTCAGCGTAACCGGAAGAAACGACCGCTTTAACATTGGGATCGATTTCCCTTATTCCTGCAATAGCCTCTTCTCCGCCCATGCCGCCCTTTACCGTAAGATCGAGGATGACCAGATCATAGGGATTCCCAGCCTCCCTGGCCTGCCTGAAAAGCTCAATGGCTTTCCTGCCGTCTTCCGCGCTCTCCACCTCGTGGCCAAGGGCACCGATCATCTCCTGTGCAACATTCCTCACCACATCCTCATCATCCATCAGAAGCACCCTGATCGTTTTTGTCGCTGCCGAGGTTTGTGCTGTCTGCTCAGTTGCGGTCTCCGCGCCTTTGGACGCGGGAAGATATATACTGAAGGTTGTTCCCCTGTTTAGCTCTGATCTCACTTCAATCAGTCCGCCATGGTTCTTTATGATCGAATACGAGGTTGCCAGTCCTAGCCCGCTCCCCTTCTGCTTGGTCGTAAAATAGGGATCGAAGATCCGTGCCATGTCCTGCCCGGATATACCTGTGCCGGTATCCTCAATATCTATGAGAACGAACCGGCCCCCTTCCGGCAGCCTATGGTTGGTATTTGAGGGGATATTCATATTCTCAAGGGAAATATTGACGGTGCCTCCCCCCTCCATCGCCTCATTTGCATTGAGGACGATGTTTTGTATGACCTGGGACAACTGCCCGGCGTCAGCCTCTACAGACCAAAGATCGGGAGCACTATTCATCCTATAGTCTGTATGGGAACCGCTCAGGGCGAATTTTGCCGAGTTTTCGACCGTCGGTTCGAGTCTGATAAGCTTTTTCAGGGGGCTGCCTCCCTTCGAGAAAGTCAGCAGCTGGGTTGTTAGATTTACCGACATATGGAGGGCTTCTTCTGCCTGTGAAAGCATGGCTAGAGACTTCTCCTTCTGGTCGTGGGTGATTTTTGCCATCGAGATATATCCGAAGACCCCCTGAAGAAGATTGTTGAAATCATGGGCTATGCCGCCTGCAAGGGTGCCGATCGATTCGAGCTTCTGGGTTTTGAGACGCTCTTCTTCAAGCAGATGCCTTTCGGTGATGTTGTTGATCACCTCAATGACCGAGATCACATTGCCTGAATCATCTTTGATAGGGTAGGCCTTTGTCTCCACATAAAGGATAATGCCATTGGGGTCTTTGTGGCGGTGGAGGGCGGCATGAGGCGCGCCGGTTTCAAATGCCAGATGTGTTGCGCACTCTTCGCCTTCCTCATAACAGGGTTTGTCAGTCTTATGTGATATTTCATAGCAGTGACGGCCGATTATTTTTTCATCGCATCCTCCCACCTGGCGGCAGTATGCCTTGTTGGCGGTAATAATCCTGTAGTCCCGGTCTATGACAATGAATCCTTCGTCAACCGTATCAAGAATGCTCCTGATAAACTGCTCACTCTGACGAAGGGCTTCTTCTGAACGTTTGCGGTCCGTGATGTCCACGTGCGTACCCACAAGACGCAGCGCCTCTCCGCTGACGCCGAACACGAGGGTGGCACGGGACAGGATATCAAGGTAGTGACCATCCTTATGCAGCATCTTAAATTCAACCTCATAAGTATCCTTACGTCTTTCGATTAAGTCACGCACCAGCGAAAGGGTCGGCCCCTGATCATGAGGATGGACCAGGCGCTTCCAGGTGCTGATGGTATTATCCAACTCCTCTTCTTTATATCCCAACATCGCCTTCCATCGCGGAGAATAGTAAACTTCATCGGTTTGCAGGTCCCAGTCCCAGAGCCCGTCGTTTGCCCCCTGCATTGCCATCTGAAAACGCTGCTCACTCCGCGCAAGTGCTTCTTCCGCCTGTTTGCGGTCGGTAATATCCTGCCAGATCGCATACAAAACCGTTTCACCGGCAAGGACAATAGGCTGGGCAATGACATGGTGATACCGAATCTCTCCGAGTTTGGTCTTATGCCTGACGTCGAAGGCGGCCCCTCCGGACTCCATTATCTTCTCCGTGCGGCCCTGGATTTCAGAGGGACTTTCGTCAGGGTCAATGTCGGAAATGCGCAGCCCTGAAAACTCCTCCCTCGTATAACCCAGCTGGCGGCAGGCCACGTCATTGAACTGCACGATCCTGAAGGATAAATCCACGATGACTATGCCGTCCGGCGACTGCTCGAAAAGAGTGCGATACCGATGTTCACTTTGTCTCAGCGCGGCCTCCCTCGTTGCAATGCCGTCGGCCATGCGGTCGAACGTCAGGGCCAATTCTCCCAGTTCGCCTCCTTTGATCAGATCGGAAACTCTACCCGTTACGTCGCCTGCGGACAACCGCCCTGAGTGCGTCTTCAAAAGGGAAATGCGGTCGGCGATTGAGCGTTTTCCTATTATCCACGCCACATAAAGCATAATGGAAAGCATAATAATGACTATAGAGAGGTTCTTGAGGAGTGTCATGTTGGCATTTGCCATGACCAGGTCGTAGGGTATCCCCACCCTGATATACATATAGGGATCATTTTCCCCCTTCAGGGTCAACCTGCGATAGGCGGTAATGCGTGTTAACCCGTCACGGGTTTTTCCCGTTGATGTGCCTGCTGCAGGGCCGGTCTTCATTTGATCGATGATTTTTTCATCAAAACGCTCACCGATATATTTGTCGAATCCCATCCCGAGCACCACACCATCATGATCAAGCAATACATAGCTGGTATTATTAGGCCATGTAATATTTTCCATAAGTTTTTTATGATACCCGAGGTCAAGGCCAAGGATGATGACCCCTATGATCTCACCCTTGCCGTTTTTATACGGATAGTAGAAAGAGAGGACCTGCTTGCCGGAATATTGTCCCTTCTTGTACTGGCCCGCGGTAAAATGTCCGAGAGAAAGGGCTTTATTAAAAGACTCCCTGTCGGATATGGCCTTGCCTTTTGTAGGAAGGGCGGACGCCCAGATATCTCCATCCCTGTCTGTTATGAATATGGTGGTATACTGAGGGTTCAATCTTACTGCTTCGGCAAGAGCAGCCTCAACCCTTGGCGTATTCCGGCTGTGCAGATCCGGCATGCTGCCAAGTGCATGCATCAGTTGTTCCGCTGACGTCACCAGCCACTGCTGCTGGACTTCAACCAATACGGCAAGCGACTGGACCTCTTGTTTGGCATGGTTTATCTCATCGGTCCTCTGCTGTATTCCGGAATATATGATTAAAGAAAAGGCCAAAAGTACAATCAGGGCTACCATGAGCATCAACAGCACCCTGATCGGCAGTTCAACAAGTTTTCTCATACACTCCTTGGCCTGACCACATAAGATATTATTGATCGAAACAACCCAGGCTATAATAACATGAAAAATTAGGGTGTTACATCTCCGGTTCAAGGTTCAAAGGTCCCTTGCCGCTAACATGATAATAATGTAAAGAGGGGGACCTCCACTGAAAAAACTGGCGCGCCTGAGAGGATTCGAACCTCTGGCCTACTGCTTAGAAGGCAGTTGCTCTATCCGACTGAGCTACAGGCGCATGAAAAAGCACTAGCAGGAATTTTAATTTTATCACATATGCGGAAGAAAAATGAACTTGGGGTCGCGGACCGGCCAGGAAGATGTCCATAAAAAAGGCGGTCCGTATCTGCCGGACCGCCTTTTTTACTCCGAATACTTATTGCTTCTTCTTCCCTGTCTTCTGCGGAGCGGCCTCTTTCTTCGGGGCCTCCTTCTTCAGCTGATTTGTCCAGTTGTTAAGGTCATGCGCTATGTTGTGGCAGTCACCGCATTTCTTGAACTTTGCCATAATCCCGGCCGGGTGTTTGTCGCCGTGGCAGTCCTGACACTTGGGAATCGCCTTATGCTTTGCCTGATGACAGAATGAGCACGTAAAGTCCTTATGCTTTGTCTTGCTCGAGGTCAGCAGATCGTATGCCTGTTTATGGCATCCCGCGCAGAATTTGGCCGGCACATCGTCATAGGTAACAGGCTTCGGGGCATGGGCCATATGGCATTTTTTGCAGTCGGCCGCAGCCATATCTGATGAATGCGGCTTATGGCATTTAAGGCATTCGGGCACATTGGGATGCTTTGTGGCATGGCATGTCGAACAGTACAGTGCCGAATGCTTTGTCTTTATCTCCTTAAGCTGCTGGTTCTGCTTTGTATGGCAGGTAAGACATGGTTCGGTAAGGTTCGGACCGATTTTGATGTTCTTTGGCGTATGAGGATTGGTATGGCATAGCAGGCAGTCCTTCAACTCGAAGTGGGGCTTGCCTGCATGGCAGTTGCCGCATTTTGGAATGATACTCTTTGCGGGCACCGAAGGGGGATGTCCGACATGGCAGCCGGTGCATGACACCTTAATGTGTTTTCCCCCTGCCGCGGCTATGTCGGCCGGAGGGGTTGCATGGCATTTGATGCAGTCGTCGCTGCTTAATACAGGTTTTGCCGCCTTTGCGTCCTGCTGCGCCGCAAAAACCGTAGCTGTTGCCATTAACATGGCGATCACGACGAGACACAGATAAAGCAGACTTCTGATGTTTCCTCTCTTCATGAAAAAACCTCCCTTTTCGTCATTGTCGTATTAGAATTGATTCAATCTAACATATCGATACTGCTGAACTTTATATCATGAACATGACGGGAACGTCAAGGGGTAAAAGCGGGGGAAATTAAGCGGATAAAAAAAGGGCCTGCGAGAGTAAGAAAATTAGGGCCCGGGATTCCGGGACGGACCGCTCAGGTCTTCACTACAAGAACCGGACAGGGAGCGTTGCCTATCACCTTTTCCGTAACGCTTCCCATGAGAAGTCTCTTGAGGCCGGTCCTTCCGTGGCTGCCAAGCACGATCGTATCGACCTTCTGTTCCGTAGCGATATCCAGAATTGCCTTATACGCCTCGGCCTCCCTGACGAATGTCTCTGCGGCCACACCCTCGGCCTCCGCCTGTTTTTTTGCCGCCCCGGCAAAGGCCTTCGCCTTTTTGCCAAGGTCATCAACAAGTTCCGGCGCCTCGGAATAGAGCTCGTCAGGCATGTCCACAACAGACAGTATCTTCAGTTCCCCGCCATAGGACTTCGCGAAGTTTATCGCGTGATCGACCGCTATAGCGCTGAATTTAGAACCGTCGGTAGCAACGAGCACCTTCTTCCAGCCGACGGTCGTATCGCGCGGTATCACCAGGACGTCCTTATGGCTGTAGCCGATTACCCGCGCCGTGGCGCTCCCGACCAGCGCCCGTTCAAACCTGTGGAGTCCCCGTCTTCCCATCACGATCAGATCGCAGTTTTCCGCCTCGGCCGTATCCACTATCTGCTCATGGGGGTCGCCCTCTTCTATAAGGGTCCTGATAAGGGCGCGTTCCGAATCGGCTATCCGCTTCGCTTCGGCAATGGCCTCCTCTGCAGGCCTCCTCATCGAACTGAGCGGACTGCCGATGCCTATCATCGCCAGGTCACCCTTATATTCAAGCGCTACGGCTAAAACAGTGATCCAGCTTTTTTCGTCGGAGGCAAGCCGGAACGACTCCCTCAGGGCATGAAACCCTGTAAGAGAGCCGTCGACCGCAACCAGTATCTTCCTATATTTTCCCAATGTTTACCGCTTCCATGGCATTTTGGAGCCTCTCTTCACGCCGCCCCTGCCACATCGCCCTCAGGACGATGAATGCTCCGAGCGCCAGCGCGAATATCATTATACCAAAACTTGCGGTTTTTAGTATCTTGGTTGTCTCTGCCGTTATGGAGCCTATCATGCCGAGCTGAGACATATAAACAGGCACCATCAGCGCGCGGCTGAATAATACTATCACCATGATCAACCCCATGACGACCTTAATCATAAAGGGCTTTACATATGTTGTCCCCATCGCCCCCAGCTGTATCCCAAAGAGCGAGCCGGCGAGGATGATCATCGCCAACCTGATGTCGACCAGTCCGTGAAGGGCATACTTGAAGGAACCCCCAAGTCCCATGACAAAGGCGATTACAAGTTCCGTTGCGGACGCCATAAGACTTGGCGCGCCCAGGACATAGATCATGGAAGGCACGCCCACAAACCCGCCTACTGCGATGGTGGCCGCAAGCATACCGGTCGCAAACCCAAGCGGAAGCGTAAAGAGTATCGATATCCGCGCATCCAGGCTTTTGAAATAGACCATCGTCCCCGGAATATTCACCGACTGGACCCATTTTGCGATTTTGGTGATCTTCTCCTCGGCATTGGCGTTGCCCGCCTTGTAGGTCTTCCACGCGTCGCGAAGCACGAAAATCCCTACGATCGCCAGGACCACGACGAAGGAGACGCTTACATAAAGATTTGAGCCTGCGTCACCGAACGTCTTCTTTATCTGTTCCTGTATATGTGCCCCGTAGAGGACACCGGCCTCGGCGGAAATGCCCAGGACGAGCCCGAGCTTGACGTCCACCTGTCCGTATTTCGCGCGTTTGATCGCCCCGACAAGCGCCTTCGGAAATTTGTGGCACATGTTGCTTGCCACTGCCACAAGGCCCGGTACACCCATGCTCATCATGCCCGGGGTCAGGACGAAGGCACCTCCCGAGCCGATGAACCCGCTAACGAGACCTCCTACAAACCCGACAAGAAAAAGATATATTAGGGTCGCCGCATCTAAATTGATAAAATTGGCTGCTGCCTGCGCCAGATCGTGCATGGGTTATTTGACCTCCATTTTCTTGCGTGCCGCTTCAATCCCGAGGACCGTCCAGAAGTGGCCGGTGAAAGACCCGTGGATAAAGGAAAAAACAAATGCCGTTATTATGGGCAGAAAAGCGTAAAGCCCGCCTCTTGCGAAATTCATGTTTAAGAGGTCCTGGTTCATAAGGAGGGCCGCATACAGCCCGGCCGATATGATGCCGGTAAGGACCATCATGCCTATGGGTTTCTTCTTTGTTCTGTTTTCGTGCGATGACATAGTTCCTCCTTAATTAGTTTGCTTTTCTTATCGACTGCTGTTTTCTCGCCTGCGGCCTCTGCGTGGCGCGCCCCGCGGGGCGTTTGCCCTCGGACATAATCATGCGGGCTGTTTCGAATTCAGCCTCTTCGGCGAACGCTGCCGCTACCATGATGCGTTCAAATCTTGTTAATAATCCGTTTTTCATTTTGGTCTCCTTTTCTAAATCTCCGGGGCCAATGGCCTCGATATATTGACTATCGGTTTCGAAATATTTTTTAAGAGTTTCTTTATGTCGAACGTCTTTCTGTTTTCTGAAAGCGAGGGGCTCAGAAGCACCATGTCCACATATGGCCTGGATTTGAGGAACCCTTTTATGGCCCCCGCAAGGTCGCCGTCTGCCCTGTGGCAGGCAAGCTCGACCGCTGTTTCCTGTGACCTGCTGATAAGGCCGCTGATCTTCTTTTCGACCATGGCCTTAAACGCGTCCTGCTCGGCGTCCATCATTTTTTTGATGGTCTGCAGGTCGCCGGCCTCTGCGAAGGTCGCGGCTGTCATGATATCTTCAAAGGAATTCGTGATCTGCGATGGGTAGATGATCAGGACCTCGATCCCGGCATCGAGACTCTTTGCCAGCTCAAGCACGTACGGGAACCCGTCATCACACTGCTCACCTCCTTTTGTCACGAACAGAATTTTATTAGTCATCTCTTTGGCCTCCATGTTGTTTTCAGGATATATAGACCAAATAGCGTGCCACCTGCTAACTAACTGATTTAATTGGAAATTAACTGGGAGATGAGATGAAATTATGTTTCAATATGAAACTGAGGTGAAACGTGTTGATGGGGAAGATCGGGCCTACAGGAAAATAGAGTCTGTGTTTTGTGTATAGTAATGACAATGGATTCCCGCCTTCGCGAGAATGACGGCAAAAAAAGAGGAAGTCGGAAAAATGATTGAGAAATATTACTGCGAGAAGATATGCTGCCTAATCCTGCCTCTTTAAAATCCTCCAGAGGCTTGTCCGGGATATGCCGAGCAGTTCCGCGGCCTTTGACCTGTTATTGTCAACAAAGTCCAGGACCCTTTCGGCATACTCCCTGTTTAGTTCGTCTATGGTCTTCACCCTGTTTGGGTCGAGAGTTTCAACGTCGAAAAGTTTAAGCGACTGCGGAAGGTTTTCGGGCTGGATCATGGAAGTCTTCTCAAGTATCACCGCCCGCTCTATAATATTTTCGAGTTCCCTGACGTTGCCCGGAAACCCGTATGACATCAGCGTATCGGTAGCGGCTTTGCTTAACCCCCTGATATGCTTATTCTCCTTTTTGGCGTACTTTTCGAGAAAGTGGGCGCAGAGGGGGACAATGTCCCCTTTTCTTTCCCTCAGCGGAGGGATATGTATGTCCATCACGTTCAGGCGATAGTAAAGGTCCTCCCTGAACTTACCCTCTCTGATAAGGCCCGAGATGTTCTGGTTGGTGGCGGATATTATGCGTATATCGACCCTTATCGTCCTGGTCCCCCCGATACGTATAAACTCCCTGTCCTCTATGACCTTAAGGAGCTTTGCCTGAATGGATGGCGACATCTCCGCGATCTCATCAAGGAAAAGCGTGCCGGTGTCGGCTATCTCGATAAGCCCTTTCTTCGCGGCCACCGCACCGGTGAAAGCACCCCGTTCATGCCCGAAGAGTTCGCTCGCAAGGAGCTCTTCAGTAAAGACAGCGCAGTTCAAGGCCATAAACGGCCGGTCTTTCCGTGTGCCCGAATGATGGATCAGCTTGGCCACCAGGCCCTTTCCGACGCCGCTTTCGCCCGTGAGGAATACGTTACAGTCGGAGCCCCTGATGCTTCCTATCAGTTCGAGCACCCGTTTCATGGACCGGCTTTTCGCTATGAAGGGATATTGACTGTCGAGGCCGAGGGTCAGCTTAAGCGCTGTGTTCTCTTTTTCGAGCCTTTTTTTTTCCTGAAGTTTGGCGACCTTCAGGATCAGCTCATCCAGGTTGAAAGGTTTCGTTATATATTCCGAGGCGCCTTTTTTCATGGCCTCGACAGCGGATTCGATGCTTCCGAACCCGGTGATCATGACCACATCCGTGTCAGGGGCCGTATCTTTAATCATGGCAAGCAGGGCAAGCCCGTCCATCCCCGGCATCTTTATGTCCGTAATCACGACGTCGAAATTGTCCCGCGCCAGGAGGTCCGCCGCGTCGGCGCCGTTACTTACCCCGGTTGCCGCGTGGCCTTCTTTCTGAAGGCTGTACAGAATATGCTTTAGCGTTATCGCTTCGTCTTCGGCAACCAGTATCTTCATCTTTATTTCCCCGCCGGCAGAGAGATCGTAAAGGTGGTCCCTCTGTCGATATGGCTTTCCACACTTATCCTGCCCTTATGTTTTTCGATAATATTATAGACTATCGCAAGGCCGAGGCCGGTCCCCCGTCCTTTGGTAGTATAAAAAGGGTCGAAGATCCTCTGGATATTTTCCGGGGGTATACCGGCACCCGTATCCGTTATCCTGCACGTGACCGAATTATTACCGGCCTCGTTATCCTGAGCGATTTCGATCGTCAGCAGCCCTTCGCCGTTCATGGCATGGACCGCGTTCGTGATAAGATTGATGAAGACCTGTTCCATGAGCTGGCGGTCGGCCTGAAGAACGACCTTGTCGGGGGCTTTAACCGAACAGGTCACCCGGTCGAGTTCGCCCGAGGCCGTCATCTGGTGGATGACCCCGCCGACGACGCCCACGATGTCAACGGCCTCCAGGGCCGGGGGCTTCTCCCTCGAAAACTCAAGCAGATCGCTCACGATCCTCTTTACCCTCTGGGTCTGGGAAAATATGTCGCCTACAGTCTCTTTGACGATCTCAGGGCAGGTGATCTGGTCTCCGATCTCCTTCGACAGGATCTGGGCGGAAAGGTAGATATTATTGAGGGGATTATTGAGTTCGTGGGCCACACCCGAGGCCAGTGTCCCGATGGAGGCCAGCTTCCTGTTTTGGAGCAGCTCCTCGTTTTTGCGTTCAATCTCCATGTCCCTTTCTATCAGGTCATTTTCCATCTTGTTGAAGGCGTCGATGAGTCTGCCGACCTCGTCCTGTTCATGTGGGACCTGAAGCGATGCAAAATCTCCCTTGCCGGTTTTTTCGATGGCCCCCGTAATTATCTTGAGGTGATTTACCGCTGACCGGCTGATTATAAACAGGGCGCTTATCCCGAAAATAAGCGAGAGGGGGAAGAGCACGAGAGCGGCCTTCTGGGTATAGCCGATGGCCTGTTCGACCTTTTCCCTGGCCGAGCTGTCGAGGTCCTTTGACAATACCAGGATCTCCTCACCCTGCTTCCGAAGTGAAATGATCTCGGCATTTATCTCGTTCAGGGAGGCAATTACAGGGGCCTCGGCCGTCAGCCCGAAGACATTCCGCAGAAGTTCGGCGTTGACCACCGGGCTTTCAAGAAAGGTGGTCTCGACAATCGGGGCATAGACCCTGGTCTTGCCGTTTTTGTTGAGCCGTCCAAGCTCTTCACGAACGCTGACGGCGCGTTTTTCGATTATCGTAAAGGTTCTGGAATATTCTTCAGTCTTGCCGTCGAGGGCCTGAAGTTTGCCGGTAGGGAAGATCTGACGGTTCTGCCTGATGATCGCGCGGATCTCGGCCAGATAGGAATACACGCTTTCGAGTTCCTTGGGCTCCTGATATATAAGATAGTTCTTCTCATGCCTTCTGAGCTGGAGGGTCTTGCTCCGGAGGCTGTCGGAGAGCTCCAGGTAACGTATCTCTTTCCTTATCTCGACGAAGCTGACATACCCGGCAAGCGCCAGGGCGGCGATAAGCGCCGAGCTGATGAGGAAGCTCAGGATGATCTTTTTCTGAAGCGACATAAGCTATTTTAGCACTCGTCAGGCGCTGAGTGTAATGTTTATTAATGCGCGCAGCCGCCGCCATGGGCATGGCCTCCGCAGCAGGACTGGGGTGAATATTCGGCCAATCCCCGGGAGACAAAAAGATCAAGGTTTTCCGCAATGGTCCCTTCCTCTGCCTTGTATACCCTGATACCCATCTGGTTGAGCTTGCCGAGCGCCCCTCCTCCGATGCCGCCTACTACTACGGCGTCAATATGCTGACTGCCCAGCGCCCGGATAGGACTGCATCCGCCCTTTGCATGATGCTGGTCGACGTTGATTATCGGGGTAACGGTGTTCGAAGGGATATCGACGACGACAAAAAGAGGCGCCGACCCGAAATGGTTATATACCGTACTTTCAATCCCTTCATTTATTTGTACCGGAAAACAGACTTTCATGTGGTCTCCTTTTTTAATTGCTCCCGTCAGCGGGCATTCCGCATTACACACGCCAGCCTCAATTATGTGCATATGCACATTATAACTTTTATGGGTACTTTAATCAATTATTCTTTGATTCAGGAGTTCCCCCATTTTTTTGCCGTCATTCCCGCGAAGGCGGGAATCCACTCTTTTCAGATCAGTAAACTTTCGTACAAATCAGCCCATTCAGAGTTGTGCTCCTCAATAAGTTTGAACTTCCATGCCCGATTCCATTTTTTCATTTGCCTTTCCCTCGCTAGTGCTGTCTTGGCATCTTGCGCAACTTCATAGTAAACGAGCCTGTGCACCCCGTATTTCTTTGTGAACCCTTCAACTACGTCGTTCTTATGCTCATAAATTCTTTTTGCTAGATTTGAAGTTACTCCTATGTAAAGAGTCCCTCTCTTTTGGCTCGCAAGGATATACACGTAAAAGTTTTCTTTCATATTCAGAATTATAAGACAAAAATGGATTCTTTTCAAAAACAGTCTCCGACCACTTCGATTTGCCCTTAAATCCTTATTGCTCAAGACCCTGCGAGACCTATACTCTGTTTATTGGGGGAACTCCCGTTCTTTGATCACTTTTGGAGTGGACGGAGACTGCTGCGGGGCAACCGGTTAGATTTACGTTACCGTTACTTTTAGCAGGCTGTTGAAAAAGTGTTTTTCAGATATTTTCGTCATTCCCGTGCAGACGGGAATCCATTGTTTTTAAGAAGTTTGGATACCCGCTGCTTAAAGCACCTGATATGTATTAAACCTGTCAATAGGAAACTTCGTAATCCGATAATTTATTTTAACCTCCTTATTTAAAGTGTCCATTTCGGTCAGGGCAGAAA
>JACRLQ010000085.1:0-59684 GCA_016215155.1 Nitrospirota bacterium
TATAACTCGCCGCCCCTGTATGTAAAAAAATGCATGATTCTCTCCGAAGTCCGAATTTACCTTGATTTTTCTATATTTTTTAACATATAAAAAAAGGTATTGTCAAAAAAATAAATATTAATGAATGAGGGTTCTATGGGAAAAAATATTGTAGAGAAGATATTCGGGTCACACTTGGCCTATGGCGAAATGAAGGCCGGCACCCCGGTCGGACTGAAGGTGGACCAGGTCTATACCCAGGACGCCACCGGCACCATGGCCTGGCTCCAGTTCGAGGCTATCGGCCTCGACCGGGTAAAGGTTCCTCTTGCGGTGTCATATGTGGACCATAACATGATGCAGTCGGATTATATGAACCCCGACGACCATCTCTTCCTCCAGACCGTAGCAGCCCGCTACGGCGCGTATTTTTCGAGGCCGGGCAACGGCATATGCCACCAGGTCCACCTGGAGCAGTTCGCGGCCCCCGGAAAGATCGCCCTGGGCACCGACAGCCATACGCCGACGGGCGGGGGCATGGGGATGATCGCCATAGGCGTAGGCGGGCTCGACGCCGCGACGGTCATGGGCGGATCACCGTTTGAGGTCACTATGCCCCAGGTGGTTAAGATCAACCTCAAAGGGAAGTTAAACCGTCCGTGGGTCACTGCCATGGACGTGATACTTGAGGTGCTAAGGAGGCTCACGGTCAAGGGTGGGGTAGGGCGTATCATGGAGTACGGCGGCCCCGGAGTAAAGGACTTAAACGTCACGGAAAGAGCGACGATCACCAATATGGGGGCGGAACTGGGGGCCACGACCTCCGTGTTCCCAAGCGACAAAAGGACGCGTTTTTATCTGGCGGCGGTGGGCCGGGAAGGTCAGTGGACCGAACTTGCCGCCGACAAGGGCGCGAAATACGCAGAGGTGATCACCATAGATCTCTCCGCAATAGAGCCGATGATCGCACGGCCCCACAGTCCGGACAATGTAGTGACGGTCGCGAGCCTCAGGGGCACGAAGGTGGACCAGGTCTGTATCGGAAGCTGCACCAATTCATCCTACCAGTCGATGAAACTGGTCTCCTCGATACTTAAGGGCAATACGGTGTCGGAGCGTGTAAACCTCCTTATAAATCCCGGGTCCAAGCAGGTCTACGAGATGATTGCGAGGGAGGGGCTCACCTCCGATATGATCGCCTCGGGGGCCAGGATGCTCGAGGCTTCCTGCGGGCCGTGCATAGGAATGGGAGGGGCGCCGGCCTCCGGCTCGGTCTCCGTCCGGTCTTATAACAGGAATTTCAAGGGCAGAAGCGGCACAAAGGACGCGCAGGTCTATCTCGCGAGCCCCGTATCGTGCGCCGTGTTTGCCCTCAGGGCAGAGATGGTCGATCCCCGGGAGGCAGGGCTTGAGATAAAGGCCTTTAAAGAGCCTAAAAAATATCTTGTAAACCGCAGTTCCCTGATACCGCCCAAAGAGGACGTATCTGGGGTCGAGGTGATAAAGGGGCCGAATATCAAGGAGGTGCCTGTCAGGGAGGCCCTTAAAGACTCCATAGACGCGGAGGTCCTTCTTAAGCTGGGAGACAACATCACGACCGACGATATCATGCCGGCCGGCTCGAAGGTCCTGCCCTTCAGGTCGAACATCCCGGCCATATCAGGGTTCGTATTTTGCAATATCGACCAGTGCTTCAGCGAGAGGGCCAATGCCGCGAAGGCCGGGGGCGGAGGCATAATCGTAGGGGGCGAAAACTACGGTCAGGGTTCATCGAGGGAGCATGCCGCGATGGCCCCGATGTTTCTGGGAGTTCAGGCCGTGATCGCGAAGTCTTTTGCCAGGATCCACCGCTCGAACCTTATAAACTTCGGCGTCATCCCTTTTACGTTTCAGCGCGCCGACGACTACGGCAGGATCGAAAGCGGCGACAGGATAACCCTCACGGGCCTTCATAAGGCGATGGACGAAGGGGCCGTTTATGCCGCCCAAAATACGACAAAGGGGTTCTCGTTTAACCTCGTCTCGGACTTAAACAGCCGTGAGAAGGAACTGATCAAAAAAGGAGGGCTCCTGCCTTACACAAGGGAGAAGGCGTCCAAAGGATAATCAATAAATGGGCAGGCGTTTGATCTGCCTTTTTGGTCCCTAATCGATTGACAAGCGGTCCCTGGACAGTGTATTTTAAATGTCTGTGGTTTTTTTCCGGGCCGCTAGCTCAGTTGGTAGAGCAACGCCCTTTTAAGGCGTGGGTCGTTGGTTCGAATCCAACGCGGCTCACCATATGTCCCCATCGTCTAGCCCGGCCTAGGACATCGCCCTTTCAAGGCGGTAACGCGGGTTCGAATCCCGCTGGGGACGCCAACAATTCAAGGGGTTGCGAAAGCGACCCCTTTTATTTTCTCCGCATCCGCCGAAAAAATAATGGCGCGCAATCTGTTCTTACACTTTTTATCATTCAACAAACGGTATTAGGGCCGTTTTGACCCAGCCGAACCCTATCCTCTCCTGCTCAAGCCGAATGCCTAGCCGTATAGCGGGGTGTATCCGGTTGTCGCGCAGGTCCTCAAATCATGAATATATCGCCCGGAAGCTGCCGTGCATTTTCCCTGCCGGGATTAGCAATGACCTCTAATTCTGATAAAAAAATACGGCGCTGTGGAAGATCTTCGGATAGTGTCCGAAGATCTTGAATCTAAGGCTGCAAGGCAAATTTATATGCTAATTTATTTGCTTTAGAGCAAAAATAGTATATAATAGTTTTATGCTGAAGGACAGGTATCTTACTCCCTTCATTGTGGAGGACCTCAAGGACAAGATGGTGTTCATCGGCGGGCCGCGCCAAGTCGGGAAAACCACTCTCTGCAGAAAGTTCGTAGCCACGCATTTTAACGACCACGCATATTTCAACTGGGACAACAGGGCGGACAGAAAAACGATCACTGCATCGTCCTGGCCGGCGGATGCTGAACTCCTGATCTTCGATGAGATTCACAAGTACAGGCAGTGGAAGGGCCTTATCAAGGGTGAATATGACAAGTTGAAGGATGTTTTCAAGTTTCTTGTTACCGGAAGTGCCAGGCTCGACCTTTACCGTAAAGGCGGAGACTCTTTGCAGGGCAGGTATCATTATTTCCGGCTTCATCCGTTTACTTTAGCGGAAGTTGAGGGGCTTAGTTATAAGTCTACGGTCCATGGCGAATTGCACATAGGAAAGAATTTATATCAGGGCTCCATTGAAGCTCTGGCAAAGTTCGGGGGATTCCCTGAACCCTTTATGAAGCAGAACGAAAGACATTTGAGACGCTGGCATAATGAAAAGATAGAGCGGATGTTCCGTGAGGACATCCTTGATGTCCAGGCCATACGGGACGTAGCGAATATGAAACTCCTCAGCGACCTCCTTCCGCTGCGGGTTGGCTCTTTGCTCTCAATAAACGCCATAAGGGAAGATATTGGAGTGAGTTTTCGGGCCGCATCGCACTGGATCGATGTGCTGGAGGCCTTCTATTATCATTTCAGGATCTATCCCTTTACATCCGGAAAGATACGGTCTCTAAAAAAAGAACCTAAGCTCTATCTCTGGGACTGGTCTGAGGTCGAGGACGAGGCCGCCCGATTCGAAAACCTTATAGCGTCTCATCTGTTGAAGTTTGTTCATTTCATCACTGACTATGAGGGACATAAGGCGGACCTATATTTTCTAAGGGACGTTGATAAGCGTGAAGTCGATTTCCTTGTGACCATAAGCGGGAAGCCATGGTTTGCGGTTGAAGCCAAACTTAAAGACACCGCTTTGTCTCCTCAGCTTCTTTACTTCAAGGAAAGGTTGTCTATCCCGTACGTATATCAGGTAGTAAATGTCGGAGACGCCGACAGGCTTAAGCAAGGGGCAAGAATCATCCCAGTGGGGAAATTCCTGTCCGCCCTGATATAAATCTATCAAAGCCCCTGCAATCGACCCTCCGCTCGACCCGTTCATTTCCTGCCGAAATGCTCTCTCCAAATAGCATCGGCCTTCCTGATATGGCCGGGAATGTCACTGCTCCATTTCTCTTCTAATTCGTCTTCATAATTCTTTATACCTCTTTCCGATAGCCGTTCCATCGTGGTTCAGGCTGGATGTGCGGGCTGCCGGATGTGTAAACTAGATGTATGAAGAAGCCGGAGAGTAAAAAGCAGAAGCTCTGTCTGTCGTGCCAGAAGTGCTGTAAGAGTGTCGGCGTCTATACGCACCCGGATTTCTTCGAGTGCTCCACGAAGGAGGTGGTCGATTTCTACCGGATGCGCGGGTTCCGGGTGAAAAAAGAGCGCGGCGCCCTCTTTCTTACACTTGATTACCCCTGTCCGCACCTCACCCCTGATGGATGCGGGATATATGAAAAGAGGCCCGAGATCTGCCGGAACTATGACGGTATGGAGGATTTTGGGAAAGGGTGCCTCTGGTCGGGGCTAAAGAAAAAGGGGTAAGGTTCTTGAGTTTTCTGACCTCAGTACGGGCCTTACAGAGCCTTTCGGTAAAATCGCCCGCCTTGCTAACTAAAGTAGCCTGTCCCCTTTTTGTTCCCCCTTTTTGTTCCCCCTTTTTGTTCCCCCAATCCCGTTATCTAGGGCAGCTATGTATGCAGAACCCTTAACATAGTCCCAAGCAGCTTGTAAATTCATCATCTGCAACCCCCACTGATGACTTAGGGGGGCCGGAGGACTCGATGTTCCAAGGAATAAGTGATCCATCGGTGTCACCGACAACAATAAAAAGTGGTTATTTTCTACCCATTGTATCATAGGGTTTTTTGCAAGAGCTTCCTTACTGTCCGGTTAAAATAGAGCGCCTTGAATGGGCTCCTCTGGTCGTATTTTGAGTTTGTCGGGGTTCAGTGACAGTATATCTATAAGCGCCTTTCGTTCGAAGGGAGTTTCCCTGAGGACCCGGCTGAGTTGCCGCTTCAGGGACTGAAGAAACAAAGGCCCCGAAATCAGGAGGCATATTAACAAGGTCCAGAGGCGCGGTAGAAAAGTTCAACGAACGTTCAACCGAAGGAGGCCGGCAATGAGCTTTTTTAAATGATGACTATTGGCAAAAAAGGAAGGGCTACAGGATGTTGTATCACTGTAACCCTTTGTTTTTAATGGTAGGCCCGGGCGGTTTCGCGAACCGCCGACCTCTACCGTGTCAAGGTAGCGCTCTCCCCCCTGAGCTAGATAACTTTAATTCTATGCGCCTTAATCAATATTGTGTTGCATGTGATTTGTTTGTCATATATAATGTTAGCTAATTTAGTTGCATGTGTGCTTTGAGGAGATATAAGGGATGGCGTTTATGATAATCCCTAAAAAGGGTTTTTTTAGCGCAGAAACCTAAACACATGGGGAGTATGACATGGGGCGGAATATCGATTGCCGGGATTGTCCAATTACAGTTTTGAATATTACTGATAGCATTTAGATAATAATGATATAAACAGGAGGTGGTCTAAACAAAAAGCAACTAATTAGAAAAAAAGGAGATTAGAGGTTAATGAGAGATGTAGGACCGTCGTAACTATCTAATATATATGAGAGGAGACTATTGGTATGGAAAGAATGAATAGTTCAGTAAAACCGGGGGGGTTCCGTTTGTTGAGATTATTTCTTCTGTTGTTGCTTGCAGTAAGTGTATATGCCGGAACTGCTTTCGGAGCAAGTTACACATATGTGAGTACGCTGGGTGTGAAAGGTTTGGCAGTAGCAGTGGACGGCTCTGGCAATTTGTATGTTGCAGAAATGGACAACCATATCATCGAGAAGTATAATTCAAGCGGCATATATGTAAACACGCTGGGTGTGACAGGTGAAACTGGCACGGACAACAGCCATTTTGATAATCCAACAGCGGTAGCAGTGGACGGCTCGGGCAATGTCTATGTTGCCGATACCAACAACCTGCGAATCCAGAAGTATGATTCAAGCGGTTCGTATGTAAGTACTCTTGATGGTGCAGGGGAAGGTTCCTTTAATTTTCCACAAGGGGTGGCAGTCGATGGCTCGGGCAATGTGTATGTGTCTGATACCAATAACCATCGCATACTGAAGTACAATTCAAGCGGCACATATGTGAGCACGCTCGGTGTGACAGGTGTACCTGGCACGGACAACAGCCATTTTGATCAGCCACAACAGATGGCTGTAGATGGCTCAGGCAATCTTTACGTGGCTGATATGCGGAACCATAGGATTCAGAAATTCAAATCGGATGGAACGTATTTGGACACGTTGGGCGTATCAAATGAATTAGGTACAGATAATAACCATTTATATTATCCGTATGGGGTAGCAGTGGACGGCTCCGGCAATGTGTATGTTGCTGATACTGTTAACCATCGGATCCAGAAATTTGATCCAACTGGCGGGTATGTGGCTACGCTTGGGGTGACGCTTGACCCCGGCTCAGACAATAGCCATTTTAGTTCTCCAACCGGGACGGCAGTGGACGGCTCAAATAATCTTTATGTGGCTGATCAGGGTAATAACAGGATCCAGAAGTATAGCCAGTCTGTCTCGGTTGTTCCAGCAAAGCTGACGTTGATATCTCCGTCCGGCACAATAGTGACGAATGTTCCTCAATACAGGTGGAACTCGGTTTCAGCAAGTTCCTATTCGATCTCCGTCTGGGTTGACGGCAAGGCCGTGTTCAGTCGGTCATACACAGCAGCTGAAGTAAATTGTTCAGGTGGGGGAGCATGTTACATAACTCCTTCGTTTAATATTAAGTCGGGAAGTTCGGCACGCTGGTGGGTACGTGGCGTTAATGATGGTGGTGCTGGTTCATGGAGCGAACCACTCGAATTCGCTGTGTCGGCGCCGGTACTTCCTGGAAAGCCAACGCTTATATCACCTATAGACACAATAAATACAAAGTCGCCTCAATACAAGTGGAATTCAGTTGCAACAGCGACTTCCTATGTTATATCGATCTGGGTTGACGGCAAGAGCATGTTCGGGGGAACATTTACGGCAAACCAGGCAGGCTGTGCAAGTGGTGGAGAGTGTTCTGTGACTCCTCCGTTAGCTGTAAACTTTGGGGCTTCGGCACGCTGGTGGGTGCGTGCTATTAACGGTGTTGGTGCTGGTTCATGGAGTACACCGCTGAATTTTACCGTGGTTGATCCAATACCGGCAGCGCCTACTCTGATATCGCCGTCTGGAACTACTGCTTCTCATACACCCGAGTACAGGTGGAACTCTGTTAATATAGCGACATCGTATTGGATATCGATCTGGATTGACGGCAAGAGCATGTTTAGTCGTTCGTATACTGCAGCTGAAGTAAATTGTTCAGGTGGAGGAGAATGTTACATAACTCCTTCGTTGAATATTAATTCTGGATCATCGGTACGCTTCTGGGTACGGGGTATTAATGGTGCCGGAGCGGGTTCATGGAGCATACCAAACTCGTTTACTGTAGATTAGCATTTCACAAAGAAAGCCTAATTGGAAAGCCGGCGGAACCTCCGCCGGCTTTCGTAATTTCACGATATAAAAAAGGGTCAAAGGATGACATATCACTGTAACCCTTTGTTGTTATGGTAGGCCCGCCCGGTTTCGAACCGGGGACCTCTACCGTGTCAAGGTAGCGCTCTCCCCCTGAGCTACGAGCCTGTCGATCGAAGAAGCTTTATAAAATAACATGTTTAGGTCGATCGTTTCAACCCAGCGCAAGGCATTAAAAAAGCCTCACCTCGACAACCCCGCCTTTTTCTATCCCGTTGCTGTGCATGGGGATGATGAACGTCCCGTCGGCCTTAACAAGAGTGCTGATAAGCCCTGATTTCGACATTCCCGGGATGGCCCAGAGACCGTCCTCCCTTTCTTCGATTATCACTCGGATATGTTCCTCACGGCCCTGGGGAGAAGAAATGTTGCGCGACACTTTTGCCTTAACGACCATATGTCTGTATTGAGGGAACCTCTCGGCAACTCCGCATAGTCTTCCCAGTAACGGCCTGATAAAGATCTGAAAACATATGCTGACCGCGGCCGGATGCCCGGGCAAACCAAAGACCGGGACCCCGTCGATAACGCCTCCTATCAGGGGTTTGCCGGGCTTAAGTGAGACCCCGTGAAAAAGGACCCCCGGATTTCCCAGGTCGCTTATTATCCCCGCGACCATGTCCTTCGTGCCGACGGAGGTGCCTCCTGATATGAGGACCATGGCGGAGTCTTTTATCGATCCGGCGATCGCGCCCCGAAGGTCGTCATAGCTGTCCCTGAAGATGCCCTTTCTTACGGCGTCACCTCCTGATTCCGTGATCATGCCCTTAAGCACATATGAATTAATGTCCCGCACCTGGCCGAAGGCCGGAGTGGCCCCGGCCTCGACGATCTCGTCACCGGTAGAAATGATGGAGACCACGGGCCTTTTATATATGTCGATCCGGGTGACACCCATACCGGCACAGGCCCCTATGTCCTGCGGCCTCATCCTATGACCCTTGTCCAGCACGGTCTCCCCCGCCTTGATATCCTCACCCCTCTGGACGACGTTTTCCCCCGGGCCGACAGGTTTCATTATCTCGACCATAGTGTCATCAACTGTCTGGACATGCTCGAACATCACGACGGAGTCCGCCCCCCCGGGGAGCATTCCGCCGGTGGGGATCTTTGAGGCAAAGCCCTTCTTAAGAACAAAGTCCGCCTCGCGGCCCATGAGTATCTCTTCCGAGAGGCCGAGATATGCGGGCATGGTCTCCGCGGCGCTGAAGGTGTCACCGGACCGTACCGCGTAGCCGTCGACGGTCGACCTCGGAAAATGGGGAAGATCATGGGCGGCCTTTATCTCGCGGGCGCAGATCCTGTGCAGCGCATCGTCGATACCGACGGTCTCGACACAGGGTTCTTTATCGGGAAGGCCGCCCGACATACGCCGGACCGCTTCCTCGACTGTTATGCTTTCTTTACGCCCGAGCATGTCTTTTGTCATAGGCTATTATAAAAGTTTATCGGTCTTAAGTGGGGGGATAAAGAAAGGCCCCGGATCTTCCCGTCCATGCGATGGAAAGATCCGGGGCCTGATTATAAGGCTAATGCTGGCTCTTCAGGCGGTTATGGACGGCCTCCGCCGGCGCCGAGAATATATGCCTTGGCCCCGGCCTGATACGGCTTCCCGGCGTGAGTCGCGGAATCGAGGGTAGCGGCGACCGAGTTGTTCAATATATTGTCATCGAGCCAGTCGATGGAATCATATATCAGCTTCTTGACATAGTAACGGTTATGAACAAATGCTCCGGGGTCGTGTTCGATGAGGTTGAAATTAAACGCGGCGCCCATGTTGTTCTTGCCTGTCGTGTTTCCGGTAATGTCCGCGTCGAACGGTGAGAGCCAATTGATGACTGCGTTCGTCCTGGCGGTATTCCCGGCGCTCTTGAAGAAATACGGGTTCGAATCCGCCCAGAAGTACCCGCGCTGTTTCAACTGCGCGTCGAAGGCCTCCATGGCCTCGGCAAGCAGGGTCTTCTGTTCCTCGAATTCGGCGACGGTAAGCGCGTATGCGCCCCTGTGACAGGTGGCGCAGAGGGTACTCCTGATGTCCGTCACCCTTGTGATTTTCAAAGGATGATCAGGGTCGTTCCGCTCGACCGCCAGCGGCAGGAATGTATGCTTTTCGCTGTTGATGTTGAATGACATGTGACAGCTTATGCAGGGTCCCTGCTTGCCTGTCAGGGCGCCGGTGCCGGCTATTCCCTCGACCGCGTCTATGCTGGCCCAACTGCCTTCCCGGCCTATCTTGTCGTGAAGGAAAAATGGGACGTTGTCATAGTTTATGCCTGTAAATTCATAGCCGGTGGTCCCGAAGAGCGTGCCGCCCGCGCTGAGGTAGTGGGAATTAATAAAGCCGATGCTGCCCCAGTTGCCTGTCTTCGCCGTGATCGACCCGCCGCTTTCGCGGCCGACATGGCAGACAAGACAGAGGTTCGAGTTCCCCATATCGTCATAGCGGATGATTGCGCCGTCGGCATAGGTCTCGGCCACTCTGCCGGGGTTTCTGAGACCGCCCTTATTGTTGCTGTGGCAGCCGTTGCACTGGAGCATCTGGGGCCTAAAGTTGGCATCAGGGGCGATGGGCCCGACAAACTTGGACGGATCGACACTGCTTCCGGCGGCCCTGAGAAAGTCCAGGTATGCGATGACGCCCGTGGTAGTGTGGCAACGCTGGCATGAGGCGCGGCTCGAGATCGACCAGTTATAGTGGGCCCATGCCCCCGCGGCCGTCTTTTCGGCATGTCGCGACAACGACCACTGGCGGTTGATCACCGCGCTGGCCGAATGCGGGTTATGGCAGATAGTGCATGGGCTGTCGGCAAGCGGATTGAGCGCGTAGCCCGTGATGTCCTTTGTGTTGGCATCAGAGCCGGAGGTCCCCCAAAAGCCCGGGGTCCCCAGATGAGTATCCAGGATGCGCCTGCCTGTGCCGCTATGAAACGGGGTGATCTCTCCTCCGAGCGCGCCAGGGAGCTGATGACACCTTGTGCAGACGTTGAATTGGGCCGAACCGTTGTCCGAGGCCGCGACGCGGTATTTGTCGATCGGCCCGAGTCCGAAGTGGTTTCCGCCGTTACCGTGACAGATTTCACAGCCGTTGACCGGGCGGGGGTCCCAGTTGCCGCCGATCACTCCGGCAAGCCTTACGCCGTCGCCATTGGGGTCATGACAGTTCCGGCACGGTTCCTCACCGCCAATCTCGCCGACAGAGGCGAGAGACGGAGTCCCATTGAGGTTGGCATGGCCGCCGACCTCCCATTCGAGCTTCTGGTTCGGATGGCAGTTGATGCATGCGTCGGCCCCGGCAAGCTGGGCCGGCGCCACGGTTATCTGGGCCGCCCCTTCTTTATTGCCTGAACCGCAGCCTATCAAGACGGGTATTAACAATAGCATTAAGGCGAGAAGACTTCCTGACCTGAATCGTTTTGACATGATAATTTATCCTCCTTATTTTATTGTAAATGACATTTAACGCAGGTCCTGTTATTACCGGCGTTCTTTAGACGGCCTGAGATCTTCGACCAGTTCCTCGGGTGAGGGTTGACCTTTAGCCCGCTGATGGCGCTGTGGCACTTCAGGCAGACGTCGCCGTCGGCATGACAGCTCTGGCAGGACGCAAGGTTCTTCCTCGCCTCCCGCGCATGCGCCCCCGACCACTGATTTTTGGGCAGCATGCCGTTTGGATGGCAGGTCTGGCACATAAGCGGAGTAAAGAGCGCATGGGTGGGGCCGCCCAGCTTCAGGTCGAGGTCCGTCCATCCCCTTCTGTGGGATTCCAGCCTGAGGTCATTTCTGTTGAATTTGTCATGACACTGGGCGCAGAACTTTTCGGAGTCATGGCAGCGGTAACATGACCGGGGTGACTCTTTTGCCTTAATCGGATGGAGTTCCCTGAAGTCCGACCTGTGGCTCTTGGGCATGTAGTCAACTCCGGAGTTTGACACGTGAAGGTCCTGGTCGATGCCGCCGCCCTTATGGCAGTCAAGACAGAACGACTGCTGATGGCAGTCCGCGCAGTTGTTCGGCAGTTTATGCTTGTAAAGCTTGTGTTCTTTCATCCAGAATTCGCCGTGATTGGGTTCGACGTTGTTGCCGATATGGCATTCGTTACAGTACTTGATCTCCATGGAGGTCCCGTAGTCGGTATGGGTCGTCACGGACCATGCGATGGGACTCAGCACTAATAATATTATTATGGTTAGTGTTAGTTTTCTTATCACAATTCCCTCCTTTCCTATAGGTTCCAGTCCAGCGTTAACCGTCCGAGCGTCCGGTGGCTGAAGGTCTCATTTGCGTTGGTCTCAACCCGGCCGGTCACGGTAAGGTTCTTCATTGCGGTCCACTTGCCGGCGAACCAATAGCGCTGGGCAGACCTGTTGCCGCTGTCATCAGGACGCTGATAGGCATTATGCTGGGCCCCCGCGGCGAGCGCGACCTTTTTGCTGATCTTATAGTCGGCCAGCAGTTCAAACCCAAGGTCACGGTCTTCATATGAGTTGCGGTAATCGACCGAGGCGCTTACGCTGAGTTTGTCATCAGGAAATACGCGCGCGCCCAGCACAAAGACATCTGCATTACTGCTGTCCTCATATGACTGCCGCTTGTACTCCCCAAAAAGTGATACAGGCGCCTTTGGAAGGCTGTATTCAGCCCTAAGGAGGTATTCACTGAACTTGTCGACCGCAAATACACTGAATATCGATGTTGAATCGAATGTCGGGTAAGAGCGGTAGAATTCTCCCTTGAGCATAAGGTTGCTCACGGGAAAGACGTTGATGCCGACCTGCGCCTCGTCAACGGCCTTTGACAGCCGGTCATACTTGATTTCCGCGTACGGGCTGATCCACTTGTAGATATATTTTGCGTTCAGGCCGAATTCCTCGCGGGAGAGGTCCGAATGGTCGTATTTTCTGACATAACTTACTCCGAGCTGGGTGTTTTTTACGTCATGGAGATGGACATCCATCCCGACGAAGTAATTTCCCTCCCTGCTTGATTCGGAGTCGAGGCTATAGACAATGTCCCTCCCGGCGGTCACGGTCACTCCAAGAGGACCGATCTTGCTGACGTTGATCGTCGCCCCGTCCATCAGGGACGAACCCGCGGAGAGGTTTACAAACTGTCTGCCGAGTCTCATGGACAGCTGCTCGATCGGGGTATAATCAAGATACAGATAATAGAGCCTGCCGTTGAAGTCCTGGTCACGGACCTTTCCTCCGGATAGGTCATCCCATATCCTTCCGAACCCCGCGGCAGAGAACTTTTTACCCTCCGGCTTGTAGCTGAATCTCAAATACTGGGCCACTATGGACTGACTTCCTCCGAGGAGGTCATCGCCAAACAGGAACTGTGTTGATGTGGTAACTTCCACGGGCGCCGCATATACGCCTTCAGCAGTGAAAACAAACGCCGTCAAAACAATGGTGATACAGACTGCCCATCGACGCATTCCCTTCATGTATCTCTCCTTTCTCTTTCAGTTGTCAACTTTTTCTCCCCCTTTTCTTTTGTGTGAGTCAGGTGTGAGCTGCTATTGCTTTTTTAGCGAACCTATATATGCTATAAGGTCCAGCATCTCCTGAGAATTCGGGTCCAGCGGTCTGCCGTGCATCGCCTTTTCGATGAAGATGTTTATCGCGTCTTCGATCTTATTGTACTTCTTCCCCATCAGCTTCCATTCCTTTTTTTCGAGGCTTTCTTCGAGCCCCCTGCCGTTTGGATGACAAAAGTTACAGCTGTTGCCGGTCGTCGATCCGCTCAGCTTTGCGTCGCTGAAGAGGACCTTTCCTCTTTCGGCGTTGCCGGCCGCCGCCGCAATCGAAACCATAAAAAAAACGGCTACAATAGAATAAAACGCGCATTTTGCTGCTTTCATCTGGTCGAGCCTCCTTTGACGTCATTGCGATAATTTTTAAATCATATCGCTAAATTAATGACATGTCTACTATTAATTCTAAAATTACCGGCCCTGCCGTAAATTCTAATCCCTATGAAGCGAGCTGATATAAGCTATAAGATCCAGCATTTCCTGGGAATTCGGGGCCAGAGGTCTGCCATGCATCGCTTTTTCGATAAAGATATTTATCGCGTCTTCGATTTTATAATATTTTTTCCCCATCAGCTTCCATTCTTTCTTATCTATGGCCTCTTCGAGTCCCCTCCCGTTGCGATGACAGTAGCCGCAGCTGAATCCCGTTTTTGACCCGCTTAGTTTCGGGTCATTAAAGAGCGCTTTTCCTCTTTCGACATTTCCGGCGGCGTCCGCGAGCGAGATCACAAAAAAAACGGCCAAAAAAGTATATATTCCGCGTCTCGCCGCTCTCATCCGGGCCGGCCCGCCTCTAATGTCATTTTGATAATTATCAACCATATCTCCGCCCTGAAAACATCCCCCCTTTCAAAGTGTCTTTGTGCCAGGAAAATTCCTGTATAAATACCCGGTAAAAATATCCGGACTGCCAAAGGTCATATACGTCTAACTTTATTCCAAATTACTCTGTTTTGCAACAATTTTTTACAATTATTCGCTATTTTTTCCGTTTGTCTAAATTATGAATAGGTCCCTTCAGGGGAGATGAAACCATGACAAAGCTCTCCGTCCGTAGGCCATGCTCAAAATGTCCGCCTTAAATAAATAATACAGAAAAAAACTTGTTATATCAAAAAGTTGCGCTTTGCCGGTAATGTAAGTTAGAATAATCTGTTCAGTGAGTGAACGCACTTCATTTGCTGCCTATCCTGTAGTGGCCATGGTCACGAACCGGCGGTAGCCTGCCCTGAAACCTATCCGTATGGACGAGTATCAGTTCAAAACTCTCTGTGAACTTGCCAGAGACAACACCTTGTCCCAGAGGGACCTCTCAAAGAAGATGGGGCTCAGTCTGGGCAGGATCAATTACATCATAGGCGCCCTGATCGATAAAGGCCTGATAAAGGCGGAACGCTTCAGAAATTCAAGAAAAAAACTCGGGTATATGTACATCCTCACTCCGGACGGGGTCAACGAAAAGTTCAGACAGACAAACGCCTTCATTCGACGCAAGACGGTTGAATATGAGGAACTCAGGCAGGAGATAGAGGTCCTTAAACGCGAGGACGAGCTGATGCGCCGGCGCATTTATGCCGTGGGCGAGGGTGAATGAAGGTCCGGACAAAGCCGCAGTTGAACACATAATGTACGAATTATAAAAATAAAACAAAAGGTGGTAAAAGCATGAACGTTAAAGTAGGAATCGTAGGCGCCGGATATTGGGGTAAAAACCTGCTCAGGAATTTCCGGGAGCTGGGCGTATTGCATGCTATCTGCGACAACGACCCCGGGAATCCCAATATCTCAAATTACGGGGATGTCAGGCTTTACACGGATTATTCCCTGCTCCTCGACGATGAAGGTATTGACGCCGTGGCAATAGCCGCGCCGGCGGTTATGCATTTTGATATGGTAAAAAGGGCACTTGAACGAGGCAAGGACGTTTACGTCGAGAAGCCGCTTTCGCTGACGGTGGCGGAGGGCGAGGCCCTGGTCAGTCTGGCCGAAAAGACCGGGAGGGTCCTTATGGTGGGCCATATCCTTCAGTATCATCCGGCCGTCATAAAGCTCAAGGAACTCATCTCTTCGGGCGCCCTCGGCAAGGTGGACTACATATACTCAAACCGTCTCAATATCGGCAAACTGAGGACCGAGGAGAATATCCTCTGGAGCTTCGCCCCTCATGATATATCGGTCATCCTGATGCTGCTTGGCGAGGAGCCGACGGCGGTCTCCGCGACAGGCGGCGCATATTTAAACAAAGGCGTCTATGACACGACCCTGACCACCCTGGAATTTCGAAACGGGGTAAAGGGGCATATCTTCGTGAGCTGGCTTCACCCCTTTAAAGAGCAGAAGCTCGTGGTAATCGGATCGAAGGGCATGGCTGTATTCGACGACGTAAGCAAAGAGAAGCTCTTCCTCTATCCCCACAAAATTGAATGGAAAGAGGGCAGGGTCCCGGTCGCCCACAAGGCCGACTACCAGGTGGTCCCGTTCGAACCGGCTGAACCGCTTAAGGAGGAATTGAGACATTTCATCGACTGCGTGGGGTCCGGGAAAACGCCGAAGACGGACGGAAAAGAGGGGCTCCGGGTCTTAAAGATCCTTGAGAGGGCGGAGATGTCGATGAGCAGTGGTCTATCGTGCGCCAATAATGACGCCGCCATGACCTCCCGCAATTTATCACCTTCCGGGCCGGGCGTTTTTGCGCATGAGAGCGCCTATATCGACGATGGGGTCCGGCTCGGCGAGGGCACAAAGATATGGCATTTTTCCCATATACTCAAGGGGACATCCATCGGCGAAAAAACGATCATAGGCCAGAATGTCGTGGTAGGCCCGGACGTAACTGTGGGGAGGTCCTGCAAAATCCAGAACAACGTGTCGCTTTATAAAGGGGTCACCCTCGAAGACGATGTCTTCTGCGGACCTTCCTGTGTATTTACGAATGTCTATAACCCGAGGGCCTTTATCGAACGGAAGAAGGAGTTTCTGCCCACCCTCGTAAAAAAGGGCGCCACGATCGGCGCCAACGCCACGATCGTATGCGGCAACACCATTGGCGCCTATTCACTCGTCGGCGCGGGGGCCGTCGTAAAATCGGACGTCCCTGATCACGCGATAGTGGCGGGGGTCCCGGCCAGACAGGTGGGCTGGGCCTGCAGGTGCGGTACGACGCTCAAATTTACCCGGGGCAGGGCGGTCTGCGGCTACTGCGGGAATGAATACGGCCTTAAAAAAGATGAATTCAGGGTCGTCAGGGAGAAATAAATGAAGAATATTCCGAGCCCTGTAATTAAAGGGTATTTCAGATGATTGCACAGGCAAAGATAGGCCTTAATAAATCACCCCGTACCTGGCTTGTTACGGGAGTGGCAGGCTTCATCGGTTCAAACCTGCTTGAGGAACTTCTGAGTCTTGGCCAGACGGTTGTCGGGCTCGACAACTTTGCGACCGGCCACAGGCATAACCTCGAGGACGTAAGAGGCGCGGTTGGAGAGGCGTCATGGGGCCGCTTCACTTTTATCGAAGGCGATATTGGCAACCTTGAAGACTGCCGGAGGGCCTGCGGAGAGATAGATATCGTCCTTCATCAGGCGGCAATCGGAAGTGTGCCGCGTTCGATAGATGACCCGATCCGCACCAACCGGTCGAATATCGACGGGTTCCTGAATATGCTCGTTGCGGCCCGTGACGCGAAGGTGAAACGCTTTATCTATGCCGCCTCGTCATCCACCTATGGGGACCATCCGGCCCTTCCAAAGGTTGAACATACCATAGGGAGGCCTCTTTCGCCATATGCCGTGACGAAATATGTAAATGAACTCTATGCCGATGTCTTTGCCAGGACTTATGGCATGGAGTGTATCGGCCTCAGGTACTTCAATGTCTTCGGGAGAAGGCAGGACCCGCAGGGAGCCTATGCCGCGGTGATCCCGCGCTGGATAACGGAGATGCGCTCGTTTGAGGCGCCAATGATAAACGGCGATGGTTCAACAAGCAGGGACTTCTGTTATATAGACAATGTGATTCAGGCCAACCTCCTCGCCGCTATGACCGAGAACAGGGATGCGATTAACCAGGTTTATAACGTAGCTGCCGGAGAAAGGACAACCCTGAAAGAGTTGTTCGGCATGATCAGGGGATGTCTTTCCGATTATGACGACAGGATAAAATCGATCGACCCCGTGTATGGGCCTTTCCGCATCGGCGATGTGCCCCATTCCCTGGCGGATATCTCGAAGGCAAAAAGACTGATCGGATATGATCCCGAATATGGGGTAAAAAATGGAATGGAAGAGACGGTTAAGTGGTTTGTTGAAAAAAACCGCGACCCGTCCTCAAAACCTTCTCTCAGATAAATATGGATATCAGGATAAGTGACCCGGCCCCGATGATTCCTTGGGGCACTTGTAATATTTAGTTCGATAGTGGAAAATTCAAAAGAATATAAGATAGAGATTACAGAGGACACAAGGGCCTATATATATCTTGTTTTGGAACAAGGAACAGTGACTTCTTTTGTAGTAAAACTGCTTGTACGATTTAATGAAGAATGGCATGAAATACTCCGTTATGACAGTGGACATGGCTGTCCGCATAAGGATATACTGGATACAGAAGCTACTGTCGTAAGAAAAGTATGGTATGACTTTCTCGATAATGGCCAGGCATTGACTATGGCCGTCACGGACGTAAAGGATAACCATGAGTTTTACAAAGAGAGGTATGAGAAATGGCTAAAAAGTCAGTAAGGGAAAAGGAGTTGCTTGAGTTCATGCATTCAGCCGGATGCAGGGAGATTACAGAAAATGACAAGAAAACGGAATGGTACAAAAAAGCATCGAAAAAAACTGCATGCCTGAAAACAGCTCACAAGGAAAAAGCACATCGTTAATGTATAAGCTATTTTATCGGCGTCCCCCAAAGTTGTTGGAAGAAAAACTCAAAGATGTTCTGGTTGCAGCCTAGCCGCCTGCCCGTCGTCACTGGTTACAGGTGGCTATGAACCTTTTTAGAAAATGTCAAGAAACAAGACCCTAATGACCCTAATGCGCGAGCCAAAGCGGAGATGCGGTTACTCAGGTCTATAATGTTGCTGCCGGAGAAAGGACAACCTCAATGAGTTGTTCGGCATGATCAGGGGATGTCTTTCCGATATGACGACAGGATAATATCGATCGAACCCGTGTATGGGCCTTTCCGCAAAGGTGACGTGCCCCATTCCCTGGCCGATATCTCGAAAGCAAAAATATTAATCGGATTTAACCCGGAATATGATGTAAATAAAGGGATGGAAGAGACGGTTAAATGGTTTGTAACAAAACGGCAAATTAAGGGAATAGAATCAATTCAGATATCAGGCTGTTCCCGTTTAGGGGGCCAATGATCCAACGTGTGTTGCTTTTCGTGTTAGTGTTCACGGCCGCATTCTGTCTGCCGCCCGTGATCTTACAGGTTACCGCTGCCGATTTTATAGTCAACTGGGATTTTGAGAAGGGACAAAACGGCTGGCAGCTTACCTCCGGTAAGGGACAGAAAGGGGGCCGGATCATCGAAGAGACAGATAAGAACCACGTCCTTTGCGCGGAGGGGGACACATACTGGCTGGGCAGCACGGACTACCAGATAGTCAGCCGGGTTCAGGCCGAGCATTTCGCCGGCAAGCAGCTCCGTGTGACGTTCCGGGCCAAGGGAGACCATGATGCCTACCCAGGCGTCATTACCACCTACTCCCGGGGAGGCAAGTCAGAGTACCTGACAAACTACTGGAAGACCAAATACACGGAGTCCAACAGCCGGCCGGACGATAAGTTCCGGGACTATGAAATTACCAGTGAGATACCGCAGGGCACGAACGCCATCCTTGGTTTGTCGCTTTACAATGTCACACATCGCGGCCGCCTCTGCTTTGACGACATCCAACTCTCATTTGTGGAGCCGCTCCGGCAAACGGCAAACAGCATGCCAGATATTTCAGCCCCCGATATCTGGCAGTCCCTGCAGTTTACTGACAAGGAGCTCATCCAACTGGGGAACACCCACAACTATCTGGTGACACAGGCGGCTTATCTGTATGGCCGCATGTCGGAGGTGGAGCGAGGCATATATTATGTAAGCCAGGCCGGTAGCGGTGAGCCGTCCAGGGAGAGAGAGAAACAGGCGGTGGCACTGAGCGCTGAGATAACCCGTTTGAGGGGCAGGCTCAAGGCATTGGAGGTCTTTTATAATCAGCGCTTCAAGAAGGTCTTTGGATCGACCTACACTGAGGAAAAACCCTGGGGGTTCTACTGGCACGACAAAGGCGCGGGAAGAGACCTGCTTATTGCGGCCGGTCCGGCGCGCAGCGACAAGCCTCCATTTGTGGAGTTGGAGAGTTCTTTTGAGAGGGTTGCCATCAGCGCCGATGTTTTGTTAAAGGATCTTCAGCAGCAGGCTGGAGGCGTCTTCACATCTCCGACGCCGAATGCTGCGCCGGTGCCGGCAGGGGTGTTGTTTGACAACGGCAACAGCTATTTCCCCCGGCAAATTGTAATGGGGGTGCGCATGGCTCCCTATGGGTTCCATTCAGCGCGATTCCTTAACGCCGATTTCATCTTTACTCATAATTTGCGGCAGTGGACTTTTGACGAGCAGGGTAACCTGAAAAATGATCCGACGCAGCAGGCTGCGGAGATTGAGCACTATGATCTGCGCTGGCTGCTCACTTCATGGATGGATCCAAAGGTTCGTTTGATTGACTATCCGCCATCCTTCAGAGAGTCGTTATCCAGGGACCCCGAGCTCTCGGCCCATACCGAGCGGGGGCCGGTTAATCTGGCAAGTGACGCCCGCTTTCATCCGGTAAATATTTTTAGTCCCTTAATCCAAAAAAATGCCGCCAGGCACTATGAGGAATTGGGGCGGCTATATCATGACGATAAACGGGTTGTTATGGTCGAATACTCAGGGGAACCGTCGCCGTCGGCGATGTTTGATGGGAAGATGTATGTCTTTGAGTACAGCGAAGAGGCGAAGGGCCTTTTCCGTGATGGGTTGCGCTCAAAGTTCAAGGATATTAAAATCCTCAACAGGGGCTGGGGTGTTGCATATGACTCTTTTGATCAGATCGATCTCCCCTCTTACAAGATGTTGGCCGACATGTCACCAGGAGACCTCCCCCTCATCTCCGAGTTCCGCCGGTTCATGAAGTTGGAGTACGCAAGGCACGAGCAGCGTATCTACAATGCCTACCGAAAGGGGGACCCCCAGGGGCATCCGGTTGCAAACCGTCTGGGTCGCAGCTACCTTAATGGGACTGGGATGGACCCGTTTGACACCTACCGCCTGGCTCAGACCACTGACATCTTTTGCACTCACGATAGCGCTGAGGGTACTGCCAGGCATCGGGCAGAGCTAAACTACGCTCACAGCATTGCGGATTACCTCGGCAAGCCGCGTGGATCTCTTGAATTTCTTGTTCTCAACCCGGAGGCCAGGCAATTCGACCCCGAGCGAGATGACGGGTTGACTCTTATCCGAAGGGGTATCAACAGTCTATGGCGACTCCTAATGTGGGACGTGACTACCATATCCCCTTGGATGCAGGGCAGAACAGAGAGAGGGTTTCTTTCTCCTACCCGCAAGTCTGCTATGACCTTGATTCATGAATCGGCCGGCGTGTTGCCGTTAGTTCGCCGGCAGGCAGGCGGCGCGGTTGAAAAGGCCCTTCTTAATTCCAGAGTTGTGAGGCCGTCGACAGCTATATTGGCACCTTATGACGCACCTATGGTCGGTTGGCCGGACGGACAGGTCGGTGCTGAGGGAGTCGCTATACACCGTTTTTTAGACGAAAAAAACTATGATTATACCTATATTCCCGAGGAACTTATTCTTTCAGGGAAAGAGACACTGGCTGACATCAAAGTGCTTTTTACCCCATATGTTTTATGGGCCTCGGGGCCTTTGCAGAAGAAACTTCTTGACTGGGTTGAAAAAGGCGGGGTTATAATTTCAGTAGGACCTTTAGGTTACTGGGACGAGTATGGACGGCCCGGCCGTGCGCTCATCAACAAGGTATTCGGGGCTATTCCTATAGAAATTAAACGCGCAGGCCGGTATCTGACGGAGTTCCCATATACAGCGCTGGTTAATTTCAGACAGGTGCGCGTCGAGACACAGGTGCCGTACATCAAGGATACGCAGCCGAACCTGATAAGCGCATCCTTGGGCCGAGGGAAAGTGTATCTGACTGCCGACACCAGCATGGATGATGTGCTGTCGGGCAGCAAAGCGGTTATTCTGCAAGCAGTGGATCAGGCAATCGGCCGTCGCACAGCCTGGGGTGATAGTCATGCGTTCGAACTCGTAATGCGCCAGCAGAAAAACGGCAGCGAAAGATATCTGTTCGTCCTCAATCGCTCCATTGACAAGGTCAGCATTGATACCATTACTGTGCCGGGAGAATATAAGGATGTAAGTGATATGGTCGTAGCCGGCGGATTTCCGTTAAGAGCCATGGCTCGTGACGGGGTTACGGTGTTTAACGTGCGCCTCGGGCCTGGGGAAGCAGCCTGTATTCGCCTTGGATCTTTTCGTCCAGAGGAGCATAAATGAATATTGATTTGGAGTTACCGGATTATCCCTGCAGAATTGTATTAGAGCTTACACCGCTCTGTAATCTGGCTTGCGCCATGTGCCCGCGCCATTATGTGGAAAAAGCCCATGGATTTATGCCTAAAGAACTCTGGATAAAACTTATCGATGAGATTGCCGGGACGGCTCAGGATACCGTAATTCTGCCTTTCTGGAGGGGAGAATCACTACTCCACCCTGATTTTATAGACTTGATGGAGCTAGCACTAAAAAAATCACTGCGGATTCACATATCCACTAATGGTCACTTGGTTACAGGGAAATATGCAGATGTCCTCGCAAAATGCGAGTTCGTAACTTTTAGCATCCATACCGTTTTTGGCCTTACCAGAGCCAGAGAATTTCTGAGTCTCAAGATAAACGGGAAACCGACTGTGCAGATATCCTTCGTGAAGGGGGAAAAGAGTACGGAAGATCTCCTCCATACATTAATCAATCATCCTGATCTTGATGGCTTTGACAGCATCCGGTTATATGAGGAGCACACAAAAGACGGTATATTTGGTAAGTCAGCATGTCAGTCAGACTCTCAGCGCATCTTCTGCCAGAAGTTGCTGGATACTCTGGTCATTTCCTTCGATGGCTCGATATCGCGCTGTAATCATATATGGGAAACAGAGAAGGGCATGAATGTTAACTCAGTGACCATCAAGGATGCATGGTCGTCATCACAACTCAGTACTATCCGCCGTGCATATCCTGACCAGTTGTGTACGCCTTGTGACCAATGGATTGGGCATACCAGCGGTGAGTCGTGGCGCATGGTTGATGGAAAAGTGAAACATATCAGATACAGGCCGGAGGATACGCACCATGAATGATCGTCGGGACATCCCAATATCGCTTCCTTCGACGGGGGAGCAAGAGTGGCAGGCGATACGTGAGCCGCTGATGACCGGCTGGCTGACGCAGGGACCGAAGGTTGCAGCTTTCGAAAAAGCCTTCGCCACAAGACATGGCGTTAAACATGCAATAGCGACTACAAGCTGCACTACTGCCTTGCACCTTATTCTTGCCGCACTGGATATCGGACGGGGGGATGAGGTCATTGTGCCGGCTTTTACATGGGTTGCCACTGCAAATGTCGTGCTTTACTGCAGTGCTAAGCCTGTTTTTGTTGATATCGATAAAAGCACATTTAACCTTGATATTTCACAGGTACGGGAAAAAGTGACGAAAAAAACCAAAGCCATTATCCCCGTCCATTTGTTCGGGCTGTGCGCAGACATCGACGCCCTTAAATCGGCAGCACCTGAAATTCCCATAATAGAGGACGCTGCCTGTGCCGCCGGCAGTTTTTATAAGGGTCGTTCCGCAGGCTCTCTGGGGCTTGCAGCAGCTTTTTCTTTTCATCCACGCAAGTCTATCACCACAGGAGAGGGGGGCATGATCACGACGAACGATGACGCCCTCGCCGAAAAGATGAATATGCTGAGAAATCACGGAGCAAGTCTTTCAGAAGAGCAGAGACATAAGGGCCCCAGGCCGTACCTGCTCCCTGAATTTAATCTCCTCGGTTACAACTACCGCATGACAGACCTGCAGGGCGCTGTCGGTGTGGTTCAACTCTCAATGCTGGATGGATTCATAGCCGAAAGGCAGAAATGGGCGGAATTCTATACGCGGGAACTCTCAGGCATTAAATGGCTGGGCATACCGTCGGTATCGGAAGGATTTTCACATGGGTGGCAGTCTTATGTCTGTTATATCGATGAGAATAAGTCGCACATGTCCCGCAACGAAATTATGGAAAGATTACTCTCGCAGGGGATAAGCACAAGACCCGGGACTCATGCGGTTCATATGCTTGCATACTACAGAAAGAAATTCGGGCTCAGGCCGGATGATTTTCCTGTTGCCCAGGACTGTGATCTGCACACCATGGCAATACCTTTGCATAACCGTATGGAAGCGGACGATTATAGTTATGTCGTAAAGACCCTTAAGGAAATAAGGTAGTCGGCATATGTGCGGAATAGCCGGTATTTTTAATCTCAACGGTGAACCACTTTCACCCGGCCTGCTGCGCAAAATGACGGATGCGATATCGCACAGGGGGCCTGATGGTGAAGGTTTTTATATAGACAGTTTTATCGGGCTTGGCCACCGGCGCCTCGCAATCCTTGATCTTTCCAGCGCTGGCCATCAGCCGATGATCACGGCAGACAAGCAATTTGCTGTCTCTTATAATGGTGAGATCTATAATTATCGCGAACTGAGGACTGAGCTTGAGGGCCTTGGATACGGTTTCAAATCAAAAACTGATACAGAGGTTGTGCTTTATTCTTATGTCCAGTGGGGACCGGAATGCGTCAGCCGGTTCAACGGCATGTTCGCCTTTGCCATTTGGGACAAAACAAGACAGGAACTTTTTCTTGCGCGTGACCGTTACGGCATCAAGCCGCTTTATTACTCATTTTGGGGCGACACTTTTACCTTTGCGTCTGAACAAAAGGCTATACTGACACACCCGGCGTTCAAAAGGGACGTTGACCTCGAAGCGCTGCTGGAGTACTTCACCTTTCAGAATATTTTTACTGATAAAACGTTGTTAAAGGGCATCAAACTTTTCCCTGCCGGACACTGGTCAAGAGTGACTCTGGGGAAGGCAACAGCACAGATTTCATTACATCAATACTGGGATTTCAATTTTAGAGAACCTGATAAGCCTGCAACCGAGGCTGAATATACTGAGGAACTTGACTGTCTGTTTCGCCAGGCAGTAAAACGACAGTTGATTAGCGATGTGGAATTGGGGTCGTACCTCAGTGGCGGGATGGACTCCGGATCGATCACAGCGATTGCGGCCCAGGAGCTGCCTTTTATCAAGACCTTTACCTGCGGTTTTGATCTGCATTCAGCGTCCGGTCTCGAATTAGGTTTTGATGAGAGAGAAAAAGCGGAGTACATGTCCTATCTTTTCAAAACAGAACATTACGAGATGGTCCTGAAGGCCGGAGACATGGAAAGAATTTTGCCGATGTTTGCCTGGCACCTGGAGGAACCTCGTGTGGGGCAAAGTTATCCGAATTATTATGCGGCGCAGCTTGCCTCCAAATTTGTTAAGGTTGTTTTGTCCGGTGCTGGCGGAGATGAAATGTTCGGCGGATATCCATGGCGTTATTACAGGGCTGTAATAAATGACGATTTCGATCACTATATAGATAAATACTATAATTTCTGGCAGCGCTTGATTCCCAATAAAGTCCTTCATAATGTCTTTAAGCCGATATGGGAAGACGTAAAACACATTTGGACCAGAGATATCTTCAAAAATGTATTTCAACTTCATGCGTCCCAATTGACCAGACCTGAAGATTACATCAATCACTCCCTCTATTTCGAAGCGAAGACGTTTCTTCACGGTCTCCTGGTAGTTGAAGACAAGCTCAGTATGGCGCATGGTCTTGAGACGAGAGTTCCTTTTCTTGATAATGATCTTGTAGACTTTGCATTAACTGTACCTGTGGGCTTGAAGCTTAGAAGTTTGACTGAGGTAGTTCGCTTGAATGAAAACGAACCGGGGCCTAAAACGGGCAAATATTTTGACAAGACGAGAGATGGCAAGTTGTTGCTGCGTAATGCAATGACACGCTATATTCCAAAGGAAATCTCCGAGGGTCTTAAACAAGGATTTTCAGCACCAGATGCCTCATGGTTTAAAGGGGAGAGTATTGATTATGTCCGCAAGACGCTTTATGGCAGCGATGCCCGCATTTATGATTTTATAGATCGGGATGCCGTACAAAAACTTGTTGATGAACATATAGAAGGAAAAAATAACAGGAGATTATTTATTTGGTCGCTGCTGAATTTTGAGTGGTGGTGTAGGAGGTATATATGAAAGAAAGCTTAAAAAGATCGATATTCTGGTATGAATTTCTACATGCTGATAAGCTTAAAGAAGGGGAGTCGATTGAAATATTATCGTTAGAATATATCCTAAGGAACAATATTATGCGTCAAAAAAGTGCACATTCTGAGAGTCAGGATCAGACAAAAGATGCATTCTCTTTTAAATGGACGAAGAGGGATACCTACGAATCAGCTTCTGTTCAGAGGGATGCACATCAGTGGCTATTGGAGCGTTATACGGGTGGACATCAGGCGGTGCTTGATGCCTGGTTAAAACCTGGGGCTAAAGTACTTGATGCCGGTTGCGGTTCCGGTTATTCTGCCATTCCATTTTTTGGTGAATACTTAAACAGAAGTCACTATCTTGGCGTGGATATCTCCAATGCTGTAGATGTAGCTGCTGAGCGATTCAAGGATAAGGGATTGAAAGGAGAATTCTTGCAGGCTGATATTCTTAACCTGCCTTTTTCTGCACCTTTATTCGATGTGATTTTTTCGGAAGGTGTTTTGCATCATACCGATTCAACAAGGATGTCACTAAGATATTTATCAGGATTTCTACTGCCGGGTGGAAGATTTATGTTTTATGTCTATAGAAAAAAAGGTCCGATTCGCGAGTTCACCGACGATCATATCCGGGAGTATCTAAAAGATATGGGTAATCAGGAAGCGTGGGATGCGCTGATTCCTCTTACGAACATTGGAAAAGTTTTGGGCGATTTGAGAGTCCAGATAAGCATTCCAAGAGACATTCCTTATCTCGGAATTCAGGCGGGAAGTATTGACCTGCAAAGGCTGTTTTATTGGTATGTATTTAAAGCATTTTATAAGCCTGACTGGACAATTGAAGAGATGAATCATGTAAACTTTGATTGGTATCGGCCGCTGAATTGTCATAGACATACGACTGAAGAAATACAGCAGTGGTGCAAGGAAGCAGGCTTGATAATTGAGCACATGAATGTGCAGGAAGCAGGAATAACGGTTGTTGCAATCAAAAAATAGATGCTTGCCATTGGCAGTCTTATCATCGGAGGCAGTGGTCTTATATGTTATGGGCAAATAAATTCATGCAGGAGCCGCGTCAGACACCCCTCTTCAAAAAGCTGCATATGCTGTGGCAGTCTCTTCGGCAAGAAGTTGATCGTAAGTGGAAGCGGACTCTTCCTTTTGGAGATTACATTGTTGACCGTTGGGAAAAGGCCAATCTGCTGGGGTTCGGAGAAGGTACCAGTATTTACGACAGTTCCCTGGTTATCGGTGATGTAAAGGTTGGACGTAACACATGGATTGGTCCATTTACAGTGCTTGACGGATCAGGAGGATTGGAAATCGGGGACTATTGTTCAATATCGGCAGGTGTGCAGATTTATACTCATGACACGGTCAAATGGGCGCTCTCAGGTGGTAAGATGGAGCCTGAGAGGTTGCCTACCAGAATCGGGTCGCGCTGCTATATAGGACCGAACACGGTGATTGCAAAAGGGGTGACCATCGGCGAAGGTTGCCTGATAGGGGCTAATAGTCTGGTTGTAACTGACATACCGGCAGGAAGTAAAGCATACGGAATTCCGTGTCGGGTGCTTGGAAAGTCAGATCTTACAATCTAACCGCATTCCCAAATATTCGATTTGGCATTTTCCACAACACTTAGGTCCAATAGTTTCCAACGATTATGAACGAGTCAGGATGACAATTTAATGACACATATTTCGCGACATCTGAATAAACTTGGGAAAGAGTCTATTATTTACGGGTTGAGCAGGGCGGGGGCAAGTATTGTGAGCATGCTTCTTCTTCCTGTCTTTACGCGTGTTTTATCTCCGGAGGATTATGGAACCGTTGATATCATTACTGCGGGAATAAGCCTGTTTTCTTTAATTGCAGGCATGCAAATAGACTCCGGAGTGGCAAGGTATTATTATGAATATGATATTGAAAAGCGCGGTGACCTATTGTCAACCGGTCTGTATCTGCGGGTGTTATTTTCCATGCTTCTGTTTTTTTGCCTCCTGCCTTTTACAGGCCATATTCTGCGGTATTTTCCATCAATTAATATAAGAATTTTTTTTATGGCGGTAAGCCTTGCTATCCTGATGGTTATTTTCAATTATTTGTTAATGCCTTTCAGATTTGAAAGAGCTGCTGTAAAATACAGCATTCTGTCAGTTGGCCAGCTTTTTTCGATGGCGCTCTGCTCGATATATTTTGTGGTCTTTAAAAAATGGGGGGTCTACGGTGTTTTCGCGGGTTATGTCTTTAGTTATTTGCTTTTTACGATAATTGCATTGTGGCTTCTGAGGTCCATGTTTTCATTGACCATATCATTGACTTTTGCAAAGGATGTCCTTAAATACGGGCTGCCGACGGTCCCGGCGGTTTTTGCGACATGGTTTAAGACCTATATATATAGATTTTTGCTTGTGCCACTGGTTGGCTTGGCGGAGGTTGGAATATATAGTTCAGGGCTGAAAGTAAGCGGAGTCATAACGTTATTCGTCTCAGCTTTTAGCCTTGCGTGGTTCCCTTTTGCCATGTCGATCCTGCGAGATGAAAACCATAGGATTATATATGCTAAAATATTGACCTACTATACGATTATACTTGCCACGGTAGCTTTTCTGATAACCTTGTTTGCCCGTGAGATTATACATATACTTCTTCCCAGCCCTTATTGGAAAGCTGGCACTCTGGTCGGCTTTATAAGCATCGCTCTTGTTCTCGACGGCATATTCATGATATTAGGTATTGGTTTAAATATAAGGAAAATGACTTATTTAAATACGGCGGCATTTTTGATTGGCTCCGCAATAGGGATCGTTCTCCTTGTACTTCTTATCCCCGCGCTGGGGATTACAGGAGCGGCCATTGCTACCATGTTAGGTGCATTTATTTCAGTTTTGGTTGAGGCCGTTCTGTCTCAGCGCAGCTATTACATCAATTATGAATGGAATAAAATTGTCGGTGTTTTTTCCCTGCTGATTTTTTCCAATCTGGCTGTAATGTTGATAGATAGACTTGAACTCGACCTGGCCCAAACCGTTGGGCTGAAAGCGGCTATGCTTGTATTATTTTTCGTGGGATTGAGGTCATTGGCCGGATTGCGGGAGGCAAGTTCGTGGTATATGCAAAAATTGGGTGCAAGGGTCAACATGTTTCTAAAGGGAGCAGGTAAATGATCGATATTGGCTGGATAGTGGTGCTTACCTTTGCTTTAAGGGCAGCGCCCAATCTTCTGGGTATAAACCATGGCGGTGGAGATCAGACCTATCATTTTATTGCGGCGCAGGCTATAAGAGACAATAATTACAGGCTCCCGGATAAACTAAAAGGATTCCTATTGCCGGGAGTTTATGATTATCCCCCGTTATTCCATTATTTGCTAGCTATATTTCCGCGGACAACCCGAGAGAAAATTGCCCCATTTACCGGTGCGGTAATAGACAGTGTTCAGGTGCTCATACTATATTTCTTTTCACTCTGGTTATTTCAGCAGCCCCAACTCATTCATTATGCGGCAGACGCCACGAAAGTGGCCGGCACTGCTTCACTGCTGTTTGCTACCTCCCCCACCCTGCTATATTGGGGCTGTGGCCCGAGAGCTTACCATGCGACGCCGCGAGCACTAGGTGAATTATTTACTGCGATCACTTTTTTAGGTGGACTTGTCTATTACTCCCATGGGGGAAGTTTCATTTTACTGTTAACCGGAATTTTCGCTGCGCTGGCCCTGTTAACGAGCAAGTTTAGCGCGCAGGTCCTTGTCTTTTTTACTATTGGCATGGCCGGCTTTCTTAAAGCTCCTTCATTAATGTCGTTACCGATGTTGGGCGCGGTCTGCGCAGTCATTTTTTCCGGCGGACATTACAGAAGCATTCTTATTGGATGGCTAAAGCATCTCATTCTCTACCAGCAAATCATCATGCGCCATCTTCTCGTGAGCCGAAACAGATTGGCAGAATTTAGGAACCTGTTTGCAAGCGTGCGTGCCCGTAATTTTAAAGGCTGTCTTGTGAGCGGGAGAAGTCTACTGGTCAGGAATACATACGTTATATTAGCGGTCAGATATTTGGGCCTGATTGCGCTGATCATATTGGCCGCAATTAACTGGGAACATTTAGCGCAGAACCGGGAGATTATTTATTTGCTTTCCTGGATAGCGGTTAGTGTAATAATTTTTTTCATTATTTCTCTCAGGCCATTTCTTTTTCTGGGCGAATCCGATAGATATCTCGAATATAGTCTGCCGGCACAGGTCATTGTTCTTTCCCTGATGATTCACTCGTTCAACGCAGAGACCCTTCTTGTCTCAATGCTTGTATATCACGGAGGATTTTATTTGCTGACCTTCTTATGGATATATGTTGATTTCAGGTATGTATTGCCCAAAAAGGAGCAGGAGAGGCGGCTTTTTGAATGGTTGAGAAGAGAGGGAATCAGCGGAAAAAAGGTACTTTACATTGATAACATTCCCTACGAGATTATTTATGAAACAAATAACTTGGTACTCTTCCCCCCAGGTAATTTTACTCATATCAGCAAGGACCAGTTTGTGAAATTATGGCAGCAACTGCCATGGCCCTCAACAGATCTTGAGAGATTAATAAAAGAGTACGGTTTTGAATATATTATTGTATACAGGAAAAATGTAGCGTTGGCTTTACAAAAAGGTTGGGTTTACAAAGTCGATCAGTACAGTATAATTTATAAAAATGATGCATATGACGTTTACAAAATATGAGCTTAAGGAAGAAAACTGTCACAGTTTAAAGCAGTAACTGCAACGCTTACAGATAATCAGATGTATCTTTCCCTTAGCATTTTCGGGTGACGGAGCTTAAAGAATAAGTGAATAATCTAAACGCTATTAAGTTTGCTGTCTTATTTTTGACTTTTGCTGTATGCGCTGTGGTGGCATTACTTGAGAATTGCCCTAACATTATCTTATGTGCGGCATTATTCTATTTTGCAGGTCGTATTGTTTCCACAGCCGCTTTGAATAAAAATATGAACACGGCTGCAACCCGGGAGTTCATAGACAACATTTATACCTATGGTTTTGTTCTGAAGATAATTGCTACTTTTATAATTTATTATTATTTGATGAGTTCCAGGGGTGTGTCCTTCTACGCGCTGGATGATGAGCATTATGAGTTAATAGGCGGTATCATCGGCGAACGGTGGATGGGTGGCGACTTTAGCATTCCATATAATGTGAGCAATCATCCTGGTTACTTCGTCGTGACTGGTGCATTCCACTATTTGGCTCATATTTGGGGAGGCTATCATGTATTGCTGCCGCGATTATTTAACTGTTTATTCGGCGCCCTTATCCCTGTTTATATGTTTAAAATTGCCTTTCAAATATATGACGAGAATATTGCAAGAAAGTCAGCATGGGTTGGGCTGTTATACCCTCAGTTTATAATATTTTCTGCACTCCAGATGAGAGATATTATCATCACGACTATTTTTTTAATAGGCGTTCATTATTTTATAAGATACAGGACGGATTCCAGATACAGGGTTCTGATCGTTCCCTTGGGACTAATTATCGTTCTTTCTTATTTCCGTTATTTTCAATCAGTGGTGCTGGCAATAATCGGTATAATGACCGTGATGCTCCCTCTCAATAGGGTCCGCGCAAAAAAAATGATTCTGCGTAGTGCACTGTTGCTTTTGATGGTACTGGTAGGTATTGCGATATTCAATATTGATATATATAAAGTTATAAATCCCAAAGAAACAACGATTGAACAACAGGCGGATCGGGGGGAAGAACACTCGTTTCGGCAATTTAGACCTACAGTTCAATCGTCCTCGCTTGCTTCCAGACTTTATGCTGCTGTTCCGTCTGTCCTTCGACCAGTAGTTTTCCCCTTTTTGTTATTAATTCAGCCTTACCCCCCGTGGATTGCCCTCGTATATGAGCATTCTCTCGGCTGGTTAGAGTTTTTGAATGGGATCTATTGGTATCTTCTTTTGCCTTTCTGCATTACCGGAATTTTCTTTGCAGTGAAGGAAAAGACGCTTTTATCATTTCCAGTATACGTGACACTCCTATCGATTCTTTTTATCAGCAGTACGTCCTTTTTTGCTGAGCGGTATCGCCTGCCCGGTATGCCATTTGCGCTTATACTGAGCGCAGCCGGAATAGTGCGCACCGCTTATTTATCCTGGGCTAAGTTCTTTTATGTAGAGATTCATCTCCTATTGCTCTCAGGCTATTTCATCGCGAAGTATAATCTGTTTTCCCTGCCTGCGCTCACTGTCCTCATCCTGGCGTTCATTTCCGTCTTCATTGCCGGAAATCGAAAGAGTTGGATTTTGTAATCTGTGCGGAGAATATGCGGCTGAGGCAAAACATTTCAGGATGAAGAGTAAAGGAACCCAACGTATACTGTTTCTTTCACACATGTATCCTTCCGATATGGATGGCGCAGGAGGTATATTTATACACCGGCACGTAACTGCTCTGAGAGATTTGGGTGTTGACGTTAAAGTAATCTCTCCGGTGCCCTGGGCCCCAAGGATTTTGTGGTTTAAGGATAAGTGGAGATCTTATGGTGCTTACCCGCGGGAGGAAGAGCTTGAAGGGGTTTCCATAAGCAGGCCGCGGTATCTTGTACTGCCTTATATGAGGTTCAGGGGCTATTCCGGCTGGTCAATGTTTGTCTTCCTTTACCGGAATATAAAGCGACTTCGAAAGCGGTATGACTTTGATATTATTCATGCCCATACAATTACTCCCGATGGACATGCGGCTTTGATGATTGGAAAGTATTTCGCTGTCCCGGTCGTGTGTACGGTCCGGGGCAGCGACCTTCATGAGTACCCGCAGAGGTCATCACGGATATACACCGTAAGCAAAATGGTTCTGGAGAAGGCGGATGCGATCATTACTGTCAGCAACGATCTTGCAAAAATGGCGACAAAGATGGCAACCCCGAAAAATATTCAGGTCATCTATAACGGGGTAGATACAGCAAAGTTTTGCCGTTTTGAAAATCGGGAAGCGGTAAAGAAATCGCTTGGAATTCCCGTCCGCTCGCGGGTTATCGTCTTTGCGGGGAGATGCGAGAAAGAAAAGGGCATTTTTGAACTTCTTGAAGCTTTTGCCCGTGTCGAAAAAAAAACCAGTGATATTTATCTGTTGATAATAGGGGCAGACCATACCGGAGGCGCAGTGAAGAACCTCATTGAGGATTATGGGATTCGTGATAAGACTTTGCTGAAGGGGACAATACCCCATGACGAGATGCCCGTGTGCATGAACGCTGGTGATATTTTTGTCCTGCCAAGCTACGCGGAGGGCATGGCAAATGTCATTTATGAAGCGATGGCCTGCGGATTGCCTGTGGTCACCACGAATGTCGGCGGAATGCCTGAGGTTGTTTCTCACGGAAGCGAAGGGTTCCTTTGTCAGCCGAAAAATTCCTCCGAGCTTGAGATATGTATAACTGCACTACTTGACAATCCTGCTCTGTCGGAGGAAATGGGCCTGAGGGCGATCAGGAAGGTGAGGGAAATGTTTTCCTGGGAAACAAATGCGACTAAACATAGTAATCTTTATAAGAGGCTCCTTTGCGGTTGAATTCAGCAGGGGGTATTATGAATAAATTCAAAGCCGAATTGTTCGAAAAGATACTGTTTCCGCTTTATCATATTAAGAATGGCGCAACTTTCGGCATTGAAACTATTAAAACATTGCGTCACCTGTGTAACTCACAGTGGTGGCCGAAAGACAAACTGGAAGAATATCAGGCTGAAAAACTGAAGAAGCTTATTGCGCATGCCTACCATAATGTTCCCTATTACCGGGACCTTATGAATAGCATAAGTATTAAACCTGGCGATATCAGTAATGTCAACGATTTAAGATATTTTCCGATCCTTACCAAGAAAGATATTAAAGATAATTTTGATAGGATCATATCAAAAGATATCAAGGACAGAAAGGCCATGCGGGCTTCTACAGGCGGAACTACAGGTGAACCGCTCTCTTTTTACCGGGATCTGAATACCCGCATATGGACAGAGGGAGCCTTATTGCGCGGTTGGTCATGGGCAAAGTATACCATCGGGGATTCCATAGTGAGTTTCACCATGGATGATCGACCAGGCTTATTGGGCAGCTTGAGGGCGCGACTTATTAATCGTCGTTATTACCCTACGCTAATAAAGACCAGCGCTTTACTTTCCTCCCTCGAAAGGGTCAATGAGCAACTGCCTCATTATTTGTCGGGAATGACGTCGAATCTGTTTCGTATTGCGGTGCTATGTGAGAAGAATAATCTGTCAATTCATATCCCCGTTATTTTTTCAACGGCAGAAATGATGCACGATTATCAACGGGAATTTTTACAGAAATATTTCAACGGAAAGGTCTATGACTTCTATGGGTGCAACGAAATAGGGTCTCTGGCGTATGAGTGTGAATATGGAATGAAACACATTGCGGATGAGCATGTGGTTATCGAAGCGGTCGGCAATGGCGGCAGGCAGCGCTATGAACAAGCTGCCGAAATTTTAATAACGGATTTGGATAATTATGTGATGCCGTTTATTCGTTATAAAAATGGAGATATGGGCACGTTGACACAAAAAAAATGCGAATGTGGGAGAGGGTTGAGTGTCTTGAAAAATGTTGACGGGAGATCACAGGAATTCTTGAAGACGACAGATGGCCGATACGTACCGGGAGTGTTCTTCCCCGCCCGTTTTCGGAACTTGAAAGGAATTGAACAATACCAGATAGTCCAGGAACAGGTTTCCCATATTACGTTGAAGATTGTAAAGAATCAGTTTTTCATTAATGAAGAACTTGAGGACATGATATCTGTGATCAAGGACAAAATAGGAAGGGATATCAGTGTAACTACAGAGGAATGCAGCAACATCGCACTGACTGGAAGAGGGAAAAGCAGATTGGTGATATCATATATTGAGAAAGAATTCTGATTATGACAAGTCAAGAATATATTAAACAGCAAATAGCTTCGGGCTATGACATTCATCTCAGCTGCGGAGTATGGTGGATTAAGTCGGCCCCCTATTTCTATAGACCTGCAAATCCCCTTCAGGTAATTGGATGTGGTCAGGCAAGTCCGAAAAAATATAGAGCTTTGTTAGGCTACAAACATCTCGCCCCAACTGATGATTGCGCTAACCAATATTGGTCAATAATGGTGCTGAACAATGAAAGATTGAGAAGCTTTGGGATGCAAAGTATTTCATCTTCAAAAAGGGCACGAGTCAGGAAAGGGTTAAAATTGACTCGGGTAAAGAGAATTGAATCAATCGAATCGGTAATAGACGATATGAAAGAAATCTGTATTGCACAAAAAATACGGACTGGATATGGGAAACCGGTCGAATATTATAGAAAACAATTCAAGCACTGGAAGGAATCCCGCGTGAGGCAATTTCAATCGACTGCCAAAGAATATTGGGGTGCATTTTGTGATGAATCATTAATTGCTTTCATGAATATAATCCAGATTGATAACACAATGTTAATTGATAATGCCAAAAGTCACACTGACCATTTGGATAAATGTCCAAACGACGCTTTGTTATTCACAGTGCTTGATTATTGTCGGCAGATACAAGGGTGCAATAGGGTAATATTTGGAGAGTGGAGCGGCGGAGCGGCTTCCCTAAATGACTTCAAGGCAAAATATGGCTTTGAAAGAGTGGATATGCCAGTCTATGCAAAATATAATCCGATTGTGAAGTTGCTGAAAAATATTTCAAAACGTCGTTAATTGTTGTGAGAGTGGTGAGCTGGAACCGACGCAACGTATAATCATTATATATTATGATAGGATGTCAAATATGAAGAAATTTTCATTGGTCTGTAACACATGCAGTAAGTCTTTCAATGATTTTGTGGAATGGTTCGCCTCCAACCAGGTCTGCCCTGATTGCGGTGGACAGTATGTTGAAGCTATATACGAGAATTTGATTGAAAGACTTATCAAGAATTTTGTAAAAAATAAACATTCTTTGAAAGGTATGTGGCGTTACTATGACATACTTCCCTTAAACTCGGAGCGCAATATTGTGACTGCCGGCGAAGGAAATGTTTCAATAGACCGCTGGCACTTTCTTGAAGCTTTTGCAAAGCAATATTTTAACGTTAGTTGCCAGGTTTACGTCCACCGGAATGACAACAATAATGCAACAGGAAGCTTCAAGGATCTGGCAGGTTCATTGGTTGCCAGTGTGCTACAGGAAAATAATATCCAACAATATGTCGTTGCCAGCACCGGAAATATAGGCGTGGCATTTTCGAGATATATATCAAGATATAATGGAACGTTGTATGTTTTTATCCCTGAACACTCTCCTTTATTCAAGGAGGCTGAGATATCTATTTTTGGGCAAAGGGTATACCGGGTTATGGGGGATTATGCAGCAGCAAAGAGCATGGCCGAGGCATTCTCCCGCGAAAAAAATATCTTATCGGCATGCGGTGCGTTTGATCCCATGAGGGTAGAAGCCAAGAAAACGATGGCACTGGAGTGGTTCAGGCAATTAGATTATTTCCCCGATGTATATATTCAGGCATTAAGTGGCGGAACGGGTCCCATTGGTGTAATAAAAGGCTGTCGGGAACTCATAACGGCTAAAATGATAAAAAAGTTGCCACGATTAATTTTAGTGCAAACCAGCAGATGTGCACCGATGGCAGAAGCATGGAACCTGGCTAAATCAATGGGCTTTCCCGATGGCTGGCAGAAAAGGTATCCTGTTTATGATAATCCCGATACAGGAATTAGTACCCTGGCTACGGGCAACCCTTCTGCATATCCTGTTCTCTCAAATTATATAAAAGAATCGAATGGAGATATTATAGATTTTCCGGAAGACATTGTTAACGATTTGGCCCGCGTAATTGCTTCTGAAACATCTGTGCGCCTTGGTCCTGCAGCAGTTGTGGCGGTAGGGGGGTATTTTAACGCTCTTAAAAAAGGTCTTATCCTGAAAGATGACCATGTCCTCATTAATCTGGGGGAAGGCATAAGAAGAGACCCGGAATTTATGGTTCAACTGAATAAGAAATCCATAAGAGTTAGTCGGAGCGGTGAATGTACATTGTTTGACCGGGCCCAGTATAAGAATGAAATCTGGTCTGGTCTGAGACAGTATATATTAGGTCCGAAGGATCATTGATATGCCTGGTATAAGCCTGGTTTGTAATTTTAACAAGATGTTAATGAGGGATAGTGCGGGGATTCAGCAGGCCCTCGATTCGATAAAGTTTGATGACCGATATGAGAAACAAATATATAGGGATGGTAAATATTATATTTTGGCGTCTTCTAAATACGATCAGTACCCATTGCGGTCATATGAAAATGATAACTATCTGATTTATCTTGAAGGAATTATTTACGACAAAGAGTTTTTTTCTCTAGAAGATGAATTATATAAATTGGCACGATGCCTCTTTGACCAAAGCGAGGTTCCATATGATCAGTTAAGCAAATGGACATTGGACGCTGATGGCGACTATATTTTAATCTTCATAGAAAAGAAATCCGATAGAATAGCCATAATGAATGATGCTATGGCGCATTTGCCTCTGTACTATTATAGAGCTGACAGTTGTCTCATAGCGTCCAGGGATATTGGATTTGTTGCATCCCTGATCGGTAAGACTGCCTTTGATGAAAAAGCGGTCGCACAGTATTTATTGTTTCGTCACACGCTTGGAAATAAAACATTACTGAAAGACGTATTTCGTTGTGAACCCTGGAGTCTGACCAATGGATCAATATTCTTGGCTTAAGCGGAGGACTCGACTCAAGAGCTGTTGCTGCTGGGCTGTCGTTACAGAATGTACCTTTTTTAGGGGTTACCAGATTGCGCCATAATAACCAGGAGAGTTTGGAGGTGAAACTAGCCGGTGAAGTAGCAGGCACGCTCAACTTTCCATGGCAGCATTTTCGTATTCGTCCGACAAAAGGCAAAGATCTCCTGAGATTGTTAAGAATTAAGTACGGAATGAATTACTTGGCTAGCAGTTTTAATCTGCCGTTCTTTGATGAGATCATTAAAACTTATGGCTCGAAAGTGCGATATTTTACGGGAGATATGGGGCTTGTAACAATGAAGAATCATTGCCCGGCAAAGCGACTTCGTAATTTAGATGACTTGGCAGATTACATTTTATATAAGAATTCATTTTTCACTGTTGATGTTCTGGAACGACTCCTTGGCATAAAGAAGGGAGAGACAAAAGAGATTTTGATAGAGCATTTAAGGGAATATCCTGAAACGAGTATGGCCCAGAAAAATGTACACTTCCAGATTTTTGAAAAAGGGTTTAATTGGGGCTTTGAGGGTATGGATAGAAACAGATATTATTTCTGGTTGGCAACTCCTCTTCTATCTACCAAAGTTTTCAGGTATTCCATGAGCTGTCCTGATGACCAAAAAGCGCCATATAAACTTTATAGAGACTTCTTGATAAGGTTGTCTCCCGCGACAGTGGATGTGGATTACGCAGATTACCGACTTCCAATTACATCCAGGAAGTTAATTATAAAGAAGAACATAACTTCTCTTTATGTTAATAATATGCCTATCCAACTTAAGATGATTATTAGAAAGTACTTTCTGAAGAGTTGGGGATCGTACGAAAAAGATTCGGTTATTATAGAGGCGTTTCTTAAGCAGCTGGATTGTTGTGAACAACTTGGTAATTATATGGCAACAGACATAATCAGGAAAAACCTAAAAACATTTAATAAACAGCAAATTGATATCTTATTCACGATTGTATCTTTGATAGAAGCTGCGAGCTGCAACCACAGTACATTGCACGATTACCTGGAAGGCGATTTCTTTTAGGTTATGGTTTTTTTTACTTTAATTGAAAAAGGAAAATTAGACTTTGACGATTCAGATAACCATTGGTTTATTTTATGAAGGAAGCTTACAACATTGTAATGGTCAGTACCGGACATGGCCCGCTGGATGACAGGATTTACTATAAGGAAGTCTTAAGTCTGAAAAAGAAATATGCCAGGATTATCATCGTTACACCGGAGGATAAAGATGCACCTGCTATTTCGGAACCCGGCATAGAGTTCGTTTCTTTAAAGAGGGCCGGATCCCTGGCGTCGAGATTTCTTCTTGTATTTAAGGCATTTGTGGTCGTCATGAGGCTCCGGCCGGACGTGTGCCACTTCCATGATTTTGAATTGATATTTGCGATGCCCTTGCTTTGTCTGTTTTCAAAGTGCAGGATTATTTATGACGACCATGAAGTTTATCCGGAAAAGGCGCTCGAAACAAAAAAGGTGCCCAGAATGTTCCGTCCTTTTTTCTCAAGGGTTGTTAAAATCAGCGAGAGAGTGCTGTCGCGATGTATTCATCATATTATTACACCGGTCGAGAACCTTTCGGAGAGATTCAGCAGGTTCCATGGCAACGTAACCACAATATTTAATTATCCAAGACGTGATTTGTTTATTCCTGATGAAAATCAAATGGCTGAGTTAAGGAGACGCTATCGGAATCAGATTCCTATTATATACCAGGGAGGGATCTCTGAGGATCGGGGTCTTTTCTCGATGCTTGATGCAATGAAAATCCTGAGACACCATAATCCGCCTATAATCTTATTGTTGGTTGGTCCGATCAGCGAATCACTTCTTGCTGAGACGAAAAGACGCATTCGCACAATGGAGATTCAAAATAATGTAGCTATTGTCGGTACTGTGCCTCACAGTGAAGTAGTCAATTACATTTCCATATCGAAGGTGGGCCTAGTGCCGCTACTGCCCACAAAGCGGTTCAAGAAAGCCATACCTATCAAACAATTTGAGTATATGGCATGCGGGGTCCCGGTCCTTGCTTCCAATCTGCCTCTCGTAGCTTCATATATTAATGCCGCTGGATGTGGAAAGGTCGTTGAGTATCCGAGCGGTGAAGCTTTGGCATCGGGTGTGCTTGATATTCTCAGTGACGATGAACGATGGAAAATGATGTCTGAAGCCGGAAAAACGGCGGTTCGGGACCTGTGGAGCTGGGAGCAGATGGAAAAAAAACTGTTCACTGTATATGATAAACTTCTCGGAACTGTATAGCTCAGTGTCGGGGTTTCGGAAACTGTAATGTATATTTCTGAATTGGCGCCTGAGCGTGAACCTCAATACGATGAAATGGCTCTGCAATACGGCACGATCTTCTGCACCACGCAATGGGCAAATCTTTTTGCTGGCAGGATCAAAAGATACGGCATATATGACAAGGGTGGCTCTTTGGCTGGAGGCTTCTATACGTATCTGGAAAAGAAGTTCGGGTTTTCGGTTTATCGCAACCCGCCATTTACACCTTCTGTAGGTTTTTTTGCAAGGATAGGCTCCAGCAATCCTGCAGCTGTGATAGATGAGTGGAAAAAGATATTGTCCGTAACAGCGGATTTTATTGAAGGGGAATCATTTACTCTGGTTATGTGTTCGTTTGACGCAAAAATCATCGACATGCAGCCTTTCATCTGGAAAGGGTTCAAAGTATCACCCCGATACACATACATTCTGGACCTCTCGATCACAAACGATGATATGTGGAAAAGGCTGTCACATGAGCGGAGAAAGAATATCGTCAAAGGTGCAAAAGATGGGCTTGTCGTAAAAATAATTCATGATTTTACAATAATAAAAGACCTTGTGCTGAAGACGTATTCACGCCAATCAAAAGAGGCGAATGAATTTTATCTGAATAAGATCCTTTTTGAATTTGCGGATGATAGCAACAGTATCTCCTTCGCAACATTTCAGGGTGGCCAGCCAATTGCGTGTTCGTTTTGTGTGTATGACCGGAGCACGGCATATTACATTATCGGTGGCTATGACTCACAGCAGAAGCATCATGGAGCCGGGGCACTTTCTATGTGGGCGGCAATAAATTATGCAAAAGAAGCAGGCTTGCGATATTTCGACTTTGAAGGCTCTATGAGCCCGCAGATTGAGAGATATTTTCGCGGCTTTGGAGGGCAATTGACGCCATATTATCAGATTGCTAAAACCAGTCTACCGCTTGAGCTACTGCTTAAGTTCTACCGTCGCGATCTCTTCTGATAAAATGACCGCAGGAAATGATTATAGCGGGCGGATGAAATTATGCCTCTTGTACTGAGAGTCGACGCAGATAAACCTTATGGCAGGGCTAACGTTGGGGAAAAAATCCTGAGCAAGGTCTGCGAAAATTATTGGCTGCCTCAAATGGCATCCTTGGGCTATCTGGGAGCTTTGGAGAAATTTCTCGTTTTTTTAAGGGAGGAGGACATATACTCCCACATTTATTTTCGTAAATGTACGCTACCCACCCTTGGGTGGAAGGGCGAACTGCTTCTGGAAGGCCATAAAATAGGACTTCACGCCGAGGACACGCGTACCGTCGATACTCTCCGGGAGGAACTCAAGACGCTGCAGAGGCATTTTCATCTGCGGCAAATCAGTTCTTTTACCAAACATGGCTCCGGATGCTGGAAGAGCGGACGAAATCACTACCCGCTCTATGAACCCGATAAGTATCTGAGATGGGCCGACGACCTTGGGGTCCCTTTTCTTTTCGGGAACGGGGAAGTTAAGACCGCGGAGGACGTGACCGGAGAATCTGGTTTCTATCCCAATATGTACTGGATCGACAGACTGCACCAGAGCAGTGACATGCCCGGTTTTACGGAAGCTGTGCAATGGGCGAAGCAGGGCGGTCACGTGATTGTGATAATACACCCATGCAATTTTGTAGGCGACTCAGAGGTCGATAAGAACATGAGGAAACTGGTTGCATTTTCAAAGGAAGAAGGTGTGTCATGGATAACGAAATAAAGGTCGTTTGCCATCTGGAAGATAATCTTGCTGAGTTGTGCGGAAAACGAAACATTCCGGAGGAAGGTTAAATAATGATCATTATTCTTGTGTTCGGCTCTATTTTCGCGGTTCTGCTGCTCATGCCAAAATTTGCCACAGGCAGAATTCTTTACGCGGAAGGTTTTGTTCCGGAATTTCAGGTGCATCGGTCTTTGTCTCCGAGGGATTTAAGGTCAGTCCCTGTCAGGATCGAAATCGTTTACAGAAAATTATACCGCGTCCGCGTTTTTGCTTTTATGAAACCGTTGTTTGACCTGCTGCCTTCCTCCTACCGGGTCCGTCCCAATAGAAACGGCCTTTTTGTCTTCTGGGCGTATCCCTTCGATATTGTGAATGTTATTGTTGGCGACGATAAGTTCAGATGCACGCACACTCTGGGACATCGTGTGAATAATTTCTGGCCGAATTACGCAAATTTTCTTCTAGCGTTAGCAACATTATTTTCTCCCAGACTACTGCATGGAGAATGCATAGAAATCCCGACGACTCTCGGGAAGCTCTGCGGATATTCCGATAAGCTGAGCGTTTGCCCGGAAGAGGGGCTGGATCTGATGATAAGCACTTCGGCGGACCGATTTTCCCTTGAACTCGTCAGGGTCGGGGAGAGGTTAAAGACGGTGGATGAGATCAGGGACATAGCCGGGGTATACCAGAGCATCGAGACAAAGTTTCCCTCCGCGTTGGGCTGCGGCTGGCAGCCTGTTTTCAGGTACAAAATTCCGAGGGACCTTTCCACCGGCTGCTACTTGCTCAAACTCACGGAAGATCGAAAGGGCGAGGGCTCTTTCATACCCCTGATCGTAAAACCTTCTGTGCCGGAAAACAAGATCGCAGTGATCGCTTCAACAAATACGTGGCACGCCTATAACAGCTGGGGAGGGCAGAACTATTATATCAACCACACCTCTTTCCCATCGAAGTATATACTCAGCACCAGAAGACCCTTTGACCTGCACCTGAGAGACGTTGTCGGCGAGACGTGTCAGACGGCGAGGGACCACTTACTGGCAGGCGAGCGGTTTGTCTGGTCTTGGCTTGAAAGGGAGGGGCTTGGCTACGACCTCTATTCGGATGATGATCTGCACTCCGAGGATGTTTTCATGACGCGCCTGAAAAATTACAATATTATCCTGATAAGTACCCATAATGAATATTGGTCTTATGATATGGTCCGTCATCTTGAGGAATTCATGCGTGAGGGCGGTAATGTGATTTCATTGTCAGGGGATACGCTCTATAAGGAGGTTGAGTACCTTGACGAGGGCTGTATCGTCCTTGATGGGGCTTTATTCAGATACCAGAATTTACCGGAAGAGGCTGTTTTGGGTGTCGCACATGACGCGCGCGGATTCGCCACCTGGGCTCCGTATAAAGTGGTCCGGCCAGACCACTGGGTTTTTCGCAATACCGGGCTGAAAGAGGGGGATCTTTTCGGCCAAAAGGGACTAAATGTCGCACCTGACGGTAAGGCGGGAGCAAGCGCTTGGGAGACGGATAAGATATATCCGGCAACTCCTCCACAGGCCATTTTGCTGGCGAAGGGAATAAATCCAGGGGACGGCGGTGCGGACATGGTGCTTTATGACGTACCGGGGGGAGGCAGGGTCTTTTCTGTCGGCTCGATATCATATGGGGGGAGCCTTCTCGTGGATGAGGCGGTGTCACGAATTACGAGGAATGTGGTTGACGAATTTCTGAAGGACCGGACGATTTGAATATCTGGATTGTCTATCAGTTTGCAAGCACCCCTGATCTTCCCGGAAGCCAGAGAACATATCAGTATGCCAGGGCCTTCGCTGATATGGGCAATAATGTTACTCTCTGGACCTCAAGTTTCAGTCACTATGGACGGTTCGATACTATCAAGGGAGATGTTCCTTTTGTTGTCAGGGAGGAAGGTAATCTGAAGATAATCAGCCTCAGGACATCACCTCCCTATCAGCGCAATGACTACCGGAGAGTCCTTAATTTGATTGATTTCGCCCGTGTTTTCATGAAATATGCGGGGGCCACGCCTGTTTCTCCGGATGTCATTATTGCCTCGTATCCAAGTCCTTTTGCTGCGCTTGCCGCTTATGGAATCGCAAAGAAACGGGCAGCCAAATTTGTCCTTGAGGTCCGGGACCTGTGGCCCCAGGTTTGGGTCGAACGCGGGGTTTTTTCAGTGCTTCATCCTTTTGTTCTTCTTTTATACGGCATCGAAAAATATTTGTACCGGAATGCGCAGACAGTCGTATCCGCTCTCCCCTATATACAGGATTATATGGCCGAACGGGGCATGCGGAATAGGGAAATTATCTGGATACCCAACCCGGTTAGTCTCAATGAATTTGCGGGGCAAAAGACAGAGATCCCGGAGGAGTCCAGGATTATATGTGCCGGAATGAGGGAGAACACGGCGAAAGGGATAATGAATGTGGCGTATGTCGGAGGTCTTGGCCCGGCTAACAGGGTTGATGTCATACTCGAAGCATCAAAGATCCTGCGGGATACTAATGCCTCAAACATTTCTTTTACGATAGTCGGTGAGGGTCACTCTAAAAAGGAACTGATGAAATTCATTTTGGACAACAGACTTGATTCCGTTGTGCTATGCCCTTCAGTTTCGGCCCGTTCCGTTCCGTCGATATTGCAATGCGCAGATGCAGGTGTCTTATGCCTGCATCAAAATCCGATATACAGGTTTGGGGTCAATCTCCATAAGACATATGATTATATGGCGGCAGGTCTGCCTATTGTTTTCTCTGCCGATGTAAAAAATGACATCGTTAAAGCTTCAGGCGCGGGGTTTACAGTTACCCCGGGAAGCGCGGAAGAAATAGCCTCAGCCTTGAAGCATCTTGCCTCAATGTCTCCGGAACAGAGACGCCTCATGGGCAGTCGTGGCTATAGATACGTGGCTGACTATTACGACATAAGGATTTTGTCCAGGAGATATATCGGAGCGATAGGTCCAGAAGGGCAAAGTGCGACGCAGCAGGGATAAATATGCCGGTTAACTTGTCAGAAATGCCGGTCGTAGTTTTGCTTGGCCTTGACGCAACTGGAGTTGCGGTCGGAAGAATACTTGCGGCACGCGGAGTGACGGTTTATGGAGTGGAATTTCGGGAGGACTCGATAGCCGGATATTCGAAATATATAAAACCCCCGCCCTTTGGCCATAAGGTGGTTTTATCCGGAGATTTGCTTGAACAGTTGCTCGGGTTTGGAAAAAGTTTTGACATTAAGCCAGTCCTTATTCCTGCCGATGATTTATTCATCGATTTCATAAGCACCAATTATGACGTTCTGACTGAAGTGTTTCAGGCGCAAGGCTCTCTTTCTCCTGCAGTATGTCCGCGCTTTTTAAACAAAAGGGATTTCTACAGGTTGTGTGAGGAATATTCCGTAGCTTATCCCGGCACTATTTTTCTACGGGGCGACGAAAAGCCGGACGATATAGCGGATAAATTCAGGTTCCCTCTCATACTGAAGCCGAATCTTATCCACAAATGGAAAGAATACCTTGGCGGCAGGAAGGTCATCGAGATCAACACATCAGGGGAACTGAAGGACATATTCAATTCGCACAGGTCTATTATCGGCGATTCAATGATCCAGGAGGTCATCCCGGGAGGGGAGGATGCACTCTATCTGTTCAAGGGATACTTCGGACGTGACGGAAGGCTGCAGGGGTCGTTTACAGGAAGAAAATTAAGGCAATATCCGCCGAATTTTGGAACTGCATCCCTTGCTGAAAGCCTTCGCAATGCTGATGTGGAAAGGATAAGCGTTACATTTCTTGAGACGCTTAGATTCCACGGCATCTGCGGCTCGGAGTTCAAGTATGATGCAAGGGACGGTGTTTACAAGATGATAGAAATAAATATCAGACCTCAGACATGGGAAGACCTGACGAGGATAGCCCACAGGGATATCATCTGGACGGCATATTGCGATCTGGCTGGGTTGCAGGTTCCGGAGCAAGGCCCCCAGGAGGAGGGAGTGAAATGGGTCTATCTCACGCGGGATATCTTTTCGGCTATATGGCATATGAAACATGGAAACACTGATGTCATCAGCTGGCTAAAATCTTACAAAGGGATTAAAACGGATGCCCTGATTGATTTTGATGATTTTGGGATGCTTGTCAGATTGCCCGTATATACTTTTGCCCAGATCAATAAATATCGGATACAGCCATGGGTGCGGAAATTTATCAAGAGGAAGGAATCCGGCAATTGATGGAGAATTGTCTCGCATTTGATATAGAGGGCTTCGTCGAGTCAAATCTTCAAAGCTTTCCCATTGACCGCAAATATATTTCGCGGAAAGATGAAGACTATGAAATTGAGCACAATGTCGATACCGTGCTTAAACTTCTCGACGAGGCCGATGTCAAGGCCACATTCTTTTTCCTCGGTCGCATAGGAGCGGACATTCCGCATATTGTCAGGAAGACTGCCGGGTGCGGTCATGAAATAGCATGCCATTCACAAGATCATACCCGAATCTTCGACATGACTCAGGAGCGGTTCAGGGACGATCTGATTAAGGCAAAGAAAACGCTTGAAGACGTTACGGGTGAAAAAGTCTACGGATTTCGTGCCCCCGAATTCTCGATTACCGATAAGACCTTGTGGGCCCTCGACATCCTTCTGGAAGCCGGTTTTTGTTACGATTCCAGCATATACCCTACAAGTTTTCATGATGTCTACGGCATTGCCGGCGCAAAGACTTCGATCCATAAGCTTCCGAATGGTCTGGTAGAATTCCCCTTGTCTGTCATCGATCTATTCGGTATGCGGATCCCTTTTGCAGGAGGAGGTTACTTCAGACTATACCCGCTCTTTCTGACCAAATTATTTATCCATATGGTAAACAGAGAAAGCCCCTGCATGATTTACCTGCACCCATATGAGGTAGGTCCCATGATACCAAAGATATCGGGACTGTCGGCGTACAGAAAGTTCCGGCATTACTATAACTGCGCGAACGGGGCCGAGAGATTAAACAAAATAATAAATGCATTTGAATTTATCCCTGTCATGGAAATATTGAAACGTCGGAATTTACTGGAGTGTCCCAGCACAATAAAATGCAGCAGATAAATATACTGTCACACGGAGAATGATATGAGAATGCTGAGGATTATATTATCCCATTTTATCAAAAGAGCAACATGGGCCTATCACAGTATTTATTTAAGGTCCATGAATGGCATGGAGCAATTTCTTAGCTATATACAAAGGTCTAAACCCAAGAACTTTATATTCTACAAGGATCTGTCATCACAAAAGAGGACTGAATTTCTGGCGGTAATGGACGAACTCGGCATAAATCTGAAAGGGACCAGATTTCTTGATATAGGTCCGGCGTATGGTGATTCGCTGGACATATGCCGTGAGAAGGAAGCCGCAGTGATTGACTTTGTCGAATATGATCCTGTTTTTTTTACTTTTAACAAGCTTAAAGGCTATACAAAAGGCTATCAGTTAAACCACCTTTGGAAGCTGAAAAAATTGCAGGGCAATACCTATGATATAATCTGGATCAAGGGTTCAATTATAGCTGATTTTTTTATCACTGGTAAAATCGTTAGTCTTACCCGGTGGCTGACCCAGGTGGAGGCATTGGCCTCACCGACGTGCTGCATCATAATCTGCCCATTTTGGTTCAATGATGAACAGAAAAGAAACATTGAAGATGTGCGGCATAACGCGTTCACGGATATTATGTTGAATAGGGGCTATGTAATACTGCCATCTATAGAGAACCATAATGCAGACCCCGCATTTCCTGTTACGTTCATGAAGAAGATAACCCTATAATTTATGTTGAGTTCTTAAATCTGAAACCGCTTCATTAGATAATTAGTATCAATCATGAATAAGGAAGGATTATCAATAGCTGATAATGCCCTGAAGCGAATATTTGATATAGTGGGTTCTTTTTTGGGTCTTATACTAACATGGTGGATAATAATTATTGCCGTTATTGTGGTTTCAATAGATGACGGCAAAAACGGTTTTTTCACTCAAACAAGGGTAGGGCGCAATGGCAAGTTGTTTAAAGTTATCAAGATCCGCACTATGCGTGAAATCCCATCTTTCGATACAACAGTAACGACGACCTATGATCCGCGCATTACATATCTAGGGCGTTTATTAAGAAAAACCAAAATTGATGAATTACCTCAATTGATAAATGTTTTTTTAGGTCACATGAGTTTTGTCGGCCCACGTCCTGATGTCCCGGGGTTTGCCGACGCGTTGAAGGGCGAAGACCGGATTATTCTGACTGTTAGACCAGGCATCACAGGTCCCGCTACTCTTAAATACAGAAATGAAGAAGAGATCCTTGCCAAGCAGGGCGATCCTGAAAAATACAATGCTGAAGTTATCTATCCCGACAAAGTGAGGCTCAATCGGGAATATGTCGAGCAGTACAGCTTCTGTCGTGACATTAGATATATTCTGCGGACAATATTAGGGAAATAGTATGTTTTTTTGCTGGATTTTCCGATATCCATTCTCCGTGCTATTCTTCGTCGGATATTTCCAACTAGTGGGGAGATTCGATGGCGATACGGGGTGTCTCATGGTACGAAGATGGTCTATATTTATTACATAGTGAATCCTTTTTTGCTGCTTCTAAAGAAACGGTGAAACGGAGTGATAAAGAGCGTGAGAGGTGCTAAAAAAAGCGTTGAATGATAGAATATAGCTCAGATGAAGAGAGTTTAAGGCAGTGGATGCCCTAATAGATGCATAAAGAATAGAGCTTAGAAACGATGAAATTGCTTGTTGAGCATAAAACGGTTACGGACATAGAGAAGTCCATCCTGACGAGATGCCGTGATATCATGAAGAAGATCGATCCTTCCGCTGATGTCATACTGTATGGCTCACGGGCAAGAGGAGACGCACAGAATGATTCCGACTATGACCTTCTCGTTTTGACTGAAAATGAGGCAAGCCTCCTCTATGAAGATAAAATCCGCAGGCTTATTTTTCCAGTAGAACTTGAAACTGGAGCTGTACTTACTCTTATGCTTATCAATAGACATGAATGGAATTCTCCACTGCAACAGGCATCACCGTTTTCTCAAAACGTCGAGAGGGAGGGGGTTATCCTGTGACGGACGCACAAAAGGCGCTGATTGTGTATAGACTGGCACGCGCGAATGAATGTTTGGATGAGGCGAGGCTTCTTATGGAGAAGGGACATGCAAACACGTTTGTGAACCGTTTGTATTACGCATGTTTTTATGCTGTTTCCGCCTTGCTGCTTTTAAGGGAGGCTTCTTCGGCCAAACACTCCGGCACACGATCGCTTTTTCATCAGATGTTTGTCAAGACAGGCTCCATTGACATTGAAAAAGGGCAGTTGTACGATAGACTATTTGATAATCGCCAAAAAGCAGATTATGCTGATTTCATAAAGTTTAATCTCGAAGATGTTCATGGATGGCTTGAGGAAGCTGAACAGTTTGTTTACCTCATAGAAGCTTTCGTCGATAAAGAACTCAATTCTAAGACCTTATGAAACGCATCTTCCTCTCCCCGCCGCATATGGGCGGCCAGGAGCTTGAGTTTGTCAAACAGGCCTTTGAGAGCAACTACATAGCTCCGTTGGGTCCTCACGTTGATGCCTTTGAAGAAGAGTTTTCTGAGATAATAGGCATTTCCCATGCTGCGGCAGTCTCAAGCGGAACGGCCGCGATGCATCTGGCCCTGCGTCTGCTTGGGGTAGGTCCCGGCGATGAGGTCCTTGCGCCTTCATTTACCTTTATTGGCGGAGTAAGCCCTGTCATCTTTCAAGGGGCTGAATTGTCTTTTATAGACTCAGACACTGCATCCTGGAATATCGATCCTGACCTGCTGGAAGAAGAGCTGACTTTCAGAAATAAGAAGGGCCGGCTTCCAAAAGCGGTCATCACTGCAGATATCCTGGGGCAGTCTGCTGATCTCGATCGGCTTCTTGATGTCTGCAATGAGCATCATATTCCTGTTGTCTCTGACTCTGCTGAGGCGCTTGGGGCAACATATAAGGACCGGAGTGCGGGGCAAGGGGCCGCCTTTACTGTCTATTCTTTTAACGGCAATAAGATCATCACCACCTCCGGCGGCGGCATGCTGGCCTCAGACGACGGGGCATTGATAGAGAAGGCCAAATTCCTTTCGCAGCAAGCACGGGATGCAGGCCCGCACTATGAACACACTCAGATCGGCTACAACTACCGCATGAGCAACATTGTTGCGGCCATTGGGCGCGGCCAGTTGCGCGTTCTGAATGAGCGTGTTGAAAGGAAGCGCTGGATATGTGACTATTACCGCAAGGCACTGGCGGATGTTCCGGGGGTCGAATTCATGCCCGAGGCCTCTTACGGCCGGGCGACCCGCTGGCTGACTGTAATTCTTATAACACCTGAAGCCTTTGGGGCGGACCGTGAGGCTGTCAGGCAGGCCCTCGAAAAGGAGAATATCGAATCCCGCCCGGTCTGGAAGCCGATGCATCTGCAGCCTGTTTTCAAAGGTGCGCCCATGCGCGGCGGCGCAGTGTGTGAAGACTTTTTTTGCCGCGGCCTCTGTTTGCCGTGCGGCACGGCAATGACCGAGGTTGATTTACAAAGGGTCGCAGACATTATCAATACCCGGCAAAAAAAAGGATAATCAACAACCGTGAATTGTGAGTGATGAATAGTGAAAATAAAAACAGGTTAACAGGACGCTGAAAAAAAGCTGTATGTTTGAGCCGTCATTGTCTCGAAAGCAGCATTAATCAGTTGTCATCCCCGAGTTCCTTTGTAGGGGGTCCATGTCTAAACAGCCTGGGTGATGCCGAGGAAGCCCCTTATTGATGGTGAAACGTTTTCTTGATATTGTATAGTCAGCTTGCGGTCTGGTACTGCTGTCACCATTATTCCTTCTGATGGCTCCTTATCAGGATCGACAGTCGCGGACCTGTCTTTTTCCGGCAGGAGCGGATGGGGAGGCACTTTAAACCCTTCAGGATCTATAAATTCCGGTCCATGACTGCAGGCGCCCCCAAGGCCGGCCCGTCTGTTACGGCGGGGGGTGATGCACGGATTACGAAGGTCGGGAGCTTCCTCAGAAAAACGAAGATCGATGAGCTTCCGCAGCTGATCAATGTGCTTCTGGGCGACATGAGCCTTGTCGGTCCGCGGCCTGAAGTCCGACGTTACGCTGAACTGTTCAGGGAAGACTATGAGCGGATACTGAGCGTCCGGCCCGGCATTACTGATTACGCTGCCATTGAGTTCAGAAATGAGGAGGAGGTCCTGGCCGGCTACAGCGACCTCGAAGAAGGATATACAAAAGACGTCCTTCCAACCAAGATAAAACTCTACCACAGATATCTCTCGGATTCAGGCTTATTGACCGACCTCAAGATCATCTTTCTGACCCTCGCAAAACTGTTTAAATAAGAATGGCGAACACGGTAAACAGGCTAACCTTTAATAATTATTTTTCCATGTCCTCCAGGATGTCTCCTGAACAAAGACTCCTTCTCCTTCTGATCAGGCCCTGTCCGTCCGTGGAGGTCATAAAAGAAGCGGAAGAAATATTCCGCGACGGGTCCAGGCCGGTAAATATCGACGAGCTTTATTCCCTGGCGGCTGAAAACGGGGTGGCGTCGCTTATCTTCAGAAATTCCATAAATCTTCAGTTTTTGCCTCAGGACCTGAGGGACAGGCTGAAAAATGCCTATTACAGCGTCCTTAACGACAATGCAAAGCACCTGGAGGAGACCTTCAGGATATCAGACACTCTGAAGGAAAACGGGATCGAATCTATAGTCCTGAAGGGTTCTCCGGTCTCAGAGTTCCTGTTCGGGGATGCCGGGGTCTATCCGACCGGTGACATCGATATCCTTCTCAGGCCTGCTGATATCAGGAGGGCCGACGGAATAATCAGCGGACTCGGCTATGAGATATTCGGCATGACCGGCCTGCCTGAAGAAAGCCGATACCTGCATTATCAGGGCGAGGCCTATTATCTGGACCTTCACCTGAGGCCTGCCACGCCGTATTTCGATATTCCCGGTGAATTCTGGTGGGCCGACCCGATAAGTGTGAAGTGCTCGGACCGGTCGTTGAAAAGTCTCTCAGGAGAAAGATATCTCCTGTTTTCGATAAACCACCTTCTTTCGCACCAATACAGGAAACTTAAGTTTTTTGTCCTCATTGACGCGGTCATTCGGGCAGACGAAGGCCGTCTGGATTGGCATAAAGTTACAGACCACGCGGAGAGATTCGGGATGAAACGCCTGGTTTTTCTCACCTTGAAACTGCTTCATGAGATGACCGGCGTCGAGGTCCCTGAGTATATCAGGACAGCAACGCCATGGGGATATGGCCTGTTCAGATATCTTGTGTTTGACGGTCTGTTCAAAAAAACGGTCGTAGTTTATCTTCGCCATGCGGTCTATCTCGCCCTTCTGGCAGGGCCGGACGCCCTGCTTAAGATAGCGATAAGGGCGATATTTCCCGGGCCGGCCAGAATGAGGGCGCGCTACGGCCTGCCCCCTGATTCAAAAATGGTATGTATCTACTATATATTGAACCCTTTTTTTATATTATTTAAAAGGACATGACAGGATATTTTGTAGGGGCAATCCCACTGTGGTTGCCCTGCTTGCTGGGTGTATAGTATCAATGCCATGTTATAATAATGAACTCTCAATTAGTTTAATAAATATAAAAACGGCGGGGTCTTGACGAGGGTTTACGATTTATTAAAGGATTTTCTGATCAGACACAGGCGGTCAGTTGTGGCCGTCATGCATCTTTCATTGGCTGCGCTGTCTTTTTACGTTTCCTTCGCCCTCAGATTTGACGTATTCATTACCCGCCAGAGTGACCGGCTTAATTACTATTATTTCGTCAATTACCTCCCGCTGCTTCTTATCATAAGACTCGCCCTGTATTTGCAGGCGGGCATGCATAAGGACATGTGGAGGTACGCAAGCATTAATGATCTCACAAGGATCATAAAGGCCACACTATTGGGGACTGCCATTTTTTTCGTCTCCGTCAGATATCTCTTTGGTGAGACCAGCTTCCCGCGCTCTATCTTCCTGATCGACTGCCTGCTTTTGATACTCCTGCTGGGTGGTTCGAGGCTTATCATCAGGGTGTTCAGGGAATACCTCAAGCATGACGCCGACTCAAAACGGGTGCTGATTATCGGGGCCGGCGATGCCGGCGAGATGGTGGCGAGGGACATGAGGAACAACCTCAAATATGGCATGGAGCCGATAGGTTTTATCGATGATGACCCTTCAAAAAAAGGGCTGTCCATCCATGGATACCCCATCTTTGGACCGCGTAAAATGATCCCTGAGATAATAGAAAAATACAGTCCGGACGAGATCCTCATCGCGATGCCCGCCAGAGGGCACAAGGTCGTAAGGGAGGTCTTCGACTACTGCAGGGAGTTCGATCTGCCGGTGAAGACACTCCCGGCCCTGGACGCAATAGTCGGCGGCAAGGTCACCGTGTCGCAGATAAGGCCTCTTTCCCTTGAGGACCTGCTTCAGAGGGAGCAGGTAAGGACCGACATAAAGGAGGTATCTGATTACATAAGCGGCAGATGCGTTTTGGTGACTGGGGCCGGCGGGTCCATCGGTTCGGAGCTCTGCAGGCAGATATACTCCTACAAACCATCCAAACTGGTCATGTTCGACCGATATGAAAACGGGCTCTTTCAGATCGACCTCGAACTCTACAGACAGAAAAAAAGCACCTTCGTATCTTCCGTCGTCGGCGACATGACGGACAGGAAGACCCTCGAAAATCTTTTTACAAAGTATAAGCCTGAGATCGTCTTCCACGCCGCGTCCCATAAACACGTCCCGCTTATGGAGATAAACCCGCTTGAGGCGGTCAGAAACAATGTCTTCGGCACCAGGAACCTTATTGAAACAGCCGACGGCCACCACGTCGAGAGTTTTGTGATGATCTCGACCGACAAGGCCGTGAACCCTACCAGCGTGATGGGGGCCACAAAAAGGGTCGCCGAGTTCCTTTGCATGAGCATGAACGAACAAAGCCAAACCAGGTTCTCGACAGTCCGGTTCGGTAACGTGCTGGGGTCCAACGGGAGCGTCGTCACCGTATTCAGCGATCAGATCAGACGGGGCGTTCCCCTTACAGTGACGGACCCGGAGATGAAGAGGTTCTTCATGCTTATACCGGAGGCCGCGCAGCTGGTCCTTACCGCGGCGTCTTCCGGCAGGGGCGGCGACATATTTGTCCTTGAGATGGGCGAGCAGATCAGGATCGTCGAACTCGCCGAAAACGTCATCAGGTTCTCTGGGTTCATCCCGTATGAAGATATCCAGATAGAATTTACCGGCCTTCGTCCGGGGGAGAAACTCTATGAAGAACTCTTCGACAGCACTGAAAAGGTCGCGGAGACCCACAATGAGAAGATCAGGGCCGCTATACCGGAATACAGGCCGACGAGGGACGATCTTAATATGTATCTCACCCGCCTCGAACACGTCTTAAAAACAGCGGATATTGATGATCTGCATCGAACACTGGGAAAGATAGTCCCCAACTTCAGGAGTTCGAGATCGTCCTGAATAAATGGTTTATTCCAATATTTGCCCGCAAAAATATAAAATACATTCAATGAACGATAACAACAGGGAGTACCGGCGATGAAGACCGCATTGATAACGGGTATTACGGGTCAGGACGGGGCGTACCTGGCCGAGTTTCTGCTTTCTAAGGGATACATGGTCCATGGCATTAAAAGACGCGCTTCTCTTTTTAATACGCAGCGGGTGGACCATCTGTACCTCGATCCTCATGAAGGGCACCCGAGGTTTTTTATGCATTACGGCGACCTCACGGACGCCACGAATCTTATACGCATAATTCAGGAGACGCAGCCCGCGGAGATCTACAACCTCGCCGCGCAGTCCCATGTGCAGGTATCATTTGAGACCCCCGAGTATACCGCAAACTCCGACGCGCTTGGGACACTCCGGCTGCTTGAGGCCCTGCGGATACTGAACATGACCAAAAAAGTAAAGTTCTATCAGGCCTCCACGAGTGAACTGTACGGAAAGGCGCAGGAGATCCCCCAGAGCGAGACCACACCGTTTTATCCGCGGAGCCCGTACGCGGTGGCCAAGCTCTATGCCTACTGGATCGTCGTCAATTACCGCGAGGCCTATGGAATGCACGCAAGCAACGGGATACTCTTCAACCACGAATCTCCTGTCCGAGGCGAGACCTTCGTGACCAGAAAGATCACGATGGCCGTGGGGCGTATCATTCTCGGTCTTCAAAAGAAGCTTTATCTGGGCAACCTCGACGCAAAGAGGGACTGGGGATACGCGGGAGATTATGTCGAGGCGATGTGGCGTATGCTGCAGCAGAAGACACCCGGCGATTATGTCATCGCGACCGGGAATACTAACTCCGTCCGTGAATTTGCGGAGATGGCCTTTAAAGAGGCGGGCTTACTCATCGCATGGTCAGGGAAGGGGGTCCGGGAAGTGGGGAAGGTGACGGCGATCCTCAACAAACGGTCAAAGGTTCGCGCAGGGGAGGTTGTAGTGGCCATAGACCCCCGCTACCACAGGCCCACCGAGGTGGATTTACTGCTTGGCGATCCTTCGAAGGCTGAAAAGAAATTGGGATGGAAGGCGACGGTAATGCTGCCGGAACTCGTCAGTATGATGGTGACCGCGGATATGAAGCTCGCGGAGAAGGAACTCCTGCTCAAGAAAAACAGCATGCCGGTGAGATAGAAACGGGTCCCTGTAACCTGAAAGAGTCATGTGCATGATGGATAAAAACGCGAAGATATATGTCGCAGGCCACCGGGGCCTGGTCGGTTCGGCGATGGTCCGCCGACTGGTCCATGTGGGGTATCACAACATCGTCACCCGCACTAGCGGGGAACTCGACCTTACTAAACAGCCTGATGTGTCCGCTTTTTTTGAGGAACAGAGGCCGGAGTATGTGTTCGATGCCGCCGCTAAGGTGGGGGGGATCCACGCGAACAATAGCTTCCGCGCGGAGTTTATATACAGTAACCTGATGATCCAGTGCTCGCTGATCCACAATGCGTATGTCTATGGCGTAAAGAAACTGCTGTTTCTCGGAAGTTCGTGCGTCTATCCGAGAGACTGCCCCCAGCCCATGAAGGAGGAGCACCTCCTTACCGGGCCGCTCGAGCCGACCAACGAACCCTATGCCGTCGCGAAGATAGCCGGCATAAAGATGTGCCAGGCATATAACAGCCAGTACGGCACGAACTTTATAACCCTTATGCCGACGAACCTGTACGGCCCAAACGATAACTTTGACCTTGAAAATTCTCATGTGCTTCCTGCGATGATACGTAAATTCCATGAGGCCAAACTGAACTCGCAGCCTGTCAGGTTATGGGGTTCAGGCACGCCGCGCCGTGAGTTTCTGCATGTGGATGACCTGGCGGACGCGTCCGTTTTTCTGATGAACAGTTACGACGGCAGTGATATTTTAAACGTCGGGACCGGCATAGACTCGACTATCCTTGAACTCTCCGAGATTGTAAGGAAGGTGGTCCGGTTCGAGGGTGAGGTAATTTGGGACAGGTCGATGCCGGACGGCATGAAAAGGAAACTTCTCGACATAAGCAGAATAAGCGGCCTGGGATGGAAACCCCGAATTTCTCCGGAAGAAGGGATCAGAATGACCTACGAATGGTATATTAATAACCGGTGAAAAAAAGTAGTCTGAACATAAATGCGGTGATACTCGCCGGCGGCAGCGGCACAAGGTTCTGGCCTCTGAGCAGGGAGGCCACTCCAAAGCAGATGCTGCGGGTATTCGGCGACAAAACGATGGTCCAGCATACGGCTGCGAGGCTTGAGGGGCTCGTCACTGACGATAATATCTATGTCGTTACAGGAAAGAAATATGCCTTCGATATCCGCGGTCAGATGTCCGAGGTCTGTGACCCCGGCATGTTCAATATGGTCGTTGAACCGGAGGGGAAAAACACCGCGCCGGCGATAGGTCTTGCGGCGGTCCGTATCAGGAAGAAAAACCCCTCCGCGGTGATGGTCGTCATGCCTTCGGACCATGTGATACTTAAAAACTCAAAATTCAGAAATATCATTAAACAGGCCGGCGGCCTTGCGGAGCTGGGGTTTCTGACCACCATCGGGATTGTCCCCGACAGGCCCGAGACGGGATACGGATATATACAAAAAGGCCCCGTCCTGGATAAGAAAGACCCGGCGTCGGCCTTCAGGGTGAGGCGTTTCGTAGAGAAGCCTGATCTGAAGAAGGCGGAGAAATATGTGTCGTCAGGCAGTTACCTCTGGAACAGCGGAATATTCGTCTGGAGGGCGGCCGATATCCTCGGGGAGATGAAAAGACAGCTGCCTGAGCTTCATGCGGGCCTTCTGGAAATCGAAAAGGCGTTAGGCGGAAAAAACGAGGCTGAAAAGACGGAGTCGGTCTTTAAGAAACTTAAATCAATATCCATTGACTACGGGATAATGGAACACGCCAAAAATGTGGCGGTAGTCCCGGCCGACATAGGATGGAATGACGTGGGCAGCTGGAGGGCCCTCGACGACATATCGGAAAAAGACGCCAAAGGTAATGTCATCGCCGGCAACGTCATAAATATCGGTTCCAGGGACTCCATTATCTATGCAGGCAAACGGCTGGTGGCCGCCGTGGGCATCGAAAATACCATAGTCGTGGACACCCCGGACGCCACCCTTATCTGCGGCAAGGACCACGCGCAGGAGGTCAGAAGCGTTGTAGACGAACTCCGGAAGAAGGGGGCCGACGAACTCCTCGAGCATACGACGGTCAATAGGCCGTGGGGATCATATACGCTCCTGGAGATGGGCGACAGGTACAAGATCAAGAGGATCGTCGTAAACCCCGGCGCGAAACTCAGTTACCAGCTCCACCATCACAGGAGCGAGCACTGGGTTGTCGTCTCGGGCACCGCAAGGGTGACTGTCGGCGAGCAGTCCTATAACGTCCATCCCAATGAATCTACTTACGTGCCGATATCGACCAGGCACAGGCTCGAAAACCCCGGCAAGGTGCCGCTTCAGATGATCGAGGTCCAAAACGGCGATTACCTTGCGGAGGACGATATCATCCGGTTCGACGACGATTACGGAAGATAACGCAGGGGCATGGCGCGCCGTGCCCCTACAACCCTGCCAGTAACTGTCTTGCTTTTTCGACGACCTCTTCGACCTTTATTTTTGTCAATTCTTTTGTCTTTCTGTCCTTGATCTCGATCAGTCCTTCCCTCAGGTTCTTTTCTCCGATTATAATCTGTGTCGGAATTCCGATCAGGTCGGCGTCCTTGAACTTTACCCCCGCCCGTTCCTCCCTGTCGTCCAGAAGGACCTCGATTCTCTCCGAAGAAAGCGCCTTATAGAGCATCTCCGCTGTTTCGACCGTCTTTTCGTCATTCATGTTCAGAGGGATCAATTCGACGTCAAACGGGGCAATGCTGCGCGGCCAGATCATGCCGTCCTTGTCATTGTTCTGCTCGATTGCCGCCGCCGCGATGCGGGCCGGGCCTATACCGTAGCTTCCCATTATGATCGGTTTTTCGACGCCGTTTTCATCAAGGAATACGGCATTGAGGGCGGAAGAATACTTTGTGCCCAGTTTGAAGATATTGCCTATCTCGATCACCCGCTCTACATGAAGGGGCTTTCCGCAGGAGCACATGTCCCCCGACTTAGCTATATGGATATCGTGCCATTCAGCATTAAAATCCCTGTCCGCCTTAACGCCTCTGATATGATAGTGCTGTTTATTTGCCCCGGCAATAAAAAGTCCGTCTTTAAGGCAAGGGTCGGCTATGACCCTTATCGAATGGCCCATCGGCCCGATAAACCCCGCCTCAACTCCCAAAATCTCCTTGACCTCCGTCTTTTGCGCCGGCCTGTGGCTTCCCACCACACCTGAAAGCTTCTTTTCATGCAGTTCCTGGTCGCCCCTTACCAATGCCAGCACCGGCCCCTGCTCAGTGATTACAAGTATGCTTTTTATAAAGTACGACGGGTTGACCTTTAGGAAGTTGGACACTTCTTTAACCGTCCGCTTTTCGGGGGTATGCGCCTCTTCATAAGGCCAGTCAACAGTCTCGTTCGGGAGCGGAGCCGACAATGCGAGTTCAACGTTGGCGGAATATCCGCAGCCGTCGCACAGCGCGACCTCGTCTTCTCCCGCCGGGCTCGGGGCCATGAACTCATGTGAATATCCGCCCCCCATCATGCCGGGGTCTGATTCTACCTGAAGAAACTTAAGGCCGCATCTGCCGAAGATCCTGTGGTAGGCCCCGGCATGCAGCTGGTAGTTTTTATCCAGTCCTTCCTCCGTGGCGTCGAAGCTGTAGCTGTCCTTCATTATGAATTCCCTGGTCCGGAGGACCCCACTTTTGGGCCGGGCCTCATCCCTCAGCTTTGTCTGTATCTGGTACCAGACCTGCGGCAGGTCACGGTAGGAACGGATTTCCCGCGAGGCAAGCCAGGTCATGATCTCCTCGTGCGTCATCCCGAGGCAGAAGTCACGTTCGGTGCGGTCTTTAAGCCTGAACATCTCATCGCCTATTACGTCCCACCTTCCGGTCTGCTGCCATATCTCGGCGGGATGGAGTATCGGCATAGATATCTCCTGCGCCCCGATAGATTCCATCTCTTCCTTTAAAATGGCGTCTATCCTGTCGAGCACCCTCCAGCCTAGGGGAAGAAAGATATACAGCCCCGCCGCCAGCTGCCTTACAAAGCCGGCCCTGACCATAAGTATGTGACTTATCGCCTCGGCGTCGGCCGGGGCCTCTCTCAAAGTCGGTATAAACATCTTGGAATATCGCATGGTAAGTGTCCCTTCTGTCGTTAAGTTATTTCAGTAATTATAATGAAACAGCGCGGGTTCTTTCCATGCCTTGTCTTTTATGGGGTAGGGGCAATCCCCCTGTGGTTGCCCTCTATCCCCAGGAGGGTTCTGATTGCCCACGTCACCGGAGGGGCACAGTCGGCAAAATTCCTCTTTACATAAATTTTCTCATTACCTATAATCAAGCAGGGTTTCAGAAGTGCCGCTTTTTCATTTTAATATTTATGGATGCTGAGAAGATTATGTCACTTTATTGTTACACCGTTTTGGATATCGGCATGACCCGGCGGCGGCTTGAAAAAACAGGGAGTTGGAAGCATCGGTATATGAAACACATAATAGGCCGCTGACTATGATATCAATAATACAGCTAGCTATGATA
>JACRLQ010000085.1:59799-68514 GCA_016215155.1 Nitrospirota bacterium
ATATCAAAAAAAATGAAAGAAATAAGGAAAGACATTGAACAGCTAAAAGAAGTAGCGGGGCAGCTTGAGAAAGCAACGCCTACGAGCGCACGGATAGCCCTGCTTCTACTTGATAATTTAGTTGAATTGCTTATGTATAAGAAAATTCGCTTGGAATTTATGAGTGACAGTGAATATGGAAGAATAATTCCGCCTAAATATTCATCAAAAAAAAGAAAGGATGTAATTGAATATTTTAATGAAAAAGTTAATTTTCTAATTACGGAAATTAGAAATATAAATGAAGACGAAGGTGCCGTTATTAAATGCGCCCATTTTTTTAGAAATGAGGCTTATCACAATGGGGTCTTAAAAGAACCCGTCATTCTCAATATTACGAGGACTTATTTTGAGGCTGCATGTCATCTTTTCCCACGCCTTTGGATTAAGGCTTATTCGTATTCAAGCGATGCTGATGTAAAGTCCTTTCTTAGTGAATTCGATATTCAGGAAGCTGGAATTACTACTGAAAATCTGTCAAAAGTATGTGAACGTATCCTTACAGGTAACAAGTGTTCCACCGAGGAACTTTGTATAAGACTTTCTCAATATTTAGTTCAGCGAATTGATGAGTCACTGGAACACCTTAATTTTCTTGCGTCAAATTCTATGAGAAAGGAAACAGTTGATGTTATTCTGAGAAGAATGCAGTTTGTTGAAATGCTTGCAAAATTTGATTTTCCCTATACTGATGAAGGGTTTCAACAGTTAATCAAAACTCAGAATGAGTTGTGGCCGACTTATAAACCACAAATAACGACAAAACGGTTTGAGAGGTGGAAAGAGCGAGCTCTTTTGTTGAATAAAGAAAAAATGCCGGGCGCAGCACTAAAAAAGTTTCTAAATCTTGAGAAAGAGTACCTTCCTATTGAAAGAAAAATTGAAGACTCTGTCTTTAAATTTGAAGAAATGATTGATGCAATGATTCATGATCATGAGCACTGACAAATAAAACGGAGGATAAATAATGGCTCAAGGTAAAATATATGTTCTTACAAACCCATCTATGCCGGGACTCGTCAAGGTGGGAAAAACGATAAAAGAATCAAGTGATAGGGCTGCTCAATTGTCATCTGCAACAGGCGTGCCAAACAAATTCGAAGTATATAAGGAATATGAGGTATCAGATTGTGAGGAGGCCGAACGTTTTGCTCACTCAATCCTCGAACGTGTGTTTGGCCGCCCCAATGCATCACGTGAGTTCTTCGAGGGAAATCCTGCACATATATCATCTCATCTTGATGAAGCTCTAAGTTCGCGTCTTGTAAAATACGACCAATACACTATCTCAGACTTTGAGTCAGCGATTTCAAGGCTTAATAAAAAAGAGTTTACAATGGGCTGCATAGAATTCGAAAGTCTTTTCAAGGATATTCAATTGACGGAATCAAAAATAAGTACAAGTATCGCCTTGCAAAAAGCTGCAAGTGCGTACTTAGCCTGTTGCTATGCAAAGGGAAAGCGACCAGTGTTCACATCTGTCCTTGCCCCAAATATCAAAGGCATTGTGACGGAAAGAGCTATCAAATTCGCAGAAGCATTTGAAAGCGAACCAACGACTAATATGATTCGGTACTTAAGAAGCATTGAGGAAGATAGCCGAAAAAAAGACGATTAATAAACTGAGTTGAATAATTAAATAGAAGACTCTTAAACTCAGCCTTATTTTTTTCGTTGTACGTATAAGAATAAAGAAATAGTAGGAGCCATTGATGATACTTCAAAGTGTCAACTATGAAATTCAACACAAAGACGTAATTAATACGACAATTAACGGTGATGCGACTTTCTTGGATGCCGATATCCTCATTATAAATCCTGGTAGCTTTTCTCATCTTTGGTCAACTAATTTGAAGCATAAGGCAGATGGCACTCCCCTTCTGTATTCAAGCAGTGGGTCGGACCGAATACGCGCAATGTTCAAGGCAAGACAAAAAGAAATCGAAACATTGTTGAATAACGGCAAAATTCTTATCGTTTTTGTTTCACCAGTTACAGGGTTTTCAGGTGAAATAGGGGATATAAGTCAATATGCCCCTGTGTATAATTATGATTTTCTGCCAGAGCTGAGTGAAGTTTTAGTCAAGTCATTAAAGCCGGGCAAGGGCACTGGCGATAACCTAAAATTGCGACATCCAAAGAATATGTTTGTTCCATACTACAAGGCTTTTAACGATGAGCTTCAATATAGTGCGTATTTAGATATATCTTCTGAACTGGATGAAATTAACTTCATTACTAATCGTAGCGATAAACCTGTAGGTTTTGTTGTTAAACAGAATAACGGTGTAATAGCTTTCTTGCCGCCCCCTGTTTACAGAAAACAAAATGATAAATTGGTCGGCGTCATATTAAATTGCTGCAAAAACTTCTTTGTCAATACTGAAATAACGCCTCCACCTGACTGGATCAATGATTTTAAACTGAAAGGTGAGGCCGAATACGACCTAAAAATATCAGAACTGCAGAAGAAGATTAACAAGATTACTGAAGAGAAAGAAACCACTGAAAAAGAGAAATGCGAACTTGTTGAATTTAAAGCACTTCTGTATGAACAAGGACCTGTTTTAGAGAAAGCAGTTCTACGCTCCTTCAGGCTCTTCGGCTTTACAGCGGACAATAGAAAAATGGATGATCTTGAACATGATATAGTTTTTAGTTCAGCAGAAGGACGCGGTATCGCTGAGGTAGAAGGGAAAGATAACGATGCAATCCACGTCTCAAAATTTGACCAGCTGAATAGAGCAGTCGATGAGGACTTTGATCTCAAAGGTGATTATCCAGCAGGAGTTCTGATTGGCAACCATTATCGCTTTTCTAGGCCGAGTAATAGAAAAGAGGCATTTTCAGAAAAAGTTCATATAGTCGCAAAGAAAAAAAACTTTGGCTTATTAACGACTCATGAGATATATAAAGCGGTTGACTATTTACTCAATAATCCAAACGATGAATCATTTAAAGAATCGTGTAGAAGAAAAATACTTACTACCGCTGGAACGTCGATTTCGCTAATGCCGTGACTAAGTATCGAACCTTTTAGGAAAACAAAATAGGACAGCGTACAACAAAAGCATCCAGCCCGACCGGGAATGACCGCTTTCGTTTTCAGTCTCTAGTCTGTGCCCCGGTGGCTGAAAGATCTCATTATCTGTAAAAAAGGAATAAATATGAAAATAAAATTATGGTCCGCGTACCTTGTCATCTGCCTCTTGCTGATTTCCCACACACAAAAATCCGAATGTGCTACTCAGCAGAATAGAATTAAATTTGAAGCAAAAGTAACGAAAATTGATATAAAGAAGGGAACGCCGAACTTTCCTCAATTGACGCAGGATGGGAGTGCCCTTTTATATTTGACTCCATTGAACCACGGAGAATATACGCTGTGGCGACTTTCACCTTCCAGTCTTGAGGCTAGAGTTGCCGTCTCAAACGTTCCATCTCCGTTCATAGCATCAGATGGCAAATCAACAGCTTACGTTAAAGACCATCAGTTGCACATACTAGACATAGAAACAAAGAAATCAAAAATTGTTCCTTTGCCGAGGACATTCAAAACATCGGCAAATTTATACTCGGTCATTTGGAGTCCGAATGGCAGATTTATCGCCTTGTATTCCGTGGCGTCATCCACCACTAGAATATGGATCTACGATATAGGTCAAAGAGCATTCAGAAAAGTTACAGAAGTGCAGAATCCATCTAAAACACCTCCCGAGGCACAAAGTTACTCCTATCTGAGTGGCTGGTCGCCAAACAGCCAGGCGCTCGCCTATCCCGTGTTCTATGATGACAAAACAGAATATTTTATTACTCAAGTGGAGGACGGTGTTCCAAAGAAAATAGATATACTGCCCAATGTTGCCGTCGCAGAACCATCTTGGACAATGCAAAATTATATTCTTTGGTACGGCTACGACAAAAATAAAATGAGTGGCGATAATGAATCTGCAGATTTCTCGGAGCTTTATGTTGTTAATGTACTTACAAGAAAAATGAACAAGATTAATATAAAGAATATTACTTCCGCGTGGTATCCCGTTCTTTCTCCTAATGGTCGTTGGCTCGTTTTTTATGCGAAAGACATAAATAACGAATTGAAGCTTCTGTTGACTGATCTTGTCGGCAGTTTTATTGAAGTGCTCGATGATAAAATTACGCCGGGCCAAGCGCCCAAGTGGACCCCCGATTCCAAGTCCGTTGTTTATGACAAGCTCCTTGACTCAGGCGCAATAACATTGGGAGTGGTAACCATCTCCTCTGCCCAATAGAAAAGAATGAAAATGGGAAAAACAACGCAGATAACACCAGCATCAACACCGACCGGGGTTAACGCTGTTTTGATTTATATATTTGGAGTTAACCCCGTCGGGTTATTCATTTCGTCGTGGCAATATAATTAACAGCAGATAGAGGCAACAGCCAATTGAACAGCCGAATAGAAACAATACAAAAGGCGATTTAAAGCCATGATAAACAGTTGCTGATTGACAACCTTTACATAAGATGAAAGACTTTATAAGGAAAGGAGGTGAATATTCGTCATCTTAGTAATATCGGAACAGTGCTCCAATTAGGCGCACAACAACGAAGAGGAGGAATCTAATGGGAGAAGCAAAAGAGTGGGTTGAGGCAATCGGCCATTTCATTCGTAGTGGTGGAATTAGAACGGGGCCAAGCCAAGCCGAAAAAGAAAGTGAAAAAGAGAGAGAGAAACAAATAGAACAGGACGACGATGATAATCCACTAAGGGGGTAGTCGGTTAGCTCCAGCAATGAAATAAACGCTGGGCACTTCGGTTGATATGACCGTTTACCGCAAACTCCGGCAACCCCGTATCTTACCAGCTATTCTCATCAGTCGTAGGTCGGTTAGAGCAAAGCGAAACCCGACAGGCTCCAACAAAGTGTTGAGCCCCACGGAACGGGGCTCAACACCGCGTTGTAAGTATAAAAATGATAATAAAGACAACTCCGTGCTAAATTAAATCTCAAGATGAAGCCGTAAAAGAAAGATGTAGAAAAAGGATTAAACTTGACGAAACGAACTTTCATTCAAATATCTATCACAACGGCCGCACTTCTTATTGCAGTGGCTCATTTGATATGGCCATCAGTCAGTATTGATGGCTTTATAGTCGGTCTCATAATAGTCGCAATTGTACCTTGGGTTGCACCTTTGTTTAAATCTCTTGAGCTGCCAGGCGGCCTGAAATTCGAATTTCAAGACCTGCAGAAAGTCAGTAAAGAGGCAAAAGAATCAGGCCTGCTAACAGATGAAGTTGAACCCCAAAGACAACAGGATTACTCTTTTGTCTCAGTAGCTAATGTCGATCCAAATTTGGCATTGGCTGGCTTGCGCATTGAGATTGAGAAGAGGCTCCGAAATTTAGCTTCGGAGAACAACATTGAGACATCACGCAAAGGCATCCGTGCCTTAATCAATGAACTTTCAAATAACCAATTACTGACTACGAAGGAAAGATCAACTCTTGAAGACATGATAAATACGCTTAATGCGGCTGCTCATGGCGAAAACTTTGATCTTAGAGTCGCGGATTGGGTAATTCAGGATGGCCCGAAAATACTGGCTAGTCTAGACGGTAAAATTCACAAGTGGGTGGAAGCGCGTTGCTCATCCCTTCCTCACAATATGGATGCATGGGGTCACGAGAAAAGCGAAAGTGTATTAAGAAACCTTGCGGACCTAGTGGACACTATCAAGACAGATTACGGTGACAAGCCTGATTTAAGTGACAAATTATTGGAGCATATCTATCCTCTGATCTGGAATGCTAGTAAATTGTATTCCTTTTTTAATGATACGGACTGGCAACCTGAAGACCGCGATGTAATTGTAAGAGAAGGTCGAGAGGGTTTCGAGAAACTCAAGCACAGATATAACAGAGCATAGAGAGAAAAAGCACTTACAACAAAGCAATCGCGCCGACAGTAAAAAGAGCTTCCAAGGAGTCTAAGCCCCCAAGGAGTCAAACGTACAAATATCATTTAAGGGATATAGGGTATGAACAGGAAGGAGGATGGCGCGGCAGGATGGGGTATTGGTATCGAAATCTCCTGGCCCCCGATTACTGCCTGCATGCCGCGTCAGCGATGAACAACAGAAATTGTCATTCTTCAAAAAATCAAAATTTATAGCTGACCCTTAACAGCGCAGAAATGCCCTCTCTCGGATAATCATAAGGGATAAACCGTGAAGCACCCGACAGGTCGGGGTCCTCGTATTTTTCGTTAAACAGATTATGGATTGCCGCCTGAATCTCAAGTGATTTATAAAGGTTTCTCAAGGTCAGTGTCAGATCGACTGTTGTGTATTACGCTATGTCATCCCTTGTATCTCCAGCGGGCCTCGGGCGCGGGTCCTGCCAGGTATAAAAAATCTTCCAGTAATTGTCGATAGAGTACTTTCCTGTCAGCACTGCCTCGATGCCGTCGATTTCCGCTCTTCCCAGGTTTGCATAGGTCTTGGGCGAAGTGGAGGGATAACGAACGATCAGGTCAGCAATGTGTTATGAAAATAGTTCAGTTCAATCCCGAGGGTCTTAATCCGTGAGTTGTCGATATCCGCGTTAGGGATATAATATGGATATGAAGGAACTTCTTGATCAGTTGCCCTGGAGCGCGGTCATTTTTCTCTGCCTGACCCTTGGTCTGGCCCCCTATTGGCCCCCGCATCTCCTCGAAAAACTCTCCATGCTCTTGAGGGGAAAATTGGTCCGTCCGGTCGACTGGTTTGATCTCGCCCTGCACGGTTCCCCCTGGATTATTCTGCTGCTTAAATATTTTTTCCCCGGATAAAAAATAGCGGCGACGGGATGTTTTTCGCAAGGTCATTGCCCTGACCCGTGGGCCGGTTCGATTGATATTTTAAAAGAGATCGTTTAAATTAATGCAGACTGAAATTTATCAAAGGAGCACATGTGCAGAGAATACCATTGACCCCCGCGGGATACCAGAAACTTCAGGATGAGCTCGAAAAGCTCCTGAAGGTCGAGAGGCCTAAAAACATCCAGGCCATAGCCGAGGCCCGGGCGCATGGGGACCTCTCCGAAAACGCGGAGTACCATGCCGCAAAGGAACAGCAGTCCTTCATAGCCGGAAGAATAGACGAGCTTAAGGCAAAAATAGCCATGGCCGACGTGATAGACCCGTCAAAGATAAAGCAGTCCAGGTCCGCCTTCGGCGCGAAGGTAAAGGTCCTGGATGTGGAGGCCGACCTCGAATATGAGTTCATCCTGGTTGGCCAGGAGGAGGCCGATGTCAAGCTGGGCAAGATATCGATCACCTCACCTGTCGGCAAGGCGCTCATCGGCAAAGAGATCGGTGACTCTGTCGTCATAAAGGCGCCGGCGCGGACGATCGAGTACGAGATACTTGAGATCACGTTTGAGTAGGACCTGTTTCAAAATCGATATATTCACTCAGCAAGCATCTTCCCGTCATTCCCGTACAGCCAGCAGGTGCTCCGGGCAGCGGGAGTCCATTTTTCTTAAGGCGTTCGGATACCCGCGCCTTCGCCGACAGTAGGCGCCTTAAGCACGAGTATGACGGCGCCGGCTGACAAAAAGAGAGGGCCGGCCAGGCCGGTCATTACGCTTACGACGGACTTCGGCCATGACGACCCCTTCGCGGGCGTCATGAAGGGTGTCATACTCAGGACCAATCCCGAGGCCGTGATAGTTGACCTTACGCATGGTATCAGGCCCTTTGATATCGAGGGCGCGGCCATGACAATAGGCATGAACTGCCCCTATTTTCCGGATGACACGGTCCATGTCGTTGTGGTCGATCCGGGGGTGGGCTCTGAAAGAAAACCGATTATCGTTTCGGCCGGCCGCCAGTATTTCATAGGTCCCGACAACGGTGTCTTTTCCTGGTTGTACAGGGCGCATAAAGATTCAGTTGAGGTATTCCATATCACCTCGTCAGAATATTTCCTTTCGGGCTCAAGTCCGACGTTCCAGGGCCGGGACCTTTTTGGGCCGGTGGCCGCATGGCTGTCGAAGGGCGTTGCCCCCGATAAATTCGGGCGGCTTATGAGTGATTACCGCCGGATCGACCTCTCGGTCCCGCTGATTTCAAAGGACGGCGGCGTGACGGGGGAGGTGGTCCATATCGACCGCTTCGGGAATGCTGTGACCAATATCCCGGGGGCGGACATCGGGACGCTTTTAAAAAATGCAAAGGGCGTTACGGTCAGCTTCAGGGGCGGGGACATATCTGTCCTCAAATTCTATGAGGAAGGTAATCCGGGGATACTTTGCTCGCTTATCAACAGTTCTGGATTTCTGGAGCTCTTTGTTTCCCGCGGCGATGCCGCATCACTTTTTAACATATCCAAAGGCGATCCGGTCACAGTTACAAAATCCCGCAGTTAACTGGAGTTCCCCCAATAAACAGAGTATAGGTCTCGCAGGGTCTTGAGCAATTAAGGATTTAAGGGCAAATCGAAGTGGTCGGAGACTGTTTTTGAAAAAATGGGGGAACTTTTCGCGAGACACGCAGTAAAATTAAGGCCGTCATACTCGCGAAGCCAACAGTAGACATAATGTATTAAACCTGTCCAACCTTAAGCGACGTGGATTAAGCTTAAGGGAATAAACCCAGAGGCTCAGAGCCACAATTAAGGAGGACAGGTTATGAAAAATTATAGCAA
>JACRLQ010000086.1:0-8921 GCA_016215155.1 Nitrospirota bacterium
GATGTCCGGAAGAGACATCCCCTCCACGGAAGAAATTAGTAACCGGACGCAGGTTTTTTGGCCGGTTTTGTCTCGGCCTGGCCCTTTTTCAGCGACTTGACGTAGGCGACCATGTCCTTCATCTGATCGGATTTGGCGTCTATCGCCTTACCCTTGTTCGCGTTGACGATGCAGGCGTTGACGGCCTCTTCAAGGCTCTTCTGGGTCTTGCCGGCGATCTTGAACTCTTTTTTGTCAGCTGCCTTCTCCAGGCCCTTGCCATCGGGATGGCAGGAGTTGCAAGACTTCGACCCGCCGGCAAACTTTGAGTCATTAAAAAGAGTTTTGCCGCGTTCCTCCGGAGCATGTTTCATCGCAAACGCCACGGCGCTTGTCAGTCCCGTAAGCATGAGGCATAGCATCATAATTTTGACCATTTTCATATTCTCAAATCACCTCCTTTCATCTCAATATTACACAGGCCGCTCGCAAACTGCGACGGCTAAGACGTTTCCGTCCGTGCTCTTGTATTGAGGCCCTTATATACCTTGACCACCGCAATAGTAACGATTCCGGCCAGGACCCCCGAAAGAAGACTGTTTATAAGCTGGCCGATCAGGGGAATAAACGCGAATAAAAAGCCGACCAGGGCCACTACCACACCGGCCGCGATAATACCGAGAAACAGCATCACCAGGTCATTGAGGTTTGCCTTGACTATAGCGACACTTTTCTTCATCGCGTCCACCGCGGAAGAATTTTCGAGCACCACGATCACAAAGGTGAACATGAAGAAGAAAGCCGCAATCAGTCCCGGGATAATAAGAAGCATCATGCCTATCCCCACAGCAAGCCCTACAAGGAGGGCCGCAACGACCAGCTGGGGCAGACGCCCCATCACCATCGAGATCCCCGAGTCAATGGAGGTCTTTCCCGTGTCGAGGGCCTCATTGGCCATACCTACGGTCATTCCGTGCGCGATTAGACCGAGGACTGTAAAGACTATACCTATGATAGCGCCGACGCCTGCCATCACAGCCACCGCGCCCATCGCCCCCGCCGGTGAGTCCATCCCCTGGCCAGTCATGCCGGCCGCCATCATCCCGCCGCTGAATAAGGCCATTGTGACAAGGGCCCTTACAATACCGACCGCAACAGTCGGTCCGCAGATAAGCGGGCTCTTCTTCGCTACCTCTATGCTGTCCTTGAATATTCCGACAACGTCCATGGGACCTCCCCCAAATATTTATTTAGTGTCTAGATACTTATACACTTTTTTCAGATCACCGTCAAGACAAATAACCTTATTACCGTAAGCATTAAGTTACAGGGGGCAAACCCACCCAAGAAGGAAGGGTTGCTTGATACAGCTAAACGTAAAGGGGCTGTTGCGGAAGGGGGGATACTTCTGGAATCTTATGGGATTACTCAGGACAAGAAAATTTTCTGCGAATCTGACACACACGGTAGTTAACAGGTCAAACCCCGAATGACAGGCTGCCGGAAATTATGGCCTAACGATCCCCACCGATCCCATAATTTTACTGCAATTCCCGGCAGCCTGCCATCCCAGCCCAGGCCTTGTTACAAAAATCAGTAAGCCCTAATTGTCCAGCATGAATCTTATCTTATGAAGCAGGTCCTTAGGACTCAGCGGCTTGGCGATAAAATCCATGCGCCGGTCCATCGTCAGACGGTTATCAAGGATATTAAGAGGATAACCGCTCATGAAGAGGACCTTGGCGTCTTCCTTCAGTTTTCGGACCTCGTCGAAGACCTGTTTGCCGTTCTTCTTCGGCATCACCACGTCCGTTATCACCAGATTGACGCAATGCATATTGTTCGTAAAGGCGTTGACCCCGTCCTCACCGTCAACCGCCTCGATCACGTTGTATCCGGACCTGTGAAGTATTTCCTTAAGCATGCCTCTGACGGCATGGTCGTCGTCTATCAAAAGCAGTGTGCCTAAACCGTCCTGGTTTGTCATTATCATTTTACCGCCCCCGGACCGACACTCCGGCTGACTCTGCCACCGCGTGGGTCCTGTTACATACACCCAGTTTTCGAAGGATGTTTCCAACGTGATAATTCACAGTCCTTTCGGAAATATTGAGGATCACCGAAATGGCCCAAGATGTCTTTCCCTGTTTCAGCCACCCTAGCACTTCTTTCTCCCTTTCAGACAGTAACGAGCGGACTCTCATTCCTCTACAGCCTCTGCCACTTCGCTTTATGGCCGCCAGCCTGCTCCTCATCGTCTGCCTTCGCTCTGTACATGTCCTTCTCCGGGTTCTGACACACCCGGGCTTATCCGGAGTACGGATTACGGCGCCCCATCCTGCATCCGACTCTATCGGACCGGACCGCCCCGAGCGGCCCGTTCTCAATTTCAACATCACCCTCCATCCATCGCAAGGGAAATAACTTATATGATCTATAACAATTGCAATCTGTGTGCCACAATTGTCAAAAAGACAACCATGCGTAATTAAAGGATAATTTTTTTGGAGGGGATTTCTGAGCAGGTCTAACTATACAAAGTTTGAATAGAGTTATCCAAACTTTGTATAGTTTTCGGTTTATTCCGACTTTTCAGGGACCTTTATTCCATATTCCCTGATTTTTGTCAGCAGGTTTGTGTAGCTTGTGTCGAGCAGCTCGGCCGCCCTGCTTTTATTAAACCCCGTGGATTTAAGCATATCAGTAATAAGCCGCTGTTCGACATCCTTCACAGCGTCCTTGAGTCTCACAAATACAGGCTGCGGGGATACCCGGCCATTCATACAGGAAATATTGATTTCATCGGTATTGATAGTATCACCCCTTGTCAGGAGGGCCGCCCGTCTGATGACGTTTTTCAGTTCCCTCAGGTTGCCGGGCCAGCTATGAGACATCAGGACTTCGACCGCCTCGGGAGACAGCATCAATGCCTGCCTGTTCATTTCAGTGCAGATCTCAAACAGGAACTTGCCGGCAAAAAAAGGTATGTCCTCCGGCCTCTCCCTAAGGGGCGGCAGCGATATAATAAATTCACCCAGCCTGTAGAAGAGATCTTCCCTGAATTTTTTAGACGCAACATTCTCTCTGATATTGGAGTTTGTAGCGGAAATCACCCTGACGTCGATATCGACCGGCCGGGTACAACCCAGGGGATAGACGACCTTTCTTTCGATCACACTGAGCAGCTTCATCTGCATATGGGCCGACATGTTTTCAAGTTCATCCAGAAAGACCGTCCCCCCGCCGGCATTCTCGAAATACCCCTTCCGGTCCCGGTCGGCGCCGGTAAAGGCCCCCTTTTTATATCCAAACAGCTCGCTCTCAACCAGCTGCTCGGGGATAAGACCGATGTCAACATGCACAAACTGCCTTGCCGCCCTTTTGCCTATGTTATGGATGAGGCCCGCCACCAATGATTTCCCCGTGCCGGTCTCGCCCTCGATTATTACCGAGATATCGGTCATCGCGATCTGCCTTATCTGCTGGACCGCCTTCTTTATGCCCGGGCTCCTGCCCAGTTTTTCCTCCAGTGACGAGTCCAGCTGTCTGCCGAGGGCGGCCAAATCGAGGCTTATCTTTCTCCTTTCGACCGCCTGCCGGACAGTCACGGTCAGCCGGGAAAACTCCGGCGGTTTAAGCGTAAAATCATACGCCCCCCCCTTCAGGGCCTCTACCGCCGTAGGCACGTCACCGAAGCCCGTCACCATGATGACCGGCACTGTCTTGTCGATCTTCAAAAGCTCCTTCATGGCGTCAATGCCGCTCATGCGGGGCATATTGAGGTCCATCAGCACGGCGTCGGGCCGGAACCTGCCGAACTCACCCATGGCGGCAATGCCGTCTTCGGCCTCTGAAACCTCAAAGCCCTCGTCCTCAAGCACGTCCCTTACAACCCGCCTGAGGTCCTTGTCGTCGTCAACAATAAGAATTCTGTCCATTATAGGGCGTCACCTCAGTGGATATTATCATACGTTTTTCCTTTATTTTCAAATAAAGGCAGTTGGACGGTAAACGCAGTCCCATGGTCCGGCTGTGATCTCACGCCTACATGCCCTCCATGCCGCTCCACTATCCCTGTAACTATCGCAAGTCCCAGGCCGGTGCCTCCGCCGGGGTCTTTCGTGGTAAAAAACGGGTCGAATATCCTCTCCCTCGCCTCTTCATCGATCCCAGTCCCGGTATCGATCACCTCGATTGCCGCATACCTTTTCCCGCCCGCCCCTTCGACTTTTTCAGCGCCTCCGCCGTCGAGCGTGACGGGTGAAGTCCTGATGGTCAGGGCCCCCCCGTCCGGCATGGCGTCTTTTGCATTGGCCGCAAGGTTCATGATGACCTGCTCGATCTGCAGCGTATCTCCCATTACGACGAGCTCTTCGTCCGAAAGGGAAATATTAAGCGAGATCGCCTCCCCGGAAATCGACTCCAGCAACGTGGTCATCCTTTTTATAATGCTGTTTAGTTCAATCGGCCGCAGTTCCGCGGCCCTTGCCCTGCTATAGCTGACTATGCTCTGAAGAAGGCGGCCCGATCGCGACAGGGAATTCCTGATCTTTTCCACATAATACATTATGGATTCACTGTCACCGAACTTCTTCTCCAGCATATATACCGAGCCCTGCACGGTAGAAAGAATATTGTTGAAGTCATGGGCGATACCACGTGAAAGCCTTCCGACCGCCTCGAGCTTCTCGGACTCCTTGAGCCTCTCCTGCAGGGCGATCGTCTCCTGTTCCCTCCGGCGCAGGTCTTCGGCCATTGAGTTGAACGCCTCAGAGAGTTCCCCTATCTCGTCGCTGCCTGAAACCGGCAATGCCCTGATACTGTCTCCGGCGCCGAAACGTCTCAGATTCGCCGTAAGCTCCCTGAGGGGCCTTGTAACGCCTATCACCGCGATATAAAGGACGGCCAGTCCCGCCAGTATCCCTATGATAGCGCCTATTGCAACCCTGACGGCTATCCGGAACATCTCCGCCCTAAGACCCTCCTTGCTCAGGCCGACCCTGATATAACCTATATTGATATTTTTCTTTTGCCCGGACGGATCGTCAAAATAAAGGGCCATGTCCGAAGTCCCGGCCAGTTCCATTTTGACAGGGCATATTATTTCAATCGAGTCTTTGAGGTCCTGAATGTTAAGGGGGGCCCCTTCATCGCCCGTGAATTTCATCGATGCGAAGTCGGGCGCGGGAGTAACGCCGGTCGCGGGTGTGGACTTATTCCGCCGCCCGGTATAAATTATGCCGCCTTTATCGTTATAGATTACGACTGAAGCGATATTGCCATGGTCCATGATGCCCGTCAGTGAGTCCCTGATGTTTTCGGCGTTCTCGGCGAATATCCAGGTCCTGAGGCTGCTGACCAGCAAAGAGGTGATTATCCTGCCCTCCTTCACAAGATCATCCGTCATGACCTTTTTTTGATATGAGACCGCGGCGATCGTAAAAAGCGGGGCCGCCACCAGAATCATACTCGCAAAGTACCAAAAGAGCCGGTACCCGAAGGTATTTCTGAAGCCCCTACCTGACATGCCCGGCCCCCCTTAAGACCTCTTCATTGACCGCGGAACCGAGTTTCCTTATTATCTTGTCGTTGACCATCAGGCGGACGTTTTTTGGATCGACCCTGAACGGCCCCGGGATATCCAGATATCCCGTCATGCCGCCGGCCATCTCGCCTGCCTGAGAGCCCATATCATACGGGGAGACGTTGAGTCCCGCCGCGGCCCCCATCTCTACATATTTCCTGGCGAAGGTGAACAGCGGCAGGCCGTGTTCGAAGGAAAATCCAAGCATGTACTTGAAGGTCTCGGAGTTTACGACCGTCACGTCGGGAAGCATCCATAACAGGTCAACCCGCTGTTTGAGGGAGTCTATGGCGGAAAGGACATCGCCGGGCCTGGTCACCTGTTTCATTACGAGCGTAACGCCCCGTTTTTTTGCGAAGCGTTCGGCCTCTTTAACAAAAGGGCCGGAGTTCTTCTGGTCATAGACCACACCAATCCGTCTGACCGAAGGAAACAGGTCCAGCATTGAACTGAGATATTTTTCAGGCGGGATATGCATGCTGACCCCTGAGACCCTCCCGGGGGAGATATCCGGAAGGCCGGGGTTGGGGACCATTGAATAGACGACAGGCAGACTACTGAATTTCATGGCATGAGACAGCGCGTCGCCGCCGACCGCGAAGATCAGCCCGGTTCTACGCTCAAGGACCTTTCCCTTTATCTCGGCGTCTTCCTCAGAGTCTGTATGAAGTACTTCACTTATAACGCAGCCGCAAGACTTTTTGAAGCCCTCGACGGCCTCATTGTACGGCGCGATATCGGAGCTTTTGAGGACGACGACCCGGAGTGGTTCCGCAAAGGCAATACCCCACGTAAGGAATAAAACAAGGACCGCCGTAATGAGTGATATTTTTCTGAACATCTGTCCCCTGTCATTTAAAGGTAAGTCTAACGTCTTTTCTACCCTGATCCCAAAAATTTATGAACTGTCAAATCTGCTGGTTCAGTATAGCACCAATGATATTTTTTTTCAGCCAAAAATAAAGCGATTCATGTAACCCTTCAGTTATTTCCTCCCCCTTAGGGTAAGGGGGACTGAGGGGGTTACTCCTCTTCGCCTTTCATAACTCCCCCCACTTATCTTAAGAGGAGGTATAATTAACCGGTCAATCCGTATTTGATGTCCTGCTTCACAAACGCTTCAAGCGTAGCGTCAAAATACTGCTTCCTGCAGTCAACACCCTCCATATTGCCGTCGCGAACAAACTTCAAATATCGACACCCCCCAAAACAAAGCGGCAGATAGGCACAGTCAAGGCATTCCTTGTTCTTCCAGTTGTCAATAGCGTGAGATATATGATAGTCCTGCACGCCTGACAGGATGTCACCCACGCAAAATTCACGCCTGCTGATGAGACCGGGGCATTTATAAATCGACCCATCGTAGTTGATGACCATGGCATTTGAGAATTCTATCATACAAGTCACGGGCTTTATCCTCTGGGTACCAAAACCCCTTTTCAATATCTCCTCCCTCAGAGATATACCTGCCTCCGCAATCCAGTCTTCATTAAGAGAGGCACACCCTTCATGGAAATCCGGAGGCGCGATTTCAGGGGTCTCTATCGATACCGGATCAAACTTGACCGCTGATATGCGGCCGGGGGTAAGTCCGCGTTCGATCATTAAATCAAGAAGCTCAGGCAGGAACTTATAGCTCTCCTTCGTATAGTTGCCTCCAACCGCAAGACCCACCATGTCGCATACTTCACCCAGATTTTTTACTATGAGATCGAAACTCCCGGCGCCTGACTTAAACGGCCTCAATGAGTCGTGGACCGCAGGAGGACCGTCGAGCGTGACCGCCGCGCCCGTCATCCCAAGGGGTAGCAGCCGCCTCACAGTATCGGCAGACATAAGCGTCCCGTTCGTGATGAACGAAAAGCCAAACTCCAGCCCGCGGTCGTCGGCATATAAACGCAACGCATCAGCAATATACTCAACAAGATCAACGGTCAGTAAAGGCTCACCCCCGTAAAAGGTAAGGTCAAGGGCCTGAATCCCGGTTATTGCCTTACTCTTGATAAAGGCGATAACCCCATCGGCGGTATCGCGTGTCATGAAATAAGGCCCTTTTCTTGCTCCCTCAAAGCAGTATCTGCAGGCAAGGTTGCAATCGAGGTTCATGACAACTATTGCACGAAGCCTCGTATTAAGCAGGTTCATCTCGTCCATAAAGCCCGACATCTCGCGGCGTTCGGCCGCCCTCTCAACGAGGAAACCTAACTCAATAAGTGTATCACGCTCCTCCGCCGATATACTTCCGTCGCCGATATCGGCCAAGAGAGATTTATCGATCTCCATTGATGAGACCTGTTTGGTCGAAAAAAGCAACAGTGATTCCGGATCTTGTGGATTGTCGAAGATTTTTGAATATGCGGATAATTCAAACACGGTGTCTATAAGCAAGTCTGTTGGTTGAAATAGGAAAAGACGCGGGAGGGGTATTCCCCTCCCGCTCGGCTTATGCTTTGCACTTGCCTCCGGCCTGTTTGGCCTGCTGCGAAGCACAGCAAACGGTAGACTCGGCTATTTCTCTCTTCGACATCCCTTTGTCAAGCACCTTGATCCTCTTTTTCATTCCTCTTCCCCTTTCATAATTGAGATATCCTCCATCCGGAGGTGAGTGAAAAACTAGAATTTATATCTTATGCCACCCTCCATCCATCTTTTTGGTATGACCGAGGCATATGATTGCATCTGAGTGCCATCGAAAATGTTATGGGCTGAAACAAAGACCTCAAGTGAGGTATTGCTCTTCTTAAATATGTTCCTGATTACATGCAGATCAGTAATAAATCCTTTGTAATGCGCCATTGCCCACGGCGCAGCGTTCCACCACATATAGTGGCCGACCAGTAGCGCCCTGAGCGCCTTCTTGTCGTCATATTTTATTCCGAGGTCGTAACTGTAACGCGGAACGCCGGGGATTGTCTCCCCGGTCTCAAGGTCCTTCACGTCGGCAACGACCACCCCGCCGTGCACCGACACGTTATATACAGGCGCAGTCCTGAATTCGAATTCTAGGCCCTGACGCCTCTGTCGGCCCTTATTGACAAGCGTCCATACAAAGACCGGATCATCAATAACATCCGCGCCCGCAAGGGCCTCCTTCAGATCATGCCTGAAGGCAGAGAGTTTCAGCCATACAGCCTCCAGGGCAGAGGTCTCTATGCCGGCCTGATACGACATGATCTTTTCGGGTCTAAGGTCCGGATTCGCCTTATATCCAAATACCGTATTGTCCGTAAACCCAGCTATGCCGGCATAGTTGAATCCGCGTGCAATAAAAGCCCTCAGGAGCGTTTTCTTGCCAAGCATATAGGTCACGCCCAAACTCGGACTAACAAAACCGCCGTTCAGGTTCGAATGGTCATAA
>JACRLQ010000086.1:8998-26082 GCA_016215155.1 Nitrospirota bacterium
AATTAACGACAATTTATCCAGTTCGATGGTATCGTTAATAAAAATACCGAATTTGTTTCTCCTCTTTTCGACGGTACCAACATTTTCTGTCGTGAGCTGTGCCGTATCCAAATCAATCCCGGCCACCACCTTGTGCATGTCATGATTCCAGTCGATTTTAATATTTCCGCCATATATATGATTTACATTGTGTGACAACGAAACATCACCCGTACTCAAGATAATGTCGGTAAAACTGAAAGTGGACCTGTGCGTCCATATCGAAAGGCCCAATTTTATCTCTCTGCTGAGGGCCGTATTAAGCGCCAGGGTTGAAAGCAGCATTTCATTGCGGTCCCTGTCACTGTAATCGAAATCGGCAAATTCCCCCTTTCCCCTTGAGTTCTTCATATACGCAAGCGAAAAAGCGATGCTGGTATCTTTCGATATATCATAGGTCAGTTTTGTATAAAAATTGTTCGACCAGTTGCCGCTGTTGGGGACAAGCCCATTTGCTCCGTCGGACCCGAGATGTCCGGCGTATAGATAGTACCCGAGGTCTGATTTCTTTCCGTAAAGGTCAACTCTGAGGTCTCTCATCTTCCGCTCGCCAAGCGAAGCAGCCACTGTCCCTGCGGACTGCTGGCTTTGTCCAGGCGTCTTCGTTATTATGTTTACGACGCCCCCAAGTGAAGAACCCCAGGCCGATGATCCCGGACCCTTTACTATCTCGATGCGGTCGACGATCTGGGCCGGAATCATTGCCGGATCACCGGCATTATCAGCGGGAGTATTCAACTGGATGCCGTCCATAAAAAAGGCAACATGTCTGAAGTCGGAACCCTGTATGAGTGTCGATGCACTTGAACCCACAGTGCCGGGGAAGGAATACACCGCAACGCCGGGCACACCTCTAAGCACATCGGCCACAGTATGGGCGTTCATAAGCTCGATATCTTCCTTTGTGATGACCTCCACATTTTCAGCTATACGGGTGATGGACTTAAAACTTCTCGTGGCGGAAAGCACCACCAGTTCCTCGTCCTTAAAATACATCGAAAGGAACGTCTTTTCGGCATCCGAAATGGCAAAGGCGTTTATGGAAGACAAGACAATATATAAAGCAGAGACTACCGCAACAATGGTCCTTCTGTAACCCATTCATTTCCTCCGGGAAAATAAAATATTTATGATTATATGATAAGCAGTTATATGATGTCTATAAAAAAAGATGTGCGGCGGTATCCCCTCAGTTACAGGTAGCAGCATTATTTGTAAAATCCCTCCTAACCTCCCTTTGCCTAAGGGAGGGATACAATGGACAAAAAATGGATGCCCGACTACAAATCTCGGGCATGACGGATAAAGCGCAAGGACCAATTAACACTATTTTTAAGACTGTTACTGACATTAAGATATTTAACCGGTCCAGCCCGGATACTCCTCTTTGCCAAAGACAGGAGAAAAAAATAAAGATCTTCTTTGACAAAGAGGAGCATTACAACCCTCCCGAGCTTCCCGTGTGGAGACTTTATCCAACAGATAATAAGGGAAACCGCCTGACATTGAAGAAATGGCCCTTGCGCAGGATGTCCTCAAGGTCCCTCCCGATATAGTTATCTGCTTTAACATGTTACCAGTCTGCACTAAATGCGGGGGCGAGTCAAGCCTACCCAGGTAGGGGGTGGAAAGATTTTATTCGAGGTAAAGCTCAGGGGAATCAAGGAGAAAACGTACGAGCGCGAACCTGTTTTTCATCCCTGTCTTCATATAAATATTACTCAGATGGTCTTTTACGGTCTGTTCGCCTATCACGAGCTCATCGGCGATGTCCCGGTTCGAAAGCCCGTTTATGACACGTCTCAGAACATCGGTCTCACGCCTTGTCAGTCCAAACTGCCTGCGTATGTTGTTATGGTCAAGCCTTGCCGATACGGCCTCCTCGATAATGAATACACATACAACGGGCCCGGGCGTTTCGGTTGTCTCTAGCCTGAACGTCCATTTGCTGCCGGAGCCCTCGAGCTTTTTAAAAAGCAGCACCTCTCCCGGGAAATGAAGGTCCATCTCCTTGACGGCAATCGCGTCGAAAATCCTGCCGGCCACGGAAATAACTTCATCGGGAAGGTTATGCTTGAGGAGAAATTTTTCTGCAAACCTGTTTTTAAAGAAAGCCTTCATTTTATTGTCGAAGGCTATGACACCGATTGGCATTTTATCGAGTATAAACTCTTTTATTTCCTGCATGATCCACCCCTAAACAACCGAGGCCTGTTTGATACAGGCCCCGATACATTATAACCCCAATGTGAATCCTAATAGAACCTGTCTCAAAATCTCATTATCTGCAAATCGGGTCCATTGTCGTCATTCCCGCGAAGGCGGGAATCCATGTTTCTCGGGCCGTTAAGTGGACCCCCGCCTTCGCGGGGGTGACGCTTCTTTGCGAATTAACGATTTTGAGATATGTTCTGCTTATTTAAGTCTTTTAAGTTCGGCAATCTGGATCCGGGTGACCGCCCGTTCGACGGCCGCCTCGGCCCTTTTGAAGTCGATGTTCTCCGCCTGTTTCATCCTCTGCTCGGCCCTCTCCATCGCGGCCTTCGCCCGTTCGTAGTCGATCTCATCGGACTTCTCGGCGCTGTCGGCCAGGATCAGGACCTTTTCGTGGCTTACCTCCGCGTAACCCCAGTTCACGAAGAAATACTTCGTCTCACTGCCGACCTTGCAGCTGAGCATCCCGATTTTGAGGGTCGTGACAAAAGGCACATGACCCGGGAGAATGCCGAACTCTCCCTCCGTGCCGCTTGCGGTGACCTCATCAACCTCCTGGCTGAAGACCAGGCCCTGAGGGGTGACTATCTCAAGAAGAAGCTTGCCTTCGGCCATTATTATTTCCTCGACCAGCCGAGTTTCCTGGCGTTTTCCTCTACCTCTTCGATGCCGCCGCACATATAGAAGGCCTGCTCCGGGACATCGTCATACTCACCGTTTACGATCGCCTTGAAGCTCTTTATCGTGTCGGCGACCTTGACGTACTTGCCCGGACGGCCCGTAAAGACCTCGGCAACGCTGAAGGGCTGGCTGAGGAACCTCTGTATCTTCCTGGCCCTGGAGACCGTTATCTTATCGTCTTCCGAGAGCTCTTCCATTCCGAGGATCGCGATGATGTCCTGGAGCTCCTTGTACCTCTGGAGTATCTTCTGGACCGCCCGCGACACGGAATAGTGCTCCTCGCCGATGATCTTGGGGTCCAGAATTCTGGAGGTCGAGTCGAGCGGGTCGACAGCGGGATAGATACCCAGTTCAGAGATCTGCCTCGAAAGAACGACCGTGCCGTCGAGATGTGTAAAGGCGGTCGCAACGGCCGGGTCGGTAAGGTCGTCGGCAGGGACGTAGATCGCCTGCATCGAGGTGATAGCGCCCTTCTTGGTCGTAGTTATTCTCTCCTGGAGTATTCCCATGTCGGTCCCAAGAGTAGGCTGATATCCGACGGCCGAGGGCATTCTGCCCAAGAGGGCCGAAAGCTCGGCGCCCGCAAGGGTATACCTGAATATGTTATCGATAAATATAAGAACGTCCTGCCCCTCGTCCCTGAAGTGCTCGGCGCAGGTAAGGGCGGTCAGCGCGACCCTGGCCCTTGCTCCGGGGGGCTCGTTCATCTGTCCGTAGATAAGCGCGACCTTCTCCAGAACTCCCGAGTGCTTCATCTCGCCGTAGAGGTCGTTACCTTCCCTCGTCCTTTCACCGACGCCCGCGAAGACCGAGACGCCGCCGTGCTTCATCGCTATGTTATGGATCATCTCCATGATAACGACCGTCTTTCCGACACCCGCGCCGCCGAACATGCCCATCTTTCCGCCTCTGACGAACGGCACGAGCAGATCGAAGACCTTGACGCCGGTCTCGAAAACCTGGGTGACGGGTTCCTGCGAGACGAAATCAGGGGCCGGCCTGTGAATAGGCAGCCTCTTTTCGGAACTTACGGGCCCCAATTTGTCGATCGGGTCTCCTACGACGTTCAGGATCCTTCCGAGCGACGCGTTTCCTACAGGCACGGTGATCGGCAGCCCCGTGTCGACCGCCGTCATTCCTCTTATCAGTCCGTCCGTAGGCTGCATCGCAACGGTCCTGACCTTGTTGTCTCCGAGATGGGCCGCTACCTCAAGGGTAAGGTCGAACGAGGGGATGCCCTTCGCCTCGTCGCCCTTCTGGACGATCTTGAGGGCGTTGAGGATGTCCGGCATCTTCCCTTCGAACTCGACGTCGACGACGGCCCCTATGACCTGTGAAACTTTTCCTGTATTATTACTCATTCTTTTAAAACCCCCGTATCAAATTAATTACTTCTTTTATCCTTTAAGGGCCTCAACACCGCCGACAATATCCATAAGTTCCTTGGTGATGGTGGCCTGGCGGGCCTTGTTGTACTGCAGGCTAAGACTGTCTATCATCTCGTTGGCCGCCTTGGTGGCATTTTCCATGGCGGACATTCTCGCCGCTTCCTCGGAGGCCTGGGACTCAAGAAGCGCCCTGAATATCTGGACCTCGACGTTCTTCGGCAGAAGGTCATTGAATATCTCCTTCATGGAAGGTTCGTAGATGAAGTTATAAACCGGCATCTCCTCAGCGGCGGCGATAGGCGCAAGCGGCAGGATGCGGGCCATGACGACCCTCTGCGCCACGACGGATTTGAACTCGTTATAGACCAGAATTATCTCGTCGATCTCCTCGTTCGTATAGTTTTCGATGATGTCGCCGGCGATCTCCCGCGCGTTGGAATATGAGATCTTCCCGGATATTCCGGACCAGGACTTTCTCTGCGGGATTTCCCTTCTTTTGAAATAGTCGACGGCCTTGCGTCCGATCGAGCTGATCCTTACCTCAAAGCCCTCGCCTTTGAGCTCGTCGATATGCTTCGTCGCCGCCTTCAGGATGTTCGCGTTGAAGGCCCCGCAGAGCCCTCTGTCGCTCGTCAGCACCAGGACCTCTACGGTCCTTCTCGGCCTGACCGCAAGCAGGGGATGCACCTCGCCCTCTGATGAGCCCGCAAGGCCCGAAAGGATCGCGTTCATCCTGTCGGCGTACGGCCTCATCTCGAACATGCGCTGCTGGGCCCTCCTGAACTTCGAGGCAGCCACCATCTTCATAGCCTTGGTGATCTTGCTCGTGCTCTGGACCGCCTTTATTCTTCTTTTTATGTCCCTTAATGTCGCCATCTCACTCCTTATATATGTGAAACAGACTGGTCGGTTTTATCGTTCTTCACTTTTTACTTTCAAATCTCTAGGCCTTCACATTTCACTTTTCACGCTTAACTTTTCACGGTCTTTACGCCTGGAACCCTTTTTTGAAGTCCTCGACCGCCGCGGTGAGTTTCGCCTTCATATCGTCATCAATCGCCTTCTTGTCTCCGAGTTCTTTCATGACATCGGCCTTGCGGTCTTTCATGTACCTTAGGAACTCGTCCTCGAACTTCTTGACGGACTCGACGGGTATGTCATCGATAAAGCCCTGGGTCGCGGCAAACAAAAGCGCCACCTGCTCTACCATCGAGATAGGCACATACTGGCCCTGTTTGAGGAGCTCGACCATCCTTTTTCCCCTTTCGATCTGGGAAAGGGTGGACTTGTCGAGGTCGCTGCCGAACTGGGCAAACGCGGCAAGTTCCCTGAACTGGGCAAGGTCGAGTCTGAGAGTGCCCGCGACCTGCTTCATCGCCTTTGTCTGGGCCGCCCCTCCGACTCGGCTTACGGAGAGACCGACGTTGACGGCGGGCCTGACGCCGGCGTAGAAGAGCTCGGGTTCAAGGTAGATCTGTCCGTCCGTAATCGATATCACGTTTGTAGGGATATAACCCGAGACGTCTCCGGCCTGGGTCTCGATGATGGGAAGCGCGGTCAGAGACCCCGCCCCGAGTTCATCCGACATCTTTGCGGCCCTCTCGAGCAGTCTGGAATGGAGATAAAAAACGTCTCCGGGGAAGGCCTCACGTCCGGGCGGACGCCTCAGAAGCAGCGAAAGCTGTCTGTATGCGGTGGCCTGCTTGCTTAAGTCATCATAGACGATGAGGGCATGCTTGCCGCTGTCCCTGAAGTACTCACCGATCGCGCAGCCGGTGTAAGGGGCGATATACTGAAGCGGGGCAGGCTCGCTGGCCGTGGCGGACACGATGATCGTGTGCTCCATCGCCCCGTTTTCCTCAAGGATCTTCACGACCCTGGCCACGTTCGAGCGCTTCTGGCCTATCGCGACATAAATGCAGGTGACGTCCCCGCCCCTCTGGTTTATTATCGCATCTATGGCGATGGTCGTCTTTCCGGTCTGACGGTCGCCGATGATCAGTTCTCTTTGGCCCCTTCCCACCGGGATCATCGCGTCTATCGCCTTGAGCCCTGTCTGGAGCGGTTCGTGAACGGACTTCCTGTCTACGATACCGGGGGCGACCACGTCGACAATACGCATATTTTTGGTATTGATCGGGCCCTTGCCGTCGATCGGCTGGCCGATGGCGTTTATGACCCTTCCCCTCATCTCCTCGCCGGCGGGAACGGACATGATCCGGCCGGTCCGTTTTACAACGTCCCCTTCATGCACGAAGGTGTCGTCGCCGAAGAGGACCGCGCCTACGGAACCTTCTTCAAGGTTCAGGGCCATGCCCATAATCCCATTGGGGAATTCAAGGAGCTCCGAGGCCATGCATTTATCCAGTCCGTATATCCTGGCGATACCATCGCCGACGGAAAGGACTGAACCGACCTCGCTGACGTCCACCTTCTTTTCGAAGTCGGTAATCTGTTTCCTTAATAGTTCACTTATCTCATCTACTTTGATTTCCATCAAATCACCCCTTTATAAGGTCTTCTTTTAAAAGCCTGAGCTGGCCCTTTATGCTGCTGTCATACATCGTGCTGCCGACCTTCACGAGGACTCCGCCAAGAAGTGAAGGGTCTATAACCATCTCTATATCGACGTCTTTTTCGATCATTTTTTTCAGGGAGGCCCTGAGCCTTTCGGTCTGGGGGGCCGTAAGCTCGACGGGCGTAAGGACCGTCGCCTTCGCCCTCTTTTTCTTTTCGAGGTATATGCCGGTTGCGGTCTTGATGATCTCGGAAAGGGCGCCCACGACCCTGATGCGCGTGATATGAAGGAGGAAGCTTAAAACCTTGTCCGAGAGCTTAAGCACTCCGGCTACACTCTTTACGGCCTTTTCCCTGTCGGCGTCGGGGAAGACCGGGCTCAGCAGCAGGCTCCTGAACTCTCCGCTCCCTGCCATGAGCTGCTCTACCCGGGTCAGCTCCGCAAGGGCCTGCGGCATGTCGTCCATGCCGACCATACTGATAAACGTCTTTGCGTATTTGCTGGCTTCTTTAAGCGGTTTCAATTTTTGCCCTCTATCTTCGCTATGGATTCTTCAAGGAGCCTGACCTGCTCAGCCTTCGTCATCGTCTCCCTTATCTTCTTTTCCGCAAGCTCCATCGAGATAAGCGCGGCCTCTTCCTTTAACGTATCTTTGGCCTTCCTTATTTCGTAGGCGATATTGTTCCTGGTCTGCTCCAGTATCTTGGCCTTCATGCCCTCGCCCTCTTCGACGAGCCTTGTCTTTTCACTTTCCGCGGACTGCTTCGCGTAGGCGATGATCTCTCCGATCTCCCGGTCCTTGAGCTTGAGCTTCTCCTCGACCTCCAGAAGCGCCTTTTCCGCAAGGGCCTTCGCCTCTTTGGCCTCTTTGAGGGTCTGCTCTATCAGTTCGGTCCTTTTCCTGAAATACCCCTTGATGTCCATCTTTTTCATCATGAAGACCATAAGAAAGACGAGGAAAAGGAAATTTATGACCGGCCACATATAGGCCTTGAACAATGACGGCTCATGCCCGGCGCCAGCCTCTCCCCCGCCGCTTGCAACTGCCGAAGAAACAGTGAAAAGTAAAAAGTAAAAGGTGAAAAGAACTAAACTGTGGAACAATGCGTTATTCCGGTTTAAACTTTTCACGTTTAACGATTCACACTTCACGGTCTTTATGCTTAAGCTTTTCACTTTTAACTTTTCACTTTTAACGGTCATCATGCCTTTACCAGCTTTCTTACGATCTCGTCCGAGAACTTCTCGACATCGGCCCGCAAGGCCTTCCTTGCGCGCTCCGCCTCGGTCCTTAGTTCCTGACGCGCGCTCTGGAGCATATCCGCCGCCTCCGCCTCGGAGGATGAGACGACCTCTTTCTGTCTTGCCATGCCCTCGGCGCGCATAGTCTCGAAGACCTCTTTGGCCTGAGACCGCGCGGAGGCGAGCTCGCTGTTCATCTTCACTATGCCGTCATCTTTGCGGGAGTTCATTTCTTTCGCCGCGTCGAGTGAGGTCTTTACCGTGTCCTGTCTCTCTTTAAAGACCTTGAGAAGGGGCTTATATAATATTATGTTGAGGATATAGATCAGTCCGAGGAAATTCGCGATAAGGACCAGCAGCCACTTCAGATGAATGTCAAGCATCTTACCACCTTCAAGCAAGTTTTTGTGCTCACAAACTTACGAAGATTATCACACGCATCAATGTTTGTCAAGCTGATTATATATTTAGAATTAACAAGTTAGCTATAATTATATCTATAGGGCTATTAGCAAATCTTATAATATCTATAATTATTGAATTTTCGGTCCCATCCGCGGTCCACACGAAACCCGCCTGCTTGATATTGTCCTGCTCCTACCTATAAAATTAAACCCAGATGAGCCCCGAATTCGCCGTCTTCATTATGATGAACAATTACTTTCACGACGTCGCGACCGCAATGCTGTTTGCGACCGGCCTTATCATGTGGCTGATCGTCAGACATTACAACAAAGCGGGCAATGAGGACCTCGGCCATTTCGTCCTCCGGATGCACAGGAGGATGCGGGGCGTCATTCTGGTCTCTCTTGTATGGATCACCGTAAGCGCCATCCCGCGCATTCTTACCTTTACGAGGTTCGAATGGCACACGGCCGTCGAAAAAAAACATATCATCGGGCTGATCGCAAAACATACGGTCGCCTTCATAATTCTTGTAAGCGGGGCGATGCTATGGATACACCTGAACCGCCTGATAAAGGCCCTGCCTGCCTATAAGGCCGGTAGGGACAATACGGATCTATTCTAAGGGTCGCTGTATTTCGCATATAACATGAACATACCCGCCCTTACGTCCCTCGAATTCATCAAACTCCTCGGTCTCGTCTCGGAACCGGCAAACAGCGACCTCTCCGCGAAGGCCGTTATGGAGGTCCGCCCTTTCACACGGATGGACGAAATCCGCGCCAGACAGGCCCTGGTCGGAGAGACGATGCGCATGTCAGAGGAGGGGCGCCCCCTCAGGCTCTCGCGATTTTTCGACATCAGCCCCCTGATCTCCAAAGTCAGACCGGAAGGCGCGATGCTGGACGCTTATGAACTGGGCCGTTTTGTCCCCTTTCTTACGATAGCGTCGTCCGTATCAGGGCAGATCGGCGATACCGCGGGAGTGCCCGGACTTAAGGCGCTCGCCTCGGACCTTACCGGGTTCCCGGACCTGTTCCGCCTGCTCAGAAAATCGGTTGACTCCGAGGGCGCGATCCTCGACACCGCCTCGCACCTCCTTGCGGACTTAAGGGACAGGACCAGGCGGCTCGACGCCAGGATAAGGAAAAATATCGAGGAACTGGTAAGAGACGATAAGATCTCGGTCTTCCTCCAGGACGATTTTATCACCAAGAGATCGGGCCGGTGGGTGATCCCCGTGAGGATGGACTCCAAGGGACAGGTCGCCGGGGTCGTGCATGACGTCTCCAATTCCGGGGAGACCGCCTTCATGGAACCGCTGGCCGTCATCAACTCCACGAATGAACTCGAAAACCTCGTCGCCGAGCAGAAGGCCGAGGAGATCCGTATCCTAAAGGCCCTGTCGTCGAAGATCAGGGAATCCGCCCAGGGTCTGGAATCTGAATTCAGGACCATAGTCCGCCTCGACATGCTCAACTGTATCGCCCTCTTCGGCGGGCGCCTCTCGATGAGCATACCGGAGATAAATGATTCCGGAAACATTAAGATCATAAACGGGCGGCACCCTCTTTTGTATCTGACCCTTCAAAAGACCGGCCGTGATTCCGCGACCGTCCCGCTGGATATCTCGCTCGGGGGGCAGGATAATGTCATGATCATCACCGGCTCTAACGCCGGAGGCAAGACCATAGCCATCAAGACCGTCGGACTCCTTGAGCTTATGGCCCTCTCCGGCATGCCTGTCCCGGCGGACTCATCGTCGAGCTTCCCGCTGATCGATGACCTGCTGGTAGATATCGGCGATGAACAGTCGATCGAAAACAGTCTCTCGACCTTTTCGGCCCATATCTCGAACATCTCCGCCATACTCAATGCAGCAGGCAGCAGGTCTCTCGTTCTAATCGATGAACTCGGCACAGGCACCGACCCCGCCGAGGGGGCCGCCCTCGCCTGCGCGGTACTTAAGGAGCTGGGAAGGCAGGGCGCGCTGGTCTTTGCCACAACACACCTCTCTGATATCAAGGGCTTCGTCCACAGGACCGACGGCATGATCAACGCCTCCATGGAGTTCGACCGGAAGACCCTGATGCCGCTGTACAGACTCGTGCCCGGACAACCCGGCCAGTCCTACGCGATAGAGACCGCCATGAGATTCGGCCTGCCCGCGCGTATCATCGAATCGGCAAGGGAACTGCTGGGCGGGGCCAGGGTCGAATTCGACCGGCTCGTCGCCGACCTGGACTCAAAAAGACGGAAATACGAGGAAGGTCTGAAGGAGCTGGAAAAAAAGAGGGCCGAACTCGCCGCCGGGACTGAGGAACTGGAGCGTCAGAGAAGGGCCGCTGAACTGAGATATAAAGAGATGCTCGCTGAGGCCTATAAAGAGGCGTCAGAGGTCATAAGGGACACAAAAAAACAGATGCATGAAATGCTCGAGGAGACCAGGAAAAAAGAAAAGCAGGCAGGACGCGAGGCCCTCCGGCAGGTCCGGGAAAGGCAGGTCCTGATCGATAAAAAGATAACTGAACTGGAGGCGGGAGGCGAAGGAGCGATAGAGGCCTCGGACATTAATGAAGGCGATACCGTCTTTGTGAGGACTCTGGGCTACGACGCGGTTGTGACCCAGGTCAACAGGTCTCAAAACCGGGTCAAGGTGCGGTCAGGGGGCATGGACATCGAACTCCCGGTCTCGGATATCGGGTCGATGAGGGGAAAGGCCGTAATCCAAAAAAAAGAAGAGGTGAAAGGGCCTGCCTCCGACGATATGCCGGAGCAAAGGATAAACCTTGTCGGCCTGAGGGTTGACGAGGCGATCTCCCTGCTTGAGCCTTTCTTGAACCATGCCTCACTTTCGGGACTTCCGGAGGTCACGATCATCCACGGCTTCGGCGCCGGTATACTTGGAAGAGCGGTCCGCGAGCACCTCAAGGGACACCCGCTTATCGGGACCTTCAGGCCCGGGGAGCGGACGGAAGGCGGCGGCGGGGTCACTGTGGCGAAGATAAAATAGGCCAAATATAGATCCTTTTGAATCCGGTGGATCTAAGAGTATCTCAATAACCCCTTCACCCCCCAAGAGGGGCATAAATCAGGGTCCCCTCCTGGGAGCAGCAGTGGGGTGGACAGGTCATCCCGGACATAAAGAGATCACGATGACTTACGGCCAGCCTTTTGTTCTTGGCAGTTGTCCGTAACCTTCAGTTACAGGGGGCAAACCCACCCCTTCACCCCTCCCAAGAGGGGAATAAATCAGGGTCCCCTCCTGGGAGGGGCAGGGGGTGGGTTATTTTCCTGGCTCAAACCCACCCAAGACTGAAGGGTCACAAGCCCGGGTCCTTTTCGTTTGACAATTATACGGATTCTCATTATATTTATAATAATATGGCGGAGCAATTTGTCCCTAAATATTCATGTCAGCCAGACATCCTTTGGGTGCCTGGTTTTTTTTCGTTTCAGCGGGGTGCAATTTGGAAGAAATGACGAGCAGGCGCGCCCATGACAGGGAACCCTGCGATTTTTCGATCAAATTTACTGTGCTTTATATGGAATCCGCTGATTTCAAAAGAGAATCCTTCGCCGGAAAGGCCATCGATAAGAGCAGCGCCGGGATCGGTCTGGTGACCGACTTCCCTCTTGAGCCGGGGCATGTGCTTGAATGGGACGACAGGCACCAGGAAGGCAGACTGCATATCGCCCTAGTAAAATGGGCCCAAGAGTCAGACGGTCAGTACAGGGCCGGCATCATGTTTATCTGATCTCCCCGCCGGCGCCCTTTATCACACCTTATGCTGTTTAATATCATCAGAAGCTCGTTTGCCAACCAGAAAAAAGCGATGGCGCTCATGATCGCCTCGGTATCCGTAGGCACGGCGATGGCGGCGTCGTTGATAACGATCTCGTTCGAAATAAGCGGGAAGGTCTCGAAGGAGCTCCGCTCGTTCGGGGCCAATATCCTGATAGAACCGAAGATCGAGGGGATGGCGACCCTATCGGACCAGAGGAGGTTCCTGAGGCAGGAGGACGTCATAAAGACAAAGACGATATTCTGGCGGCATAACATTCTGGGAGTTTCCCCGGTCCTCGAGACGGTCTCGGAGGTCTCCGCCTCGGGCCCGCCGGAGACAATGACCCTGGTCGGCTCGTGGTATGAGAAGGGACTGCCGCTGCCGGGAGAAAAAGATGAATTCATTGCCGGGATAAAAAGCGTCTCGCCGTGGTGGTATATTGAAGGGAAATGGCCTGATCAGCCCGACGAGGCGATAATAGGGGTTTCAGCCGCTTCCAGGGTCGGGGTGAAAACAGGAAGCAGTCTCGACATCGACGGTAAGGCCTTCAGGATATCCGGCACTATCGAAACAGGCGGCCCTGAAGACAACCAGATATTCATGGACCTCGAAAACCTGCAGCGGTTTAAAAATATGACAGGCAGGGTCTCCAGGGTCCACATAAGCGCCCTCACCACACCGATGGATGAATTCGCCTACAGGGACCCCAAAACGATGTCAAAGACCGAATATGAAAAGTGGTATTGCACGGGATATGTCACCTCGATAGCCAAACAGCTTGAGGAGGTCTTCACCGGCTCCAGATCAAGGCCTGTATGGCAGGTGGCCCAGACCGAAGGCCGGGTCCTCGACCGTCTGAAAATCCTGATCTACCTGCTCTGCCTGATCGCCCTCGCAGCGTCTTCTTTAGGGGTTTCCACGACGATGATCATGAGTCTATTAAGAAGGATCGAGGAGATCGGACTGATGAAGGCCACAGGGGCCGACAGCTCAAAGATAATAACCATCTTCCTGTCGGAGGGGCTGGTGATCGGCGCGATCGGCGGCCTTCTGGGATACCTTCTGGCCATTGCCGCCTCCCAGTATATAGGCGTGAAGGTCTTTAATTCAGGGCTCGAACATAAGGCCTTTCTTCTTCCGATCGCGTTAGGAAGCGCCCTTTTGATATCGGCTGCCGGCACGGTCCTGCCGATAAGATACGCCCTGAGAATTAAGCCCGCCGTGGTGCTAAAGGGTTCCAGATGAAGAGACACTGGTTTCTCTTTTTTTTCAAAAAGTCGGTATCGCTCAGAAAGGGAAGGATACTCATCGCGTCCGCGTCCGTTACTCTGGCGGTTGCGGTGATAACCGGGATGCTGGGCATCACCCTGGGCATAAGGGACAAACTCGGGGCCGAACTTAAGGCTTACGGAGCAAACATCATCGTAACGCCGGTCAAGGGTGACTATCTGGAGTTCGGCGATATCGGCCGGATCGCGAAGATGGCGCAGGTGGAGGAAGCCACGGGACAGATATTCGGCACAACCCAGACCGGGGGCCGTGTCCTTGAAGTCATCGGGCTTGATGTCACGAAGATTAAAAGCCAGGGCTGGAAGCTGACCGGTAATTGGCCCGAAAAAGATGGGGCCGCGCTTTTAGGGGTCAACATAAAGGAGATGCTGGCCCTGGGTGAAAAGCGCCGGATCACTCTTTCGTCCGAGGGGTCCGACCATGAATTCGAAGTCGCCGGCTTTATAGAAAAAGGCGGCCCGGAAGACAGCGCCGTAATCCTTCAGCTCGACGACGCCTGGAGACTCCTCGGCCGCAAAAACGGCCTTAGCGCCATTTTGGTCAGAGGAAAGTCAGGCAGTCTCGAACATGTTGTTTCAGGGCTCAAGCAGATGCTCCCCGAGGCCTCGGTCAAGACCCTGAGGCAGGTGGCTTTTGCTGAAGCGTCTCTTTTATCGAAGATACAGTTACTGATGGTCCTCGTAACTATAGTTGTCCTGTTTGCCGCCTCGGTCAGTGTGGCAAGCACTATGGGAGCGAACGTCCTCGAAAGACGCTCTGAGATAGGCCTCATGAAGGCGTTGGGCGCGACAAGGGCCGATATCGGGATGTTTTATCAGGCGGAATCGGTCCTGATAGGTCTTTTGGGCGGGGCGACCGGTTTTGCCCTGGGGTTTTTGTCCGCACAGATAGTGTCCAGGGGCGCCTTTGCTTCTTTTATATCCGTTCCATATTACCTGCCTGTAATATCACTCGCTGCCGGGCTCGCGATATCGGTTGCGGCGGGCTATTTCCCCGTAAGGGACGCGATGAAGTATAACCCTGCTATAATACTCAGAGGCGAGTGACCTTCATATCACACACTATCAAGGGATGACATACAGGCTGATTTAAAAGGTATTTTTATTTTCGATAACACGCTTTTTTGTCCCTTGATACCCTCGATTCCCTGATAAGCCCGGGAGGACATGAGTTTTTGTTCTCCGTCAAATTAAATAGAACGATGCCCGCTCCTTCCGTGCTTCTTATTGGCATATACCGTATAGCTCGTGTTTATATTCTGCATCGTCTGCGAAATGAAGGTTTGACCCCAAGGGTTTTTTCCAAGGGTTTTCCCTTCCTCCGCCCTGCGCGGCGTTAAACGTTACGCTTCCGTTTGCGATCTTCTCCGTTATCAGCTTGCCGGTCGTAACCATATTCCAGCATGTCCCCTGGCCCGAGAGTATACATAAGGATCTTTGTAATATTGAACAGTCATTTCATTTTTTATATGGTTCCACGACAATATCAACGTGAGCGCTGTATTTTCCGTTTCTGACGATTATTTTGGCAGTGCCAAGTCCTTGTGAAGTAATTTTTCCCTCTGGACTCACAATGACGATTTTTTCGTTACTGCTGGTGTATGTCGTCCCTGAAGCAGAAGAAGTCAAATCCCGTTCCACTTTGTCAGAGTATGTCCCATAAACGTGCAATTGTCGAGTTTCACTTCCTTGAATTGCAGGAGATGATTGGTCAGATAAACGTTTGTAAAGTGTTTTGTATCTATCGGCTGATAGGCCCTCCAACACCACGTTGGGAGGTAGTTTGACGAAAAGGGACATTTTTAATTCGATTTCTCTACCTGTCTTGTCATACGCAAGTATTGAAAAATCTATTAACCCGATTTCTGAATACGGTATTAGAATCTCCTCACGGTAGTCATTTGTAAAAATACTGTACGACATTGGATAAATATCTAGCTGAACTTTCTCCCATTTCTCTCCCGCATCTGGTTTTACAATTGCTTGCACTTTATCTCCTTGATTAACAATTTGCCCATTATTAGGCGAAATAATTGTCAATGCAAATACATACTCTGCAGCCCAATGCAAAATTAATAGAGATAGAGTTATATTGAAAAGCAATTTTCTCATTTGACCTCCAAATATCATTTTGAAAATAGTCCTAATGTTGGTGATGAGTCAAGTAATTCCTTGATGCGATCTATCGTATCAGGCCAATTTCTTACCGAAAAATGGTCTGTTTCATGAATTGTGGTCGTATTGGGATTTACAAGTCCCCCCTGTTGACTTGCTACTCGAACGATTCTATCGCTTAAATCTCCAAAAACATTTTCAGGTGTATACCCACAACTACGCAGGACAAACTGCCATAATCCCAATATTTCCTGATTATATCCGTCAAACCCTACTGGGACAACTCCAACAATAGTGTGAGAACTTAGTGTGCTGGATAGCGGAGTGTAATCCTTCCAACGACCCTTTTCTGTTGTCGGCAGCACACCGGTTGCTAGATCATCAATCGCACTTCCATTAGGATTGCCTATGGATTTTATCGGTCCAATTGGATGCGCTTCTTTTACAGGATACTGGAGGATACTCACATATTTTGAAAGTTGAATCTTTCCCCCAGAGATGAATCTGCTAACGTTTTTCCTGCACAGAGGCGGGTCAGGAAAATAATTGGTTCCGTTCTCAAGATCATTCCTATACAACAACAGCAAATCAGCAAGCTCTGAGCCCAGGTGTGGAGTAGCTATAGTTACGAATCTTCTTATTCTATCATTGCATTCGCCACTAAACTGCTTGCAATATTCTCGTGTGAGAAGTCCTCCCATGCTGTGGGCGATAACATCCACTTTCGAGTTGGCAAAAAGCTGCTTCTTTGATATGCCTATCGTGTCCTTAATGGTGGTTTGTAATTCTGCAGCGTGCAATACAATGCTGCTTACCTTGCCTTTTTCAGAATAATCCACTTTTTCAATACTAAATTGATTTTTGTCATCAAGTTTTGGCTCAAATATTTTCCATGCTTTGGCATCTCCCCACAATCCATGCACGAGCACAACCGGCGGGCGTTTAAGGTGGATTGTCGGCAGCAGTTCGATGCCTGTCAGCTGAGAATAGACCAGATCCAGGGTCGGCTGTATTGTGCGCTCGGCGCGGTCCTTGTCTTCGTTTTCCTTGGTCGTCCCCGCACCCCATCGCACAAAACTGTCCGGGGCCTGATAAACAGCTTCGGCGACACCATTGGGATTAAAAACAACAGGCACCACTGCCGTTGACGTGCCGTTAGCATCAAGCAGTGTGCCGGTCCCGACCTGTGGGGTGGTAAGCTGTGGGTCTACGATGCGCCATGCCAGATTGTCAAAAGCATTTTGATTGTTCTTCACCGTAAGCTGAAGCCGGACCTTCGCGGCCCCGTCCGTCACAGCTCCGATTACCGGCGACGTCCCGTCGTCATAAGCGACCATCCTGAATTGCCCCACAGGGAGTGAAAACGGATTACCTTTGGTCTCGGCGTCAGTCCCTCTGTTTAATA
>JACRLQ010000001.1 GCA_016215155.1 Nitrospirota bacterium
CGGATTCCGGCATACGGTAATCGCACAGATTGATCTTGATTCCAATCATCTTGGGTGAGTTTTCAATCACCGTCCAAGCTTGTAGGATGGAGCGATATGCGGCAGTCGCCATGGACGGAGTTACCGGAACCACTTTAACCACAGGAGGCATTCCTTTTCCGCCCATCAGCAGCCAACCGCGTTAATCAGGCCGATGAACTCCCGCGCATAGCGGTTCCAACCCCAATCGAACGATGCCATCCTTTCCCTTCCTCTCTCGACAACCGTGCCGGCATTCTTTGGATCCAGAGCTCCCAAAATAGCCTCTGCCCCCGCATGAGGATCAAGGGGCGGATAATATAGCGCTCCCCCCTTGCATATTTCCTGGTTCACGGAAGTCCCTGCTGCTACGATCGGAAGTCCGTACGCCATCGCTTCGACCATCGAAAATCCAAACGACTCGCAGAGCGAAGGATAGATCATCAGTTCGCTTGCCCTGTACAAAGCACCCATCTGCCCTTGGGGCACGCGGCCCATGAAAACCACATGGTCGTCCAACCCAAGTTCCCTGATCATCATTTCATAAGGCCTGACGACTTCTGGCCAGTCATCGACCTCGATGGTCGTATACAACGTGAAGTTCGGCATTTTCTTTTTTACAAGCGAAAGCATTTCAAAGAGAATTTCAAATCCCTTGTGCGGTGCTGGATGAGTGGGATACAGAAACCTCAGGTGACGCCTGGCAAACATTTCTTCATATTTCCTGTCCAGGGGCTCCTCCAATGCTCCCTGGTCGAAACCATGGTAGAGAGTACGGAATACCCGGTTATCCAGCTGCGGACACGTATCACGAATCATCTCTCCCATCGTATCGCTTGGCGTCACGATAACATCCGCCCGTTTCATCATTTCGATCACCATTCCCCGGCGAAGGATCGTTTCGGTTTTTTGACGCCTATTCGCAGTGGATAAGTGGTAACGGCAGAAATACAGGGAATTTGTCTGGAACAGGATGTGGGGAGCAGGCGACCAGACCGGACCGAAATTCGTAAGCGAAACGATCGCGCCGAATTTCTCTCGCCTCAGTTTCCGGGGGATATCGAATATGTCCCCTTTTACCCGCGCCATCCATCCCATGGCCTGGGAGTCTGAAATTTTCTCAAGGCGAACACTCCCCTGGAGAGGCAAATCGGGAAACGACTCCCGGACCAACGCGACATATTCGCGGCTCTCGTCCTGGCGATCCAACTCGCGGAAAAAACCGGAGAGATGCCTCCTGGCGCCCCCCATCAAGGCACCTGGCGCATACAGCAATATTTTTATTTGCTTCCCCTTCGAAACTTCAAGAAGTGGCACCTGAGCCTTGGTTCTTTTCAAACCAGGGAGGTACGGGACGAACGGCTCCACGGTAGACGTGCTCCAATACGCCAATAAAGTAGGCAGCCGCTTTGGGACCTTCGATACACTCCGCCCAGGATCGTATCCTTATTGATTGCTCTGGAGTCTTCCTTCCGCCGTCCAACTGGCGGCAAAGTGCATCCCCGAGCGTATCCGGATCTTCCGAGGGAAAGACCCCCCCCCTCCACCGCTCCATCAGCAAATCGGAAGCCCCGCAATAGTCGCTGCAAATCGCGGGGACCCCGCGCATCAGCGCCTCGTTAATAACCGCACCCCACCCGTCGAAACGGCTAGGCAGAACGAGAAGGTCGGAACCCGCAATCAGGGCCAGAGTTTGCCGGTTCGGCAGAGCACCCAGGAATTGCGTACTGTTAGCTACCCCAATCCTCTGCGCGATCGATTCATATTCTGAACGCTGGGGTCCGTCTCCCACAACGGTTAGACGCCAGTTCTTATTGTCTAAACGTCCCAATGCACGCAACAGGATGTCGACCCCTTTACGGGAGATCAATTGACCCACAAAAATTATTTCGAACCTGTTGTCCGAACCACGGCCACAACAATCCGAATTTTCCATTCGGGGCAATTCGGTGATGTAGGCACTTGTGAAGATCCTGCCCTGCGGCCAGCCGCATTCCCGGAACCACCGAACCCCATTCCGCCCCATGGCGAGGACAAAATCCACATTCCGGTCGTATCGGATCCTGTCGAGGTTATAGAGCACCCTGCGTGCGCTCCCTCTGACACCTCGGGGGTCTGCGCCTTCGGAAAGAAGCCCCATTCGTGCGCGATTGATCTTGCAGGCATGGAAAGCTCTCTTTCCCAAACTATATCCTCTCAGGCCCCCGATCACGTGAACAGTATCTTTCTCACCATCGCAGACCAGGTCCGAAACAGTTTTCTCGTCGGGCGAAAGCAGAACCCGGACCGCACCAAAGTCCGGAGCGCTCCAACCGAGTGCCCGCAGGGCAAGGACTACCTCTCGCTCTGCCACCACTGTGACGCTGTGCCCCATACCCGCCAAGGCACGGATGTACGCAGACTGATGCATAGAGAGCATGTTTTGCCAGAAGACGAGGTTCATTCCAGGTCGGTTACGTCGGATTGTTACTCAAGCAGGCACTGGGCCAACTCGGAAACAATAAACTCCTGGCGATGGCGGCGAAACATGTTGGAATCCAGAAACTCCCTGATCGCTTGACGCTTGGCATCCCATTCGTTTTTCGGAAACTCCCGTAACGTTTTCTCAAGATCTCCGAAATCCCGAAAATCCCGGAAATCGACAAAACACTCCTTAGGACAAAAATCCGTGATATCCGGGGCACCGAAATAAACGGGTACACACCCGGCGAGCAGGCAATCGAATATTTTCTCGGTCACGTACCCGGGGAATACGCAATTTTCGAAGCACAGCGCAAACCTGAATTTCGGCATGACGTCGATCTTGTTTTCACACTCCGCAGGTTCCGTATGAAATCTTAACTGCTTCCCCCTGCTCCCAGGCGTATTTCTTCGCTCCCACCCCTTTCCAAACAGGCGAAAATCAGACCTTCCACAGAAATGCTCGATTGCGTCGAAGCGCGACTCGTACAAATCCGGAAAGCGAAATAACGAGTCCGCCGCCTTGTAATACCGCCACTTCGACCAACTGACCGCTGCACGGACCAGCGACCTAACCGGCCGCTTCAGGTCAATCATGTATCGATCCTTGTTCCCTACCACCATCACGACCAATCCCCGTTCCGTCCACGAAGGACCTTCCAGCATATCGCTCCGACCAGTAGGCCACAGGAACGGGTGAAACGTAACGGAGGAGGGAACACGGGCTGAAAACCCACGGAAAAGAAACGCGTGGCGGAATGGACGGACAAACGTGTCGAGTCTACGGTAAAACCATGGGATGACATTCGGGGATTCGCCGGAAATCACCACTTTGGGGACCACACCTCGCCCGATTAATCGTCGGGTAAGTGGAGTTACGGCCTCCGAAAGACAATAGGCTTCAACATTGGCGTTTCGCTCCGCAAGGAACACATCGGCCGTTATCATCGTACAATCTTGTTCCTCAAGGTATCCTTTCAGGACAGGGAGGAAGGAAGCGCCGGGAAACCGCGCGGCAAACGCCGGATCCAGTATCCGGTTCCCTTGAAAAAGCGACTGTCCTGTGTCATAAACGACTACCCGCTTGAGCATTCATATTCCTGCCTGATCATTTGATCGAATTTCCGAAGAATCGACGGGCGACAGGCATCCCGAGACCCGGCACCCCCAGAAGGGCGAGGCACCGCGCGGCGAAAATCCACGCTGCAGCGCGGCGTGTGTGCCGAGCGTACCCCTTCATTGAAATATCCTGCGACTCAGCGAGGTGCTCTTTCCATTTATCCAGGTTCCCGTCGGCAAGGAAATTAATGGCCACACGAGCATGCTCTCCTGCACGGTAAAAGCGGTATCGCTCCATTGTGCAGTCATCGACGAGGGGAACAACGGAAGGGTCCGCGAGACAGGCTTGGAAGACATTAATGAACGGAAGCGTCGCGTGGCGATATGCAACCCGGCCCCGGTAACTGTCGGATCTCCGATGTATCCTTCTTCGTACAAGCGGCCGGTCGATGATTCCGATGGGTCCTTCCTTCGCAAGCCTAAGCCACATCTCCGTGTCGACCGCCTGCTCAAACCTTATATCCAATCCTCCCGCCGTCTTCCATGCCCCTCGGCGCAGCATGATGCTCGGGGCCACAAGCATTAGGCCGTCTCTCATCAACCCGTTCAACACTGCACGAAATTCGAACATATTCCGTCCGGCTAGTGCCCGTGGGAGGCGCACCGGATCATGCGATGTGAATTTCCCCGTTTCATCTATCAGGGTGCACCCTGTAAATACCGCGCTGCATTCCGGATGTTCGAGAAAAAAATTCACTTCCGACGCCACGATGTCTTTCTCGTAGATATCATCCGCATGGTAGATCGTCATCAGATCGCCGGAACCCAAGTCAACCAGCGAGTTCCAGTTGCCGATGGAAGCATTCGTGTTGTCTAAAGGTGATCCTGTGGGTTGATACACTACAGGGCAGGTGACGAGTCGGACCCCTCGATCCTTATAAGAGCGGACAATCTCACAAGTCCTGTCAGTGGAATGGTTGTCGGACACGATGATTTCCATATTGGGATAGGTTTGCCCAAGGATAGATTCCAGAGTATCGGAAATCGTGGCTTCCGCATTGTAGGCTGGGATAGAAATCGTAGCCTTTGGAAGATCAGGCATCTTCACTGCCTGCTTGGACGGAACCAAGTCCTGTTCCAAGAAGAAACAGCATCAATCCTGTTTCCAACATAGTATCTGACAAACTAACTACTTGTCCTGCGATAAACCCAATTAGAAACACACTTCCAGGAAAAGCAGAATAAACCAGAGGGTATTTCTGTTGGAGAGAATTTCTTCTTAAGAGATTTACCGCGGCAAGAATAGATATTGCAACAAAAAATATACCAGCTATAACTCCCCTAGATCCAATGATCCAAACAATTGAATTATGTGGTTGAAACCAATTAACACCAGAATAAATTGCTGTCTCCGTTGTCCCCGGGATGAATTCAATAGACCCCAGAATCGGCGATCGAGCAACAACATCCAGAATGTCCGATATACCAACTTCACTACTATATAATCTAGTATATATATCATACTCTAAAGCATCCTCATATATACGGCTATACATAAATGCACCGTAACTTGTATATTTATAGAGACAATACCCGGCAATACCTACAGCCAATATAGAAATAACAAGGACAAGCGATTGTCTTTTCCCATTTCTTCCGACATTAAATAGAAATGTCAAAATCATCACAGTAACAGAGGCAAATATAAATGAACGATTTCCAGATGCAAATCCGCACAATAAGCTCGCACCCGCCAACAAACACCACGGCCAAAACTTTTCTTTTATTATTAGATTAATTCCAAGCGCTAACCCAACACTAGCGAATAATGAAAGTAGGCCAGGTGCCCCTGTAAAACCCGTATGCCTCCCAAAGAATATTCCTACCTCCTCATCCCTTGTCACCGACATACCTGTCTGGGTATTAATTCCGTGGGATATAAAATCTAGAGGAAAGAAAATGGCACATACATGCAAAAGCATCGCCAGCGTAAGAGCATAAAGAACAGACTCTTGAAATGTCTTGTCGTTATTCTTCGCAACTGCTACCGAGCCTAGAGCATACCCGACTATCGATGTAATTTGCCAACGCCAGTCCATACCTGCGTACGTTAATCGCCCAATACTAAAAACGCCAAAAACCATTAATACAATACTGTAGATAGCTGTATTATTAATAGTTAGACGAATTGATAACGCATAGATTATATATACCAGAAACAATATACCAATAAATATACCTATCATGTCTCCGAAAAATGTCCGCAATATTACCCTTGGATCACAAAATACCATAACAGCCATTGCTATTATGAAAGGATACCTTATGTTATATTTTAATTTCAATCTCATGTATTAGTATATACATGCGGACTCTGCTAATTAATTCTACAACACCCAGGATTGCGTTTTTATACATACGTCCGATATCAATTCTATTAAATATTCTATGTGAAATATTTAATCAATTCCGCACCATTATGCATCTCTGTATACCGTGAAGGCAATTTATCCCCCGCAAGTGCAACAATAATACAAATATTCGATCCTGAGTCATATTTATATATAGTCGCAATAGATAAGCGCGGTGTATTGGTAATAATATTACTAATATCTTCATAGTAATCATGCGACTTCCAATTATCGATTATTACAACAAACTTATTTGCACTAAATAATAAATTTAATAATGCCTTATTGTATTCAATATCCCTTTTTATATGCATGAGTACCGTCGCCGCAAAAACAACGTCTGTTTTTTCTTTTAACGGAAGCGGTTCTTTCGTAATATCAAGCACATAAGGCCGAATCTCATCAAAGTCTTTTGGGAAAGTTTGTTTAAATAAATCCAATTGGCATTGAGCAATATCCGATGCGCTGTAGCCAATTTTAGACCCAAGAATTCTTTTTATGTTCACTATCAATTTGCCGTTTCCTGCGCCGACTTCTGCAATGGAAAATATATCCGGCAAATTTATTACCGCTTCGATAATAGCCCTGTTGGAAAATTGCAGAGGTTTGCAATCTCCCAAAATATATATATTCCCTTCAATTATTTTATGATCTATTTTTCCAAGATCAAAAGTATAATAAAAAGATTCCGCCTCGTTTTCCGGACCGTAAGCTTTGCTGTAGGTTTCCCAGTTGTCGTCATCTACCTGCATTTTCAGTATGTGCCTTTTAAATCTTGTTATAAAACCAGACACTTTTACGCTTAATGGTTTTTTCGTGATCTCTTCAAGATTCGGGGTAAACTCTCTGCCGTTGCTTTTAGGAATTTCCATTTTATTCATCCTTCGGAGTGCGGCAAAAGATCAAACAAGTTCTTCAAGCGCTTTTCCCATGTATGATCCCGTATTGAACGGTTTCGAGCGGATGCCCGTATCTTTTCGCTCTCCTCAGGATTGCGTAAAAACCACCGGATCAATTCCGCACCCTCCTCTATTGAACCGTAACAGAGAATCTCCCTGCCAATATCGAAGAAGTCGCACAATTCCGGATTATATGAGGTCAAGTAAAGAGCACCGCACATCGGCACTTCGAAATCACGTCCCTTGAGGTGTTTCACTCCGGACATATATCCAACAACGCCTGTGCCCAAAACTATCTTGGCACGACTGTACAACCGAACCATCTCCTCCGGGGACACCGGACCGTTTGGCCATCCAACCCCAAATCCGTGGACATGTACTCCGTATCCTCGTAATTTTTCGACCAGTGTCTTCCTGATCCCGTAGTTCGCACCGACGAAGACAACATCCATGTCCCGTTCGAGGCCAAGTGGACAATAGAACTCCTGGTCCGCCGCCATACCGCCGTACCATGGGTTCCCACCATTCCGGCCGACCAACTCCGTGCCGGCCTTCCAAGTCGTCCAATACAAATCCACCTGTCGAGCGACTCTTAGTTGATGAGATTCTCCTGTTTTACGGCATTTCGGGTAGGAAAATTGGTGATTGTCATCGAGACTCATGACTATCGTCCAGATGCCGCGGCGGTGCAATTCCTTAATCAGTTCATCCGAAATGTGTCTCCCCGAATGGTAGAAATAGGCGCATGTCACATCCGCTTTCTTTTCCAGTTCATCGATGAAGGAAAGGAATGCCGAACCCTTGATCTCTCTCTCATGATCGTCAGAACGGGCCCCTGGCAATTTTTCGTGAGGCACTTCGTGTAGATAAAAATCAGACACCCCTCGGAATCCTTTCCATATGCCATTCTGTTGCCAGGATTCCGTTGCGCCGAAACCTGCAACTACGGGTCGCCCAATGGATCCACAGAACGATTTTCTCCCCATATTTTTCCGAGAAAGGGATCTCTTCACGTCATCTATTGAGTAGCCTCCACTAGTTGATCCTCCCGTACGAATCTTACCCAACAAGGCATTGAATTCACGAAGTTGCCGGCGCTCAGAGAGAGAAGAACGCAGCAAACCATAAAAAGTCATTTCGGGCAATCACTCCAGACGAAATTTCCAATTACGCAGAGACAGCATTTGCTTTCTCATGGCTTTTAAAGTAACCGACAAACCATGCCCTTATATTACTCTTATAAAACCAATATAAAAGACTTGGATGCTTCATACAATATACTATAGCGTTAGGCAACATAGCTCTTTGTGCCTTAAAACCACGCTCAGAAAATATTCTCATAAATGAAATTGAATCTAAGATAGTATTTTTAAATTCAAACAGTTTATCCACGGTATGTTCTGCCGTGAAATACGGCACTGGTTTATCCGACATCCAATAATTATCATCGATGATGTGTTTTTTTTTGGCGATTTCATATATTTCTGTACCAGGATATATATAAAGGACCCCAATATCGCCGTAAAATGTGTACTTTATTTTCTGCAACGTTTGCACCAAATTGATTGTTTCGGATATTGAATTCTCATCTTCTCCACAAAGACCAACAATCAGAAATGTGGCTAATTCAATTGATGAATTTTTAAATAGCCGAAAAATATTTATGGCATCATCCGGTGTAATGCCTTTATGGCAATTATTTAATATTTTTCCCGACCCCGATTCCAGTCCGAGGAGAACATATGTAAAGCCAGCCCGTTCCATCGATTTCACGAGATTCATGGAAACCGGTTTCATCCTGCCGCTACAAATAAATTTCAGTTTGATTTTATTTTTTGCAATTTCGTCGCAGATCGAAATTGCTCTGTTATTATCAAGAAAAAAAGAGTCGTCATGAATCCAAATGGTTCTTAGATTTGGAAAAGAATTTTTTAAATACAATATCTCCCGTATTACATTATCAACAGAGCGATACCTTACTTTTCTTCTAGAGACTGTATCAAGACAGCAATAACTGCATAAAAAAGGACATCCCCTGCTTGTTAATATTCCAGCCACCTTTCTGTTTTTTTGGAAAAAAACCGAGTGCTTTGGAAATGGCAATGCATCTAAATCCGGTATCAGTTCTCTTTGCGGAGTCCTTATGACATTTCCGTGGTCATCACAGTATGCTATTCCATTTACCGAACCAATGTCCTTTTCTGTCCCAATACATTTAACTAATTCCGAAAACGTTATTTCTCCTTCTCCAAGAACAGCAATAACATAAGGGTACTTTTTTAAAATCTGTTCATGCATAAGAGATGCGTGGATCCCACCAATAACTATATAAATAGATGGATGGAAATTATTTAAGTAATCAATAACCCGAAAACTGCTGACCCTGTTATTGGTCAACACCTGAATGCCGACAATACTCGGTTTATTATTTATTATATTTTCCTCAACTATATGTAGGCAGTCGTCAAATGGATAATCGTTCAGAAATAATGTTCTTACGTTATGACCATTGCTTTCTAAGAATGAGTGAATATACCCCAACCCAATAGGATAATGATTGTCTGGGTGTATCGTCGCCGACCGTGTTTCATCTTCAAAAGAGCTTGATAATAATAATATATTTGATTCCACTGTCAGGCCGCCATTCTCTTCTGTCCGCTACGGGAAGCTATTGAAATCGCAAACCTCCATCCCTCTTGTATCTCAGCGCGAAATGTTGTCGATATAACTGCAAGTAATAATGAATAAATGCTCGTAAACAGAATTGCGCACGACGCAAGGTAGAGCCAAGAGTTGGGCCTTAATAAGTAAACTGAAAGGGAAGCGAAAACTGCCGCGACAATTGCAAATAAAGACTCCCGGATCAAGCTAATGTATTCCTGTCGCCCGAACTTTAATAGAGAACCGAATAGCCTAGGGACCATCCAACCACCGACACAAACAGTCGCCAACAGAGGTGCCGCCACTATCCCAAGCATCCCGAAAAACCAGCCGAACATTACCATCAATAAAATTTGCATAGCTCCCTGGATTGTTCTGATTCGGCTGGTATTTTCAATCGCCCCGAGGGAAAAACACACGTTCATCAGTCCTGCGCAGAGTGATCCAACTATAAAACCGAGACATAGCAACGCGTTGACGGACTGGCCCGCAAATAGATCCATACCAACCCAAAGATGGACAAGTCGATCGTTCAAGGAGAGGAACCCCCCTCCGATCAGCACAACAGCCCACACGGTCAGAATTGTCAACCGCAATAGAATGGTTCTACTCCTATCCAACTCTCCGGAACCCGTAAGATGAGACAACGCAGGCATCAAAGCGACGAAAGGTCTTTCAACCAACGGTCGAAAACTTTCTATCGTAGTCCGTGTTGCCCTCAGGACCGGAACCTGTCCCGCACCCAGCACACGTGCCACGAGGAAACTATCGATGCTGTTGGCCAAGTTCCCAAGGCTGTTGCTTGCGAAAGTGAACATGGTGAGCCTGAGGAGCCCGTGAACATCGCGAAAAGAGGGGGCCAGCGACATCCCCTCCGACCGGAACCTCCAACACAGGTAACCAGCGTTCCAAATCAACAACACGCCCCCGCGGAAGACATTCGCGATCGGAGCAGCCATGATCCCGAACCCTTGATATAAAAGGACGACCGTCAAGGCGATTGAACCAAGGGACACGATGAAAAAGGGGAGACCCAACCCCACAGTTGCCTGAAGGCCGACATTGACATGCGCGATAGCGAATGCCAGGAAGGACATCCCAGTCCCTGCTACCGCCAAAGCAAATGCATTTTTTACCAGGGAAGCATCGATGCTTGGGGGAAGATTTAAAAGACTCGGGATAAAATCCGTTAGAAACAATCCTGCCATCACGATTACGGCCACGATAATCCCGTTGATTGCAAATCCACTCCACGCGAGAGACGGGAGGACACCGTACTTCTTTCCACCATAGGCTTCGCCGATTTTCTGTTGTAGAACCGCTCCCAAGCCGGGATCTATCACTGTTAGCCAAATAAGTATGTTTCCGCTTGCCAGCCATGCGCCATATAGATCCAGGGGGATGAACTTCAGACTGATCGGAAGGACAATGAACCCGGATATGAATGAAACGCCTACAGACGCGTAATGAAAAAGGAGGCCCCACCAGGCGGTTTTTTTGCGGGAAATCGTTCTGCCGTTTGCCATCAATCCTTGATGGTTCGATTCGGAAAATTATTCACCCGAAATACGAAATACCCGCAACCCACGAAAAACGCCAGGATCGCTGCTACCAGCGCGCTCCTGGCTCTCGTTGGCCCGGCTTTCCTGTCAGGTACCTTCGGCGAATCAATGACGGTAAATCCGAACTGCTCCCGGTTCTTCGCCATCATCTCCCGCTCCACCTCCGCCCCGTACATGGTGAAGAGACGGTCGCGAATCAACGGGTCTACGGTTCGGGTGATCTGCCCCTGGATGAACTCCTTGTTCTTGTTCGCCCGATTCAAGGCCTCTTCCTGAAGACGGCTTTTCGCCTCGTCAAGATAAGACCGCAGGATCGTCGCGGAACCTTCGGCCGAGTTTGATTCGAAAGAAATGTTGATCACGCCGGTTTTCCGGTCGGTGGCAGCTTTCATGCGGCTGCGGACCTCGCGAACCGCATCCCAATCCCCGAGCGGTTTTGCTTTTCCACCACCGCCGATCAGGCGGTCCAACCATCCCGCTTTCCGGCTTTTCGTCCCGGAGTCGTAGGAGGTCTGGAGGAGGATCGGCCAATAATCGTATTTGCGGAACACCCTGATCGCCAGATCGTCGCTCTTCAGAAGGACCTCAAGGTTCTCCGAACCCGAAGGAATTCCCACCGGAAGGCCGAGGGAGGCGAGGGCGCCGATGCCCGCGCCGGCTTTATTCGTGTCCGAACTCTCGGGCTTGATGGTGGCTGTTGCCCGGTAAATATTGGGAAGGGTGTACATGTACGCGAGCACGAGCGCTCCCACCAGCAGGGAGAAGAGGACGATCTTCCACTTCGCCGCCCAAAGGACGCGAAAATACGGCGCCAGATCGATGGAAACTTCCTTGTCCAGCGTCACGGTCGTTGCTTCATTCTGGTCGCGATTCATCTTTCTTCTCTGTTCAGAACGCCACGATCAGCACGCCGGCGGTGACGGCGATCTGGTACAGGATCTGGGTGATGTCCTTCACGTCCTTCATGAATCGCGTCTGGACCAACTTCTCCGGGACCAGGATCGAGTCGCCCGGCTCCACCCGGGTATCCATCAACCCCCGGTCGCCGAAGGCGAAGAAACCGCTGTCGGCGGTCTCCCGGGTGACCACCGAGCCGTCCGCCTTCAGCAGGAAGATGTGGTCGCGGTCCGCGCTCTCCGTGGGGCCGCCCACCAACCGCAGATAGTACCCTACCGAGTCGCGCGCGGGATCGAAGACCACTCCCGTGGGGTTATAGACGCGGCCGACCACGTTGACCACGTTCATCTTCTCGGGCACGTCGAGCCGGTCGCCGTTTTCCAGGTGGACGTCTCCCAGCGTCCCCTCGATCTTCCCGTTGTTGCCCAGGTGGATGATGACCCTCCCCTTCGCCCGTGTCTTCCTCAACTGGGTGATGAGGGCGCGGCGGGATGCGATCAACTCCTTGTTCGCCTCCAGGTCCTCCTTGTCGAGGGCCCCGCTCACCTGCTGGCCCTTCTGCGCGACTTCCACCTCGAGGTCCTCGATCAGCTTGTCGATCGCCTCCTGCTGCGTCTTCTGGGTCGAGACCCGGGAGAATTGCGCGGCCTTGAGATAGGCATCCTTCGTGAAGCCGCCGGCGCGCCGCACGACCGAGCTCAGGCGCTCCCCCTTCCGCGCGGTGTAGATGCCGGGGAACTGCACCTGGCCGGAAAGCGTCACCTGGATCCTTTCCGTCCATTCGGGGATCTGGCGGACGACGAGGAGGTCGTACTCCCTCAGCGCCACGTCGGAGGCCGGGTCCCTGGCGAGCGCCTTATCCAGGGAAACGACCATCGTCTGTGTTCTCACAAGGTCCCCTTGCGGGTTGACCTCCCGCCGGATCAGTTCCGCCTCCTTCGTGTAGGCGCTCTCCCGGAACCCGCC
>JACRLQ010000017.1 GCA_016215155.1 Nitrospirota bacterium
CGGGAAACAGCCCCTCGCTGTTGGCATAGAACCCGGCAGAGGCGGTAATCCCGATGCTGCTTGAGTTATGTGGTATCTTAAGAGATGATATCCTGGCGATGGTCTTCTCCGCAATCTTCCGCAGTGATGAGGGGGTCACATCTTTTAGAAGCAGCAGGAATTCTTCACCCCCGTATCTGTACGCCATATCATACCTTCTGACCGATGTCAGGATCGAGCTCCCGACCATCTGCAGCACGGAATCCCCAAAACGGTGCCCGTATGAATCGTTCAGGCACTTGAAATTGTCGAGATCGAGCATGATGAATCCGACCGGGCGCTTACGGTCCACCATGGCGGAGATGGTCCCGCGCTCTTCCTCCAGCTGGGTCCTTGTGTAAAAACCGGTAAGTTTGTCCTTTGAGAGGTTTTTAATTTCGACCGAGAGTTCACATACTCTTCTTTTATGGTATGTGACAAGGAGGCTGAGGATATTCTCCATGTCAAGGTCATCCTTCAGGTCAGCGATGAAGTCGTCGATATCTATCTCCGTATCGTAGAGTTTTGCTATCAGTCCACTGACCTTCTGAGAAGACAATTCGGTCTTGAGTATCTCCTCGCAGTCGGCATCGATCTCATCGCGGCTTCTTTCGAACATTTGAACTCCCCCTCACACCTGACGAATATCGCATTATTATACTGAAAGCGCGGAAAAAAACAACCTTGAAATTTTATTGCGAAAATCTCCGTTTGGGAGAGGCGTGTGCCCGCTGTCCGTGCGGAGGGCCTGTGCGGGTCAGCAACATGGGTCCCCCGATCAAGTTTACCTGCCTTCGGCAGCGCCAGAGGCGCCCCAGGGTCGGAGGATGACAGACTTTTTGTCTATTTTAAGGGGCTCAACCTGTTTTTTCAGCCGCCCGGATTCATGGCCCTGATAAGTCCCGTCCTGACCTCTTCCAGTCCCTCCGAGAGCGCCCTGCTTAAGCCCTTCGCAAGGGCCAGATTGCTTTTGTCCTCAAGTTGGACTGTTTTAGAATATTCCTTTATATAAAGCTCCCTGCCCTGAGGCGATCTTAAGGTAACGTTAAAGGAGAGGTCTCCCGAAGCGTTTTCACCCGCCTGGTATTTTTCGAACCGCCTGAGGTTTATCTCGAGGAAATGAGACCCCTCAACCTCGAACCCCGAGGCCCTGACCTCCCTGAATAATCCGGAGGACTCCAGCATGCTTTTAAAGGCCTCCCGTACCGTGTCCGAAGGAGGTGTGTCCCATCTTGAATACCGGGAGATCTCAAGCTGGAACGGGGATGACCTGTGGGCGATATATGATTGTGAAAGATAGCGGGGAAAACGGACCGCGACAACCACCGTGGCATTTGACACGGCCCCGGTCCCGGAAGGAATTTTCCGCATGTCATCCGCGAGGGAGACGCTGTATATTTTTGTCTGAGGCATCGTACAGGATGAAAGCAGCGACGCCAAAAGGACGACAATCAGTATTTTCCGCATCTTAATCCTCCTTCTTTTCCTGGTATAGAACGCTCCAGGGCTTGACCTTTATTTCCTGCAGCAGGTCATGGATCTCCCGGGTCGTTTCGGACATCGAATTCAGGAGCTGGTCGAGGTTGCGTGACTGCAGTGTGACCGCCCTGTCGATGGATTGAGACGTCTTTCCGACGGCCCTGGACGTATCTTCGAGGCTTTTTATCATGTCCCCCGCCTTTTCGAGGTCTTCACGGGCCTTTTTGACAAGCTGCGCGAACTCGCCCTTGTTGTCTTTGATCAGGCCCTCAAGTTCGTTCATTACGAGTTCGAGCTTTTTGGAAGCGGAGACGAGGCCCGCGGATATCTTCTCTATGCCTGACGCCCCGGAGACGATGGCCTTGTCGGTATTTACAAGCAGTTTCTCGACCCTGCTGAGGTTGTCCTGACTGAAGAGCTTATTGACGTCCTTCACCAGCACGTCAACGGACTGCGACAGGCCGTCGAGGCGGGCCATGATGGCCGTAAACTCGACGGTCGGCTCGGACGGGATGTCCTGGCCGGGGCTGATGCGCTCGTCCGTCGTCTTTTCGACGGAAAGCAGCAGGTATATATCGCCTACAAAACCGATCTGGGTAACGAGCGCCCGGGTCCCCTTATAAACGGGCGTGCCCTGGCGGATTCCGATCTCTATCGTCACGGGCTTGCCCGGGCCGTCCGGTTCCCTTACGCCCAGCACCCTGCCTACTCTTACGCCCCCCAATTTTACCTGTGAGCCGGCCTCAAGGCCGGCGGCATTGGAGACCCTTATATAATACTTGTCATATTTATCCATGAACTGGCTTCCGCCGATCAGTACGACGAGAACGCTAAGGACCAAAAGCGATACGGTTATTATTATCCCGGCCTTGATCTCTTCTTTCACGATTCACCTCTCTGTCGCATTAGTCCCCCGCAATGACCCTGAAATAGTCGTCAGGCGAATAGGTCTCCTTCTCGGGCCTCCGCTCAAGAAACATCCTCACCTTTTCGTTGTCGGACGCCTTAAGCTCTTCAAGGGTGCCGTTGAAGGCCACCTCGCCCCTGTCAAGCATGATAACATAATCGGCTATAGTGAACACACTGGCCAGTTCATGGGTTACGACCACGATAGTCATCCGGAAGACGTTCCTAAGTTTCAGGATGAGTTCGTCCAGTCCAGCGGCCGTCACCGGGTCGAGGCCCGCCGAAGGCTCGTCAAAAAAAAGCAGTTCGGGGTCGAGCGCGAGGGCCCTCGCCAGCCCCGCCCGTTTCTTCATTCCCCCGGAGAGCTGGGAAGGGCAGAAGGACTCGAAGCCCGAAAGCCCCACCTGGTCGAGCTTCATCCTTACCATGATCCCTATCGTCGAGTCGTTCAGCCGCGTATGCTCCCGAATGGGAAGCGCCACATTTTCACCCAGCGTAAGCGAGTTCAGGAGCGCGGCCCCCTGAAACAGGACGCCCATCTTCTTCCTGACCTCGTTTAGTTCATCCTCTTGCAGCCCCGAGATGTCTTTTCCCTTAATGATTATCTGGCCTTTGGTCGGTCTCAGGAGGCCGATAAGGTGCTTAAGGAGCGTGCTCTTTCCGCAGCCGCTGCCACCGAGGATGACGGTAGTCCTGCCTTGCGGGATAGACACCGTGATATTTTTCAGTATCTCCCTGTCTCCGTAGTGCGTCTGAAGCCCTTTAATCTCTATCGCATTTTCCATTATTGCCTATGTGAAGAAGTAAAACAGCGACGTGAAAAACAGGTCCACTATTATCACGAGGAAGATGGAGGTCACGACGGATGCCGTGGTGCGCCTGCCCACCTCTTCAGCTCCCCCCTCTACCTTAAAGCCCTGATACGCCCCGACGAGCGTGATGACGATTCCGAAGGCCCATGCCTTAAGGAGCCCCGTGAAGACGTCCTTGATCAGGAGCGCGTTGACCGTCTGCTGAAAGTAGCTGTATGGGTGGAGCCCTACGGCGGTCGTCGCAAGCAGGAAGCCGCCGAATATGCCGATAAGATCGGCCAGGACCGTGAGCGCGGGGACCATCACCATCAGCGCGACAAGCTTGGGCACCACAAGATACCTCACGGGGTTTATCCCCATGGTGGTGAGGGCATCGATCTCCTCCGCGGCCTTCATCGAGCCGATCTCGGCGGCGAAGGCCGAGCCTGACCTTCCCGAGACTATTATGGCCGTCATGATCGGGCCGAGTTCCCTGGTGAGTGAGACCCCGACGAGGTTTGCGACGTAGATCAGCGCCCCGACCCTCTTTAGCTGGTAGGCGGCCTGGAGCGCCAGTATTATGCCGACGAAAAGCGAGATGGTCGCGACGATAGGCACGGAGTTGTATCCTGCCTTGACCATCTCGGAGATGCTGGCCCTGAACCTGATCGGCCTGCCTTTAAGGGGGGATATGAACGACCAGTAAAAGGCGCTGTTGATGATCTTTGCCGCGTCGTGAACGTCCCTCCGAAGAGGAAGCGCCATCCTTCCGACCGCCCCGAAAAAGCCCTCAACGATCGAGGACATCGTTCACGCTCCCGTACATTTCGAAGACCTTGTCGAGCTTCGAAAAACTGAATATCTCGGCGATATTGGCGGGGATCGCCACGAATTTAAGCTTCCCGCCATAGTGCATCATCCCCTTAAGCCCCTCGACGAAGGTGGCGATACCGGAGCTGTCGATATACGAGACATACGTAAAATCTATCAGGACCAGGGGCCTTTTTTCCCCTACGAGTTCGAGGAGGTGGGTCCTCAGAAGGGTAGATGTAGACATATCGATTTCTCCCGAAATTGCAACTATCGGGACGCCCTCAGCTATGGTTATGTCGATCTTCATCAGTCTTCTCCATGTTCTTTATGAGCCTGAGCCGGTTGCCCTTCGTCTTTGTCTGATCAAAGGCCACGACGTCGAAGACCCTTTTAATGAAATGTATCCCGAGTCCGCCGGGTTTTATGTCGTCGAGGTCCCTGCCCTTTACCGCCTCGGGGTCGACCCTCGGGCCGGTGTCCTCGATAATGACCTCGAAGGCTTCCGGGGCCATTCTGAATTTTACAACAATTCTTTTTGTCGTGTCTCCCCTGTACGTATGTTTTATGACATTGGCGCAGGCCTCATCCACCGCGAGCTTTACCTGACCGCTCGTCTCTTCGGTCATTCCGCCGATCCGGGCCATCCGGGCCGTCACATCCCTTACGACGCAGAGGTATTTGGGATGCGAGGGCACGGTGACCGACACCGGGTCCTCCGCCCGCTCAGTCCTCAAACTTCACTTCCACGATCGTTATGTCATCGGCGCGCTCAGCTCCCTGTTCAAACTCGCTGACGAAGGACGCAAGTCCGCCGATGAGGTCGGGCATCGTCGTATGGCCCCTGACGAACTCTACGATGTTATCGAAGCCGATCCTTCCGCCGTCTTTGTCTCTGGCATCGAACAGTCCGTCGGTAAACATCAAAAGCCTGTCGCCGGGGGAAAGCCTGACCGGGGTGGAGGAGTATTCGACGGGGACGATCCCAAGGGGAGGCCCTGAGGAGATCGCAAGGACCTTGACCTCCCCGCCGGTTATCCAGAGCAGGGGGGGGTGTCCGGCCGAAGATATTTCGGTTTCCCCGGAGTTCCTGTCCACGATGACGTAAACGGCCGTAAGGAACATGCCGCGCGGTGACTTCGAAAGCTGGGGGTTTAAGGCATTGAATACGGACGAAGGAGAGGTCTCGTTCCGCGCCGCATACCTGAAGTCCGATACGATCTTGGCCATGTAGAGCGCCGCCGACACGCCTTTGCCGGATACGTCGCCTATCAGCACCCCTGCCAGGCCCTCCGACGGCTCTATGAAATCATAGAGGTCGCCCCCCACTTTGGCCGCTGAGATGTTCAGGGCGGACAAAGTGACGGCCCCCCTTTTGAGGGTCGGCGATTCGGGCAGAAAACTCCGCTGTAAAATAGCGGCTATTTCGAGTTCCTGTTTCAGGCGCTCCTTTTGTATCGATTCCCTGTAGAGCATCGCGTTTTCTATGGCGACCGCGAACTGCCTGCATAGGAGTTGAAGTATTTCGAGGTTGTAATCCTTTTTGCCGTAATTTATGATCTCCGCCACCCCTATGAGTCCGGTCCTCCCCACAAGCGGAATGGCGATGAGATTTTTTGTGGTGAAGCCCGTTTTTGCGTCAACCCCTTTGAAAAACCGGTCGTCGGCGCTCACGTCGTCAATGATGATCGGTTTAAGATTTTCCGCCACCCAGCCCGCGATCCCCTGTCCCATTTCGAGGGTGATGGTCTTTCTCAGGACCTGGCTGGTCGAATCGTCCCCGCAGAGGGCCACCTCGAACTCGAGCTTGTTGGTTTGTTTATTATAAAAGAGGATGGAGCATGCCTCCGCCTCCATCTCCAGCTTGGCCTTGTCCATGACCAGGTCCATAAGCGCATCGAGGTCCATTGTGGAGGAGATGATCTCGGATATGTCGATCAGGGTGGACAATCCGGCTACTTTCTGCTCAAGTTTGCCCAGATAATAGGCGGGAACCGAGATGTTGTCGTCGTCAGCCATAACCTATTGGATAACAGATTCAGCGATATTTTTCAATATAAAAGCAATTGAAACAGTAAGGCTTCAGTCTTGGGCGGGTTTGAGCCGGAAAAACAACCCACCCCCCTGCCCCTCCCAGGAGGGGACCCTGATTTATTCCCCTCTTGGGAGGGGTGAAGGGGTGGGTTTGCCGCTGTAACTGAAGGGTAACTTGAAACATTGACTGGCGGGGATGGGCTATCCTAACGTATAGGCAATGTCGTATAATGGAATGTCATCCGATTGCCGGCCTTAATGTTGCAATAAAAACCCTGCAATATTAAACAGCTTGCGGTCACTACATGTAAAATCCAGGGAGGCGGAAATGAAAGTTTTTTCATAAGCGGTTTCGGCGGTCTTGATGTCAGCGGTAATATTGTGTGGAGCAGAGGCATATGCCGCTGCTTCTGAAACGGTCCAGGCTGCTCCCGACAATGCCGTGGAAGAGCCCGGCCTTGTTGCATCGATGCCGGGTGACCCCGTGGTCCCTTATGAATTCAATGATGATGTGAGGAATCTCCCATATTATCCGCTTAAAAGCACCGCCTCTGACAAGCCTTACAGACCGCTTCTGAGGCCGCCGTCAAGACCCAGGTCTCCGCTTCCCTCATATGAGCCTGAGCCCCTGCCTATTTCCGGGCAGATCGTTCCGTTTGCGGCGATGCCTGCGTCCCTCCAGAACTTTGTGGGGATGAGCAAGACCGACGCCTGTTCCGGAGGACAGTGCGGCAGCGGCTATCCGCCTGATACCAACGGTGACGTCGGCCCAAATCACTATATCCAGGCAGTAAACGCCTCCTATGCCATTTATGATAAGGCCGGCAACCTCCAGGCATCGTTTACGGAGGACAATCTCTGGGCAGGGTCCGGCGCACCCCAATGTGACGGGAACTCGATGGGGGACCCTATCGTGGTCTATGACCCGCTTGCCGACCGCTGGATCCTGAGCCATTTCGCCTTCGGCTATAGCGGCGGGCAGCCTGTAACGCCGTTTTATCAGTGCATCGCCGTATCCAAGACGAGCAACCCGCTTTCCGGCGGCTGGTGGCTTTATGCCCTTCAGATGGATCCGGGAGGCGTGAATTTGCCTCCTGTAGGCACGCTTCAGGATTACCCCAAGTTCGGGATCTGGCCCGACTGCCTTTATATGTCGGCCAATGAATTTACAGAGCCCGGTGATACTTTTGCCGGGACATTGGTGGCGGCCTTCAGCCGGAGCGACCTTATCTCTGGGAATACGCTGACCTGGTCGATGCTGTTCCTTCCGTACCCGGCTTACAACATATTTACTATGATACCGAGCAACCTCCTCGGGTCTGCCCCGAGTTCATTGCCTTCCTCAGGCTCCCCGAATTATTTTGTGTCTGAATCCCAGAGCGTCTTCGGATTTGAGGTCAGAAGATTTGTTACACGGAACGACTGCGCCTCAGGGACCTTCTACACTACACCTGTTACGGTGGCTCAATCAACATATGATTATAATAGTCTCGGAGACGTCGTGCCTCAGCTGGGGACGACCATAAAGCTCGATGCGTTGGGTGACAGGCTTATGCAGAAGGTCCAGTTCAGAAGGGTGGGGAGTGACGAGTCCCTCTGGGTCGTCCATAGCGTGAGGCCGGATACGAGTTCGACTGTGCGGCCGGAGTGGGCGGAGATAGATGTGACGGGCGGCACGGTCTCGTCAACGGCCGTTCAACTGCAGACCTATGTACCTGACACAACTATATACCGCTGGATGGGGAGCCTTGCCGTTGACAAGGACGGCAATATGGCCCTCGGCTACAGTACATCCTCTTCAACGAGTTATCCCGGGATCGCATACTCAGGCAGGCTTGTAACTGACGATCCCAGCACACTTCCCCAGGCCGAGACGGTGCTTATTGCCGGCACCGGACCCCAGACAGGCATCAGCCGGTGGGGGGACTACAGCGCGATGAGCGTCGATCCATCAGACGACTGCACCTTCTGGTACACAAACGAGTACTTTGACAGTTCTTCTACCAGCAACTGGCGGACGCGCATAGGTTCCTTCCGGTTCCCCGGCTGCAACCCGAGCGCGCTCGTTAGAAGGACAAGTGATAGTTCTCCCCATTCAGGCATAGGCGCCGCATATTCAATGGGCCCTGCGCCCGGCACACTCCAGTTGCAGGCTATTACTTTTTATGAAGACGCTGTCTTCGACAGAGGTTTTAATTTCATCCTGGACGGCGGGTACAATTCAACATTTTTGAGCAATTCCGGATTTACCGGCATTCATGGTACCCTGACAATAGCGAGCGGCACGGTCACTATCAATAAGGTGTCGCTGCAGTAATAATCGCTTGAAGATCGTCACGGCTAAAGATTTAACCAAGCGCTACGGGACGTTCACTGCCGTGGACGACATAAATTTTTCGATCGAGCGCGGGGAGTGTTTCGGGTTCCTCGGTCCGAACGGGGCGGGAAAAACTACCGTGATGGGCATCATCTACTGCCTCATGCCTCCTACGTCGGGCGAGGTCAGGGTGTTCGATGTCGATGTCGGCCTTGACCCCTCAGGGATAAAGGCGAGGATCGGGGTGATGCCCCAGGACGACAACCTGGACCCTGATCTTTCGGTCTTCGAAAATTTGGTCGTCTATGCCCGCTATTTCGACATACCCCCGAAGAAGGCGGGACAACTTGCCGCAGAGCTTCTCAAATTCGTCGAACTCACCGGCAAGACGGACTCTAAAATCAAAGACCTGTCGGGAGGGATGAAAAGAAGGCTGCTCCTGGCCAGGGCGCTGTTGAATGCCCCGGAGCTTATGGTGCTCGACGAGCCGACGGTCGGGCTCGACCCCCACTCCAGGCATGCGGTATGGGACAAGCTCTCGGACCTTAAGTTCAGGGGCACTACGCTCCTTCTTACCACTCATTATATGGAAGAAGCCGAAAAGGTCTGCGACAGGGTGGCGATCATGGACTCAGGCCGGATTATCGCGACAGACTCACCGTCCCGCCTTATGGATACGCACGGCGGGTCGCTGGAGGATGTCTATCTGAAGCTTACGGGGAGGAGACTTGCGGATTAAAAGGGCGCTCAGTGTCTGGCGGAGACATCTGAAGGTTTATACGAAACTATACAAGTCGAGCATAGCCCTCAATTTTGTGGAGCCGGTCTTATATCTTGCCGCGATGGGGCTCGGGCTGGGGGTATATGTAAAAGAGATCAACGGCGTACCGTACGTCAATTTCATCGCCCCCGGCATCATCGCGTCGTCGTCGATGTTCGCCGCCACCTATGAATGCTCTTACGGCACCTTCGTCAGGATGACCTTTCAAAAGACCTTCGACGCCATACTCGCGACCCCGGTAAACGTTGACGACCTTATAGCGGGTGAGCTTATCTGGGGGGCCTCGAAGAGTCTGCTTTACGGCACGATAATTATAATCGTCATCGCCGTCCTCGGCCTCGTAAAGTCTCCCATGATACTTTTAGTGATTCCTATGCTTTTTATAAGCGGGATTATCTTTTCCGAGATAGCGATGATGTTTGCCGCGTTCGCGCCCGGGATCGACTCGTTCAATTATTTCTTCACTCTTTTCATGACGCCCCTTTTTCTGTTTTCAGGGATTTTCTTCCCTGTCGAGACCCTGCCGCCGCTTATCTCGAAGATCGCCTTCTTTACACCGCTTTACCACTTAGTCAATATCTGCAGGGCTTTCTCCGGGGGGCAATTCTTAATCGTCAAATGGGACATTGTATGGCTCGTCGCGGTTTCTGTAATGCTCGCCCCCTATCCTTTAAGACTGATGCGGAAGAGACTGATCAAGTGATTTGGGCGGCTGCAATCCTTTACAAATTCCAACCGCTTATTAAGCTAAAGCGAACAATACCTGCAGCCGGGCCAGCCGTTTTTTATCGCGAGGTTTTTAACCATCAGTGTCACGGAATATCTATTTAGCTCTATCCTGATCTTCGACTGGTACCAGACGCCATTTTCCCTGACCGGGAGGTCGTAGAAGATCCTCAGTTGCCTGCCGTCGTCGAGCCATACTACCTGATTTAAAGGCAGGAAAGATTTTTTGTCGAGGACCACTTTCCTGTCGGGTCCGCGAAGGACGTACCGGCCGTCCTCATCGTCTGCCGTATAGTCTTCCATGTTCCACCAGAAGAGGCAGTCCCTTAGCCCCTCGGTCAGGATCAACGTCTTGTTCCTCTCGACATGCGGACTGCTGGTGACCACGCCGTCCTTTGACTCAAGCTCCAGAGCCAGAAAGCCGAGAGAGTACAGACGCATGCTCATGTCGCCGCTGCTTGCGATGTCAAGCGCCCCGTCGCCCCTTATCTCCGAGTCCGGCTTCGCGAACGTGACCGAGAAGGTCGCCTCAAGCCCTGTTACTTTCTTCTTTTCCTCCAGAGCCTCTTTTATGCCGACATCGGGGAATTCAGGATAAACCATCTCAAGCGGTTTATGGGCGCATGAGGCAAGCACCAGAAATAAAAAACTAACCCAGGACAGCTTTAAGACATTCCCTGACATCTTTCACCCCTATGATATTTATCTTCATATCGCCCTTTATCTTGGCCAGATTGCCGGCCGGTATGACCGCGTTTTTAAAGCCTATCTTCGAGGCCTCCTTCAGCCTCAGTTCCGCCTGTGCCACGGCCCTTATCTCTCCCGAGAGGCCGACCTCGCCGAAGACGAAGGTGCCTGGGTCCACCGGGACCTCCTTCGCGGAGGAGGCTATGGCCGTTATGATCCCCAGGTCTATGGCGGGCTCCATTATCTTGAGGCCTCCCACCACGTTTATGAATATGTCCATTCCGCCTAAGTGCAGTCCGGCCCTCTTTTCGAGTATGGCGGTAAGGAGACTGGACCTGTTAAAGTCCACGCCGATAGAGGTCCGCCGGGGCATCCCGAAACTGGTCTGCGAGACAAGGGCCTGGAGTTCGACCATGATCGGTCTTGTGCCCTCGATGCTCGCCACGACAACCGTCCCCGAGACATTATGGGGACGCTCGGAGAGGAAAAGCTCCGAGGGGTTTTCTACCTCCCTGAGGCCCGCGTCCGACATCTCGAATATCCCTATCTCGTTGGTCGAGCCGAAACGGTTTTTAATCGTCCGAAGCACCCTGTAGGCATGTCCCCTGTCCCCTTCGAAATAAAGCACTGTATCGACGATATGTTCAAGGACCCGCGGGCCCGCTATAGCTCCGTCCTTTGTGACATGCCCTATGATGAAGACGGGAATGCCGGAGCGTTTCGCAAGGAGTACGAGCTTCGCGGCGCATTCCCTGACCTGCCCTACGGACCCCGGGGCCGAAGGCATCTCCTCTGTATAGACGGTCTGGATCGAATCGACGACCATCGCCTCGGGCCTGATCTTTTTTGCCGCACCGATGATCCCCTCAAGCGAGGTCTCGGGGAGCACTATTATGTTTTGAGATGTCGCATCAAGGCGGTCGGCCCTCATCTTGATCTGCTGGGGGGACTCCTCTCCCGAGACGTAAAGGAGTCTGCCCGGGCGCCTGGACAGGCCCGCGAATATCTGCAGGATGAGAGTTGACTTTCCTATGCCGGGGTCTCCGCCTATCAGGGTGACGGAGCCGGGAACGATACCGCCTCCCAATACCCTGTCGAACTCACTGATTCCGGTCGCGACCCGCTTTTCCGAGATGGCCTCAACCTCGCTCAAGGGCAGGGGCGCGTTCGTGCCCATGGAGTCGAGTTCAGAGGTCTGCCTTTTCGATGAGGTCACCTTCTCTTCGACAAAGCTGTTCCAGCCCCCGCAGTCAGGACACTTGCCCATCCATTTGGGGCTGGTGTTGCCGCAGGCCTGGCATTGATAGATTATTTTTATTTTAGACATTGTTTAAATTTACGATAACACACAGTTGTTATTTTAACTCCAATTGCATTTGTCTTTGCCTTATATTTTCCCTTTGTATTCCTTGAAGCCCTCCAGCAATTGCCGGAATGAAGATGGTTTGAATTTATCAAAGCTTTCCTCGTCCACGTAAACAAAGTCGTACTCCACGTCGTTCTTCACCCGGTTGATGTCCTCGCACCATTGCCGAAGCCGTGCCATCTTCAGCGGCACATCCAGGTCTTCCTGTCCCTTCGTTTCGACAATGACAATTCGCTTGTCGGACAGCTTGACCATAAAATCCGGGTAGTAGTTGGAAATGTCGCCATCCGCTTTCACATAATCGAGCTTGAAATTAACAGCCCAGTAGTTCTTCGCGTATGAGACCACGTCGCTGCAATCCTCCAGGAATGAGGCGAACCTAAGCTCCAGATTGCTTTCACCAATGATGCGGTTGAAAACACTTTTCTTCGGGACAAGGTAGCCTTGATTTTTTGCCACAAAAGGCCGGGTCTGTCGTAACTTGATCGTGTCACGGATTTCGGCGTCGCCTTTGTCCCGGACGGTCAGCGCGTTGATGGCCTTTTTGAAGGTCTCAAACAGTGTCTTTGTGGCGGCCAATTCTGACATATTGCGTAAGGTGTTGGGGTCTTCCAGTTCCACCGGGCGGTCAAACAACTCCTCATGCACAAACGCCTTGACCTTGCCATACAGCACGTCATAGCCACTGACCAGTCGCAGGTCCTTCATGATGCTTTGCGCAAAGTAGCCGATCACGCTGCGATAGTCGGCGACGCCGGCCGTATCGAGAATCGTGGTATGCGTAATTTCTCCGGATACGATGTCCTTGAAGACGATCTCACGCTGTGCTTCTTCGCTGAACTGCAGATACAACACTCGTTGATGCCCCAGCGCGGTTATGTCCAGATCGCCCAGGCTTTTGTACTCCCTGTAAACACGCGGCGTCAGCACCGGCAGTTCAATATCCAGCGCGGCAATGTCCTTCTTTTCATTCTCCTTGTCAACTTCTACCACCAGCGGAGTCTTCGGCCCCGTGCCTTCCCCCATTGGCTTACGCTCCAGCACCACTCCTTCGGCCTGAAGAGATTCCACGAACTCCATGAATGCCTTGGTGCCCACCACGCTGACATACTCTTCGACATCGCCGGGATACATCTTGCGCAAACCCCGGCCCAGCGTCTGCTCGGGTAGAATGTTGCTCGTCGCGGAATAGGCGCGCAGGCCCACAATGGTGGTGACATTCCTCACGTCCCATCCCTCTTTGAGCATCATTACCGAGATAATGGCCTTGTATGGGCTGTCCATTCCGTCGATCTCATTCGCCTGCTTGCGCAGTTTCTCCAGTTCGTCCTTGTCCTTGCCCGAGGCGGATTCTGAAATATCGCCGTTGTTTTTGGTGTGAATGACCAGCGCCGCGTCTTTCAAGTCAGGGTAATTGCCCTCCAGATACTCGGCTACGTCGTCACAGTTGCGCGTATCGTCGGTCATCACGAACAGAATCGCCTTTTTGCCTATCTTCTCGTGTTCGGCATAGGCCTTGCGCCATTCGATCACGCCCAGATGAATATAATCGGCGTATTTCTCGGTGTATTTCGCGCTTTGCCGTTCGCTCAACTTCTCGCGGCTCGGCGCGTCGGGCAGCACAGGATGCTTCACCACATTTTGCTTGATGGCCTCCACCAGCGGGTAATCAGCCACGGTCTGCACGAAAATGGCCCCGTTGTTGTGCTTGGGCGTGGCCGTCGTGTCCACCTGCATGGAAAGGGCCGCCCCCTTCTGCTTCAGCCGGTTGTGGATATCTTCGATTGCTTTGAACCAGGCCATGCGCGGGTCGTGAATATGGTGCGCCTCGTCATTCAACACCATAAGTTCATCTATATCCCGGACAATCATGCCCAAATCCACCTTGGAATCCGTGGTCGCGCCCGTGGGCCGCTTGCCCAGAAAATAATCCCGCATGTCTTCATCATCCGGTGACGGTGGAATATCCTCGCCAGAATAAACCCGATGAATATTCGTCAGGAAAATATTGCCAGTAGGCCGGGTGATCCGGACCTCGTCTTGCAGATGCAGCGTCAGTTGAAAATCGTCGCGCCAGTTGCGCCCATCAAATCCATTGTCCGGCAGCACCGGATCGTCGAAGAAGATGCGGAGGCCCTGGAAATCCCGGTAAACACGGTCCAGGACGATGATATTTGGCGTAATAACCAGGAAGTTGCGCGCCAGTTCGGATTCAGGCTCGTACAGTTTGTGATAAAAACTCCACGCCAGCGCCAGGCTCAGCACCTTGGTTTTGCCGCTGCCCGTCGCCATCTTCACCACGAACCGCCGCCAGGTTTCGTCGAACATGCTCCCCGAGACAAGGCCGCTCGCATCGAAGCGCATCATATCATGCTTGTCCTTGACCCCCACCACATCGTAGAGGTAAACAATCGTCTCCAATGCCTCGCGCTGGGCAAAGTAGTATTGAAACTCCACCATGGGATTCTCCCCTCGTCCTGACAAGGGAGAGGGGCCGGGGGTGAGGGTTTGCAGGTGCGGCGTCTTGAACCACCAATTGAGCAGGCTCCGGCTGGTGTCTGTCGCGTCCGCGTACCCAGAGTCCCGGAACTCCTTCACCTTGCGGCGCAGCTCCGCCACGAGCGGCGGCATGAGCTTCTCCATGCTGGTCTCGCGTAGCGCCTCATCGGCAGGAAACCAGCGGATGCCCGGATCGAGAATCGCATACGGGGATTGCGGAAAGTCTTTATGCAGCGCCATTAGTCACCTCTCATATTACGCATTTGTCATCTCGACCGAACGCGTGAGATTTCTCCCTTCGGTCGAAATGACAGCATTTTTTGTCATTCTGACATTCTCCTGTCATTTCGCCTTTCTCTGTCATTCCGAACGAATGTGAGGAATCTATCCTGTATCATCTCGACCTTTTTCTCTTCTGTCATCTCGACCTTCTGCTTTATTGTCATCTCGACCGAAGGGAGAGATCTCAAACCACCCAGCACTCAGATCCTTCCACTCAGGATTGACAGCGACAACCAGATTGTTCTTCTTATCTCGACGCCATTTCTTGATTTCCTTTTCCCTTGCTATCGCGGTGTGGACATCAGGCGTATCCTCAAAGTAGACTAATTTATTCACGTTGTACTTTTCAGTAAAACCTGGGACCAGCTTTGTTTTATGCTCATACACCCGTCGCTCAAGATTGTTGGTTACACCAACGTACATGACCTTGTCGTTCTTGTTCGTCAATAGATATACGTAGTAGCGATGTTCTCTGAGCATGAGATTTCTCCCTTTGGTCGAAATGACAGTGATGGAGCGAAAGACTTTTTAAACCTTTCGAATTCGAGAGGTTTAAAATCCTGATTGCGCAATTGCTTCTATTCCAATTATGGCGAATTCGCCACAATTTAAATCCGTCGAATTCGACGGGTTTAAAAAATGAGCCTCTTGTAAAAAGCCCTTTTTGTGTCATTCCAACCACCTCGCTGTCATTTCGAGCAAAACGAGAAATCTTGATTTTGACGCTCGTGACAGGTTCAGTGAGGAATCTTTCACGGGAACAAAGATTTCTCCCTTCAGTCGAAATGACAGCATTGTTTGTCATTCCGAATACGAATAAACCAGGGACACTTCCCCTATTCTCAAACTCCAGCCCCAAGCTCATATATCCTCTCCCGACTTGACTATCAATCTTTGGCATCCTTCTCTTCCAATTCCAGTTTAGTGCAGCGCCCTTTATATCTTGAAGTCAATGCTAGCGCCGACGGTCTCTTTATGGGTTTTTGGAAACTCGTCCTTTTTTTGTTTCAATTTGCGGAGAGGCACTTTTCGGGTAATAGTTAAGATGTTGACAAAGCAGATCCACAATTTTTTTTGCCAGTGCATGAGAAAAAGAGACCCTGCATTCTTCAACGTTGAGCCCGGGCGTCCGCGAAAAAAAACTTATCAAAGCTAACCCTTCGTTGCTAAACAGAACATTTATTATGTCGGCATGATGGGTCGGGTTATTTGGGTTTATAGAAAGGCCCTCCGTTGGAGGGATTGTCTGATAGCCCTTTATCTGAATTTGAGCGGGCTTTTTAACTTCAGTTGATTTCTTTTTTTTGTCCATTTCAATTCTCCTTAATTAACGCCGGCAATCATATATTGATTTTGATGTTCATATAGTGCCGCTTGTCTATAGACCTGATCGTCACTGATTGTTTCAGTGAACTCCTGGCTTTCCGCTATAGTTGGTCTGCAGCCAAAGGCATGATAAATTCTGGCAACTGTTTCCAAGGTTATGTTGCTTTCAGCATTTAAAATTCTGGTAAGTTGGCTATCTTTCATTTTCATCTTAAGCGCCAAAGATTTCTGAGACAGCCCTGTTTCTCTTAATCTGGTTTTGATAAAGTCTATGACGTCAAATCTCAGGTCGAGTTCAATGCCAACGGTTGATTCTCTCGTGGTTTCAAGTATTGTTTGTGCGTATGTGCCGAAATCCATAATTAGCCTCCTATCTCATAAATCCATTGGTTGAATTTCTTTGTTTCTGCCGCTTGTTTGATGATTCTCCTTTGACTTCTATTGAGTTTCTGAGTTTTTTTGTAATACCAATTTACGGCGATAAACCTGTCAGTGCCTTCATAGAAGCCAATAATGCGGCCGATATCCTGCACTCTAATACGAAAAACGCCGTCACCTTCATGCTTAATGATTTTGTTGTCAACAACAAAACCGCCACGAGCCAAATAGTCTAGTTTATAGACAACTTCATTGACGGGACGGCCGTCCCTGTCCTTTTTTTCATAGGATCGTATAAAACCGAATACTTTTTCAGATATATATAAATCCTTTGTTCCTTTTAAAAAACGTTTAACTTTTATCATTTTAACTTATAAGTTAATTTTCCGCAATATTTATTTGACATCTCATACTCCAGGGATGCACTCTCTTCCTATGCCCGATCATTTTGCCGACGCCGGCAAAATGATAAGAAGGATCGTTTCCTGATTGTTTACAAGAAGTTATAGCTCTCTGAATTGCTTCTTCAAACCGACGCCATTGTGTATAGCCCAGAAGCGGTTGAAGTTCTCGCGCGCTCCAATACTCCGCGCCATATTCATTTTCCTTCTTTGTTTCCTCAAAAGTCTTGATCCCCAAGGCCGCCAAATCATGATTTTCCATAAGCCCCCCAGTCAAGTAAATAGTGTTGATAATTATGTCAGTGATAATCACCCTTCCGCTCTCATTATACTCGATCCCCGCCATGTAATTGTAATAATAGAATGTGATTGTGCGTAAGATATCAGCAGGCACTCAGTCTTTGATATACTCGTAAAAAATCGTCATAAACCCGCGACTGTAAAAGCGGTTTTCGTGGATGGATTATAACCCGCCGGGCGTCGGAGTTGAAAATAATTTCAAAGATAATTAATGTATTGATTAGCGGAAATGCGCAGGCATTGCTGAGGGAGGTTTTTTGGCAAAAAGAAAGGTATTGGTCACAGGAGCGGCCGGGTTCATCGGTTTTCATCTCGCGAAGCGACTTGTCTCCATGGGAGACGAGGTGGTGGGCCTCGATAACCTCAACGATTATTACGATGTAGGCCTTAAGCTCGGCAGGCTGAAGCAGATGTCGTTCGAGCCGTCTTTCAAGCCGGTCAGGCTCGACCTCTCGGACAAGGCCGCCATGACAAGGCTGTTCGACGAGGAGAAGTTCGATGTGGTCGTGAACCTTGCCGCCCAGGCGGGTGTCAGGTATTCGCTGGTGAACCCCCGCGCCTACATCGAGAGCAATATCGACGGTTTTCTGAACATACTTGAGGGTTGCAGGCACTCGGGCGTAGGTCATCTCGTCTTTGCTTCCTCAAGCTCGGTGTATGGGGCGAATGCAAAGGTCCCCTTCTCTGTCCACGATAATGTCGATCACCCCGTCTCTCTTTATGCCGCCACGAAGAAATCGAACGAATTGATGGCCCACGCGTACGCCCATCTCTACCGGATACCATGTACGGGCCTCAGATTTTTTACGGTTTATGGCCCGTGGGGAAGGCCTGACATGGCCTATTTCCTCTTCACAAAGGCAATACTCGAGGGCAGGCCGATCGATGTGTTCAACCATGGGCAGATGCAGCGTGACTTTACATATATAGACGATATCACTGAAGGGGTGGTCCGGGTGATGGACCGGGTCCCCGCGCCCGACCCTGACTGGTCCGCGGCCTCGCCTGACGCAGCAAGCAGTACCGCCCCATACAGGCTCTATAACATCGGCAACAATAAACCGGTGCATCTCGTGCATTTCATAGAGGTCCTTGAAAAGTGCCTCGGCAGGAAGGCGGAGATGCGGATGCTGCCTATGCAGGCAGGTGACGTGGCTATGACCTACGCCGATATAGACGACCTCGTAAGGGACACCGGCTTCAGGCCGGTCACTACGATCGAAGAAGGGCTCGGCAAGTTTGTCGGATGGTATACCGAATACATGTCAACCAGGGGTAAGGCATAAGAGGAGCGGCCGGATGAAAATTCTGATTACAGGCGGCGCCGGATATATATAGGCTATGTCGCTCAAGAAAAAAATAATTCTCGGCTTCCTTGTAAGTTCCTTCCTTATCGCCATACTTTCAGTCTTTCTGTATCTTAATTTTATCGAGATCACGAAGGAGACGGTCTTTCTTGAGTTGACGGACACTATCAGGAGCAAAACCCTCCAGCTCAGAAGACACGAAAAGAATTACTTCCTCTACGCGCCCGAAAAGGCGGATGAAGAGTCAAAGGCCATCTATCAGTATCTTTCCGAACTTGACGCGATCCTGAAGGCCATGACACCGGACGGAGTTGCCAGGACCTCATCGCTCAGGGGGCTTTTGGATGAGTACAGTCTGCAGTTCCGCAATATAGAGAGACTTTTAAATGCGGTCTCGGCCCAATCGGAACATTTAAAGAGCACTTCCAGTGCTTATTCGAGAGTAAGCGGCCTCATCAGCGCGAATTTTCTCGATAAGCCTCTTGAGGACATACGGTATCTGGAAGAGGCCTTCTCGATGAGGTCCGATGACCAATTGATCCTTCAGCTTAAAGAACTTGACGTTGAAATAACGGCCCTTAGGAAGACCGGTGAAAACATGCTTGCCGTCTCAAAAGAACTGGATAAAACAGCCAGGGAAAACGTGGAAAGTTTCATCCACAGTTCCCGCGTCGCGATACTGGTCATTTCCCCGATATTTTTGATAGTCGGGTTCGGAACAACATTGTTTATCGTAAGCGGTGTAGTCAGACGCCTGCATTTGCTGACCGGTCTGATAGAGAAGACCGGCAGAGGAAACTTCGAGCATGTCTCAGAGCCGGTAGACGGGTGGGGGAGTGATGAAGTCGGCCAGCTTATACTCAAATTCAACCAGATGGAAACACAGCTTGAATTGAGGGAGAAGGAACTGCTCCAGTCGAGGAAACTGGCAGCGATCGGGACCCTGGCTGCGGGGGTCGCCCACGAACTCAATAACCCTCTCAATAATATTTACACGACGGCCCAGAGGCTCAGGAAGAAGACCGGCGCTGAAGGGCCCGATTTCATCACCAGGGGGCTTGACGACATATTCGGGCAGTCGATGAGGGTCAAGCGGATTGTGTCCGACCTCCTGTCTTTCGCAAGGGGCAGAGATCCCCACCCAAGGCCCGTAGAGCTGATGTCATTCATACAGGGGGTTTACAAACAGGTAGCAAATTCCATCGACGTGAAGCAGGTATCTTTTGGGCTTCAGCTGATGCCGCAGGAGATAGTGATATACGCCGACCCCGAGCAGTTGGAACAGGTATTCGTAAATCTGTTTTCGAACGCGGTCGAATCCATGACCGGCTCAGGAAGTCTTTCAGTAGGCGCGGTCGAAGAAGACCATCATGTCGTCATCACAGTGTCCGACACAGGCCCCGGGATGCCCAGGGAGACGGCCGAGAAGATATTCGAGCCTTTTTTCAGCACAAAAGAAAAGGGGACCGGGCTAGGGCTTGCGATTGTATTTAATATCATAAAAAGGCACCGCGGCGAGATAGCGGTCTCCAGCATTGAGGGGAAGGGCACATCATTCATCATCACTCTCCCCAAAATCCTGCCGGCCGGGTCGGACAAGGAAGCAGTTTCGGCAGGTGACGGCCGCGCCGGGGCATGACTAAAAAATGGCTATAAAGATACTGGTTGCCGAAGACGAAGAGATCACCCTCGAAAATGTTATTGATTCCCTCAAGGATGAAGGCTACGATGTCTCCGGGACGACGGACGGCGCCGAGGCCCTTCTGCGGATGGAGAAGTCCGATTTCGATATTCTGGTCACGGATATAAGGATGCCCGGCCTTAGCGGGATGGACCTGCTCGAAAAGACAAAAGAAAAATATCCCCAGACCGACGTGATCATAATAACCGGGTTCGGGAGCATAGGGTCCGCCGTAGAGGCGATGAAAAAAGGGGCCATCGACTATATTACAAAGCCCTTCGACCTGGACGAACTGACCTTGCGGGTACGAAAGATAGCGGAGCAGAAGGTCCTGAGGAAAGAAAACCAGGCCCTTAAAACCTATTTCGGGATGGACAAGCGTTTCACCATCATCGCCAAGAGCGACGGGATGAAGAAGATCTTAAATACGATCGAAGGGATCAGGGTTTCGGATTTCAACCTGCTTCTGACCGGCGAGACCGGGGTCGGAAAGAGCCTGATAGCCAAGATCATCCATTTTACGAGCAGACGTCAGGACCGGCCTTTCCTTTCCCTCAACTGCGCGACGCTCACTGAAGACCTCCTGGCGAGCGAACTCTTCGGCCACGAGCGCGGGGCTTTTACGGGCGCGCTTACCGCGAAACAGGGGCTTGTAGAGATCGCCGATAACGGGACACTGTTTCTGGATGAGATCGCGGAACTTTCGCCCCAGCTTCAGGCGAAGCTTCTAAAGGTCGTTGAGGACGGCGAGTTCTACAGCGTAGGCGGGACAAAGCCCAAGAAGGTCGACGTCAGGTTTATAGCCGCCACAAACCAGAATGTCAAACGCCTGATCTCAGAGGGTAAATTCAGGGAAGACCTGTACTACAGACTAAACATAATGGAATTCCTTATCCCCCCGCTCCGCGAGCGGCCCGAGGACATCAGGCCGTTAAGCGCCTATTTTCTCCAGAAACACCTGCCGCGGGTCAAAAAGAAGATATCGGGGTTTACTGACGAGGCCTTCGAAATATTGCGCAATTACAGCTTTCCCGGCAATGTCAGGGAACTGGAAAATATCATTGAGCGGGCCATCATACTTGAGCCGGGCGGGCAGATAACACCTCAGAGTCTGCCCCGCGGCCTCCGCGTCCTTGATATAGAGACGATAGACCCTGATCGCATCAGGACGGTCGACGAGATTGTTAAGGAGTACGCGGAGAAGGTGGTCAAAATGCTCGACGGCAACAAAACCAGGGCCGCCGAACTGCTTGGGATATCGAGGACCAGCCTCTGGAAGATTCTGAAGGAAGACTAGAGCTTACTGACAATCTCCATCCTGGTCACGTATCTTCACCCCCGTCAGTATCCGGCGTCCACTTTTTTGAACCCCAAGTGTTCACACCGTTTATATTTTGAACGCATGATTTTTTTCTAAAAAAACCTTTATTTTCAACGTCCTCCACAAAACATGTCCGCTGTTTACTGCATCAACGCACCGTTTAAAATCTGAACGCCAACCCTCTCGTCAAATAATTAATCATTAATATCAGGTAGTTACGATTGGCACCTTTTGTGCGATTACTCTTTTGAATTGATAAAAAAGGAGTCGGAAGATGAAAAAAAGACTTTTATTTGTGACTTACCAGAATGAGGAGATGGATGAAGGCCTTTCCTACGCTGTCGATCTCGCAAGGACGATGAACGAAGGCATTACTGTCCTTCTTGTCAAAAAAGAGAAGCTGATGAGAAGGCTCGAAGACATGATGACGGCGATAACCTTTGCCGAAGAAGGGCTCCCTGATACCGCGGTGCAGTTCCTGGACAACAACGCGCCGCATGAGGATCAAGGTTCTGCGTCGGACCTGGAATCGATACGGAAAAAATGCCTCTCTGTCGGGGTGAATGTAAACATCCACTCGGTAACGAACGACACCGTATCAGCGGTCAAGGACTACCTGAAACAGAGCAGCGGGATAGACATGGTCCTGCTCGACCCGAGCGTCACCGGGGATGGACAGCTCTCCGGCAGAGACCTTCAGCGGTTGGTAAGGACGGCGTCCCGTCCTGTGGTCACCATGTCCAGGCAATACATTGTCCAGGCCTGACAAATCAATATTTATCGGAGGAGAAGTATAATGTATCTTTATCTGCCAGTAGCGTTAACAAGCATCAATATCCTGATACCCGTAGGGCTGGGCCTCGCCGTGGGGCTCCTTTCCGGGTTGTTTGGGGTCGGGGGAGGCTTTTTGATGACGCCACTTCTGATCATGTTCGGTATTCCCTCAACTGTCGCGGCCGCGACCGATTCAAACCAGATCGTGGCAGCTTCGACCTCAGGCACATACGCACACTGGAGGGTCGGAAACGTTGACTTCAAGATGGGCCTCTACCTGCTTATCGGCGGGTTTGCCGGAGGTTTACTGGGCGTGCAGGCGATCAAGGTCCTTAAGGCGACCGGCAATGCCGATTTCGCCATCAAGATGACCTACGTCCTGCTGCTGGGGACTGTCGGGACCTATATGTTTATAGAGAGCTTAAGCAGCATGAGGAAAAAGAAGGTCAATGACACCGTTGCCCCTGAGAAAGAATCAGGGTTTTCCCGGCTTTTAAAGAAGCTTCCGCTTCAGACACGGTTCGAAAAATCGGGGGTCACGCATTCGCTCCTTCTGCCGGTCCTCTTCGGCGGGTTTGTAGGCGTGCTCGGCGCGATCATGGGTGTGGGCGGCGGCTTCCTTATGGTGCCGATCATGGTATATATACTTAGGATGCCGATGCATGTCGTCGTCGGCACGAGCCTATTCCAGATACTTTTTAACTGCATAGAGGTGACCTTTCTGCAGGCCTACACAAACCATAACGTCGACTTTGTCCTGGCGGTCCTGCTGCTTTTAGGGTCAACCGTCGGGGCACAGGTCGGCGCGGTCTTCGGAAGGCGGCTCAAGGGCGAACAGCTCAAGGTTATCCTCGCGGGGATAGTACTTGCGGTAACGGTCAAGATTATATTTGATCTCACCCTGAGTCCCTCATTACTTTTGGCACAGGCAGGAGGACATTAAGATGAGACAAGCGCGGAAGTCTGAAGCCGTAAGCGGGAAGTTAACACATAACTTGTTCATGATGGCCTTACTTGTTATGCTGGGCTTTGTCATATCGGAAAGAACCGCCTCTGGCGAACTGACAGCCAGGGCGAACCACGACCATATCAAGATTGACTTTTTCTATCACGGAAGCACTGTAAGCGTCAGCGGCTTTTCGGACGCCGGGGCCGATCTCATCATCAAGATAGCATCTCCGGAAGGGCATGAAGTGCTTAAGGAAAAGGGCAAGGTGGCAGGTTTCCTCTGGATGAACGTTGCAACCCTCAAGCTCGAAAACGTGCCTAACCTGTATTCCATACACAGCACGAGGAAGCTGGAGGAGATCCTCGACCAAACGGAGCTGGACAAATATGTGATCGGCTATCCCGCCTTGGGCAGGCATGCGGAGATGGGCCCTGTTAAAGACGATGAGGACAAGGCCAGGTGGTTCAGCGAATTCATTAAATATAAAGAAAATTCCAGGCTGTATGACACATCCACGGGCAGGATCGAGCTTAAAAATATGGCCGACGGACATCAGCCTTACTACATCATGACCGAATGGCCCTATCAGGCGCCGCCCGGCGACTATGTCGTCACCGTCTATGCGGTAAAGGACGGCAAGGTTGTCGAAACTGCGGAATCGAAGGTGCTGGTCGAGCAGGTTGGAATAGTCAACACACTCTCGAACATGGCAAAGAAGAACGGGGCCCTCTACGGGATTATATCAATTATCTCGGCCCTCGGCGCCGGATTCGGGGTGGGCCTTATATTCAGAAAAGGCGGAGGAGCGCATTAATCATGTATGAAACAATTGTGGTAGGTTTTGATGAATCACCGTCAAGCAAGGCGGCGGTTATCGAGGCCTCAAACCGGATAAAACGGCATGGCGGCAAACTTTTCCTTGCGCATTCAGTCTTCTTTGATACGGAGGAATTCGGCATCGCGCCCGAACAGCTCGAAAAACGCCTCAGAATCGGGGAAAAGGTCTGTGTCGAGGCGAAGGAGACGATAACTAAAGAATTCAATATCGACGCTCATTATATACTCTGCGAGGGCGAGCCCCCGGAAGTGATCACTGAGGTGGCCCAGGGCAAAAATGCCGATCTGATCATGCTGGGCACTTACGGGCGGAAGGGGCTCAACAGACTGCTTATGGGGAGCGTCACATCCCAGGTAATACTCAACGCGTCCATTGACACACTGGTAGTAAAGAAACGATGCGTCGAATGCACCGGCTCATATAGATCGATCCTGGTGCCGTTTGATAATTCGGATTTCAGCAAGAAGGCCCTGAACAGGGCGTGTCAGTTATCGAAGATCGACGGGGCAGAGGTTACGGTCATGTATGTGATCCCGCGCTATGAAGAAATGGTCGATTTCTTTAAGACGGAGTCGATCAAAAACAGCCTGCAGCAGGAGGCGGCGAAGATAATCGCCAGGGCGGTCAATCACGCGAATATCCAGGGAGTCAACCCAAGGACGGAGATCGTTGAGGGGCAGGCGGCAGACAGGATAGTCGAATCTGCCAGACGGCTCGGGGCCGACTTGATAGCAATCGGAAGCCATGGGTACAGAGGCATAAACAAGGCCATTATGGGAAGCACGGCAGAGAGGGTAATACTTAACTCGACCTGCCCCGTACTGGTTGTGAGGTGAAAGAGATGAAAGGCTATAGAAAAATTCTGATTGCAATGAACGGCTCGAAGGACGTCCTGGTCAACGGCCTGAAGCTTGCCGGGGACGAAAAATGCTGGGTCACGGTTGTAAAGGTGATATCTCCCTACGAAGGCGACCTCAATCTTACCGGCATTAAAAATCTCGAAGACGTCTTCAGTAACGGCAGCGGGCGGGCTGTCTCTGAAATGTTTGATGTCGCGCGTTCTGAAGGCGCACTTATCAAGGCCCGTGTCGAGGAAGGCGAGATCGACAAAAAAATAGTCGAGGTGGCCCAGGAGGAAAGGTGCGACGTTATCATCATGGGCTCCAGGAAACGCAGCTGGCTTCGGACCATATTCGGGGACAATGTAGTCGAAAAAGTGATCCAGCAGGCCCCCTGTCCGGTGCTGGTGGTGTAATCTGAACAATGTCCGCTCCGGTCCCGGTTCCCCAAATCAGAATCGTCTTTACCTAAAGAGGCTAAAAATTGGCATCAACATTGTGAAGACATAGTGAAGATTGAACGCTGACAACCGGTTAGAGCACGCCCTGCCGACTGGCACGGCCTATGCTCTATTCATGGCAGATGTTAATTTCGGTTCTCCTGGGCAGTGAAGCTCAGGCCAAAAGGAGGATGGTGTCATGAAAGCAGGGAAGTCAGGTTTATTGATGGCCGGAGTCATTTTTCTGGCGCTGGCGATATTTTCTTCACAGGCCTATGCGGGTGTAAGTGTCGGGATAGGGGTTAATATCCCCTCATTCAGATTTGCCGCGCCGCCTCATCTGGTGGTCGTCCCCGGGACATATGCCTATTTTGCTCCGGAGACCGATGTAGATATCGTCTTTTTCAACGGCTACTGGTATCGCACTTATGAGGGCCGCTGGTTCAGGGCAAGGGGCTACAACGGCCCGTGGGGCGTGATAGCCCCCTCAAGAGTTCCCGGTGTATTGATCGAGCTGCCGCGGGATTATCGCCATATTTACAGGGAACATCCAAGGATAGCCTATCGCGACTTCAACAGGAACTGGCGCAGATGGGAGAGAAATAAACACTGGGAAAGGGACGAGCGCTGGCGCGAAGGACGCGGACGGGAAAGGCGCGACGAAAGAAGAGAAGATGGCGAAGGCCGCGGACGGCATAGGGGCCGATAACCACGATTACGTCAGATACAACCGGGGAGGTGAGAAACCTCCCCGCACTAAACCGATTGGAAAGTAAGGAAGTTCTAAGAGGCTGTTGAAAAACTCTTTATTTTGTAAGTTAGAGCCGTCATACTCGCGAAGCCAACAGTAGACATAATGTATTAAACCTGTCCAACCTTAAGCGACGTGGATTAAGCTTAAGGGAATAAACCCAGAGGCTCAGAGCCACAATTAAGGAGGACAGGTTATGAAAAATTATAG